>DASYAK010000013.1:0-95535 GCA_036501385.1 Gemmatimonadales bacterium | reverse complement strand
ATGAGGGTGACGTGCGCCTTGTCGAGCCGCGCGCGGAATCCGAGCATCGCAATCGTCGCGGCAGCGAGGGCGAGCCCCCAGATCAGCCAGGGGAACCAGCGGTGGCGCGTCACACCGATGCCGCGCCCGACACCTCGGCGGCCGTGGCAAACCGGTAGCCGACGCCGGGCTCGGTGATGATGTAGCGGGGACGAATCGAGTCGACCTCGATCTTGCGGCGCAGATGGGCGACGTACACGCGAAGGTATTGCTGCGCATCGCCGAACTGACGACCGCGCCACACTTCGCCGAAGAGATACTGGTGGGTGAGCGTCCGGCCCGCATTGCGCATCAGGACGGTGAAGAGATCCCACTCGATCGGCGTGAGATGCAGCACCTCGGCGCCGCGAGTCAGCGACCGATTGGCGAGATCGAGGACCAGGTCACCGATCACGATCGGGTCGCCGTCGGACGTGGCCGACGTCGCCGCGCGACGAAGGAGTGCCCGGGCCCGGGCCTGAAGCTCGGAGGTGCTGAACGGCTTGGTGAGATAGTCGTCCGCGCCGGCGTCGAGGAGTCGGACCTTTTCGTGATCGGCGTGACGGGCCGACAGGACCAGCAGTGGCACGGCCGACCAGCGACGAATCTCCTGGCAGACGTCGATTCCCGGCATGTCGGGGAGCCCGAGATCGAGGATGATCAGGTCGGGACGCTCGGCTGCCGCGGCATCGATCCCTGCCGACCCACTGGCCGCCTCCACCACGCGCGCGGGCGCGGGAAAGGCGTTGCGCACGACGCGACGAATCGCCGATTCATCGTCGATCACCAGCACGGTGATCGACTGTGCCGCCGTCGTCAGCTGGCCGACCGCGCCGGTGATTGCACCGGGGTGGCGGGGAGGCGCAATGCCACGATGTTCTCGCGGCCACGGCGCGTGATCACCAGGTCGCCGGCGTGCACCCGCGCGATCCACCGCATGATCGACAGACCGAGTCCGCCGGTGCGCCCGTCATCATCGTCGCGCGTCGCGGTTCGAAGCGAATCGGTGGCGATCGGCTCGCCGGTGTTGCGCACCTCGAGGAGGATGTTGCCGTTTTCTTCGCGCACGCCAACGGCCACCGGCGGTCCCGGTTCACCATGGCGGCAGGCGTTCTCCAGCAGTTCGAGGAGGCCTTCGCGCAGCAACGCGGCATCGCCGGTGAGCTCGCAGGGAACGATCTCGTCGAGCTGCAGATGCTGGCCAAGCGAACGCGCCCGGGCGCGAAAGAGATCAGTTGCCTCGAGCGCGAGCGCGTCGAGTTCGACGGTATCGCGCAACGGCGGCCGTTCGCCGGCCTCCATCCGGGCGAGGAGGAGCAGGTCCTGGACGCGATGGGTCATCTGCCCTGCCGCAGCGTGCACCCGGCGTAGCGCGCGGGCGTACTCTTCCGCGCTCCGTTCCCGCTCGAGGCCGAGATCGGCTTCGCCAAGCACCAGGGTGAGTGGTGTGCGGATCTGATGGGCGACTTCGCGCACGAATCGGTGGGAGCGTTCCTGCAGTGCCTGGATCCGGTCGAGGAGATCGTTGAAGCGGATGGCAAGTCGATCGAGTTCGTCGGGAGGCGAATTGACGGGGAGGCGGCCGGCGAGCGCGCCCGGCGAAATCGCCGCGGTCGATCGGCCCAGCGCGTCGATCGGCGCGAGGGCGTATCGCGACATCAGATACCCGATCACCAGCGCCAGCACCAGCGCGAGCGGCGCCATCAGCAGCATCCGCGAGACAAACCGGGTCTGGTTGCGCCGGAGTCGCTGCGTCGTGGCCGCGGCGACAACGAAGGTCCCCAGCACGGTGTCGGTGGTGTAGCGAAGATGGAGGCCGTTGGGGAGCGGAATCCGATCGATGTCGTCGACATCGGGAAGCGACGGAAGCGCCGGGATCAACCGGGTCATTCCGGCGTCGCCTCCGGTCGCGATACGGTGACCGGTGGAGTCATAGACGACGAATGCCACGGTCGACGGCGAGAAATCGACCATCGCCTGCTGCACCCCGGCGAAGACGTTGGTGTCGATGGTGATCCCGGTTCCCTGCCGGCGAATGGCGTGATGAAAGCTCGCGGCGGCATCCTTCAGCCGCTCGTTGAAGTCGTGCCCGTTGGTAATGGTGACGTACCAGTAGCTGGCGCCGTCAAGCGCCACGAAACCGACGAAGAGTGCCACCGCAAATCCGCGGGCCAGCCGCAGTCGCAGGCGGCTAAGCGCCATCGGCGGGTTCGGCGAGGGAGAGGATGTAGCCGCGCGACCGGATGGTGTGGATCAGCGGCTCCTGACCATCGGAGTGGATCCGGCGCCGGAGTCGGCCGACCAGCACGTCGACGGCATTCCCGACCGGATCGAAGTTGTCGTCCCACACGTGTTCGAGAATCTGGGTCCGGCTGACGACCCGCTCGGGGTTGCGCATGAGATACTCCAGCAGGGCGTATTCGCGCGCCGTGAGCCGGATGCTGGCACCGCCCCGGCGCGCAGTCAGCGAGCGAGTATCGAGTTCGAGGTCGGCGAAGGAGAGCACCACGTCGAGCGCGGCCACGGGCCGGCGGGCGAGGGCGCGCAGTCGTGCCAGCAATTCCTCGATGGCGAACGGTTTGGAAAGGTAATCATCGGCGCCGGCATCGAGACCGTGAATCCGGTCGTCGAGGCCGGCGCGGGCAGTCAGCATCAGGATCGGTGTCCGTCCGCCGCGCTCGCGGTGCCGGCGGCATACTTCGAATCCATCGATGTCGGGGAGCGACACGTCGAGCACGGCAAGATCGTACTCGTTGACGGCGAGCGCGGTGAGGCCTTCGCCGCCGTTGGGGGCGATGTCGGCCGCCATCGCCGCTTCGCGCAATGTCCGCCGCAGGAGGTCGGCGAGCGCGGGATCGTCTTCCACGATGAGGACGCGCATGATAGAGAGAAGTACCCAGAATCCGCCGAAAGGTGAATCGGGACGGGCCGCGTCCCAGGAGATTCCCGGTCTAGGAGGTGGCCCGGCCTTCGATCAGCAACGTCGCCGTGCACCCGCGACTGTCGGGACGATTGGCCAGGACCAGGCGACCGCCGTGGCCCTCGGCGATCTGCCGTGACAGCACCAGCCCGATTCCCGTTCCACCCGGCTTGGTGGTAAAAAACGGTACGAAAAGATTGGCTGACTCGGGAAGGCCTGGTCCGTCGTCCTCGACCGCCAGCTCAAAGAGCTGCCCGGTGTGGCGCCACCGCACGCGTACTCCGCCGTGCGTCACCAGTGCCGCATCGACGGCGTTCGCGATCAGGTTGATGAGCAGTTGATCGAGCTGATCGCCATCGGCTTCGAGGGTGACATCCGGACCGGCGATCACCGTCACATCCATCCGCGTCTCGAGCCGCACGGTGCGCTGGACCCAGGCCGCAACATCGACGGGACTGAAGCGCGGCGGCGGAAGGCGGGCCAGCCGGGTATACGACGCAAGGAACCGGGAGAGTCCCTCGGATCGCGACGCGATGACGCCGAGTCCATGGCCGAGGTCGGACTGCAGGGCGTCGTCGGGAGGAGAGCGGCCGAGGAGATCGCGGAGGCGATCGGCAATCGACCGGATCGGCGTCAGCGAATTGTTGATCTCATGACCCAGCACGCGGATGAGGCGTTGCCATGCGAGGCGCTCCTCTTCGCGCAACGCCCGGCTCACGTCGGCGAGGAGGATGAACTGGTGCGGACGTCCACCCTGCCTGAAAGTGCCGCGCCGCATTTCCCAGCGGCCATGCTCGCCGGCCAGGTCGAGTTCGACCAGGCGGGGCGCCTCGCCGTCGAGACACGGGGCGAGGCCGAGATCACCGGCGCGACGGCCGAGAAGACGCTCGGCCGGCTGGCCGAGGAGTCGCTCGCCACCGGGGTTGACCAGCCGGAGCGCACCGAGATCGTCAAACGCCATGACGGCGACGTCGATCTCCGCCATGACGCGGCGAAGAAGTGCAGTCGCCTCGAGCGCGCCGAGACGCCGCTCGCGCAACTCGTTCATGAGGGTGTTGAGCTCCAGCATGGCGAGGCCGAGGGCGTCTTCGGGCGATGAGCGGCGAGCCCGCAGCGAGTAGTCCTGTTCGCGGATCGCAGCGAGCATGTTGGAGAGGGTCTGCAGCGGACGGATCACCCGTTCCCGCAATGCGATCGCGAACCCGAGCAGGCAGAGCACCAGGACGAGCGTCACCGTCCACTGGGTACGCGCGGCAAAATCACCGGTCCACAACAGCACCATGGCGACGGCCAGCGACGGCACACCGGCCGCAAAGGCGAGCAGCGTGACCTGGCGCTCATGAGACGAAGGCATGGGAGAAAGGTACGACGCCGGAAGCTAGAGGCCGTACCGTTGCAGTCTCCGGTAGAGTGCGCTGCGGGAAAGGCCCAGAGCCTGGGCGGCAAGCGACACGTTGCCGGCGTAGCGCTCCAGCGCCTTGGTGATCAGCAGGCGCTCGACATCCTCGAGACTCATCTGATCGATTGCCGGCGCGGCGCCCGCAACCGGGGCCAGGGAGAGGTCGGCCGCGTGAACCATGTCGTCATGCGCCAGCAGGGTGGCACGCTCCACGGCGTGCGCCAGCTCGCGCACATTCCCGGGCCAGCGGTACTCAAGAAGCGACCGCATCCCGTCGGGCGCGAATCCCGTGACCGGCCGACGATACCGCGCGGCAAACTGCTGCAGAAAATGCTGCGCGAGGATCGGAATATCCTCGCGACGGTCGCGCAAAGGCGGCAGGTCGATCTCGACGGTGTTGAGGCGGAAGAAGAGATCTTCGCGAAATCGTCCCGCGGCCACTTCGGCGCGAAGATCGACATTGGTCGCTGCAAGAATGCGCACGTCGACCTTGCGGGTGCGCGAGGCACCGACGCGCTCGAATTCGCCGGTCTGCAGGACGCGCAGCAGCTTGGCCTGCTGCGGCAGCGACAGATTCGCGATCTCGTCGAGAAAGAGGGTGCTCCCGTCGGCGAGCTCGAAGCGGCCGACGCGGTCGGTTTTCGCGTCGGTGAATGCGCCCTTGGTGTGGCCGAAGAGTTCGCTTTCGAAGACACCTTCGGCGAGGCCGCCAAGATTCACCGTGACCATCGGGCGCGCCGCGCGCGACGACGCTGCATGCAGCCACCCCGCCACGACTTCCTTCCCCGTTCCGTGCTCACCGGTAATCAGCGCGTTCGCATCGGATGGTCCGATCCGTTCCATCAGGCGGAGGACTGGCTGCATCGCCGCCGACTCGGCGATCAACGCCGGAGCACCGGACGGGCGCAGGGCGAGGTTCTCGCTCTCGAGTCGCTGGCCGCGGCGGATCGCGCGCCCCAGCTCGATCTGGGTCCGCAGCGTGTGCAGGACGCGGTTGTTGTCGAACGGCTTTTCGATGTAATCGCGGGCACCGCGATGGAGTGCCGCCACCGCCCCTTCGATGCTCCCCCACGCTGTCATCACGATCACCGGCAGCGTGCCGTCGATCTGCTGCAGCCGCTGCAGGAGATCGATCCCCTCGGTGCCGCTGGTCGTGTCCCGGGTGTAGTTCATGTCCATCAGCACGGCATCGAAATCGTGACTCCCGGCCGCGCTGAGGACGCCGGCCGGAGACATCGCCGTGTCGACGGCGAAGCCTTCGCTCCGCAACAGGAGCTTGAGCGCTTCGAGGACGTCGCGGTCGTCATCGGCCACGAGGATGCGGACGGACGGAGTCATGGGGAGAAGATAAGGCGACCGAGCCCCGTCCTCGGCCGGATCAATCGCCGCGCAGCGCGTCGATGGGATCGATCCGGGCCGCGCGACGCGCCGGGAGGTAGCAGGCGATTCCGACGATCATGGCAAGGAAGCACGCCACCGCAACGAGCGTGAGCGGATCGGTCGGCGTGACGTGAAAGAGCATGCCACGCATGGCGCGGGTGGCTGCCACCGACCCCAGGATCCCGAGGACCAGGCCGGCGCCGCCGAGCCGCGCGCCCTCACCCAGAACCAGTCCGGTGATGCTGCCACGCGCGGCGCCGAGTGCAGTGCGAATCCCGATCTCGCGGGTCCGCTGCGAGACAGAGAAGGCGATCACGCCATAGAGTCCGACACTGGCGAGAATGAGTGCCAGCGCCGCGAAACCACCCAGCAATGCCAGGTTGAACTTCCGTGTAGCCAGCGACGCGCCGAGCAGGTCGTCGATGGTCCGTTCCGCGTAGAAGGCCCGGTCGGGATCAGCGGCCGCGAGGGACCGCCGGATAGCGGGAAGGACGAGATGCGGATCGCCACGGGTGCGAATCGCCAGCGAAATCACCGGATCGGACATCTGGGTCGAAGGCGCGCTCACTTCGGGCTTCGCCGGCGCCTCGAGTGATTCAGTGTGCACATCAGCGACAACGCCGACCACCATCTTCGACGTGGTGTCGCCGTTCATCAGCCGGATCTTCCGTCCCACGGGATCGACACCGGGAAAGAAGCGTCTCGCCGCGGCCTGATTGATGATCGCCACCGGAGGCGCGTCGTGCGTGTCCGAGGTCGCGAAATCGCGTCCCGCGACAATCGGCATCCGCATGGTGTGAAAGTATGGTCCCGCGATGACACGATAGTCGACCATCGGTCGATCCGCCGCCGGTATCGGGTGATCGGCCGCCTCGGCGGAGGTGTTGTCGCCGAGGTTCGTCAGCGGCAGCGTGTTGATCGCCGCCGCAGAGACGACGCCCGGAAGCTGGTTGAGATCATCGACGATCCGCCGCTCGAACACCCCGGTCAGGCTGTCATTGTACCGCGGCGGAAGGAGGGTGAACATCGTCATGACGTTGGTGCCGTCGAATCCGAGCGAGACGCGACCGAGCGATGCAAAGGAGCGGAGCAGCAACCCCGCGCCGGTCAGGAGCACAACGGCGAGCGCCACCTCGATCACCACCAGGGCACCTCGCGCGCGCCGGGATGCGCTGCTGCCGCGCTGCTCCCGTTCGCGAAGCGCCAGCGCCAGATGCGAGCCACGCTGCTGGAGAACCGGCGCCAACCCGAAGATGAGCGCGGTGACGAGCGAACCAATCAGCGCGAAGGCGAGTACTCGCGCGTCGATTGTCACCTGGTCGATGCGCGGGATGTTGTTGGGGGCACTGGCGCGCAGCAGCGCCACACCCCACGACGCGAGGATGACGCCCAGCGTGCCGCCGAGCAACCCGAGCAGCAGACTCTCCGTCAGCAACTGGCGGCGCAGTCGCCCCGGGGACGCGCCAAGGGCCGTCCGGATGCTGATCTCGCGCTCGCGCTCGACGGCGCGTGCCAGGAGCAGGCCACCAACGTTGGCGCAGGCGATCAGCAGCACCAGTCCGACGGCACCGAAGAGGATCAGCAACGGGCGGCGCGCCTCGCCGGTAATTTCTTCCTGCAGGGGTGCCGCCCGGAGCACCAGATGCTTGTCGTTGTCGGGATATGCCTTCGCCAGCGTTGCCGCGATGCGCGCTTCGTCGGCGTTCACGCCGGCGAGCGCGGCGCCGTTCGCGAGGCGACCGATCACCGAGTAATTGTCGTCGCTGCGTTCAGTCATGTCATTGATCGGCTCCGGACCAATCGGCATGAAGATGTCCGGACTTCGCGACGGCAGCGGAACGTTGCTCCCGATCAGGTCGGGAAACTGGAAGGCGCGCGGCAGGATCCCGACCACCACCACCGGCTTCCCGTCGAGACGGATGGTCCGGCCGGGAAGGTGAGGATCAGCGCCGAAGCGGCGCCGCCAGAGACCATCGCTGATCACCGCTTCGGCCGGATACTGGCGCCCTTCCACACCCGGGGCGAATCCGCGGCCGAGCGCCGGGTGCACCCGCAATACCCGAAAGAGCGAGTCGCCGATGTAGACGCCGAGCATGCTCTCGGGGTGATCGCTGCCGCTCAGGTTGAAGAGCCAGTACCGGAACGCCGCGACCGATGAGAGACCGTGCGATTCGGAGCGAAGGTCACGGAAATCCGGAAACGAGAACTGGCTTTGCTGGTCCGGGCCCGTCCCCGCGCCAACGATCTGCACCAGCTGCTCGGGATGGTCGTACGCCAGCGGGCGCAGCATCACGCCGTTGACCACGCTGAAGATCGCGGTATTGGCGCCGACACCGAGTCCGAGCGTGATCACCGCAACCGCGGTGAAGAGCGGCCGGCGCCGCAGCGAACGGATGGCATAGCGGAGGTCGCGCACGAGGGTGTCGATCATGGGAGATTCCGGTCAGTTGTGAGTACCATGCCTTCCTCACTCATTGCGAAGGGCAATCATCGGATCGACCGTCGTCGCGCGCCGGGCGGGGAGGTAGCAGGCCAGGGCGGCGACGCAGCACAGGAGGAGTGGGGCGGCGACGAACGTCCCGGCGTCACGCACGCCAACACCGTAGAGCAGTCCCGCCAGCAGCCGCGACAGCAGCAGCGAGCCCGCCAGTCCCGCGGCGCACCCGGCGACAACCATCGTCATCCCCTGGCGGAACACCAGTCCGCGAACCGATCGGGCGCTGGCACCGAGTGCCACGCGAATGCCCATCTCGCGGGTCCGTTGGGCGACCTGCATCCCCATCACGCCGTAGACACCAACCGCGGCCAGCAGCAGTGCCAGACCGGCGAACACGTCGAGCAGCAGAAAGTTGAGTCGTCGCGGCGCGAGCAGGTGCGCCAGTGCATCATCGACCTTGACGAACGATGCGACCGGCTGGGAGGGATCGATCGAGGCGACGGCGCGCCGGACAGCGGGCTCGATCCGGGCAACATCGCCGTCGGCGCGCAGCACGATGACGGACTGATCTCCGCTCTGATCCAGCACATAGACGTGCGCCATGGGAGGAACGTCGAGTCCCAGTTGCGCCACATTCTTGACGACACCCACCACGCGAAGCGGACCGCCCAGCACCGACGACGCCGGAAGCAGTTGCCCCACCGGGTCCTGGTGAGGAAAGAGCGCGCGCGCCGCACCGGCGCTCAGCAGCACGGTCCCGCCTGACGACGCGGCATCGCTCGAGTCGAACGATCGCCCAGCCACCAGGCCGAGGCCGATGGTTCGCGGATATTCGCGGCCCACGTTGCTGATCGCCACCGGTGTCGAGTCGGTAGCGTGCGACAATGCCGCGAGCGTCGTGCTCATCGAGAATCCGGCCGACGGGTAGGCGTCCGTCAACTCGGCCGCGCGAACGCCGGGAATGGCCCGCACCTTCTCCAGCAAGGTCCGGAAGAAAGCCTCCTGTGCACTCTCGGCCGGATAACGTTCCCGCGGCAGGCGAATGCTCGCGCCCAGCAGATGATCGGGACGATAACCTGGATCAACCGCAAGGACGTTGAGAAAGCTGCGCGTCAGCAGCCCGGCACCGGTGAGCAGCACCAGGGCCGTCGCGAGCTCCGTGGCAACCAGGACGCGCCTGAATTGTTGCTGGCCGGCGCTCCCGGTCGTGCGCGCGGACGCTTCCTTGAGCGCGTCGAGCGCTTCCGGGCGTGTCGCGATCCACGCAGGGATGGCACCGAAGACCAACCCGGTGGCCACACCGACGATCGCGGCGAACGCAAGGACCCGTCCGTCCACTTGCGCGTGCGCGAGACGACCGATGCTGTCGGGGCTGAGTCGCACGAATGCGCCCACGGCCCAAACCGGGATCAGCATCCCGATGCCCGCGCCCAGCAGCGACAGCACCACGCTCTCCGCCACGATCTGGCGCGCAAGGCGGATGCGCCCGGCGCCGAGAGCGATCCGTACGGCGACTTCACGACGCCGCGTCGCGCTGCGGGTGAGGAGGAGGTTGGCCACGTTGGCACAGGCGATCAACAACAGGAAGCATCCAGCGCCGAACAGCAGGATCAACGCCTTGCGCACCGAGCCGAAGACGCGGTCGTGCAGCGTCATCACCATCACGCCGGAACCGCGTTGCGATGCCGGGCGCGCTGCATCGGCCTGGCGCACCAGCGCCGTCAGTTCGCGACGAGCCGCGTCGATCGTCACGTCGGGCTTGAGGCGTGCCAGTGCGCCGTAGAAGAACATCGAACCGTTCGTGGACGGCTGTACCTGTAACGGCTGCCAGAAGGCCGCAGTCGAGATGTCATCGAGATCGTTCAGCACGCCGACCACCACCGTCGGCTTGCCGTCGAGGTCGATGCTGCGGCCCACCACGGCGCGATCGCCGCCGAACCGATCGCGCCAGAGCGTCCGGCTGATCACCACTACATCGGCCGCGCCCGCTGCGGTGTCACTCGCCAGCAGGACTCGCCCGGCGATCGGCTGCACGCCGAGCACGCCGAAGTAGTTCGGTGTGACGCTGGCGCCATTCAATTGCACCGGAACACCGTGACCGGTGAGGACGGTGGAGCTGCGGGTGTACGTGGCCAGCTCGTCGAGGGTATGCGCGTGGCGCCACGCGATGATGTTCGCGTCGGCTGCGACCCCCTGATCGCGGTCATGGGAATATTCCGAGAGCGACACCAGCCGCTCCGGCGCCGGAAAGGGGAGCGGCCGCAGCAGGACGGCATCGACCACCGTAAACAGCGTGCTGGTCGCGCCGATGCCAAGCGCCAACGTGGCGACAGCAATCAGCGTGAAGACCGGGTTTCCGCGCAGTCCGCGGACGGCGTAGCGGAGGTCCTGAATCAGCGAGCCTGGCATGGTGACCTCGACAGGTAGATGCCACGAGACACCCACTCGGTAACGCAAGCGATGTGCCTTGCGATCGATCCGCAAGTCATTGAGGCGACGGGCTTTGCGAATTATCCCGGGAAGGCGACCAGACCGCTGTGTGCGAAGACGCGAATGACAGTGCCAGAAGCGGACAGTGTGGTGTCCACCGGCCTCATTCCCGCAGTGCGACCACCGGATCGATGCGACTGGCGCGCCGCGCCGGGACGTAGCACGCCACCAGTGCGACCGCAGCCAGGATCACCGTGGTGATCCCGAATGTGGCCAGGTCGGTGGCGCTCACTCCGAAGAGCATGCTGGCGATCAACCGTGTCAGTGCGACCGCGCCAGCGAGCCCGGCGACAATGCCGCCCGCAATCAATCGACCGCCGTTCCCCAGAATCAGCTGCACCACGTCGCGGGCGCAAGCACCAAGTGCCATGCGGATGCCGAGCTCGCGGGTGCGTTGCGCCACGGCATAGGCGACCAGTCCATAGATCCCCACGGCGGAGAGCAGCAACGCACAGAACGCGAACCCACCGAGGAGGAGCATGTTGAACCGCTGACCGGAGACGTCGCCGTCGCGGATGTCGTCGATCACGGCGAAGCCGCCGAACACGCCGCCGGAAACCATTATCGCGGGGTCGACCGCGAGCATCGCGCGACGGATTCCCGGAATCAGCGCGGCGGGGCTTCCGTCCGTGCGCGCCACGACGACCATGTGCGCCCAGGGATTCCGGGTATAGGGGATGTAGATCTCGGGAACTGGCGGCGACTGCACGCCGAAGTGATGCACATCACCGATCACACCGACGATCACCCCGGGGAGCGGCTCGCCGTAGTCCGGGTATCCCTGCGCCGACTTGCGCAGCATCACGCTTCGGCCGAGTGGATCGACGCCGGGGAAGAAGGTCCTGGCGAAGGTCTGGTTGATGAGCACGGCGTTCCCGCCACCGAGATCGGCCGCGTCGAAGTTGCGGCCGCGGACGACGGGAATTTCGAGAGTCCCGGTGTACTCGGGCGACAACGTGCGAAAGAGGACCTGCGGATCGCGGCTGCTGTCGGCGACCCGACCCGGGATCACAACACTGGTGGGAAGCGCCGCACCATTGAGCGGCATGTGATTCGTCAGCGCCGCACGCTCGACGCCGGGGACGGCGTGCACCGCCGCGAGCATTGCGGTATAGAACGCCCCGGCCTGCACCGGCTCGGCGTACCGCGGTCCCGGCGGCGAGAAGTCGATGGCGACGAGCCCGTGGGTGTTGAAACCGGGATCGACGTGGCTCAGCGCCCAGAAGCTCTTCACCAGCAGGCCGGCGCTGATCACCAGCATCGAGGCGAGCGCGATCTCCCCCGCGACGAGAAGGCTGCGGATCCGCTGCTGTCGCGCGCTGAATCCGGTCCCGCCTCCTTCCTTGAGCGGTTCGGTGAGCGGAATCCGCGCGGCACGCATCGCCGGGAGTGCCCCGATCACCAGCGCCGACACGATCGCCATGCCGGCCGCAAAGAGCATCGCACGGACGTCGATGTGCACCCCCTCCGATCCCGGCGCACCGGCGGCGAATCCGCGCATCAGTCCGACAACCCATGTCGCGGCGAGCGCGCCAGCCACTGCCGCCGCACCGGCGAGAATCAGCTGCTCGATCAGCAGGTCGCCGACGATCTGCGACCGGGACGCACCGAGGGAGGTGCGGATCGCCATCTCGCGGACTCGCCCGCTGCCCCGCACCAGCGCGAGGTTGGTGAGATTGACCCACGCAATCAGGAGGACGAGCATCATCGCCGTGGCGAGAATCAGGAGCCGCGATTGTGCGCCGCCGATCAACCGGTCGCGCAGCGTCGCCATCCCCACCGCAGTCCACGGACCATCTTCCGCGGGATAGGCCGCCGCCAGGCGCTTGGCGATCGCGCCGAGTTCGATCGTGGCGCGCTCGGCAGTGGCGCCGGGTGCGAGTCGGGCGATGGCGCGCGAATCGGCGTGGAAGTCCCGCGCCGTCAGGACCCTGTCGGTCGCGGCCACGGTCGGGATCGGAATGAAGAAGCCGTCGCCGCCCCAGTCGGGATAGGCCGGACCGGCCGCCAGAATTCCGGTGACGAGAAAGTCGCCCTCCCCGAGCGTCACGATACTTCCCAGCACCCGCGGATCGGCGCCGAGCTGGTCGTGCCAGAGGCGGTAGGAGAGCACCACGTCGCGTACGCCCCGGTGCGCCTCATCGGGCGTGAAGAAGCGTCCCGCAAGAAGCTTCGGCCGCAGCACGCGGAAGAATTCGTCGCTCACCGCCGACCCGAGAACCGGGTGTGCTTCGCCCTTCACCCGGATCGTCGACCCGCGACCCCGCGCGTATCCGAAATCCAGAATCGCTCCGCCACGATCCTGCTGCGCCCAATCGAGAAAGTTGGGATACGAGACGCCGGTGGTGCGCGCCTGGGCGTCCTGCTGTCCGAGTTCGACGACGCGATCGGCGTTCGCAAAGGGAAGTGGCTGGAGCAGTACCGCATCGATGAGCGAGAACGCCGCGGTGACGAGCGCGATGCCGAGGGCCAGCGTCAGCACCGCCGTGATGGCGTAGACCGGGCTGCGTCGCAGGGCGCGCACGGCGACGCGGAGTCGCGAGGCGGCGTTCATCTACACACGCCCCGCGGTGCCGATCATACGACCCAGCCATCCTTGAGATTGATGATCCGGTTGCCGTACGTCGCGTTGGTCTCCGAATGGGTCACCTGAATGATCGTCGTCCCGCCCTTGTTGAGCGCCGTGAACAACTCCATGATCTCGCGCCCCTGCGCCGAGTGGAGGTTGCCGGTCGGCTCGTCGGCGAGGAGGAGCGACGGCTTGTGGATCACCGCGCGCGCCACCGCGACGAGTTGCTGCTGCCCTCCGGAGAGCTGCGTCGGATAGAGGTCTTTCTTGGCCACGATCCCGAAGCGATCGAGCGTGTCGGCCACCACCGCCTGGCGCTCCGCCTTGCGGATGTCGCGATAGGAAAGCGGAATGTCGAGATTCTCCGCCACGGTGAGGTCGTCAAGGAGATGATACTGCTGGAAGACGAAGCCGACGTATTGCTTGTGCAGCGCAACGCGCTTCTTGGCGTCGAGCCGATGGACGGCGTGTTCGTGCAGGGTGTATTCACCGGTCCACTGGCCGTCGAGCATGCCGAGCACGGCGAGAAGCGTCGACTTCCCCGCCCCGGACGGCCCCATGATCGTGACGAACTCGCCCTGCTTGATGTCCAGCGTAATCCGCCGAAGGACGTAACTCCGGCCGCCGGCGAGGGGATAGCTCTTTTCAACGTCGTGCAACGAAATCATCGGCTCGTCCGCCCTCTCAAGGTCATTCCGCGCGTAACGCGATCATCGGATCGATGCGCGCCGCTCGGCGCGCCGGAAGATACGCGGCGAGGGCAAGAGCGGCGACCTGAGCGGTCCCCGTGTGGCGTAGCGCAGTCGGCGACAAAGGCGCGCATCGTCATCCCTGCTATTCGGCCCGCATTGCGATGATCGGGTCGACGCGTGCCGCGCGCCGGACGGGGATCCACGCCGTCCCGAGCGCGACGGCGATGAGTCCCGCCGACACGCCGACGATCGTCATCAGATCGAGTTGACCCGCCCCCGCGACGAGCGACCTGAAGAGCTGGCTGGCCCCGAGCGCTCCCGCCACGCCGAGGAGCACCGCGGTCACGACGATCACCGCTCCTTCGCCGAGGACCAGGCGCACGAGCTGCAGCCCCTGCGCGCCGAGAGCGGCGCGGATCCCGAGTTCCCGGGTCCGGAGAGTGAGCGCGTAGCTCATCACGCCGTACACTCCGATCAGCGCAAGGATCGCCGCGAACATCGCGAAGAGTCCCCCGACCGCGAAAGCGAATCGTGGCGCCGCCATGTTGGAATCGACGAATGAATCGATCGACCGGATGCCCCACACCGGTTGATCGCGGTCGAGCGACCAGATCGCCGATCGCACCGCCGGTGCGCGACGAGTGGGATCGCCGGCGCCACGAATCACGAAGCTGACAAACGGACCCGTCGCCTGCCGCAGCGGTTGATACAGCTCGGGCATCGGCAGATCGCCGATGCCACGCTGCTTGATCGAGCCGACCAGCCCGACGATCGTCACGACCTGATCCGGTGGACCAAGGATCACGATCTGCTTCCCGATCGCCGACTGGCCCGGCCACGCGTGGTTCGCGAAGTCCTGATCCACGATGGCAACCAGCGGCGATCCGGGTCGATCGTCGGCGGTGAAATCCCGGCCGGCAAGGAGGGGAATTCGCATGGTGTGAAAAAAGCCGTCGGAGATGTCGTTCTCCAGCGCCGAGCTGGGAACGGCGGTCGGGGCGGTGCCGGGAATCCGGTATCCCGCCTGCCCGAAGTTGCCGGTGAGCGGAGCCGACCGGACCAGCGCTGCGGACTCGACACCGGGAATCGCGCGAAGGGCATCGAGCGCGCGTGCCATGAACGCGCGCTGGACGTCAGGCGTGGGATACTTCGCCTGCGGCAGCCTGAACTCGCCGGCGAGCACGTGATGCGGATCGAATCCGACGGTGGTCTGCTCAGCAGCGATCAGGGAGCGGGCAAGCGTGGCGGCGCCGAGGAGAAGCACCGTGCAGAGCGTGAGCTGCGCACCGACCAGCAGGTTACGCGTCGCCGCGCGTCCGCCACTGGCGCCTCGAACCGTCAGCACGCGGTTCAGGTCGCTCCGGGTGCTACGGAGCGCGGGCCACGCGCCGAACAGCAGACCGGTGCCCACTGCGACGATTGCCGCGAATCCGAAGACGCGACCGTCGAACGTGACCGCGCCAATCGCGGGGACGCCACCGGGAATGAGGGCGACGATGGCGCCGGTCAGCCAGGTCGATGCAACCAGGCCGACGATTCCCCCGAGCCCGGCGAGCACCAGGCTTTCGGTCAGGAGCTGGCGGACGAGCCGCCCGCGCCGGGCGCCAAGTGCGGCCCGCACCGCGATCTCGCGCTCACGCCTGGCCGCGCGAACCAGCTGGAGATTGGCAATGTTGGCGCAGGCGATCAGCAGGACAATCGCGATGCTTCCGAGCATCATCCAGAGGACCGGGGCGCTCGAGCCGACGATCTCCTCGCGAATCGGCGTGAGCCGCACGCCGAGACCCGCGTTGGTTCCCGGATACGCGATCGCCAGACGATCGGCAATCGTGGAGAACTCACGCTGCGCGTCCGCGACGCGAACGCCGGCACGCAACTGTGCCACCGCCCACACATTTCGATTGGCGCGGTCGAGCCACGTGGCCGCCGCGGGTGCACCACTCACGGGAATCCAGGCGTCGATCGGTCCCCATGGACTCTGATAGGGTGCCGCAATGCCGATCACCACCCGTGGCGCGCCATCGAGGATCACGGTGTGGCCAATCAGGTCGGCGCCTCCGAAGCGGGTTCGCCACATCGCATCCGAGAGGACCGCCACCGCGCCGGATGACCCGGAAGCACTCTCGCCGGACAAGATCAGCCGGCCGCGTTCCGGGCGAACACCCAGGAGTCGCAGCGTATTCGCCGTGACAAATGCCCCGGTGATCCGGTCCGGTGTATCGCCTCCGGTGATGTTGACGCTCTGCTCGCGGATGACGCCGAGATCAGTAATCGTGCGGGCCTGCGCGCGCATGGCGTCGAAATCGAGGATTGCACCGAGAAGACGCGGCTGCCCGGGAAGCGTGGCCCAGAGCGATACCAGGCGATCGGCGGCGGGATACGGCAACGGCCGGAGAAGCGCTGCGTTGAACACTGCGAAGATCGCCGTCGTCGCGCCGATGCCGAGCGCCAGCGTGACGACGGTGAGGAGAGCGAACCCCGGAGTCCGGATCAGCTGGCGCAGCGCGAAACGCAGGTCCTGCCGAATGAACTCCATCGACTGCTCCCCTTTCCGTCGCTGCGCCTTTCCCCTTTCCCCTTCTTTATTCTCTCTTCTCTCTTCTCTCGTCAGTTCACGGAATGTGCTCTGCCCTGGCCGTCTGCTCGTCGACCACCCGGCCGTCGAAGAGGTGAATCGACCGATCGGCGTGTTCCTCGTAGCGCGGATCGTGGGTCACCATGCAGATCGTCGCCCCGTTGCGGTGCAGCTCCCGGAGGAGATCCATCACCGCTTCGCCGTTGACCGAATCGAGGTTACCGGTCGGTTCGTCGGCGAGGAGAATTGCCGGGTCGCCGGCCACGGCACGCGCCACGGCGACGCGCTGCTGCTGACCGCCGGAGAGCTGCGCGGGAAAGTGACGGACACGGTGCGCCATTCCGACGCGTTCGAGGGCGGCGTGAACCCGCTCCTTGCGCTCGCTCGAACTCATGCCGCGATAGGTGAGCGGCAGCTCGACGTTCTCGTACACGGTGAGATCGCCGATCAGGTTGAATGCCTGGAAGATGAATCCGATCTGCCGGTTGCGAACCCGCGCGCGCTCCGAGGCATCGAGCCCGGCGACGGGCCGCCCATCGAGGACATAGCCCCCGTCGCTCGGCGTGTCGAGCAGTCCGAGAATCGAGAGGAGGGTCGTCTTGCCGCAGCCGGACGGGCCGGCGATGGCGACATACTCCCCCTGGCCGATCTCGAGGTGCACATCAGCCAGCGCGTGCGTCTCGACTTCGTCGGTGTAGAACACCTTCTTGATCCCCTGCAGCCTGATCAGCGGTTCGCCTGCGGCGGTCATTGGTCTGCTCCTATTGCTTGAGTCGAACGCGGTCCACCCCATCCCATTGCGACATGTCCGAGAGAATCACCTTGTCGCCGGCGTTGAGCCCCTTCATCACTTCGACCGATGTCACCGAACTCCGGCCGAGCAGGACCTGCACCCGGACGGCGGCATGGCCGTTCTCGACGATCTTGAACAGGCCAACCGGCCCCGTCGGCGCGCCGTACCCGGGCCGACCGGTGTAGAGCACATTGTGCAGTTTCGCGATCTGGATCGTCCCGTCAACACTGAGGTCGGGAACGGCACCGGCCGGAAGCGCCCCATCGAGCGCGACATCGATGGTCACGGTGCCGCCAACGGCGGACGGATCCTTGCGCGCCACATGTCCCGGGATGAGGCCGTTGCTCCGGGTGTCGATGCTCGCCAGCTGGCCGATCACCACGTCCTTGGCGTTGGATTCGGGAATCTGCAGCACCGCCTTGAGCTTGCCGGGCTGCACGATCTTGAGGAGCGTGGTCCCATCGGTGACGAACTCCCCCTGCTGCAAAATCAACCCTTGCACCACGCCGGCTGCGGGAGCACGCACCGACAGCGACTTCTGTTTTTCGTGATAGAAGTCGGCCACAGCTTTGAGCCTCGCGATGTTCGACGCCGCCACGATGACCTGCGAATCGGCGCTCTCGGCGATCAGCTTGAGGCGGTCCTTTTCGATCTGAAGCCGCGAGGTTGCTTCGGCGGCCGCCGCGTGCTTCGTGTTGACGTCGAACTGCGCGATCAGCTTTTCCTTGGCCAGTGAATCCGCTGCTTCGGCGTCCTGACTCGCCGTCACGTACTGCGTGTTCGCTGTGGCGACCACCCCTTGCTGGGTCAGCCGGTTGCTCTGCAGGTCGGTCCGCAGCTGAATCAGCGCGGATTGCGCCGACGCGATCGCCTGATCGGCCTGCATCGCCTGGATGTCGACGTCGGGACTCGACATGTTGATCAACGGCTGGCCCGCGGTCACCGTCTGACCGGCCACCACCAGCAGCTGATCGACGCGCGCGTTGGACTGCGCCGTGACAAACTGGATCTGCTCCGGTACGAGGGTGCCCGGCCCGCGCACTTCGATCACCATGTCACCACGCCGTACCGAGTCCTGAATCGTCACCGACCCGTCGACGGTCGGTGCGGCCTTCTGAAGCCGGCTGAGCATGATCGTCATGACTACGAGGACGACGACGCCGGCGCCAATGGCGATGTTGCGAGCGGTCTTTTTCCTGGGCGGTCGGGCTACGTCCACGCGAATTCCTCAGATCAGCGGTCAGCACGGCAATTCCCCATACCGGAACAAGGCAAGTGGGGTGCCGCGCGGCATTTCCGGCAACTCCTTGTCGAATCATGACTTGGCTCATCAGGCTGGCGCGGCTGCAACCAGCTTCTGTGCGAAGCCGAAATTCGCCGTCCCGAATCCGGACAGCGTTCATTCATCCCGCAGCGCCACCAGCGGATCGATGCGGGTCGCTCGCCAGGCCGGGATCACCGTGGCGCCGAGTGCGACGACGGCGAGCAGAACGGTCACGGCCGCGAAGGTTTCCGGGTCGGTGGCGCGAACGCCATAGAGTTGCGACGCGATCAGACGGGTGAGTCCAAACGCGCCGGCAAGCCCGATCAGCGTGCCTGCTCCCGCGAGGACGATCCCCTGATGCAGCACGAGACCGATGACATTCTCACGGCTAGCGCCGAGGGCAACGCGCAGGCCGAACTCGCGGGTGCGTTGCGCCACGGTGAACGACATCACGCCGTAGATGCCGAGCGAGGCCAGCAGGAGCGCCAGCCCGGCGAAGACGGCGAGGAGAATCGTCGACAGCCGCCGCTGCCCCATCGAAGCCGACATGAGTTCGTCCAGTGTGGTGACACGCGCCATCGGCAGTTCGGGATCGAGGTCGCGCAGTGCAGCCCGGATGGCACCGGTCGCAGCGAGGGGATCACCGGCGGTGCGGACCACGATATCGAGGCGAGCGACGCCACCGCCGGTCGTTGATGGCTGGAGGAGACTGAGGTACAGCTGAATCCTCAGATCGGCGTCGAGCCCTTCGTGCGCCGCGTGCCCCACCACGCCGACGATGGTAATGTATTTCGTGGTCGAATCGGGCGTGCTGCTGCCGAAGTAGATCCGCTTGCCGATCGGATCGACGCCAGCGGGATAGAACCGCTTCACGAACTGGTCGTCGACCACGGCGACGGGGACAGCATGGTCATCGTCGTGCGCGGTAAACGTGCGTCCGGCGTGCCGCGGGATCCGCATCGCCGTGAAGAAGTCGGGCGACACGGTCCGGATGTCGCCCCATGGTCCGTTGCTCCCCTGGGGCGGTGTATACCCTTCGACATTGAAACTGCCGGTCGACCAGTTCCCGCCGAATGGAACGACCGTCGTCCCAGCGGCTGCCACCACGCCGGGCACCTGCTCGAGTCGCGGCATCAGCGCCGACCAGAACGCCGTCTGCACGGTGTCATTCTTGTACTTGGCCGGAGGAAGCCCGATGGCGAAGGTCAGCAGGTGATCGGGCTGGAACCCCGGTGACACGCCGGCAAGACGCGCAAAGCTCCGGATCAGCAATCCTCCGCCGGCGAGCAGCATCAGCGCCAGCGCGATCTCCGCGATCACGAGTGCGCGCCGGATCCGCTGTCCGCTTCGATCCGCGGTGCCACCGCGCGCCCCGTCCTTGAGCGACGGCTGCAAATCGGTGTGCCACGCCCGGAGCGCTGGAGCCAGCCCGAAGAGGATCCCGGTCGCGATCGCAATCACCAGGGTGAAGGCGACGACGTGCGAGTCGATCGCCAGGTCGCCGACGCGCGGGAGACGGCCCGGATTGGAGGCGATCAGCGCCTTGACGCTGCCGAAGGCGATGGCAAGACCGAGGACTCCGCCCGATAGCGACAGCAGCAGGCTTTCGGCAAGCAACTGGCGCATCAGGTGCCAACGCGTGGCGCCGAGTGCCGCGCGAACGGCGACTTCGCGCTGACGCGTCGCGGCGCGCGCCAGCATCAAGTTCGCCACGTTGCCGCAGGCGATCAGCAACACGAACCCCACGGCACCGAGGAGAATGAGGAGCGCCGGGCGGATCGCCCCGGTCTGCACGTCGCTCATGGTCCGGACTTCGAGGGTCCAGTCGGGCGAGAAGTTCGTCGGGTTGTCCTTCTTGAGCCGCGTGGCGAACGCCGCCATTTCGCGGCGGGCACCGTCGAGAGTGGTCCCCGGCTTCAACCGCGCGATGAGGTTGAGATACTCGGAGGTGTAATTGCTGGGCACGAACTGCGCGGGGTCGATCGCGACCGGGGTCCAGATCTCGACCTTCGGGTTGAACGGATCGATGAACTCCCTGGGCATCACGCCGATCACCTGATACGCGACGCCGTTGAGTTGCACCGGTTGCCCCACCACGTCGGGTCTCGCGCCGAAGTCGCGGAGCCAGAGGCCGTGGCTCAACACCACGACCTGATTGTGCCCCGCCTGATCGTCGTCGTTGGAGATGACCCGCCCCATCGCCGGCGTCACGCCGAGCGTCGGGAAGAAGAGGCCGCTCGCGCGACCGCCCACCAGGCGCTGTGGATCGCCGACGCCGGTGAGGTTGACGCTCCACGCCGCCTCGACGCCGACCCCGCTGAACGAATGGGTGCGATCGCGATAGTCGTGGAAGCCCGGGGCGGAAACCGGTGCTTCGAGCTTGATCGAGGGGTAGTGGTGATAGATCGTGACCAGCCGCGACGGATCGCGATACGGCATCGGGACCAGCAGGACGGTGTTCACCACGCTGAAGATTGCCGAATTGGCCCCGATCCCGAGCGCGAGCGTCAGCACCACGATCAGGGTGAACGCCGGCGAATGCCGGAGGCGGCGCGCGGCGTAGCGGAAGTCGCTCAGCAACGATCCCATGAGGCCCGCCATCGGGGAAAAGAGGCGCCGCGATCCTCGGCGCGAATGCGCTCGACGATGCGACGGTCAACCTTGATAGGACACTCGGGACCCCGCGATGGTTGCAGCGAGGCCTGCGGACCTGACGCACGGCGGCACGACGCGCCGCGCGTCAGGGGGTGAAGGGCTCGTCTTTCATCATCGCCTGCCACGCCCGGGCCACGCGGTCGGTCGGCAACCAGGCCGTTGGTGCCTGCGGCGACGCGGCGGACCCGGCGGCGTGATATGAATCGTCGGCGAGGTCGCCGAGAACGCCACTCGCTGCTGAAACCGGGAGGAGCGTGTCGGTCGACTCGGGGAGGCGCAGCCGGAGCACATCATCGAAGAAAACCAGGGCGACGTCGCGGGACCGCCCGACGATATGGCCGGCACCGGGCTCGGTCGCCAGCGCCCAGAGCGCTCCGGCACGACGGTTGACGGCGAAGAGCCCGGTCACTGTCTCGATCCGGTAGGCAAGATCCTTTCCGCCCACGAAGAGGATCGCCGGGATGTTGCGCGTGGCTCGTGGCGTGAGCGCCGTGTAGTAGATGTTCCCCTTGTTCACCACGAAGGCTGCGACCCGTTCCGGATGCCAGGCGGCGAACTCGTAGTTGAACTCGCCGCCGGCCGACATCCCCCACAAGAGGAGCGGCGCCGTCGCAATCTCAGGGTGATGAGAAACCGCCGCGAAGGCGCTGAGCGCGCTCAGGAATGTGTCGCCGCTGCCACGTGATACATCGACATACTCTTCGATGAATCCCTGGTCGTGCGGCTTGTCGGTGAGCTGCACGCCGATGAGTGCCGCATGATGCTCTCGCGCAAAACGCTGCCAGACAGTGTCGGCGACCTCTCCGCGACCGTCGCCGTTGGAACCGGGGAGGAGCGCCACCACGGTGCGGATGCGCTCGTTTCCGCCGGGATACCAGAATCGGAACGCAGCCTTGTTGTAATTGGCGCCCGGGGCGAAGGCGGTGTCGAAGGTTGCGCCCTGGGCGGCAAGGGCGATCGGGATGACGACAGCGGTGCAGAGCAGCAGCCACAGGCGGTGCATCGATTGCTCCGGGGATGATCTCGGGGGAAGGTGACCGGGAGAATCTACCGCGGCGATGGCCGGACAGGGCCAATCATTACCTCGACGCACCGACGTCTCGAACCAGCCGGCGATCGTGCGTCCATCCCCCGGTTTCGTCGACACTACATCACGTAGCTCACCCCGCCGTACACCGACCGCGGCTGCCCGGGCGAGACGAAGCCGCCGGCGCGCAACTCGGGATATTCCTTGTTCAGGAGATTGCGAATTCCCAGGCGCAAGGTTGTCCGCGACCCGACGATCAGCCGCCCCGATGCGTGGAAGAGCGCATAGGCCGGCAGTTCCACTCCGGTTTCATCGAACGGGGTGTACGGTCCGACCACATTGGATGAGAGCCGCAGCGACCACGGCGCCGTCACCGCACCGATCTCGAGCGCGACATCGCCGACATACTTTGCGGTGTTCGCCACGGTCGTGCTGTTGAGCGTGTCGCCGTCGGGAGTCACCTGATCGAGATACTTCGCGTTGGTGAACGTCCAGTCTCCCGTCATCCGCGCGTACTGGCCGAGCGGCGTCGCGAGGGTAATCTCGACACCCTGCCGACGGCTTCGCCCGCCGTTCGTGCTGGTAAGGAGGATCGGGTCGAAGCTCTGTTCGTTGCTGACATCGGTGCGGAAGAGCGCCGCACTCCCGGTCACATGCCCGGCGTCGATGTGCATTCCCGTCTCGTATGCCCATTCGGTGATGAATGGCAGCGTCGGATCCTCGATCACTCCGTCGGTGCTCCGGAATCCGCGGGACACGTTGGCGTAGACGTTGCCGACGTGCGGGAGATGCAGAAGCGCGCCCAGCTTGGGCGAGAAGACGCTGTGCGATGCCGACACGGCGGTGTCGCCCACCGGCGCCGATTGCGTTCCGACATCGTCGTAGCGACCGCCCACCGTGACACGAACGTGCTGGGTCAGGTCAAGACTCGACTGCAGAAAGAGCGCGCCCGAGACCTGTCGCGCATCGATCAGAGCGTCGGACGAATCGTGCACCCGCGCGGTGGTGAACCAGCGCTGATAGTTCGAGTAGTCTGCCCGCCCTTCGCCACCGACCGTCACCTGGATCCGTTCCTTGACCCAGGTGAGTGCACTGGTGGCGCCCCATCCGTTCCGGACATCGATTTCCTGCGTCTGGCTTCCCGATCCTTCGCCTTCGCCCGGTTCGGGCGGGACGGTGAGGAAGAAATTCCAGTTCCCCTGCGTCGCGTATGTCGTGGTGCGCCAGGCAAGATTGGGATTGAGCACCATCCTGAGCGAGGCGCGCTCGAGCGCGTGGCGCTTGGTGCCGCCGTCGGTGGTATCGGAGACATGATCGACGTCGCCGGCAGCGAACTGATCGGCCGACAGGAACCCTGGTGAATCCCATCCAGCGCCGTAGAGCTGGGTGCCCACGTCGAGGGTCGCTGACGGCGAGATCTGTTGCACCAGCCGCCCGTAGAACTGTCCCAGATGCTGCTCGCTGTTGGGCCGCCACCCGCCGTCGCGCATTCCGCGAATCCCTACGACGAGACCGGTGTTCGGCCGGTCGAGACCGGTGAAGAAGGTTCCGTCGGCGCGCCCGTTGGCACCGCCGTCGAGCGTGAACTCCTCGCCCGACATCCGCTCGCGCGTGAGCACATTGACGACGCCGGCCATCGCGAAGTTGCCGTAGACCGCGCTGGTTGGCCCCTTGAGCACTTCCATGCTCTGCACTGCCTGCGGCATCAGCAGGCTCCAGTCGTTGTATCCCTCGGCGTGACCGTTGACCGGTTCATTGACGGGCACGCCGTCGATCCAGAGTGCGATGTCGGTCGAGTGGTCGGAGGAGAAGCCACGGATCGACGCATCCGACGCGAAACCAGGGCCTTGCCCCTGCTCGTGCACCTCGATCCCCGCCACCTGCCGGAGGAGATCCCATGGCGACGTCGCCGGTGTCGCGGCGATGACGGCGGGTGTGATGCGGGTGATGCTGATCGGTGCCTGCGGTGGCGCCGTCGCCGATGTCACGGTGATCGACTGGAGTGTGACCGGTGTGCGGGTCAGTGTGTCCGACGCGGTAGTGGTATCATGCCGCACCTTGGTCGTATCCTGGGCGGCAGCGCCGCGGGCCGCCACACAAACCAGCAGCGTCAACGCGGCGGCGGCTCGAATCGATGCAGTGCTCATTGCCCCATCACCTTGAACGAGAACGTGCCTGTGTTTGCGTGCCCGTCATCCTTCGCACCGTTTTTCCACTTGACGATGTACGTTCCGCGCGGCAGCGTCCTGGTGACGTTGCCCGCGACGGTGGTATCACCGGCCACCGCTCTGACGACGAGCTTCTCGACCAGCGTCGAGTCGGCCTTGAGAATCGAGATGCCGGTTGCGGGGAGGATGACGCCTTCGGTAAACGTCAGCGAGATGGTCCTTGGCGACGCGGCCAGGATCGCGTTCTTCGCGGGAACGGACGACTTCAGCCCAGCGTGAAACATCATCGCACCGGCCGCGCTCGTGACGACGGCGAGGGCAAGAATCCCCTTGAACATGAGCAATGCTCCATTTCCTGTGTGACCGTCACAGCGGGGCGGCAGCGGTGCGCTGGTCGGCGCAAGGCACCATTTGCCCTGACTGAGCGGCGTGTTCTGACAATGAATGACGGAGCTCCGCGGCGCGGAGCGGTCTCAGGCAAGGAGTGCGGGAGGGCCGAGCGGAAGGGGAAGCGAGTAGGGAGGACGGGATGGGGTGATGGTCGAGAGTGGGGCCATCGGAGCCGGCCACAGTTCAACGGACAGCGCGGTGATAGCCGGCGTTGTTCCGGTCCAGATCGCCGGCGCCGTGCCACAGGTGCCGCAAAAGTCACAGCAGCTGCCGTCGTGCTGGTGGGCCGGGTGTCCAGGCGTGCCCGTGTGGTGACTAGTCGCGGGGGCGTGATCACACGCGACATGATCGTGTCCCATCGTTGACCCGCGCTCCATTGCCGCCGCGTGCACCATCGGGGTGACCGGTGCGGCGAGGGTCAGGAGTGCGGCAAGGGTGTTGACCGCGCGACGGACCAAACTGAGATGGGGCGACGTCACGCCGGAAAGGTGTCATCCGGTCGCCAGTTCCGCAACGGCGTATCAATGCGCCGCGGCAACCGCCTTGATCTGGTTTCGAAGCGAGTCGAGCGATGCCTGCGACCAGTAGCGGCCGTCGGCAACAACCCCTGCGACCGTGCGGGTGTTCTCGATGTTGGTGAGCGGATTGCCGGTCAGGAGCACGAGGTCGGCGATGCGCCCGGCCTGCACGCTGCCAAAATCGCCGGTCCTGCCGAGGAACCGTGCCGGGTTGATCGTCGCCGTCCGCAGTGCCTGGAGCGGCGTGAGCCCCGCGGCGACGAAACGCTGCAACTCCAGATGCAGCGAAATCCCCGGCACGAGATCGACACCTGCCGGCGTGTCGGTTCCGGCGAGGAGCGGAACACCCGCCACGTACAACTTGTGGACGATATCGAGTTCGTGCTGAACAAATCGTTCGCGCACGGCGAGCGAATCAGCATCCATGCTCCGGGCGATCGACCGCTGCGACGACGGATACCGCCGGGTCATCCACGACTTCAGGATGAACGCCGAGTCCGGGTCCTTGGTGAAATCGATCACGTCGACGAGCCACTGCCCGCGCTCCCAGAAGAGCGTGGGGCACTGCCACACCTGATTCTTCGCCAGCAGTGCGATGATGGTCGCTTCGCGTGCCGGATCGTATCCGCGCAGTAGCGAAGCCAGACTCTTGTTCTTCGCCGGATCGGTCCCCGCACCATATCGGCGCGTGACGTACTCGTCTTCGTCCGGGGTGCTCGCCTCGAAGATCCCGATCAGATGTTCGAAGGTGTGCTGGCCCGAGGCGACCGCCTCCGATGCAGTCACCGCGTCGGGCACGTGGCCCTCGAAGACAATACCTCGCCGCTTCGCCTCCGCGGCAATCCCCAGGTAACCGTCGTGCGGGACACCCGATTGCACCTTGATGAAGTCGACGCCGCGATCCACCAGCGAATCGACGGCGTTCCGGCCGCTCTCGGCCGTGGTGATCGCTATTTCGGTTCGACTGCGAGCCGACGGACCATCGAGCATCGGCCCGGCGACAACCATCCGCGGCCCGACCATCCGGTGCGCGGCGATTGCACCGCGGGCCCGCAGGACATCGTCGAGCGCGCTCCCCATGTCACGCACGCCGGTGATCCCGTTCGCAATGAAGAGCGGGAGTGTATAGCTCTCGGTGAGATCGGCCGTCGTGCTGTAATAGGTGTGGGTGTGCATATCCCAGAGGCCCGGAATGAGATACATCCCGTGAGCATCGACCAGTTGCCCACGTGGTCGCGCCGGCCGGGCAGTTCCGACGCTCACGATGCGATTGCTGTCGATGATCACCGTAGTACCGCGGTGCATCGCGCCGGTGGACACGTCGACGACCGTGGCGTTGGTGATCGTCAGTGTCTGGGCGTCGAGGCGCGCGGCGAGCACCGCGCAGAGGAGGATCGCAACGAAATGTCGGAGCATGGCTGAAGGTTAGTCGGTCAGAACTCGGCGCGGGGGCCACCGAATCTGGGGCCGAGATTCCCGGCGCGAATCGCGCTTGCGCGGGCATAGTTCTCAGCCTTGACGGGGCTTCCCGCGAGCCGACGCAGGAAGTTGAGCTGGCCCACATGGGTCAGCGCATCGGCGATCGGTCCCTGAAAGACGCGTCGCGACGCGTCGTCGGTGACCAAGTCCGATTGCAGCACGACGTCGAGGGCTTGCACCGCCGCGAAGAAGCGCAGCACATCAGCGTCCCAATCGCCCGGAGTGACTGGCTGCCACTGCTGCGTACCGCGTGCGAGGAAAGCAGCCCAGTCGAGGAGATCGCCGAGATGCGCCAGGATTTCGCCGGGCGAACGCGACGACGGACCTGCTCGAAAAGTGCTGAAGCCCGGCGGTGCGTCGCGCAGCGCCTTGTCGGCGCGATAGGCGAGCGTGGCGAGCGTGTGTCGGAGGAGCGGATTGGGATCGGTGGTCATCGAGGTGTCCTGAGCGGTGGACGACGTTGGGATGTGACACCTGCGGCCACGGGCCACATCGAGATCCATCGTCGTCGGGTGATACCACAACGGGGGCCCCGCCGCGAGACGGAGTCCCCGTTGTGGTGGGCGGGTCGCCCGAACTGTGCGGATCTCTTCGCCGTTGAGCTCCGCCCCTTCGCTTTGCTCAGGGTGACAAACGTCAGGGCGACACGCGACTCATTCCGTCAGCCGCACTCCGAGAAGCCGCACACATGGCACTTGGCGCACCCTTCTGCGTATTCGAGCTGCGATCCACAATCGGGGCAGGCGCCGGCCAGTGTTTCCTGCGTCCCGCCGAGAATCATCTGCTCGCCACCATCGGCGATGATCGCGGCAGGCGGGGCCGCGACATCACTCGACGACATCGCGTCAGCCGGCGGGGCACTGCGCAGGTTGAGAAGTTCCTGCTGCACTCCCTGCTTGTCGGCGGCGTACTTCTCCAGGGCGATGCCGACGGCATCCGGGACCGACATCACCTTGCTTGGGCCCAGTCCGATAGCGCGATCGGACGAGATGCCGCGCAACTGGCGATGGATCGCCGTGAGAGGGATGCCCGAGCGCAGCGCGAGCGATATCAACCGGCCAACCGCTTCGACATCAGCCATGAGCGCGCCACCGGCCTTGCCGAGCGACATGAAGACTTCGAATGGCTGGCCCCGGTCGTCCTCGGTAATCGTGACGTAGAGATCACCCAGCGGCGTCGAGACCCGGCGCGTCGATCCACGGAGGAGTTCGGGCCGCGACCGCTTCTGACGACGCTGCAGGTTTTCGCTTTCGAGTTCATGCACCATCTGCTTGAGCTGCGCCACCTCAGCCTCGAGCTCGACGGCATGCGCCGCCTGATCGGCAGCCGCGACGCGGGCGTTCAACTCGGGGCTGCTCGCCGGGAACTCACCGGTCGCCATGACCAGGTCACTCCGCGCCTCGGACTTGCCGCTCGTCGTGGCCTGTTCGTGAACCTTCTTGGCCGTCGACCCAGTCGAGAGCACCTGCATGTCACGCGATCCGTCGCGGTAGACGGTGACGCCCTTGCAGCCGAGTTCGTAGGCGAGCCGATAGATCTGTTCGACGTACTCTTCGGTGGCGTCGTTGGCGAAGTTGCAGGTCTTCGAAATCGCCGAGTCGTTGTATTCCTGGAACGCGGCCTGCATCCGGATGTGCCACTCGGGCGCGATCTGGTTGGCGGTGACGAACACACGCTGCCAGCGTGCCGGCACTTCGTCGAAATTGATGTGCCCATGCTCGGCGATGCGGCGCATCAGGTCGGCGCTGTACCAGTCCTCGCGCTTTGCGATCGCAACGAAGTCCTCGTTGACGTCGGGCATGAGAACGCCGGCCTGGTTGCGCATGAACGCGACGGCGAAGAGCGGCTCGATTCCCGACGAACAGCTCGCGATGATCGAGATCGTGCCGGTCGGCGCCACGGTCGTGACGTTGCAGTTGCGCAACTTGCGCATCGGGCGGATGCGATTCCCCTGCGCGTCACGGGCGCACGTGGCATCGGGGCCCCAGATGCTGCGCTCCCATTCGGGGAAGACACCGCGCAGCGTGGCGAGGCGCTCCGATTCGTTCTTCGCTTCGTCGTCGACGAACTGCTGCAGCTCGCGACCGAGGTTGACCGCTTCCTCGGAATCGTACGGCACGCCGACCCGGACGAAGAGATCGGCAAGCCCCATCACGCCGAGCCCGATGCGCCGGATCCGCTGGGCGAGTGCGGTGATTTCGGGGAGCGGATAGTGGTTCGCGTCGATGACGTTTTCGAGGAAGTGCGTGGTCAACTGCACGACCCGGCGCAACCGCTCCCAATCGATGTCGTTCTGCGGGGTGACGAACGCACCAAGATTGATCGATCCGAGGTTGCAGACATCGTACGGCAGCAGCGGCTGTTCGCCGCAGGGGTTGGTCGCCTCGTACGATCCGAGATGCGGCACCGGGTTGTAATGATTGGCGCGATCGATGAAGAAGACGCCCGGTTCACCGGTCTTCCAGGCACCATGAATGATCATCTGCCAGATTGTCGAGGCGCTGAGCCGCCCGGTCACCTGTGACGTGCGCGGATCGACGAGGTCGTACTGCTCGTCGGCGGCGAGCGCCTGCATGAATGCGTCGGTGATCGCCACCGAGATGTTGAAGTTGGTGATCTTGGTCGTGTCGCTCTTGCACTCGATGAAGTCGAGAATATCGGGATGATCGACGCGGAGGATCCCCATGTTGGCGCCGCGGCGCGTCCCGCCCTGCTTGACGACATCGGTCGACGAATCGTAGAGCGACATGAACGACACCGGCCCCGACGCCACGCCCATGGTGGAGCGGACGATGTCGTTGCGCGCGCGCAGTCGCGAGAACGAGAAGCCGGTGCCGCCGCCCGATTGATGCACCAGCGCCATCGAGCGCAGGGTGTCGTAGATCCCGCTCTCACCGTTGGACAGCGTGTCATCGACCGGCAGGACGAAACACGCCGACAGCTGGCCGAGGGGACGACCGGCGTTCATCAGCGTCGGTGAATTGGGCATGAAGAGCCGTTGCGCCATCAGGTCGTAGAACGCGCGCGCCAATTCCGTCACCGCGCCCTGCGACGCTCCGTACTTGGCGTCGGGGGCCGCGACCGTCGTGGCCACTCGCCAGAAGAGATCCTCGGGGCGTTCGGCAGGAAGGCCCGCTTCGTCCTTGACGAGATAGCGCTTTTCGAGGACGGTAATCGCATTCGGCGACAGCTCGACTGCGCCTCGCGAGGCAGCGGTGCTCATGATCTGATCCTTCAAATGCCCAAGGTTGAACGAGGGACAGCGTAGGGAGTTCCAAGGTAGGAAAAGCGGGGGTACGCGGCAATGCGGGAGAATCGCCAGCAACTATCGGCCGGATGGGGAGTCACATCACAAATCTATCATTTACTGGAGTTCTCCACAATCACGCCCCGCCGACGGACCAGCCGCGACCCGTTCCCGCTCACCACCAGTTCCAGCTGGTACTTCCCCGCCGCCACTCCATCCAGGGCAATGGCCCGCCGGATTTCGGCCGTGGGACCGGGAAAATGCAGCTCTTCGCGAAGGATCACCGACTCATCGGCCGAGCCCATGAGCCGGGAGAGAAAACTCCGCTGGCGCCGGAGCCCGAGCTGCACGGTATATGACTCGCCCCGATGGACGCCATAGAGCTGAAAAAAGACCGCCATCGTGTCGCCGCGGCGATAAATATTGTCCGGGGAGATCCAGATGGTATCGCCCGGTGTCGCCACCCACGGGAGAACCTTTCCCGGAACACCGAGCAGGATGGACGACAGCGCCAGGTCGGCGCCGCGCACGGCAGGTACGTCGAGCGAATCGAGCGGAAAAACGACACCGACCTGCGGATTCGCCTCGACGTTGAGCCGCATCCGGTACGCGCCGGCCGGCACCGGTATCTCGGCGCGCGACGCAACAAGGAAGGCCGACGCCGCGGGTTGACGGACGACCTCGACGGTGTCGAGGGTCGCGACCGGGTTTCCGGCGCGATCGACAAATGCGGCGCGCAGCGTGATCGGCACGGTGCCGTTGCGGTGGTCGCCGGGAAGCCGGCGGAGCATCGCCGCGTCCACCGCAAAGATGATGTGCACCAGTGCGTTCGAATCCTTGACCCCGGCCGCCAGCCACTCGGCCCTGCCGCCGAGGGTGATTCGATAGCGGCGCGGCCAGGAGGTGGTCGTGGTGGCACGAGCGATGTTCTGCTTTCCCGACACCCGGTCGCGCTCAGCCAGGATGCCGCGCGTCACCGGACCGGAGTGGAGCAACTCGGAGAGACCGGGAAGATCGCCTTCGCGTTCGGCCAGGGCGTCGTAACCAACGTCGAGTTGCATCACGCCTTCGATCAACCGGTAATCATCGGGTTCTTCATTGGCTGCGAAATGCAGGACGAGGTCACCGTCAGGCTGACGATATCTCCAGGTCTCGTTGCCGAACGTCGGCTGATCGCCGACCGGCGGATCGATGAGAAGGGAACCTGGCCGCGGTGGCGGAATGTAGAAAATCGTCGTGGGAGCCGGCGGGGGAGCGCGCGGCTGTGACACCGGCCAGACAATCCGCACCGATGGCGCGCCATGACGGATCCAGATGATGCCGCGGTCGTCGAGGTCAGGATCGTGACTCTGATACACCTCGATTCCCCACTGATAGACGCGATGAAATGGCGGCAGCCGGAAGTGCCGCTCGGCGTAATCCCAGCGGCGAAAGTGTTCCGCCAGCCGCGCCGCCGGGCTTCGCAGGTCCGGTGCGGCTCGTTCCTCCCAGAAGGTCTTGAGCCAGGCAACGCGTGCCGCACCGTGAACCGCATCGAACCGCCGCAGCGTCGAATCGGGCGCGATCGGATGCAGGTCGCGGCGACATCCCGCGACGACATCGGGATCGTCGCTCTCCGCGGCGGCGTAATACGCCGATTCGAGCGGTGCCGGCTGACCGGGCTCCGCCGCAAGCGTGTCCGCGGTGAGCGGAAGGGTTCGCGCCAGTTCCAGATCGGCCATCGCCGGATCGGGCGAGAGCATTCGCGCTCGCTGAAATGCGAGGCGAGCCGAATCCGCGTGGCCGGCGAGACGTTCGAGCCGGCCGCGATCGAGCAGGAGATTCGGATCCCAGCCCAGCGGCGATGCCTGCACCAGGCGGAGCGCATTGAGCGCTGCGTCAACCGGCGCGGCGAGTCGTTGATCGAGCGCCGTCTCTGCAAAGGCAGCAACGCCGTCAACGAACGAAGGGTCGGCGCGAATCGAGCGCGCAAAGGCCTGCCCGGCGCGCGCGTCGCGATCGATCCCGAGCATCGTCCAGAGACCACCGGCAAATCCCGACGCCCGGTTGGGCGCGCGCGCGAGAGCCAGACCCAGGCCGAACCACGGATACGGCCATCCGGGCCGCAATTCCGTCGCCCACTGGAACTCGCTCTCGGCGTCGTCGATCCTGCGGTGGTTTCCACTCAGGTCGTCGATACGAAGTGCGAGGAAGCCGAGTCGCAGATGGACGATCGCATTGTCCCGATCGACGCGAGCGGTGGCGATGCCGCGGACTTCGAGGTCGTGTAGCGGCACGGTATCCTGCGCCAGCTGCAGCGAGTCGCGGAAGTACCGCAGTGCCAGTCGCTGGGCGGGTGTCTGCGCGGCGATCGGGGCCGCGATCGCCACCGCGGTCACCGAGAGGAGAAGTGCGGTACCTGCGCCAGGAGAGTAACCCACAGCGTCACTTGAGTACCGTGAACTCCCGCTGTCGCGTCGCCCGCGCGCCATCGGCAGTGGTCACGGCAACCTCCATCCGATAGTCCCCCGGCCCGAGCCCGCTGATATCCACGTCGCGCTGCACCACGTCCGGTGCCGACGACGCCGTCGGAGCGAAGCCGAGGCGAATCGCTGGCTTGTCTGCGCCTTTACGATAAACCGCCAGGAATGCGTGATACTTCGTCCCGGAGGCAACTCCTGCGACCTCGAAGTACAGCTGCATCGCCTCGGTGCGATGAAAGGTGCGCAGCGGGTTGGCCCAGACCGTGTCGCCGCGGCCGGTCCGCCACGGCAGCGGGACACTTCGCGTCCCGAGTGCCACATCGGAAAGGTCGAGCGCCGTTCCATCGTCGGCCGCAACGCGCACGACTTGACGCGGAACGACCACACCGCGGCCCGGCGTCTCCACGACGGCGCGCACCGAGTAATCGCCAGGGGGAACATGAATCGGGAGCTGTCCGACGAGTTCGCCCTCGGGCCCGATCGCCTGCTTCGCAACGAAGTGGCGCAGCGTGTCGATCGCCACGACAACTTCGCCGCTCCCTTGGCGCAGCACCGACACCCGTAGCCGCACCGCGTAGACGACGGGTCCGGTGCCAGGCGCGGCGTAGAGCGATGTCCCCGGAATCGCAAAGGACAGATGCAATAACGTTCCTCCCGCGTCGCGGCTCACCGCAACAGCATCGACTTGTGCCTCGAGCGGCAGCTCGTAGCTCACGGCGCGGCTCTCGCCGTGAGCAATGCTGCTGTCACCGGTGATGCGTTCCTGCTGCTGCAATTCCAGCGCGCCGCGCTTTCCTTGCGAGAGCATCTTTGCGTAGGTCGGGCTGGTGTTCTCCCGCGAGTAGAGCATCTCCTGCACCGTTTGCGCCGTCCAGCTCGCGCCATACGTCGCTACCGCCTCGCCGCGCGCCGCCATCGCCTTCACGTCGCTCTGACCGGTCGCCCGCAGAGGCGTGGTCATGGCCAGGACATCAAAGATGCTCGACACCCGGCGATATCCCGTCGAATCGGTACGGATGAAGTTGAACAGGAGCTCACCACCGTCGTCCCCCTTGTAATGCCACGTCTCATTCGGCGGTGCGCCCATCAGGTTGAGATAGGTGTGATCGTCAGGCGGACCATGGAGAACCCAGACCAAGCCACGCTCGTCCATCTCGCGTCCGGTTGGGTGGAACCCCGGGGCCATGTCGCCGAGGTAGCGCGGCGTCGGTCGCGCAAAGGCGATGCGCGCATGATCCAGCCGGCGATAGTGTTCGCGCAGTCGTGCCGCCGCCGCGCGCGGCTGGCCGAACTCGTCGACCTCCAGAAACCGCTGCAACAGGGCGATCCGGCCGGCATTGTCACTCCGCTCGAATCGCCGCAGCAGCGAATCCGGGAGAAGCCCGGCGAGGTCGGCGCGATACAGGAGGACGACTGAGCTGTCGGCGGCGGCGAGGCCGCGAAACCAGTCGTTGGCGCCGCGATCGTCGCCCTCAATGAACGCCGCGCGGCCCGACTCGAGCAGGGTCGCGGGATCGTCCGGCTCGCGGGTCAGCAGCGCCGCCGCCAGCGCTCGCGCAGAATCAGCACTCCCCGCGACCCGTTCGATGCGCACCCGGTCCAGCGCCACGGCAGGGTTCGCAGCCACCGGCCGGCCAGCGGCGTGTCGTAGCGCCAGCAGTGCGGCGCGGAGTGATACCGGGTGATAGTCCGCCAGTGCGATTGACGCGAGCGTGAGCAGCGCGGCAGAATCGCCTGGATCAAGGTCGCTGCACCGTTCAAACTTCGACGCGGCATCGGCTACCGGATCGCCGCTGAAGAACCCGGCGACAGTGTTCGCGAGCGCCGATTGATTGTCGACGATGTTGAGCTGCGCCAGGCCCCGACCGAGCCATGCGAGCGGCCAGTCTCCTCGCGCCTCGGTCACTGCGTCGAAGGTCGCGCCGGCTTCCCTGAAATCGTCGTGTTCTTGTTCCAGCTCACCGTAACGGAGCTGCGTAAAGCCGAGACGGAGGCGCTCGACGTCGTCACGAGGATGGGCCCGCAGCACCAGATGTTCCCGACGCTCCATCGTGCCGAGCCTGGCTGTGTCAGCGATTGTTCGCAGCGAATCGCGGAAGGCATTCACGGCAATCCGGTCGACAGGCGTCTGTGCCGCCGACCGATGCAGCACCATCGCGACAAGGGCGAAGGCGATCGGTCCTCGTGGGCTCACTTGATCACCGTGAACGCGCGCCGCCTGACGGCCTTCTCACCCGATGGAGAGCTGACGGTCACCTCCAGCGTGTAGGCGCCCGTTCCGAGACGACCGATGTCGAGTTCGCGATGCACCCGGTTGGGAACGCCGGTGGCCGCACCGTCAAAACCCAGATCGAGCACCGCGTCCTGGTGACCCGAGCGGAAGATCCGGTACTCGGCGTGATACGGTGCGCCCTGGGCCACTCCTCCAACTTCGAAGAAGAGTTCCACCGGTTCCGAGACCCTGAATGTGTGCAGTGGATTGATCCACGCGGTATCGCTCGCGCCGGTGGCCCAGGGAAGCGGCACGCTGCGGGCGCCGAGCGCGAGATCCGAGAGGGTCATCGTGGGCGCGGCGAACGAGGCGACGTGCACGGTGTGGGGCTGCGCGACGACTCCGCGCCCCGGTGTCTCGACCGCGACGCGCACGACATAATCGCCCGGCGGCACGCTGATCGGCAGCCGCCCGAGCAGATTGTCCGCGTCAGGTATCGGACCCGGGGCGACGAAGTTCCGGGTGGTATCGACCGCGGCGATGGTCTCGCCGGCGGCGTTCTTGACCGAGACGCGCGTGCGAATCGGATAGACGACTCGCCCGGTCGATGGTGGCGCGTACAGCGATGTGCCGGGAATGGCGAAGACAACCTGAAGTTCGGGCGCCGACCCAATGGATCCGACAGCGAGAACGTCAACCGTCGCGGTGAGCGGCAATTCATATCCCATCTTCCAGCTGTCGGTCTGCAGGCCGACCTTGATGCTCCTGCGCCCCTCCGATCGCTCGCTCACCTGTGTGGAGCGGGCGCCGGACGGTCCTGCCGAGAGCATCTGCCCATATACGGGCGAGAGTTTCTCCCGTGAGTAGAGGAGTTCCTCCGCGGCCCGGGCGGTCCACCCCGCACCGTAGGTCTCCATCATGCCGCCGCCTTCGAGACGGGCGCGCACGTTGCCCTGCCCGGTGCGCTGGGCCGCGGCACCCAGTCCGGCGATGTCCAGCAGGCTCTCGTACAGACGCCATCCGGCGGCACTATCCGGCTTGGCGAAATGAAAGAGGAGGTCGCCGCCGGGGTGGCGATAGACCCAGCTTTCATTGGGCGGCAGTCCGATCATCGACAATGTCGCGCGGTCATCGGGCTCGCCGTGACGCACATAGATGCGGCCACGATCGTCGAACTGCGAGCCGGTTGGATCGTAGATCGGGAGCGAGTCGTACCGGTGGCGCCCTGCCGCCAGGGGGTAATGCCGGCGAGAGTAATCGATCCGGCGATAATGTTCGCGGAGTCGATCAGGGCCGGCATCGACAGCATCCGGATCGCGACTGTCCCAGAAGTTCCGGACCAGCGCCACGCGTGCCGCGGGCCGCGCCACGTCGAACGAATGCATCATCGTGTCCGGCATCACGAGCGACAGATCGAAGCGATACATCGCGAGCGTCGCGGTGTCGGCGACGGCGAGGCCCGCATACCATGGCTCGACCCCCGCGATCCGGCCCGCGATGAGTTCGGTGCGCCCGAGTTCGAAGAGACCGGCGGCGTGGGTTCCTGGCCGCTCGGTCAGCGCGCGGAACGCCGCAATGGCCGAATCGACATCTCCGGTTTCACGTTCGACGCGCCCGCGCAGCAGGAGAACCGCCGGGTTGTGCGCCACCGGCGACGCCGCGATCTCGCGGACCACTCCGAGCGCGGTAGTGAGGTGGGCGGGGATTCCGCGCCGCAGTGCCTCCTCGCCAATATCGAGGACTCCCTCGATGAAGGTCGAATCGACTTCCGCACTGCGGGCGATATGACGAGCGGGAGCGCCAAACATGTCGTGGCCCCACACCATGAATAGCAACTTGACCGCATCGCGGGTCCGGTCTGCCTCGAGAAGTTCGGCTTCGCCGAGTCCGTACCAGGGAAAGGGCCAGGTTGGCTGCAACTCGGTGGCCCACTGGAATTCGCCAGCGGCATCGTCGGCGCGCGATGCGCCAGTGGTGAGCTCTGCGAGGCGCAACGAGAGGTAGCCGAGCCGCAGGTGTCGCATCGTATTGTTGCGGTCCTGGCGTGCAGCGTCGATCTGGGCGGCTTCGATCGCCTCGAGCGCGGTGGTGTCGTCGATCGTCTCGAGGGAGTCGCGCCACTGCCGCAGTACGGCACGCTCGATCGGACCCTGGGCGTGGGCGGACTCACCAAGCAGCGCTAGCGCCATGACCATGCCCAGCACCCGGGCAGCAGTCCGACCTACCGCTATCGCATCAGCACGAATTCCTGGCGTCGGCTTGTCCTTTCATGACCACCCGACGAGACCGTCACCTGCAAAAGGTACTTTCCCGGATTGTGGTTGGAGAGGTCGATGCCGAAGTGCACTACGTCGGTCGAGCCCGTCCCACGCTGGGTGGTGGCCGCACGGAAGTCGTAGCTCCCCTTGCCGAACAATCGCAGCAGCGGACTCAACAACGATTTCGCGCCCGGGTGGGTCACCTTGACTTCATAGCGGTAAGACGCGCCGCGCGGAACACCGTTCACCTCAAAATACAGCTCCAGCGGCTCGGCGATCCGGAATTGCGCGCCCGGATTGATCCATACCGTGTCACCCCGGCGGCCCTTTCCCCAGACGGGAACGCTCCGCGCACCGAGGGCCACGTCCGAGAGCGCCAGCGTGGTATCCCGGCCGGAAGAAACATCGATGGTGTCGCGGGTGCTGACCGCTCCGGCGCGGCCAAGTTCGAACCCAACCCGAACAGTGTAATGGCCCGACATGACCGGGAGCGCTATCACTCCGATCCGCTCGCGGGCCGGGTCGATTGCCAGTCCGCCCACCGGGCCCACTGATGTATCGGCAGTCGCGGCAATCGAACCGTCGGTTCCCAGAATCGACGCCCGGATTCGCAGCGAGGATGTGGAATCGGCGTGTGCCGCTGCGATTGCATCGACCGGAACCGCGTACGCGACCTGGACGATCGACGTCGTGCTGTCACCGCCAATGGCCAGCACCTGCGCGGCAACGGGAAGCGCGGTTGAATATCGCAGCGGCCAGCTGTCGGTCGACGTCCCGATACGGATGCTGCGCCTGCCGATGTCGCGCTCTTCGGCCTCGAGTCCCGAGGCGCTCCCCCGCCCTGACGCGAGCATTCGCTGGTAGATGGGGGAGAGATTCTGGCGCGACCTGACGATCTGCTCGGCGAGCTGCGACAGCGCCGCATCGCTGGCACGCTGACGAAGCTTCGACGCGCTGTCGCTGCTGATGCGAACCTGCCGGGCGCCGATCCGTGCCGGCAGCGGCAGTTCGGTCCCCTGTAGATCGCCGGAATTCTCGAGCCGCACCGCGTTGGCGTAACCGACCACGTCGAGCGCGCTTTCGACGAGTCGAAAATCGGTGACCCCCTCCTGTGCCACGAAGTGGAAGAGAAGATCGCCGCCCGGGCGATGATAGACCCACGACTCGTTGAACGGAACGCCGGGAAGTTCCAGCGACGCCCGATCGTCCGGAGCACCCTGGCGGATATACACCACGCCGCGATCGTCGTAGTCCACTGTGGGCGGACGGTAGCGCTCGATGATGTCGTAGTGCCGGTGCGTTGACGCGACGCGATAGGTGCGCCGCGCGTATTCGAGCCGCCGGTAATGTTCCACCAGCCTCTCACCGGGGAGATGCAGCTCGTCGCGGTCGCGCAGGTTCCAGAAACGCCGCAGCAGGGTGACTCGCGCGGGATCCGCGGCCGCGTCGAATGCCCGGAGCGTGCTGTCGGGAAGGATGAACTGTACGTCGCTGCGATAGAGTGCCACGGTCGCCGGGTCGGCGATCGCCAGGCCACGGTACCATGGATCGCCGCCGTCGCGACGGCCAAGGCGGAAGCGAGCACGCGACTGTTCGAGGAGGGCCGCTGCGTCGTCGGGACGAAGTGCCACGAGTTCGTCGGCTGCGGCCAGCGCGGAGTCGGCCGAGCCAACCTCGCGCTCGATCCGCGCTCGCGCCAGCAGCACCTCGGGATTGTGACCGGCCGGCGTCGCCGCTGCGTGGCGGAGCGCGTCGAGGGCCACATTCAGCCGGACGTTGATCCGCTGGCGCAGCGCCGTGTTGCTGAGCTCCACCAGGCCACGCACGAACGCCGGATCGACGTCGGCACTCCTGGCAAAGTCTGTGGCCGATCGAGTCAGCGCGTCCCGCCCCAGCGCGTTCTGCAGTCCCCGAATGAGGGGCATGGGCGAGTCACCGACTCCGAGCTCGGCGAGACCGAGTCCGAACCATCCGTACGGCCACCGGGATTGGAGATCGACCGCCCACTGGAATTCTGATGCGGCGTCTTCGTAATGCTTGTGGCCGGCTACATCGCCGAGTCGCAATGCGAGGAATCCGAGCCGCAAATGCGCCATGGCACTGTCGCGCAGTTCGCGGCTGGCATGCGCAATCAGGTGCTTCTCGGCGGCCAGCAGGGAAACCGAATCGTTGACCGCCGCAAGTGAGTCGCGGAACGTCTCGATTTCGGCGCGCTGGGCGGTCGATTGGGCCGGCGCAGCGATCACCGGCATCATGAAGAGGGCAGTCAGCAACCAGCCGCCGGGACGCAAACCCATTATCCAATCTATGCGCCCCGTTCGAGGCTGGCCCGCAGCCGCTAGGGTCTCTCACGCCCCCTGGAGGCGCGCACGCCATCGAGAAAGTCGGTGATTCCTTCGACGATCCCGGCCGCGTAGGCGCGCTGCCCCTGCACGGTCCGCAAGGCGTTCTCCTGGTCGGGAAACATCAGGAAGAGCCCCTCGGTCAGAATCGCCGGGTACCAGGTCGGGCGCACCAGGGCGAGGTCGCCGCGAGTGACCGCCAGGTCGGGGAGCTTGAGATGCGATACCAGGCGCCGCTGAACGGCGCGCGCCAGGGGAAGCGACTGCGGATGATTGAAATAGGTGGCCGTCCCGCTGTTGGTGAACGGATTGAGCCCATCGGGGAGTGCGTTCTGGTGAATCGACACCAGCATTTCGGCGTCGACCGAATCGGCGAACGCCACCCGTGCGCCGAGCGACACGGGACGACTGTCGGTGCGGGTGAGGCGCACGTCGGCGCCGGCGGCCGCGAGTTCGTCCCGCACCACGAGTGCGACAGCGAGATTGGCCTCCGGTTCACAGAGCCCGGTAGGACCACACGCGCCGTTGGGCGGATGTCCCGGATCGATCACGATGCGGCGGCCAGCCAGCGGATGGAGCGAATCGATCTGCGGCGGCTGGCGGAATTCATAGATCAGGTCGGTCCCTTCGATGTGACTTCGCCATCCCCAGAGCGGCTGGTCGAAGGCGATCTCGAGTGCCACGACGTCGGCCGTTTCCTGGCGTGGTGTCACCAGCGAGACGAAACGCTGGTTGGCTCCGTAGCGAATCCAGTTGACGTTCGACACGGCGTTGAAGAGCCGGATGACGACACCGCGGTCCGATTCTTCCACTTGCGATGGAACCGCGCGCGTGAGCGGAATCCGCAGCCTCGCGCCGTAGCCGGTTGATGTCAGGACGGGAGAGCCCATGATCGCGTGACGCGCGTCGTCGGCGGCTGCCGCCGGATGTGCGTCACTCCTCGGGACCCATGCGACCGATTCCCGTGAAAGGGTCAGGCGCACTTCGTCGTTGATCGCCCCGTCGACCCGGGTGCGCGTTCCCGGCGCGAAAAACCAGGTATAGGTCCCGCCGGGATACGCGCGGCCGATCGTGGTATGGTCTGTGGCGCTCGAATCGTTCGACAGCACGACGGAGATCGGACCAGTGGTCTCTCGTGTCACGCTGAGCGGCCACCCTACCCGCGTCGTGTCGCCGGCGTGGATGACTTCGAGAACCGGCGATGTTCTGCTGGTGCCGGCCTGCATCGGCGCACCGACGTCACCGCGCAGCGCGGGATTGACCGCGCCTCGCAGCGTCGCGACATACCGGTCATCGCGCACCGGTCGTTCGAAGTTGCGTTCGTCGTGATCGAAGGCGCGAATGCCTTCGCGCACAGGGGCGGGGATTGAGTCCGCGGCGAAGCGAATAAACGAGCCGTCGATCATCAGAAGCCGCACGGTCGATCCGGGCGCCGCCCTGACGGTGAGTGGCAGTGGCTCATCGCGTGGCATCCAGATATCACCGGTCGGCGAGAGCGACTGCCGGTCGACCCAGGCGCCGGTCTCACGCACCCAGCCGGCGCGAACCAGTCGCAGCGACGACGACGCCGAATCGCGACCGAGCCGGGCGACGATGGGAAGGGTGAACGTGGAATCACCGGGAATGGCGATCCAGGCGACCCAGGCGCCATTCGGGGCGACGTGGGCCAGTTGTCCCGCCACCGTGAGGCTGGCGTCTCCGTTGCCCACGGTTCCGAAGAGGAAAATCGAGTCGCCGACGTCGAGCGCTGTACCGGGTTGCGGATACGCGACCACGATGTGCAGCGCGCCATGAACCGGGGGGACCGGCGGCAATGAATCGGGCGTCTGCTGCGCGCAGGCGGTGCCGACGCCCAGCGCGACGGCCGCGACCACGCCCGTAAGCTTCGTGAATGACGTCACTTACAGTCCATTCGGGTTGCCGCCTCCCGGTGTGGTTCCTATCTTCCCGCCTTCAGCAAGGACGCCCCGACCCGGAGTGACGCCACGCCCCACGTCCGCGCTTCGTACTTCGCGCTCACCGACCGCGGTCGGACCAGGGACCACAATGAGGACACCTTCCTCATTGCGGATCTTGGCGCCACGACGGCGGTGCGTGAGTCGCGAACCGCCGATTCGGACGTGGGCGAACGCGGCGCGCTCTATCTCGTCGCCGACGGAATGGGTGGTGCCGCCGCCGGTGAAGTCGCCAGCGAAATGGCCGCGACCGGTATCCACCGCTACCTCATCGACACCTGGCGCAGCGACAAGCAACTCACCGAGGACCGCTTCGCCCATCGTCTCAAGGAATCGGTCGAACTCGCCAACCTCCAGATCCACAACTATGCCCGCGAACACCCCGAGGTCCGCGGCATGGGAACCACGGCGACTGTCGCGGGACTCTGGCGCGACCGGCTCTATCTCGCGCAGATTGGCGACTCGCGCGGCTACCTCGTGCGCGGCGGCGAGGCGCGGCAACTCACTCGCGACCAGTCGCTCACTCAACGCCTGGTCGACGTCGGCGAAATCACCGAGGAACAGGCCGAGGCAAGCGAGCGCCGCAACATCATTCTTCAGGCGCTCGGCCCCGACGCCCTGATCAAGGTCGACCTGAGCTGGCAGCCGCTCCAGCGCGGCGATTCCCTCATCATATGCAGCGACGGGCTGTCCAATGTGGTGCGCCGCGACGACCTCGCCCGCGCTGTCGCCGAGGAGCCGGACCTGGCCGCAATCTGCCGTCGGCTGGTGGACCTGGCCAATGAACGCGGCGGTCCCGACAATATCACGGTCCTGGTGGTTCGTTTCGACGGCGATGGCCTCCCCGAAACAGCCAGCGACGAACCGGGGTATCACGAACTCGTCACCTCGGCCGAACGCCCGGCGCTCCAGCCCACAGCCGCGATGCCAGCCGTGGCGCGTCCCATCGAAATCCCGCCGCAGCCATTGCGCGGTGGATCGCCCACTGGCGTGGCGCTGACCGCGCTTGCCGTCGTCATGGGGCTGATCGCCATCGCCCTCTTTCTCCGGCGCTGATCCCGCCGGTTCGCGGCGAAAACTTCGCCCCATCAGGGCGGGGTAATCGATCCGAGGACGCGCGGGCCATCCGCTCCAGTAGCACTCGGAACGTTCCCCGGCTGTCCGTGCAGCGTCAGCCATCCCATCAATGCAAACGCGGCCGCCTCCTTGGCCTGCGATGCAAAGAAGAGATCGTCGAAGCGCCGGAGCTCCATTCCTCGCGCGGCGAAGCGGGCTGCGAGCATTCGCATCACCACCGGATGCTGCGTCCCACCACCCGCCGCCACGACTTCCGGTGCCTCGGGAAGATGCGTCTCGCAGAACCTCGCCACGCTTTCCACGGTGAGTGCCACCGCGGTGCTCACGCCATCGGGGCCCGGGACGCGGCGATGCAACTCCGCCGCATAACGCTGCCCGAAGAGTTCGCGCCCGGTGCTGCGCGGCGGCGCCGCGGCGAAGAACGGCGCCTGGAGCAGTTCGGCCAGCACTGACTCGTCGACGTGACCCTGTTCGGCGAGGGCGCCGTCGTCGTCAAAGGTGAGGGCGGGATTGACCAGGCGCGCTACGGCATCGATGATCGCCATTCCGGGGCCGGTGTCGGCGGCAACGACCGAATCGAGATCGGCACGGCGGCGCACCCACGTCACATTGGCCATTCCGCCAAGGTTGAGGAGGATGCGAGGATGGTCGGTGGCGCCGAAGCAGAGGGCGTCGACCACCGGGACGAGCGGCGCTCCTTGTCCGCCGGCGGCCACGTCCCGGGCGCGGAAGTTGTGGATCACCTTGACGCCGAAGCGCTCGGCGAGAAGCGCCGGCTCGCCAAGCTGCCAGCTCACCAGCGGCGGCTCATGCCAGATCGTCTGCCCCGGAAACGCGATAGCAGCCACCGCGTCGGCGCGAACGTGCGACAACTCCAGCGCGACCTCGACGGCATCGACCGCCCAGTCGGCGAGCGCGGTATGCAAGCGCGCGGTTTCGCCGATTCCGGCGCCGCCCAGCACCGCTTCGATCCGGCCGCGTTCGGCCACCGTGTACGGGCGATGCGCGAAGCCGATCAGCTCGAGGCGCGTCGGGCCGCGCACCCGCACCACCGCCGCGTCCATCCCGTCGAGCGATGTCCCCGACATCAGGCCCACGACGATCATTGGTTCTTCGCTCACCGGGAATCTCCGATTGGCGGCGGGCCGACGATGGCGCGCAGCCGGCGGTCGGCCGCGTCGAGCCGTTCCGTCGCGCCGGCGGCATCGACCCGCTCGTGCAGCATCACGATCGCCGTGCGCACGCTTCCATTGGCCCGCGCAATGGCATCTCGCGCCACATCACGCGTCACGCCGAGGACTTGCATCACGATCCGCTCGCCGCGGTCGCGCAGTTTCGCATTGGTGGCGTTGAGATCGACCATCAGATTGCCGTAAGTCTTCCCGATCCGGACCAGTGCGCCCGTAGTCAGCATGTTGAGCACCAGCTTCGTCGCCGTACCGGCCTTGAGTCGCGTCGACCCGGTGATGAGTTCGGGACCCACGTCGACGTGGATGATCAGATCGGCCGATTTGCGGATCGCCGACGGCGGCTCGGCGCAGGTGAAGAAGATGGTGCGGGCACCGACTTCGTGCGCCGCGACCAGTGCGCCGTGCACGAACGGCGTCGTCCCGCTTGCCGCGATCCCGACCACCACGTCTCGCGGCCCGATCCCGTGCCTGCCGATCGCGGCGGCGCCGTCTTCGGCATCATCCTCCGCGCCTTCGACCGATTGAACCAGCGCTGGGGTACCGCCGGCGATGATCCCCTCGACCATCCTGGGCGGCGTGCCGAATGTCGGTGGACACTCCGACGCGTCGAGGACGCCGAGGCGGCCCGAGGTGCCCGCCCCGACATAGAAGAGCCGGCCGTCGTCCCGGAACGCCTTTTCAATGAGGACGATCGCGGCCGCCACCGATTCGCGGGCGCGCCCCACGGCCGGGGCGACGGTGCTGTCCTCGGCAACAAAGAGATCGACCAGCTGCAGCGGGTCGTAGGTGTCGATGTCGGCCGACCGCGGATTGCGCCGCTCGGTGGCGCGGAGGGGTTCGGTGGGTGATGTCATGGCGCCCCGGTGAGCGGGAAGCTGCACGAATCCGGGAGCAATATAGGGGCGCTCGCTGCTACTATTCGCCATCTCATTCCGCTGCCGTGAGGTCCCCATGCCGTTCACCCACGCTCGCCGCGCGTCCGCGCTAGCCATCGTGCTGCTCGCCGCCTTCGCCTCGATCGCGCAAGCCCAGGCGAGCCAGTCGGTCAACGTTTCGCCGACCTGGCGTTACGCGGGCAAGGCGCGAGTCGCCACGGGGACGCACGGGATGGTGGCGTCGGGAAGTGCCATCGCAAGCGAAGTCGGCCGCGACATCCTCAAGGCGGGTGGCAACGCAGTCGACGCGGCGGTCGCCACCGGATTCGCCCTCGAGGTGACACACCCCGAAGCGGGGAATATCGGCGGCGGCGGATTCATGATGATCCGGATGAAAGACGGCAAGACCTACGCGCTCGATTATCGCGAGACCGCACCGGCGGCCGCCACGCGCAACATGTACCTCGATTCCACCGGCAAGGCGATCCCGGGCAAGAGCATTTCGGGAGCACTCGCATCGGGGATCCCGGGGTCGGTGGCGGGAATGCTTGCAGCCGAGAAGCGTTTCGGCCGCTTGTCGCTCGCGAAGGTGCTCGACCCGGCGATCCGCCTCGCGCGTGACGGGTTCGTCGTCGACTCGTTCCATGCGCGGTCGCTTACCAGCGCCGCGCGACGCTTCAAGCAGTACTCGCCTGCCGCCCTGGCGCAGTACTCGATCGATGGCGCACCGCCGGCGCCGGGCGCACTGCTCAAGCAGCCCGACCTTGCCCGCACCCTCGAGGCGATTCGCGACAAGGGACGTGACGGCTTCTACAAGGGATGGGTTGCCAAGGACATCGCCGATGAGATGCGGCGCGATGGCGGCATCGTCACCGAAGCCGATCTCGCGTCGTACCAGCCCAAGTGGCGCGAGCCTGTCAAGGTGACCTATCGCGGCTACACCATCTTCTCGATGCCACCGTCATCGTCGGGCGGCCCCACCCTCGCGATGATCCTCAACATCATGGAGGGGTTCGGACCCCTCCCGCCGTTCGGTTCGACGGCACTGGTTCATCGTGAGGCCGAGGCGATGCGCCGCGCCTTCTCCGATCGCAATCGGTATCTGGGAGATCCCGATTTCGAAAAGCTCCCCATGCTCGCGAAGATGGAGTCGAAGGAGTATGCGGCGGAGGTGCGGAAGACGATCGACGTGAACCACGCCACCCCCACGCCCCCGTTCGACCCGTCAATCAAGGATGGCCCGAGCACGACGCACTACTCGGTCGTCGACGCCGATGGCGACGCGGTCTCGACCACCACGACGCTCAACGATTCGTATGGTTCGGCCGTCCTCGTCACCGGCGCCGGCTTCCTCATGAACGACGAGATGGACGATTTCGCCACTGTCCCCGGCAAGCCCAACATGTTCGGACTGGTCCAGGGCGAGATCAACGCGATCAAGCCCGGAAAGCGGATGCTCTCGGCGATGACGCCGTCGATCGTCCTCGACCCGTCGGGGAAGCTCGATATGGTCGTCGGTACGCCCGGCGGACCGACGATCATTACCCAGGTCTATCACGTCATCAGCAATGTGATCGACCACGGGATGTCGCTACCCGATGCCGTGGCCGCTCCGCGCACCCATCATCAGGGCCTTCCCGATGAGATCGATCTCGACAACGGCGGCTTCACCATGGCGTTGATCGATTCGCTCAAGGCGATGGGTCACACGGTGCGCACCAAGGGCGGCGGCGATGTCCAGGCGATCATCCGCACCCCGGACGGATGGCAGGGCGTGAGTGATCCCAGAGGCGGCGGGAAGCCGGCGGGATATTAAGAAGAAGAAGAGAGAAGAAAGAAGAGAGAAGAGAGAAGAGAGAAGTCGAAGGCAATTTCGTCTCTCTTCTCTCGTCTCGCTTCTCTCTTTCTAGTTTCTACCAAAATCCTCCCCCAGCACCAGCGTCATCTCGGCTCCAGCATGGACAATGATGTCGCGGTCGGCGGTCTTGGCCGCGACGGCAGCCCCAGCCGCACCGCCGCCGACAGCTCCGACCACGGTCCCCGTCTTCCCGCCAAGGATATGCCCCACGATCGCGCCGATTGCGGCACCGGCGCCGGTCTTCGCCACCTCGCCGGTTCCGACGCCGCGCGCCTTCATCTCATACTCATAGTCGGTGGCATGCGCCGCGATCGGATAGCGTTCGCCGCGAATCTCGACGTCACGGGCGCGGAGTTCGAGCGTTCCCCTTTCGCCGCGTTCGGGGGCGCGGGCGATATCGGTGATCTCCAGCGCGACCACTGATCCGGCCGGAATCACGGTCTCGCCGTTGGCCATCACGTCATGATCGACGCGAACCCGGATGACGTCGCCGGCCTGATTGAATCGTGAATGAATCGAATCGATCGCCGTGGCGATAATCGCCGTCCCGCGCGGCAGGACCGGTGCCTGAGCCGGCGGAGCCTGGGGACTGGGTGCGTCCGCGACCGGAGCTGGCGCTGTCCGCTGCACGACGATCGGCGTCGGCTCATCGCGCCGCAAAGATGGCTCGCGCCGCGGCCGTCGTGGCGCCATTGCATGGGCCGGGGCCGGCCGCGGGACATACACCGTATCGGGTGGCGGAGCACTCCGTGCGGTATCACCGAGAGGGGCCGGAGGAAGTGCTGCGGGGACCGAATCCGCCACTGCAACCGTCGTCGATTTGGGTCGAGTGCATGCGCCAAGCCCCGCGAGGGCAAGCGCCGAGAGAATCAGGTGTCGGGACATCGTCGTGCTCCTGCGTGAAGGATCACCGCGTCGCCGCTACATTGTGCTCGATGCGATCCCTGCGACGACTGCGACAGTATTTTCGGCGCTACGCGCGAGCGTATGCGCTGGGATTTGCGTGCATGCTCGGATCCAACCTGCTCGCGACGCTGGGCCCGCGCTTCGTCCAGCACGGCGTCGACGCCTTGATTGCCCATAACTGGAGCGGGTCCGAGCAGGCGGCGATGTGGGTCGGCATCCTGGCGCTCGGGGGCGGCGTCCTCCGATTCGGAATGCGGCATCGGCTCAACGGGGCGTCGCGCCGGGTGGAAACCGATCTCCGCGACGACCTCTTCGATCATCTCACCAGCTTGTCGGCCACCTTCTTCCAGCGTCATCCGGTCGGCGACCTCATGGCGCGCGCCACCAACGACCTCCTCGCCTTGCGCATGGTCGCCGGTCCGGCCGTGATGTACCTCGTCGACACGAGTGCACGGGCGATCATGACCGTGCCGATGATGGCCGCGATCTCGCCGTCGCTCACCCTGTGGGCGTTGCTTCCCACGCTGGGGCTGCCCGTGGTCATGCTGCTCCTCGGCGGCGAAGTGCATCGCCGCTCGCTCGGCGTCCAGGATCAGTTCGGCGACATCTCCTCGTTCGTACAGGAACACCTCGCTGGGTTGCGCGTTGTCAGGGCTTACGCCCAGGAAAACGCCGAAACCGTCCGATTCCACGCCCTCGACGCCGGCTACCAGCAACGCAACATGTCGCTGGCGCGGGCGCAGGGAATCTTCAATCCCCTGCTGTCGTTCCTCGGCGGCGCCGGTGCGGTGATCACGCTGGTCATCGGAGGCCGCAGCGTGATCGCCGGACGGATCAGCATCGGCGGCTTCGTCGCTTTCGGCATCTATCTCGGCATGCTCGTCTGGCCGATGATCGCACTGGGCTGGGCGATATCGTTGCTGCAGCGCGGCGACGCCTCGGCCGACCGGATCGACGCCCTGTTCGGAGTGACGCCGGATATTTCCGACCCCGCACACGCCATCGATCTTCGGGCGGCGAGCACCGGGCGTCGCGTGACATTCGAGGATGTGTGGTTTCGCTATCCCGGGATCGAGAATGCGCCGTGGGTGCTGCAGGCGGTCAGCTTTGAGGTTGCTGCCGGCGAACTGGTCGGCATCGTTGGAGCGACGGGGTCGGGGAAAACGACGTTGATTGATCTCCTGGCGCGCACCTACGATCCCGATCGCGGACGAATCATGCTCGATGGCATCGACATCCGGGATCTGCGACTCGCCGACCTGCATAGCGCCATCGGCATGGTGCCGCAGGAGACCTTTCTCTTCTCCGAAACGGTGCGCGACAATGTCCTCCTCGGAGCGCCCGACGACGAAAGATTGCTGCGTGCGGCGCGCGTCTCGCGGCTCAGCGATGCCCTGCCCGATCTTCCATCGGGGTGGGAGACGCTTCTCGGCGAGCGCGGGATAAACCTGTCGGGCGGACAGCGCCAACGGGCGGCGATCGCCCGGGCATTGGTGCGCGAACCCGATGTCCTGGTGCTCGACGACGCGCTCAGCGCAGTCGACGCCGCCACCGAGATGGCGATCCTCACCGAACTCGAAGCCGCAACATCGAGTTGCACCCGGATGATTGCTTCGCATCGCTTCTCGGCGGTGCGAAACGCGGAACAGATCCTGGTCCTCGACGACGGGCGCATCGTGGAGCGCGGCCGGCACGACGAGCTGGTGGCGCGGGGCGGGCGATATGTCGAGCTGCTGATGCGCCGGGAACTCGAGGCGAGTCTCGAAGAGGCGTGATCGATCACTGATCGTCCGCTGTCGTGTGCCTCGTCCGCCGCCCGTCGTACTCTGGCGCGAGGAGACGCAATGTCGGCGGGACAGCCAACGCACCATGAGCGAACATGTCAAGCACCTGCCGACCGGCGAGCCCCATCGGCAACGGTCGCCATCGGCCACCAGCGCTGGGTCATTCCCGACGGATATATCCCGCCATCGAGTACCGGCGCCGCGCGGCCGCTGGTCAGCCACGACGCCCTCTGCATCCTGAATACCGGCGACCAGGACGCGCAAGTCCGGATCACCGTCTATTTCGCCAGCCAGCCGCCGGCCGGTCCGTATCGATGCACAGTGACCGCACGGCGAACGCTGCATCTTCGATTCAACGAGCTTTCCGACCCGGCACCGATCCCGCACGACACGGACTATGCCAGCGTGGTCGAATCAGATGTGCCGATCATCGTGCAGCACACTCGCCTCGATTCGCGCCAGGATGCCCTGGCGCTGATGAGCACCATGGCGTTTCCAGCCTGAAATGATTGCGCCTCTTCCGCGCGCGCTTGACGCCCCGCCTGTCGCGGCGATTCCCCGCGCCGATGACTCACTGCTCCAGGAAGAACTCTCATGACGCACACCGTCGCGGACTTGCTGGTGGAACGGCTGATCGCGTGGAGGATCGACACCATCTTCGGTTTTCCCGGCGATGGCATCAATGGCATCTTCGAGGCGCTCCGAACCCGCCAGGACACGATCCGCTTCATACAGGTGCGCCACGAAGAGGCGGCTGCATTCGCCGCCTGCGGCTACGCCAAGTACACTGGCCGGCTTGGCGTCTGCCTCGCGACATCGGGACCGGGCGGCATCCATCTTCTCAATGGTCTGTACGACGCCAAGTGCGATGGCCAGCCGGTATTGGCCATCACCGGCCATACCTTTCACGATCTGATCGGCACGCACTATCAACAGGACGTCGATCTCGACAAGCTGTACATGGATGTCGCGGCGTACAATCAGCGGATCATGGGGCCCGCCCACGTGCACAACGTGGTCGACGAAGCGATCAGGACTGCGCTGGCTCGTCGCACGATTACGCACATCACCATTCCCAAGGACATCCAGGAATGGAAGGCGATCGACCATCAGCGTTCGGGCGCCAACATTGCCGATCACAGTGCCGACCACTTCTCGGCGGCGCATCCCGTCCCTCCCGATGGTGTGATGCAACGCGCCGCTGCCCTGATCAATGCCGGCGCCCGGGTCGCCATCCTGGCTGGTCGCGGCTGTCTCGGCGCGCGCGAAGAAATCCTCCAGCTCGCCGATCTCGTCGGCGGCCCCATCATCAAGCCGTTACTTGGCAAGGGAGTCGTACCTGACGACAGTCCCTACACTACCGGCGGGATCGGCCTTCTCGGTACCGCCCCATCGCAGGACGCGCTCGCCGAATGCGATACGCTCGTGATCGCGGGCAGCGGCTTCCCGTACATGGAGTTCTATCCGGAACCGGGCAAGGCAAGAGCCGTCCAGATCGATGTCGATCCCTCGCGGATCGGACTCCGCTATCCGGCGGAGATCGGCCTGGTGGGCGACTGCCGCAGCGTGCTGCGTGCCCTGCTGCCGCTGATTATCCGCAAGCGCGATCGCACCTTCCTGGAGACGGCCCAGGAGCGGATGAAAGACTGGCGCCAGGTGATGACCACCCGCGGCACCCGCGAAGACATGCCGATGAAGCCGCAAGTAGTACCGTACCTGCTCAATCGGATGCTCGACGACGACGCCATCGTGTCGTCCGACAGCGGGACCATTGCGACATGGTCGGCACGATATATCGACATGCGCGGAACCATGCAGTTCTCGCTCTCCGGGTCGCTGGCAACGATGGCGAACGGCTTGCCGTACAGCGTGGGCGCCGCGGTGGCGTTTCCGGGACGGCAGGTGGTGTGCATCGTCGGCGATGGCGGATTCACGATGCTGATGGGCGAAGTCGCCACCCTGGTGAAGTACAATCTTCCGGTCAAGATCATCGTCATCAAGAACAACGTGCTGGGCGAGATCAAGTGGGAGCAGATGGTGCTCGACGGCAACCCCGAATTCGGCATCGAGCTGCAGCCGATCGATTTCGCCGCGTACGCACGGGCGTGCGGCGCCGGCGGCTACACCATCGAACGGCCCGAAGAGGCCGAGGCCGTGCTGCGCGAAGCACTGGCGCACCCGGGGCCGGCGCTGGTCGAAGCGGTCGTCGATCCCAATGAGCCGCCGCTGCCCGGCAAGATCTCGACCAGGCAGGCGATGCACTTCATGGAAGCGCTGCTTCGCGGCGAGCGCGACGGGTGGGACATCATCAAGACGGTGCTCAAGGACAAGGTGCGGGAGGTGATCTAGATGTTCCCCGATCGGAATGGCGTTCCGATCTCCCGGCTCGCCGTGTCGGCATACCGCGTTCCCACCGACACCCCAGAAGAATCCGATGGCACGCTGGTCTGGAACGCGACCACGCTGGTCCTGGTCGAGATGACCGCGAGTGAGGTGACCGGATTGGGCTACACTTACGCCGATCTCGCCACTGCGATCCTGGTCCGCGACACCCTCGCCGCTCCGCTCATCGGCATGAACGCGCTGGCCATTGGCCCGATCCACGACCTGCTGGTGGCCCGGGTTCGCAATCTGGGGCGCGGTGGAATCACGGCCATGGCGATCGCCGCCGTCGACAACGCCGTGTGGGACCTCAAGGCGCGCCTGCTCCAGGTGCCGCTCGTGACGCTCCTCGGCCAGATCCGTGATGCCGCCCCAATATATGGAAGCGGTGGCTTCACCTCCTATTCGGTAGCCCGGTTGCAGGCGCAACTGGCCGGGTGGATCGACGCCGGCATTCCCCGCGTCAAGATGAAGATCGGGCGGGATCCGGCCGCCGACATTGCGCGCGTCGCCGCCGCGCGTCGCGCGATCGGAGACGCGGCCGAGCTCTTCGTCGATGCCAACGGAGCGTATGGCCGCACCCAGGCGGTGGCGCAAGCGGAGCGAATTGCGGCCTCGCAGGTGACGTGGTTCGAGGAGCCGGTCGACCACCAGGATCTCGAAGGACTCCGCCGCTGCCGCAAACGCGCGCCATCCGGGATGGACATCTCGGTCGGTGAATACGGCTATCAGCTCGTCGACTTCGAGCGGATGCTCGATGCAGGTGCCGTAGACGTGCTGCAGGCCGACGCATCGCGCTGCGCCGGGATCACCGGGCTGCTGCAGACCGATGCACTCTGTGCCACAAAGCGGGTGCCGCTCTCGACCCACTGCGCCCCGGCGTTGCACCTGCACGTCGCATGTGCTGCAACGCAGTTGCGACACATGGAATATTTCCACGATCACGTCCGCATCGAGCAACTGCTGTTCGACGGCGTGGCGACGCCGGTTGACGGGCAACTGGCGCCAGACCTGGCGCGCCCTGGCATGGGCCTCGAGTTCAAACGCGCCGACGCCGCGCCGTACGCGATCTAGGTCACGGAGAGAAACACGATGGCGCGAGAGACTTTGGTGACGCTGACCCGCAATCACGCCGATCCCGCCGGCAACGCCCCGCCGGCAACGCCGCGCCGGCCCGACGCGATCTACGGCCCCGAGACGGAGGCCAGGATGGCGCGTCTGGCCGGGGCGCTGGCGCAACGGGTTCGCGGCGAGGTCCGCTTCAATGACGGTGATCGCGCCCTCTACTCGACCGATGCGTCCAACTATCGCCAGATCCCGATCGGTGTGGTGCTGCCGCGCGACGCCGATGACGTGGTCGAGGCCGTAGCGGTATGTCGCGACTTCGGCGTGCCAATCGTCGCTCGCGGCGGAGCCACCGACCTCGCCGGCTCGACCTGCAACGCCGCGGTCGTACTCGACATGAGCAAGTATATGACTCACATCGTTGCCATCGACTGGACGGCGCGCTCGGCACTGGTGGAACCCGGGGCTGTCCTCGACGACCTCCGGGACGAGGCGGAGGCACGACATCTCACTTTCGGACCCGACCCCGCCACGCACAATCGCAACACCCTGGGCGGGATGATCGGCAACAATTCCTGCGGCATGCACGCCCAGATGGCCGGCAAGGTCGAGGAGAATACCGACGAACTGGAGATCCTCACCTACGACGGCATGCGCATGTGGGTCGGACCGACCAGCGACGAGGAACTCGAGACGATCATTGCCGCCGGCGGCCGCCGCGGCGAGATCTATGCCGGGCTCAAGGCGATTCGCGATACCTACGGCGACGAGATTCGCGCTCGCTTCCCGAGGATCCCGCGCCTCGTCTCCGGATATCCCCTGCATCAACTCCTGCCTGAGCACGGCTTCCATGTCGCCCGTGCGCTGGTGGGCACCGAAAATACCTGCGTCACCGTGCTGCAGGCGAAACTTCGACTGGTCGAAAGTCCGCCCTGCCGCACGCTGGTCGTCTTCGCGTTCGAGGACATTTTCATCGCTGGTGACCGGGTCGAGTTCTGCAATGCGCACCACCCCATTGCACTCGAGGGAATCGACGGCAGCATGTTCACCTACATGCACGACAAGGGGATGTCGACGTCAGGACGCGACATGCTGCCGAAGGGAAACGCCTGGTTGATCGTCGAGTTCGGTGGCGCGACCACCGACGACGCCGACAGGCAGGCCCGGGGATTGATGGCGGCGTTCGCCGCGACGCCGCTTGCTCCGGCCGCCAAGCTGTTCGACAACCCGGCCGAGGAGAAGCTCTTGTGGGAGATCCGGGAATCCGGCCTGGGCTCGACGTCCAAGATTCCACATGACCCGGACTTCTATCCCGGTTGGGAAGACTCCGCGGTCGCACCCAAGGATGTCGGCAAGTACCTGCGCGAGCTGCAGCAGTTATTCGACAAGTACGGCTACACTGCATCGCTGTATGGGCATTTCGGTCAGGGATGCATCCATTGCAGCATCGACTTCGACCTCTACACCGCCGACGGCATCGAGCGCTGGAAGGCATTCCTCCACGACGCGGCCCACCTGGTGACGGGCTACGGCGGTTCTCTCTCAGGAGAACACGGCGACGGCCAGGCTCGTGGCACGCTGTTGCCGATCATGTTCGGCGAACGGCTGATGCAGGCGTTCCGCGAGTTCAAGGCGCTCTGGGATCCCCTCGGGAAGATGAACCCTGGCAAGGTGATCGATGCGTATCCGGTCGATACCAACCTCCGCTGGGGCACTCACTACCATCCCTGGGACCCGGACACGCACTTTGCCTTTCGCGATGACGACAGAAGCTTCGCCCACGCCGCCAACCGCTGCGTCGGGACGGGGAAGTGCCGCAAGCATGACAGCGGCACGATGTGCCCCAGTTACATGGCGACGCGCGAGGAAAAGCACTCGACCCGCGGCCGCGCGCGGATGCTGTTCGAGATGCTGGAGGGCAATCCGGTACGCCGCGGGTGGCGCGATCCGGCAGTCAAGGAGGCGCTCGACCTCTGTCTCTCGTGCAAGGGATGCAAAGGCGAGTGCCCGGTAAACGTCGACATGGCAACCTACAAGGCGGAGTTTCTCGCCCACTACTACCGCGGTCATCGCCGGCCCATGGCGGCTTACGCTTTCGGATTGATGCCGTGGTGGGCACGGATTGCCTCGCACATCCCGCGGATCGCCAACTTTGTCAGCCACGCCCCGGGCTTGCGCAACGCCGTCAAGGCGGTGGCGACGATGGCGCCGGATCGAACGGTTCCGGTCTTTGCCGCACAGACCTTCACGGCCTGGTTCGCCAAGCGACCGGTGCGCAATGCCGACAAGGCGGCGGTGCTACTCTGGCCCGATACCTGGAACAATCATTTCCATCCCGACACGGCACAGGCGGCGGTGGAGGTGCTCGAAGCGGCGGGCTTCCAGGTAACGCTGCCGGGGATCTCGCTATGCTGCGGCCGGCCACTTTACGACTACGGCATGCTGACACTGGCGAAAAAGATGCTGCTCCGCATTCTCGACACGCTTCGACCACCGATCCGGGCCGGGATCTCTGTCGTCGGACTCGAGCCAAGCTGTGTCTCCGTCTTTCGCGACGAGCTGCCGGGAATGCTCCCCGACGACCCCGATGCGAAACGCCTGAGCGAACAGACATATCTGCTGAGCGAGTTTCTGGCGGCGAAGGCGCCGAGCTTCAGCGTGCCCGCGCTCGCCGCCAAGGCCATCGTTCAAGGGCATTGCCATCAGCGGTCGGTGCTCCACTTCGACGACGAGGTGACGCTGCTCAAGAAACTCGGCATCGACAGCGACGTGCTCGATTCCGGCTGCTGCGGGATGGCAGGCGCGTTCGGGTTTGAGCGAGGCGAACATTACCGGGTGTCGATCGCGTGCGGTGAACGAGTGCTGCTGCCGAAGGTCCGCGAGGCAAGTCCCGACACCCTGATTGTGGCGAATGGCTTCAGCTGTCGCGAACAGATCGCGCAGACCACCGATCGCCGGGCGCTCCACATCGCCGAGGTCCTCAAGATGGCGCTCGACGGCGCCCGGAGTGGCGGACCATGAAGGCCATCGCAATCACGCCAGGCACGCCCGGCACGCACCTGGTCGAGCTCCAGGAGCCTGACATCCGCACGGCGAACGACGTCAAGGTGCGAGTGCTTTCGGTCGGGATCTGCGGCACCGATCGCCAGGAGGTCGGCGGCGGCCGGGCTGACGCGCCGGAAGGAGCACAGGAGCTGGTCATCGGCCACGAAATGCTTGGCCGGGTGATCGGGATTGGATCCTCAGTCACCCGCGTGGCGGTCGGCGATCATGCCGTGTTCACGGTGCGTCGCGGCTGCGGGGCCTGCGCGTCGTGCCGGATGCAGCGGTCGGACATGTGCCAGACGGGAAAGTATCGTGAGCGCGGGATCAAGGGACTCGACGGCTACCAGACCGGGTTCGTCGTCGATCGCGACGAATATGTCGTACGCGTGCCCTGCGAATTGGCGTCGATTGCGGTACTGACAGAACCCCTGTCGATCGTCGAAAAGGCGATCGACACCGCGCAGCGGGTGCAGATCGCCCGCGCTCCCGAAGCGGCTGTGGCAGCTGACTGGCTCGCCGGCCGGCGTGCGCTGGTCGCGGGGCTCGGACCGGTTGGCCTGCTGGCCGCGATGGCGCTGGCCCTCCGCGGCGCCGAAGTCTACGGCCTCGATGTAGTTGATGCCGGCTCGGCGCGGCCGCGCTGGCTCGAAGCGATTGGCGGCCGGTACATTGACGGACGTACGGTCCCGGCCGCGCGCGTTGCCGACGTGGTCGCTCCGATGGACCTGGTTGTCGAAGCTGCCGGGATCGCCCGCCTGGAGTTCAACCTTCTCGACGCGCTCGCGCTGAACGGCATCTGCGTGCTGACCAGCATCCCGGGCGGCGACCGCCCGTTGCAGATTCCCGGTGCAGAGATCGTCAGGCGGCTGGTGCTGGGAAACCAGCTCCTGCTCGGCAGCGTGAATGCCGCCCGCGGACACTTCGAGATGGCGGTGCGAGACCTCGCGCACGCCGCATTGCGCTGGCCCGGGCACGTCGCCCAGCTGATCCACCACACGCCGATCGCCGGCGCCGCCCGCGCGCTCGCCAATACCGAGACCGGCATGATCAAGGACGTGATCGACTGGAGCGACGCGTAACGTCGCGGCTACAGACTCTTCCGCAGGAACTCAGGTGTGAGCCCTTGCAGCCACGCGGCAAGGCGGGTGAAATCCCCGGTCACCAGAAGAATTCCAACCGCGATCAACACGGCACCGCTCACACGTTGCACCCACGGCATCCAGCCACTGAAGCGGCGCAAGGTTTCGCGAAAGGCGTCAAGCGCGAACGCCGCGACGAGGAACGGCATCGCGAGGCCCGCCGAGTACGCGGTCAGCAACACCACGCCGTGGGCGACATCGCCGCTGGTTCCTGCGAGGACGAGAATGCCGCCGAGGATCGGCCCGATGCACGGCGTCCAGCCCGCGGCAAATGCCATCCCGACCAGCATCGAGCCGAGGTATCCGACCGGCTTGTCTTCGAGATGCACCCGGCGCTCGCGGTCGAACCACGAGAACCGGAGGAGGCCGATGGTGTACAACCCGAAGATGATCACCACCACGCCGCCGGCCCGCGCCAAGGCAATCTTGTGAAAGCGGAGGCTCGCGCCGAGGGCCGTGGCGCCCGCGCCGAGGGCGATGAACACCAGCGAGAAACCGGCGACGAAGAGGAGTGCATGCGCCACCGCCCGGTGCCGGTTGCTTCCCATTTCGTCGAGCGTCATACCACTCAGGAATCCGAGATAGCTCGGCACCAGCGGCAGGACGCAGGGAGAGAGAAAGGAGAGGAGCCCGCCGCCGAACGCGACGATCGGCCCCGCGGCACTGGCGGTCATGGTGTGCGTCCCGCGCGCGCCAGCGCACCAGCATCTGCCTCGCGGCAGACACTGCAGAGGCCGCGAATCTCGACCCGGTGGGTCTGATGCTGGAACCCGGCTTCGTCGGCAACAATGGGAAGGAGCCGTTCGAAGCGCTCGGTGGAGAACCTGGCGATGCGGCCGCAGCGCGAGCAGACGAGGTGGCCATGCGGCCCGGGCGTGAGCAGCGCCTCGTAGCGCTTGAATCCCTCGCCAAAATCGTGCGCCCGGACGAGGCCGCTCTCGACCAATATGTCAATCGATCGATAGATCGTGGCGGTTCCCACCCGCGCACCGCTTTCGCGCAGGCGCCGGGCCACGCCGTCGATCGAGAGATGCTCCCCGCCGGCAAAGAGCGCGCGGGCAACGAGGTCGCGCTGTCGGGTGATCGGCAAGTGACGCTCTCGCAACCAGCGGTGGAACCGCTCGACCAGTTGCAGCGATGCGTCGCCGGCGTCAACCATCGGCCGACATCACCTCGACCGGTGGCGGGAACCACCGCGGCAAGTCCACGGGAAGCGGCAGTTCCTCGTCGTCGGCGCGCACCGGCACCAGCGCAAGCAGCTCCTGCAGCGCCTCGAGCGGCCCGCTGCCGACTTCGGTCAGGTCGGTGTCGAAGCCGCCGCGCTGCTTTCCCTTGATCGTCGCGGTGTAGGTCGCGGTGTAGATCCGGCGGCGATCGCCGTCGACGCGGCTGATCACCGCGGTGCCGAATTCCTTGCGTTCGTGGCGAATAACCCGGAAGACCCACACGCCATCCACTTCAGGCGAGGGGAGTTGCCCGGCAAGCCACACGGCGAGGCGCTCCCAGTGCGGTCCTTCTCCCGGGCCACGCGCCGGTTGGGTCAGCATCATTCGAGCGCCATTCGGAGGATGTGCATGAAGTCCTGCGCGTTGGTGACAACGCCGAACGCCTGGTGGGTCCCGCGATCGCGCAGCTTGTTGACCACGAATTCGGTCTGATCGACGCAGATCGTCATCAGCGGAGTGGGCCGGCCGTCTGGGGTGTGGGTGTGAAAGGCCGGGAGCATGTTCCCCACCGCGATGGCGTGCAGTGCCGTCGCGATGAAGACGGCGCCGGTTGCCTTGATCGTGTGTTCGCGCATCGCATCCTGGGCCCGAAGATTATCGGTGATCACTTCAGGCAGCGGGCCATCGTCGCGAATCGATCCTGCGAGGACGAAGGGAATATTGCGCGTCACGATGGCGTGCATGATCCCGGACTTGATCAGCCCCGATTCCACCGCGGCCCTGATCGATCCGGCGCGACGCACGGCGTTGATGGCCCGCATGTGAAGCCCGTGACCGCCCTGCGTCGGACGGCCGCTGTTGTCCATGCCGAGCGTGGTCCCGTAGATCGCCGCCTCGATGTCGTGCACCGCGACGGCGTTGCCGGCGAGCAGCGCCTGCACGTAGCCATTGGCGATCAGCCACTCGAAGTCGTTGCGGGCCCGGGCATGCACCAGCGCTGGACCGGTAACCCAGATGAGGTATCCACCCTGGTGTTTTTCTTCGCGCACCCGCTCCGCAAGATCGTCGTAATTGACGGGGCGTTCGCGCGACACTTCGGTCCCCATGAACTGGAACTCGTTGGCGCCATAGGTCTGGCCGAGAAAACCGTCGGTCGAGACCACCACGCCCTCGCTACCATGTTCGTCGAGTGCGGTGAGCACCGGTTCGCCGTGGCGCACCTTGCGGAGTTCGACGGTGTCGAGGAGACCGTCACGCTGCACGATGACGCAATCCATGCGCGGACGGATCGGTGCTTCCCAACCCGTGTCGAGGTGGACGTAGGTCGGCAGGTTCGATGTCGAAAAGAACCGATCGGGGAGAACGCCGTCGGCGGGGGCCGCAACGAAGGTCGCGACCGGCGCACCGGCGAACGGAGGTCGAGTGAGGTCGGGGAGCCAGGCCATCTGGGCGGAAAGCTAGGGAGGCATGGTGCGGCGGCAAAGGCGACGGATTGCGGCGCTGCCCGGACTCGTCCACGTTTCGCGCCAATGCGAATCCAACTGGGATGGCTGATCATCGGCGCCGGGGCCATCGGCGCGCCTCTCGCCGCGCAAACACCCGACTCCGCCGCGGCGATCCCCGGACTCGAGGTCACCGTCACCCGCAATCCGGCGCCGCTGGCCGGTCTCGGGGCTGCGGTCACCGTCATCGACTCGGCCAGCGTCCGACGCGGACGAATCGGCACTGGACTCGACGAAACCCTCGCCTTCGTCCCGGGCGTCGTGGCCGAGAACCGCTGGAACTATTCGGTCGACGAGCGCGTCGCGATCCGCGGATTCGGTGCCCGCTCCAACTTCGGCCTCCGCGGCGTCACCGTCCTCATCGATGGCGTGCCGCAGACCCTCCCCGACGGGCAGACGCAACTCAACAATCTCGACCTCGCCATCGTCTCACGGGTCGAAGTGATGCGCAGCGGCGCCTCCGCACTCTACGGCAATGCTGGCGGCGGCGTGATCGCGTTCACCACGACCGCGGCACCGACGCTGCCGTGGGTCGTGAGCGCAGGGGCCGAAGGCGGCCCCTTCGGCACGTCGAAGGAGGAGCTCACGGCGGGAGGGCGCACCGGGCCGCTCGGCGCGACGCTGTCGCTGTCACGATTCTCGACCGACGGATCGCGCCAACAGAGTGCCGCCGACCAGCGGCGGCTGAACTTCGGCCTTGACTGGGCCGCGTCGTCGAATACCGCGCTGACCGTTCGCGTCAGCAGCGCTGACGATCCTCACGCCGAGAATCCCGGAGCACTCACCGCCGCGGAACTCGCCATCAACCCCGACTCGGCGTCGGCAGCGAACATCCGTCGCGGCGCCGACAAGGCCGTCACCCAGACTCAGGTGGCAATCGGGGTGCACCACGACCACTCGCGCCTGCATCTGGATGCAACGGTCTTTGGCCTGACGCGCAATCTCGACAATCCGCTCGCGACACCGCCGCCTGCACCCGCGGCGGCCAACGAGGGGACATGGGTCGGAATCGGGCGGCTCCTGGGAGGAGCACGGGCGAGCGCCACGGTCGACGTGGGGCGGGCGTCGATCACCGGTGGTGTCGACGCGCAATCGCTGCGCGACAATCGCACCAACCGCCGCTCGGTCGGTGGCGTGGCGACCGACACGCTGATCCTCGATCAGACCGAACGAGTGAGTGAAGCGGCGGCCTTCGTCCAGGGATCGCTCGCACTCACACCGCGCCTCTCGCTCCGCGCGGGGATCCGGCGCGACGTCAATCACTTCTCCGTGGCGGATCACTTCCTCAGCGATGGTGATGCGAGCGGCGACCGGACGATGCAGGCGACGAGTGGCAACGGAGGGCTGGCGTTTCGCGCCTCGCCGCATCTCACGGTGTGGAGCGATATCTCGACGGTCTTCGAGACCCCGACCACGACCGAGCTCGCCAATCAACCTGACGGCGCCGGAGGGTTCAACCCGGATCTCAATCCGGAGCGGAGCGTCAGCGAGGAGGCCGGGATACGAGGCGCCGCGTCGGTGGTCAACTACGAAATCGCGGCGTACCACACCGTCACCCACGATGCGATCGTCCCGTTCAACGAAGTCGGCGGGCGAACCTACTATCGCAACGCCGGCAGTACCCGCACCAACGGCGTCGAAGGGTCGATCACCTGGCGCGTCGCACGCGCGCTCGCGGTGATCGGCACCTGGACGATCACCGATGCCCGGTTTGGCGAGTACCGGATCGTGAATCCGACGTCGATCGACACACTTGACGGAAACCGCGTCGCCGGCATCCCGCGGAGCGTCGGACGAATCGGCGTGCAGGGCTCGATCGGACGCGGCTTCTCGATCGACGTCGATCAGGGGTTCACGTCGTCGATCTATGGTGACGACGACAACACCATCCCGGTCGCGGGCTGGGGCGCCGGCGTGACCGGTGCCCGCCTCAGCTGGCACGGTCCGGTCGGCGGCGTACAGGTCGCCCCGTTCGTCGCGGCGCTCAATCTCTTCGACCGCCGATATGTTGGATCGGTCACGACCGACGGCGCGGGTGGGCGGGTATTCGAACCGGCGGCGGGACGAACCGTCTACTTCGGAATGTCGGTTACCGCAGCAGCGCGCCGGCGCTGATCGACGCCGTCACATCAGCGACACCGGATCACGGTCGACGCTGATCCGCACGCCGCCGCGGGGAACGGCGAGCCGGGGTGCAGCGGTGCGAACCCAGCGACTGAGCGCTGTATGCGGGCCCTTGAGGAGCAGGTGCACCCGCCAGCGATCGTTGATCCGCTCGATCGGACACGGCGCGGGACCCACCACGACAATCGGCAACCCCCATCGCGCAATGACGCGTTCGCACCAGTCCGTCAGCGCTGCCGCCCGCGCCACCACTGCATCCTGATCGACGCCACTCGCCACCAGATGCACCAGGGAAAGGTGCGGCGGGTACGGCGGCGCCCGGCGCGCCTCCGCTTCGAGCGCAAGGAATCCTTCGGCGTCGTGACGCGCAGCAGCGAGGAGCGCCGGATGATCCGGCTGCCTCGTCTGCACCAGGACACGCCCCCCTTTGGGACCGCGTCCCGCGCGCCCCGCGACTTGAGCCACCAGCTGGAAGGTGCGCTCGGCCGCGCGAAAGTCGGGAAGATGAAGCGACGTGTCGGCGTCGACCACGCCGACCAGCGTCACATCCGGAAAGTCGATTCCTTTGGCGATCATCTGGGTGCCGAGGAGAATATCGATCTCACCGCGTTCGACGCGTTCGAGAATCCGGTGGTGCGACCAGCGGGTCCCCGTTGTGTCGAGATCCATTCGGGCCAGGCGCGCCGTGGGAAGTCTTTCGGCGATCAGCCGCTCAAGCTGCTGGGTGCCGGCACCGATCGATCGCGTCGTACTTCCCCCACACACCGCACATTGCGTCGGCACCGCCGCATGATGATCGCAGTAGTGGCACCGGAGTCGATCGGGGTGCTTGTGAACGGTGAGCGAAATGCTGCAATTGGGACAGTCCACCACGCTGCCGCACGCAGCGCACTGGACGAAGGTCGCCCAGCCACGACGGTTGAGAAGGAGGAGCACCTGATTCCCGGCGGCGAGGGTCGCGTTCACCGCGACATCCATGACGGCAGTCCACGGCAATCCGCTTACGCCATTGGTCTGTGGCTCATGGCGCAAATCGACGAGCTCGACCGGCGGCATCGGGCGCGATTCGATCCGCTCGGGAAGGCGAACCACACGATCGCTCGCGACCGCGCGAGTCCAGCTTTCGAGCGAAGGCGTTGCCGTGCCGAGGATTAGCGCGGCACCTTCGAGCCGGGCGCGCATCGCTGCCACTTCGCGGGCGTGGTAGCGCGGCGTTTCAGTGTTCTTGTACGTCGATTCGTGTTCTTCGTCGAGGACGATCACGCCGAGCTGGTTGACTGGCGCGAAGATGGCGGAACGGGCGCCGACGACGATCGGCCGCTCGCCGCGACGGACACTGCGCCAGGCATCGGCGCGTTCGCCGTCGGAGAGGCCGCTGTGCAACACCGCGACTTCGCCGGGAAAGATCGCGCGGACGCGGCCCACCGTCTGCGGTGTCAGCGCAATTTCCGGGACAAGAACGATCGCTCCCTGGCCGCGAGCCCGTGCCGCTTTGATCCGCTCGAGGTACACCTGCGTCTTCCCCGATCCCGTCACACCGAAGAGCAGCGCCGACTCCCCCGGCGGGACCGCCTCGAGTCGAGCCAGCGCCGCCGCCTGATCGGGAGTGAGTTGTCGCGGAACTGCCGCGGGTGGATCGCCCGCGAACGGATCGCGCGGAGCTTCCATCTCGACGATTTCCACCAGACCGGCGCGTGCCAGCGACTGGAGCGGTGCCGCCGTGCACGCGGCCAGCGTGAGCAGGTCGCGAACCGGAAACTGTCCGCCCCGCTCTTCCAGCGCTCCATACAATGCCAGCTGTGCCGCGGCGCGACGGAAGCGCTGCTCCCGTTCGACCAGCGAAAGCGGCGACCCGACCAGTCGCGCGATCCGGGCCGTCGCGACACCACCGCCGGCATCGGGAGGAATCACGTCGACGCGGAGAATCCCCACCCGCTGCAACCTATCGACCACATCCCAGATCGGCCGCCGCAACGCGCGTGAGGCAGCACTGGCGCTGGCGCGCCCGTCGCGTCCGGCAAGCCAGTCGAGGAGCTGCCCCGCGGTGCCGCCGATCTCGACTCCGCCGGTACCCTCGATGACGAGCATCAACGTCGAATGCCCCCACAGTGCCGCCGGAAGCATCGAGCGAAGGACCATGCCGAGCGGCGCGCCGTAGTAGCGAGCCATCTGGCCCGCGAGCGAGACCAGGGCATCGGTCAGCGCCGGCGCCGGATCGGGCGAAGCGAGAAGATCGCGGGCCTCGACCAGCGGCGGTGCCACGTCGACGGCGGTGACGATCCCGATCCACTCCTGGCGCCGCACCGGAACGACAACGCGCGCTCCGGGGAGCGCGCGATCAGTGAGTGACGCAGGAATCCGGTAGACGTATGGGTCGGGCACCGGCAGCGGAAGCGCGACCTGGGCAAACCGCGCCGTCATCGTCGCACGACACCTAGGCCGGGGCCATCCGGAAGGGTGACCTGGCCCGCGGGAATCGTGGCGCCGGCAAAAGGATCGTCGCGCAGCAGCGCCGCGCCATCGAGGTCGACGATATCGACCAGCGGCGTGAAGTGCGCAGCCGCGCTGACGCCGAGCGACGATTCGATCATGCAGCCGACCATCACCGTCATCTGCAGCGCGCGCGCCATGGCGATCATCCGCAGCGCTTCGCGCAGCGAGCCGCATTTGGCGAGCTTGATGTTGATGCCGTCCACGCAGCCGGCAAGGCGCGGGATGTCGGCCGAGGTGACGCAACTCTCGTCGGCGATCAGCGGCATCTTCGCGTGCCGGCGGATGCGAGCGAGGCCATCGAGATCGCCCGGCGGGACCGGCTGTTCGAGGACGGTCACGCCGAACTCCTCGAGCACCGGCAGCATCCGGATCGCGTGGGGCGCGGTCCAGCCGCAGTTGGCGTCGACCCGGAGCTCGCGATCGGTGGCGTCGCGCAGCGTGCGCAGGATGCCGATGTCGTCGTCGCCGCCAAGCTTCACCTTGAGAATCGGATACTCGGCGGCCTCGGCGACCTTGCGACGCAGCATCTCCACGGTGTCCATCCCAATCGTGAAGGTCGACCGCGGCGCCGCCGCACGATCGAGACCCCAGTAGCGCCACAGCGGGATGCCGAGCCGCTTTCCCACCAGGTCGTGCAGTGCCGCCGAAATCGCCACGCGTGCCGCCGCGTTCCCGCGCAACGTCGTTTCGAGTCGCCGCTCGATCGTGTCGAGGAGAAACGGATCATCGCCAAGAAGCGGGGCGTAGGTGGCCAGCGCCGCCGCGGCAGTCTCGAGGGTCTCGCCGTAGAATCGCGTCGCCGCAGCTTCTCCCCACCCTTCGACGCCGTCGTCATCGGTGATCTTCACCAGCAGCGTGCGATACTCGCTGTTGCCGCCGCGGGCGATGATGAATGGGTGCCGGGTGTGAAGCGTGAGAATCTCGGTACTGAGTCGAAGCGGCATGAGGTCTCGCGTCGAAGAATCAGTGAAGGTAATGGCAGCTTCAGGCGAGTGCGGTGACCGTTGCCGCGACCCCCTGCGCCAGGCGTGCCGGTGCGTACCCGCCTTCCATGAGACCCACGATCGGGATGCCGGGGAAGCGATCGCGCAGCCGGTCGACCCAGGTCGCGAAATCACCGGGTTCGAGCGTGAATCCGCCGAGCGGGTCGCCGCGCATCGCGTCGTAACCCGCCGAGATCAGCAGCAGGTCCGGCGCCCAGTCCGTCGTCGCGCGCTCGATCGCGCGCCAGAGTGCCGTCACGTACGTCGCCGCTGGAAGCCCGGGCGGCATCGGCACATTGAAGATGTTCCCCACCCCGCGCTCATCCGCCGCGCCAGTTCCGGGGTACCAGGGCCATTGATGCATCGAGACGAACCGGATTCCGGGTTCGTCCTCCACGAGCGCTTGCGTTCCGTTGCCATGGTGTACGTCCCAGTCGACGATCAGCACACGATCCCGACCGGCCCGACGGGCGGTGTGGGCCACCACCGCCGCGTGATTCACGACGCAGAAGCCCATCGCACGATTGCCAAGGGCGTGGTGCCCGGGAGGCCGGATTGCAGCGAAGGTGTTCACGCCGGTGGTGAGCGCGGCATCGAGCGCGGCGAGCGCCGCACCGGATGCGCCCAGCACCGCATCCCAGCTGGCGCGCCCCAGGATCGTGTCGGGACCGAGTTCACCACCACCCGCGGCACTCAGCGCGCGAGCTCGTCCGAGATACGCGGGGTCGTGACAGCCGGCGAGTGCATCGAGCGCGGCGGGTGCGCTTTCAATCAGTTGGATGTCGGGGCGCGAACGAAGTACCGCGAGCACCGCGTTGAGGCGCGCCGGCCGCTCAGGATGACCGTGACCAGGATCGTGCAGCAGGGTGGCCGCTGACGTGAAGACGCGCATCGCGCGTCAGCGCACCGGCACTCGCCGACGACGGAGCACGATCAACGCGGCATCGGGTGGAACGCGCTCGTCGGCGACCGACCGCGATTCATCCCGCAGTTCGGCGCCGCGGAACTTGACGAGAAAATGCGTCGCGGGCTCGGTGACGCGGGCTGCGTCGAGCGCCTGGCGCTTGAGATCGCCGATCCGGGTCGGCGGTGCGACGTGCAGCACGATGTCTTCCCACGCCTCGAGCACCCGGACCCGCACGGGAATCTCGTCGCTCACGGGATCGCTCCGGCGGCGTCGGGCAAGGTGGAGAGGAAGCGGTCGACGGCCTGATCGAAGAGCAGCGTCGACGCCCGCACATGACTGATGCCGTCCTTGGCCACAACGGCGAGCGAGACCTCTTCGCCTCCCTGCCCGCGCAACAGGAGAAAGGTCGGCCCCTCGCGTTCGGGAAAGGCCGCCGTGTGCGGCACCCGCTCGGCGAAGAATCGCTTGGCCCGCGCAATGATCTCGGCGGCACCGAGACTGGTCGATCGCTCGAACGTCATTGATTCCCCGGTGTGGCACTGGTCACAAGGCGCTCGGCAAGCCAGGCCTTGACATGGTCGAGACCGACGCGGTCCTGACTCATCGAATCGCGGTGACGGATCGTGACGCTGCGCGAAGCCGGCGTCTCGCCGTCGATGGTGATGCACCACGGCGTGCCGATCTCGTCCTGGCGACGATACCGCCGGCCGATGGCGCCGGCATCATCATAATAGGCGGCGATGTCGTGATGCAGATCACGATACAGCTCCAGCGCGAGCTCGGGCATCCCGTCTTTCTTCACCAGCGGGAGCACGGCAGCCTTGACCGGTGCCACCTGCGGCGCGAATCCCATCACGACGCGCAGGTCGCCCTCGACCGTTTCCTCGCGGTAGGCGTCGGCCATCACGGTGAGGGTGACGCGATCGGCGCCCGCTGCTGTCTCGACCACGTATGGGAGAAAGCGCTCGCCGGTCGACTGCTCGAAATACTCCAGCTTCTTGCCCGAATATTCCTGATGACGCCGGAGATCGAAATCGGTCCGGTTGTGTACTCCCTCAATCTCCTGCCACCCGAAGGGAAATTCGTACTCGATGTCGTACGCCGCCTTGGCGTAGTGCGCCAGTTCGCCGGGCCCGTGCTGATGCCAGCGCAGCCGTGACGGCTGCAGGCCGAGCGCTTCGTGCCATGCCATCCGCATCACCCGCCACCGCTCGAACCACTCCTCGTCGGTCCCCGGCTTGACGAAGAACTGCATTTCCATCTGCTCGAACTCGCGAGTGCGGAAGATGAAATTCCCGGGGGTGATCTCGTTGCGAAACGCCTTGCCGATCTGGGCGATCCCGAACGGAATCGTCTGGCGCGACGAAGTCATGACGTTCAGGAAATTGACATACGACCCCTGCGCCGTCTCGGGCCGCAGATAGACCGTCGCAGCGGTCTCCTCGACCGGTCCCATGAAGGTCTTGAACATGAGATTGAATTGTCGCGCGTCGGTGAGCTGGCACGTCGAATGCGCTCCCGGTGCCTTGCTCGGCTTCTGGGGACACTGGGCGTCGGCCAGCTTGTCGGCCCGGAAGCGCGCCTTGCAGGTGCGGCAATCGACCAGCGGATCGGTGAAGCCGGCAACGTGGCCCGATGCCTCCCAGACCCTTGGATGCATCAGGATGGCGGCATCGAGGCCCTCGATGTCGTCGCGGCCGCGGACCATGGCGTGCCACCAGCGGTCCTTGATGTTGCGCTTCAGCTCGACGCCGAGAGGGCCGTAGTCCCAGACCGATCCCAGTCCGCCGTATACCTCGGAGGACTGGAAAACGAATCCGCGGCGCTTGGCCAGGGAGACCAGCTTGTCCATTACAGATCCATCAGGCATCGGGCGATACTGGCTAAGGTGGAAGACTGCAGTAAGGCGCCAAAACGTAACAAACCGTCGTGTTTCTTGCTGATCAGGGCGGACCTGTCATGATCGAGACACCACGCACGCGCACCGCAAGACTCGGGCGAACCCTGGGGACGCGGGGTGTCACCTTGCTTGAGCTCGTCATCGTGATCGTGATGATCGGAATCCTGTCCGGAGCCGCTCTGACGCACCTGGACTGGCGCCGCTATCAGGCGGACGCCGCTGCACGCGGGGCGATGGCTGAACTCGCCACTGCGCAGCGCGTGGCACTGTCGCTTCAAACCAACACCGTGATCACCTTCCCCGACAGCGGGCGAATGGAGATCCTCGAAGATGCCAACGACAACGGCGGCGCCGACGCCGGCGAACGGGTCCGGATCGTCCCGCTCGACAACAATTTCTCCTACGGCCAGTCCACCGCACCCGCGATTCCAGCGCCCGATGACGGCACCGCCATCTCCACAGTGACGTTCCATCGCGACGGATCGGCTGATCACAGCGGCACTCTCTACGTCCATGGCCCGGGCTACGATCCCAACTGCGCCCATTGCCGCGCGATCGCCATCTCCCGCTCGACCGGCCGCGTCGTCTGGTACTCCTACGCGACCGGTTCCTGGAAGCGAGCCAACTGAATGCACCAGCGCCGCGGCTTCACCATCATCGAAATCCTGGTGGCGATCGTTGTCCTCACGGTGCTCGCCATCGGCGTGGCCCGCTTTGCCGCACTCTTCGGCAAGACCCTCGGCACCTCGTCGGTTCGCGTGGTGGCTGCCGGCATCGCTTCCGACCGGATGCAGCTGATCCGGGCCGACCCGCGCTACACCTCGCTGGTCACGCTGTACAACGCGGGCGCCGGTGCCGATACGACCGGCTTCCCCGACTATCCGCGCATGCGCCGCATCACCACGATGGTGCGCGACCAGTCGGGTACGCCACCTCGCGACCGGACCACGATCACGGTGCGCGTCATCGACCCGAGCCTGCGCGATACCGTGTCGGTCACCTCCGTCGTAGCGAGCCCGTGATGCGCGCCATGCGATCACCATTCCGCAGACGCCGGTCGGGATTCACCCTGGTCGAACTCCTGATCGCGATGACGATGGCCGTCGCCGTGACCGGTGCGGCGTTCGCGCTCTTCCATTCGCAGTCGAGCTTCTTCGGCACGAACGAGCAGCGCTACGACATGCTCCAGAATGCCCGGGGCGCCCTGGAGGACGCCGAGCGCGTCGTGCGCACGATGGGAGCCGGCGTACCCAACAACCAGCCGGTCCTCGTCTACGGCGATAGCAGCATCCTGGCGTTCAATACCGACTACATCGAGCGGGACACGGTCGACACCCGCTGGGCCGCGTACTTCAATGCCGAGACGCCAACCGCCGAGACGATCGCATGGGACGTCACCAATTCCGGCGTGATCCCCGGGACTGGGTACTCCTATCCGCCGACCAGCTACACCCTGCCCAGCGGCGACCCGTCGCCGGCCGAGACATACATCCTCTACTTCTCGCCCGACTCGTCAACGGCACGGACTGACGACTATATCCTCTGGCAGCGGATCAACAATGGCACGCCGGCGCTCGTCGCGCGCAACATTCTGCCGCATCCGAACGGCAAGCCGTTCTTCATGTACCTCCAGCGCCGCACCCTGACCACAGGTGACACGCTGATCGTGGAACCGGCCGGCAATCTTCCGCTCGAGCGCCGGACGCTGATCGCCGGGATCTCCGCCAGCGACAGCGGCAATTATGTGCGCCCCGATTCGGTGCGCGCCATCGAACTGAACATGCGATTCACCAATGGCCAGTCCGGAACGACCGAGCGATTCCGCGATGTCCAGACGACGATCCAGGTGCCCAACAACGGCATCCCGGTTCCAACCGTCTGCGGGCGTGCGCCGCTCTCGCCAACCACCTTCACCGTGGTCGATACGGTCGCCGGAAGCGGGCGTCTCTGGCTGACGTGGAACCGGTCGGTCGACCAGGATGGGGGCGAGCAGGATGTGCTGCAGTACATCCTCTACCGCAAGCTCCAGGGCGCCACGACCTGGTCCGATCCGCTTGCCGTGGTCCGCCGCTCGGCGGGCCAGACGAGCTACACCGAAGAAATCTCGGACAACACGCCAGGCACGCCTTACACCTTTGGCGTTTCCGCCCAGGATTGCACCCCGTCGGAATCGACGATCACCACGCTGAACGTCACCCCTTCGACCCCCTGAGTCCGCGAGACATCCCATGCTGACCGGATCCCTGAATCGCCGCGGCGCTGCCCTTTTCATGGCCATGCTGATCGCGATCGCCGTCGCGGGCATCGCGCTCGGCGGCGTGCTCCTCTCATCCGGCGCCGACCTGTCGACACGGTACAACGCCAAGGAAGCGCTGCTGCAATCGTCGGCCGACGGCGGGCTCGAGATCATTCGCGACTCGCTCAATCGCGGAGTCTTCGATTCACTCCTCCCCGCGACCGGATTTACCACCCTGGCGTCGCAGGTCCCCGTTCTCGACGCCCTGGGCAACGCCGAGCCGCGCATCAATCTCTCGCTCTACGTCGGCCGCACCGGTGGACGCACTGGCGGAGCCGCAACGGCCGGTCAGTACGGCAGCAACTTCGCGAGCGCGCTGTCGATCATCAGCGACACCCGCGGCGCCGTCGCCGCGCGGCGCCTCCTGCTGACCCAGGAATCGTGGGCGAAATTCGCGGTTGCCATCAACAACTGGAGCGGCAGCGCCGAATATGGCTGCGGCGAATCGGTCAACGGGCCATTCTTTTCCAACAGCGGGCTGATCATCCAGACCGGCTGCGGCGCCGGCAGCGGCACCCTCTTCACCAACTCGGTGAACGTGGTCGGCTCGATCACCGGATCGGGGTCGGGACGCTTCGATCTCGGCTTCAAGACCGGCGTGGCGCCGATTCCCTGGCCGACGCCGGCCCGCATCGCGCTGATGCAGCAGTATGCCCAGGACGGCGACGCGGCGGGCGGTGACTACGACCTCACCTCGCTCACCACCGGTTCGACCAAGCCGGGGCTGCGCATCGAGTTCGTGACGATCGACGTCAACGGCAACGGGCTGATCGATTGGGACGAAGGATTCATGCGGGTCTGGATACCGGCAAACACCGGCGATTCGGTGCTCGCCTACGCCACCGGCCGGCGCTGGCCGTCGGTCCCGGGCGGGACGACACAGTCGGACGACCCCAACATGATCTCGCGCAACTGCGGCGGCGTCACCCAGATCAACGGGACCGGGCCGACGCAATTCTTCACGGCCGACAGCGTCTACGACGGCACCGGCGGAGGTTCCGGCGGGCGCACGGCGGTCCGCGCCCTTCTCAGCAGCACCACCGATCAGCGGCGCTGCTACCTGGGTGGCGACCCGCATCTTTTCACCGGCGTCACCCATGACACGCTGACGCCCGACTCGACGATCACCAATCTCCCGCTCGCCTCCAACAATTTCGGATGGTGGCGGAAGCGTCGCTCCGGAGCATTCGCCTCGCTCACCGGCGTCCGGGCCGGCGACGCGTCGTACCTGATTCCCCTGGGCGCCAACCCCAATTTCAAGGGCGTGATCTACGTCAACGGCGACGTGGCACTCAGCGGCAAGCTGCGCGGCCGCGTGTCGGTCTTCGCCACCGGCAACATCGTGATGGCCGACGACCTTCTCTACCAGAATCCTCCCGGCACCAACTGCAGCGCCACCGGCGACATCTTCGGCGCCATCGCCACCAAGGACGTGGTGATCGAGGACAACAATCTCCAGACACCATTCGGCGTCAACGGCAAGGTGTACGGCGGATTCGACGACACCAACGATGCCAACTACAACATGTTCCTCCTCGCCGCCGGTGATGGATCCGGGACGAACGGCAACTGGTACGGCGAAGGAGTCACGTCGCCGTGGAATTACTACACCAGCGTCTTCCCCACCTCGGGCGCGGAGCCGGGCAGCGCCAACTCGAACTGGGACATCTCCGCGATCAACCAGTCATGCGGTACCGCGGTCAACGGCTGCGTGCGCGTCACCGGTGGCCTCGCCGAGGGGCGCGTCGATGATGCCACGTACTATGGATCCGGGTACTACGGGTGGGCCGAGGCACATACCTACGATGCGTGCGGCTCGGTCAATCCGCCGCCGTACTTCCCGACCACCGGCCGCTTCATTCCCAGCCGGTACTACGAGATCGATCCGGTGTGGCTCAACAGCATTGGAATCGCCGCGTATTTCACGAGGTTGCAGTCGCAGTAAACGAAGAGAGACGAGAGACGAGAGACGAGAGAAGTCTGCCTGTTACGTTCTCTCGTCTCTCTTCTCTCTTTCTTACACTTCAATAATCTGATCGCGCCTGGTCCCGACGCTCACGTACCGGATCGGCTGGCCGGCGAGATCCTCGAGGCGATCGAGATAGGCGCGCGCGGCAGGCGGCAGATCGGCCAGCCGCCGCGCCGCCGACGTGGGCTTCTGCCATCCCGGAAGGACCTCGTAGACCGGCTCCACGCGCTCCAGCGTCTCCACGTCGCTTGGCACCTCGGCACATTCGGCACGATCTAGCCGGTATGACACGCCGACCGGGATCTCGGCGAAGGTGTCGAGGACGTCGAGCTTCGTCACCGCGAGACCGGTCAGCCCGTTGATTCTCGCCGAATAGCGAACCACCGTTGCATCGAACCACCCGCAGCGCCGCGGCCGCCCCGTCGTCGCGCCGAATTCGCCACCAAGATCGCGCAGCCGGGTTTCGAGATCGCCCGTCGCCTCGGTCGGCAGCGGTCCGTTCCCAACCCGGGTCGTGTACGCCTTTACCACGCCGAGGACGCCGTCGATGTCGGTCGGACCGATCCCGGCGCCGATTGCGGCACCACCCGCCGTCGTATTCGACGATGTCACGAATGGGTAGGTCCCGTGATCGACATCGAGGAGTGCACCCTGGGCGCCCTCGAGGAGGACTCGCTGCGACGTTCGCAGCGCCTGATGCACCAGCAGCCCCGTGTCGGTCGCGAGGGGACGGAGCTTGGTGCCGAGCCGCTGGAAGAGCTCGACATGCGCGTCGAGATCGGCGGCGGGAGGAGCGCCCATGAGGCGAAGCATCGCGTTGGCCCGTTCGACGCGGGGTGCGAGAAAATCGCGCGCGTCGGCGTCGCGGCAGAGATCGGTGACGCGCACGCCGCGCCGGCCGATCTTGTCTTCGTACGCCGGGCCGATCCCGCGGCCGGTCGTGCCGATCTGCTGCTGCTTCTCGCTCGCCTGATCGAGGAGCTTGTGATACGGCAGGACGACATGGGCCCGGTCCGAGACGAACAGCCGGCCGGCGACGTCGATCCCCTGCGCCGCCAGCTGATCGAGTTCGCCGAAGAAGGTCTCGGGATCGAGCACCACGCCGTTGCCGACGACACAGCGCGCCCCCGGGTGCAGGATCCCCGAGGGAATCTGGTGCAGCACCACCTGCTGCTCGCCCACGACGACGGTGTGTCCGGCGTTGGCCCCGCCCTGGTAGCGAACCACGAGGTCCGCCTGCTCGGCGAGGACGTCAACGAGCTTCCCCTTCCCCTCGTCGCCCCACTGCGCGCCAACCACGACGACGCAATTGTGCTTCCGGTCGAACATCAACCCGGCTCGCGCACGGCGTCGGGACCGCGCGGGAAGAGTTCGGCCTTGCCGTCCTTCGCCGCCTTCTCGATCGCCTTCCGCAGCGTCGGCGCATCGGCGCCGGCGGTGATCGCCTCGCGAATCGCCGGCGTCATCTCGAACCATTCGATCACGACCTTGCGCCCGCCCCCCTTCCCTTTCGGCACCAGTCGCTGCGCGACCATGCCGCGGAGCACTTCGGCCAGCCGGGTGCGTCCCACTTCGCGTTCATCGGGGAGGAGCGTCGCGATCATCTGCAGGATCGCCGCGACGCAATCGAAGGCCGTGACCGACGCCAGCACGAGCGCGCTCGACTCCGAGGCGCGGATGGCGCGGTCGATCGCCATCGCCTCGCGCAGGTCGCTCAGGACGATCACGTCGGAATCCTGTCGCCGCGCGGCCTGCAGCCCGGTGGCCACGTCGTCGGTGTCGGTGCCGATCTCGCGCTGCGAGATCGAACTCGACAGGTCGCGGTGGAGAAACTCGATCGGATCCTCCAGCGTGACGATGTGCCGCTTCTGGCTGCGATTGATATGATGCACCATCGCGGCGATCGTCGACGTCTTCCCCGAGCCACCCGCACCGGTCACCAGCAGCAACCCCGACGGCGTCTCCGCCAGGTGTGTCACGATATCGGGGAGGCCGAGTCCTTCGGGCGTGGGCACCGAAAACGGAATCACCCGCAGCACCATCATGAACGACGAACGCTGCCGCAGCACGTTGATGCGGAACCGGCCGACGCCCGGAACACCCCACGAGCAGTCGAAGTCGCGCAGCGTCTCCAGCCGCGGGTCCTCGGACGACATCCCGGCGAACATCGCCGCCAAGGCGCGCGTCTGCTGCGGCGTGAGCCGCTGCTTGGTGAGCGGGACGAGTTCGCCCTCGACCCGCGCGCGAAAGACATCGCCGGCCTTGGCGTGCACATCCGACGCGCCGCGAAGCACCGCCGCCTTCAGCACGCGCGCCAGCATCGGCGAGCTGTTGGTCATTCCGCCTCCCGGAGAAAGCCCATCCGTCGCCTCACCGTCGTCATGGTCCGTAATGCGTGGCGCGTGGCCGCCTTGCGCCCCTCGGCGAGCGCTATGTCGACCCGGCCGGGATGCGCCGCGAGCTCGTGTCCGCGCTCGCGAACCGGCGCCAGCGTCTCGCTCATGTTATCGGCCAGCACTCGCTTGCAGTCGATGCATCCCCACCCGGCGGTGCGGCAGTTGACCGCGACCTCGGCGACTGTCTCCTCGGGCGAGAAGTGCCGGTGCAACGCGTACAGGTTGCAGATCTCGGGCGTCCCCGGATCGCTCCGCGTCTTGCGCGCGGGATCGGTCACGGCGGGCCGGAGTTTCTGCCAGATCTCTTCGGGCGATTCCAGGATGCCGATGGTGTTGCCGAGGCTTTTCGACATCTTGGCCTGGCCGTCGAGGCCGATAATTCGCCGCGCCGGCGACAGGATCGGCTCCGGTTCGGGAAAGAACGGCTCATCGGGTGAGAAGTGATTATTCCACTTGCGCGCCAGCTCCCGCGCCAGCTCGATGTGCTGGATCTGGTCCTCTCCCACTGGCACGCGGTCGGCGCGGTAGAGGAGGATGTCGGCCGCCATGAGGATCGGATAGGTGAGCAGTCCCGCCGACACCGATTCGACCCGCTGCGCCTTGTCCTTGTACTGCGTCATCCGTTCGAGTTCGCCGAGCGGAGTGATCGTCGTCAGGAGCCAGGCGAGGGTGGTGTGGTCGGTGACGTGACTTTGCACGAAGATCGACGACCGGTTGGGGTCGATCCCGGCAGCCATCAGCCCCATCGCCATCTGGCGGGTGCGATCGGCGAGCGTTTCCCTGTCGTACTTGCCGGTGATGGCGTGCTGATCGACGATGCAGAAGACACAGCTGTACTCGTCCTGCAGCGCCACCCAGTTGCGGATTGCGCCGAGCCAGTTGCCGATGTGGATTTCGCCTGAAGGCTGGATGCCGGAGAACACGCGGAGCATTGCCCGCAAGCTACCCGGCGCAGGGGGGGCGGGGCAAACGCTGTGATCTGTGGGCAGCGACGCTATCGGCCGTCCAACGCAGAACGGACCGATGGCAGCCTCGGCGCCGCCTGGCGGTTCTATACGATGCAATAATTCTGGCCCCACGTCGGTTGAGCGTTTCGCTTGAGCGTGAAAAGAAATGGAATGGATTTGAACCCAGTGAAACCGCTGAGATACAAGCTGAGATTGTCCTGGATGACGCGGCCATAGACCAGGACTGAATCGCCGAGCTGATCCCCGGAAGATGCCCGGAAAATCGTGCCAGGGGCAGCGAAGGCACCGACGCTGTCGACAGGTATTGGCCCTGGGATCATGATTTCGTTGCAAGGCAATGCCAAGAGCAGGCTGGCCGCCGCGGTGGAATCGCTCAGCTGAGCGTTGAAACCGCCCCAGTCACCGGAGAGCTGCGTGGGTGCTGGGTCGCCAAGCTGCGGAGAGCAGCTGGCCACGAGAAGTATGCCGAACCAACACAACCCGCTTCGAAACATGGGAGACTCCGGCCATAGGGCTACTCGCCAGGAAGAAGAACAGCTCTGTCTAATCGCTCCTAGGACGCGTCGAGTCGCGGGCTGCAAAGGGACTCGGACCGTTCAGCACGCTCGAATGGTCGTCCAGCGGTTGTGCATGACGGTCCCTCTGCCCGGCATGATGACCCAGCGGTGCAGCGAGATGATTCAGCGGAGCAACCGGTCGGCAATTCCGGGTTGCATGCTGACCCAGCGGTGCAGCGAGATGATTCAGCGGAGCAACCGGTCGGCAATTCTGGGTTGCATGCTGACCCAGCGGTGCAGCGAGATGATCCAGCGGAGCAACCAGACGGCAATTCCGAGTTGCATGCTGACCCAGCGGCGGAGTACGATCACCTATCGAACCGATGCACTGACTTAACCAATCGGCACGATCGTGGCCACAGCTTGCGGCGCGACCCAGCCAAGCGACACGGTTCTCCAGCGGAGCGGCACGACGACCGAACGGCACGGTACGATGGCCCAACGGCGTTGTATGATGAGCCAGCGGAGTGACAGGATGACCCAGCGTCGGCGCACGATGACTCAACCGCAGCGTACGATGAGCCAGCGGATCGACACGATGACCCAGCCGGACTATCCGACGAGAGGTCATCACCCGCCGGCTATCCCCTCGAGTCTCGCTTCGGCGGAGACGCAGTCGAAGTAGATCTTCGCCGAAGCGATATCGCTGTTGCCGAGCAGGCGGTTAATGACGGAAAATCTTGCCGGCGTGATATCCGCGTCAACGAAGCCATGCGGTTTCGAGAGGTAGATCGGGTATAGCCCCGCTGCGACGACGAAGTCCGAGTCGGCTGGACCGAACGACGGCGTAACGGTGAGTTCGATCGACATCTCCGTCGGGCAGCGGAGCGAATCGAAATCGGTGATCCGGCCCGGTGCGGGAACGAGGCTCGTGAATTCGGAAGAAGGGAGCGGCGTCAGGATGGTCATCGACTTGATGAGAGGATAGAGCGTAACCGTTCCGCCGAACCGCTGGTGCAGAGTCGCCGAATCCGCGCTGCCGGGCTGCTCCGCGTAGCCCAGCAGGACAATCCGGGGCGCAACGAGCTCCGGAACGGTGCCTGAAGAGCAGGCGGCGGTCAGAAAGAGCACGGTAAGCGCGGGGATGCGGGACACGCGGCCTCCAGCGGCGGCGAGAAGGTCCAATGTTAACGCTTTCGGGGACGCCGGTCTTCAGCCGCCGCCGACCACACGCTAGTTCGGCAGCCGCTCTCTACCTTCCAGCAGCAACTCGATCGCGTCGGCGAGGTGCTCGGCCGTGATGTGATGGTCGCCGCGCTCGACCCGCAGCCGCTGCGCTCCCATCAGCACGTCCACCGCTCGATAGCCGTCCGGTGTCTCGAATTTGTAGCATGCGAGTTCGATCTTCAGCCCGTTGGGATCCTGGAAGTAGATCGAATCCATGAACCCGCGATCACGCTCCAGGAAGTCGATGCCGCGCTCGCGCAATCGGTCGGGGACTTGCAGGAATGTCGCCCGCGAGACGTTGAACGCGAGGTGTTCGACGCAGCCGACTTCGCGCGGAGCGGCGCGCTGGGCGTCCTCCCTCGTTTCGTTGGTGAAAACGGTGAGGAGACGCCCGTCGCCCGGATCGAAGTAGAGATGATTCTCGTCGGGCTTGCCGAGATTGGGTTGCTCCAGGACAAAGGGCATGCCGAGGAGACCCTGCCAGAAATCGATCGCGGTCTGCCGACTCGAACCAACGATCGTGACGTGGTGCAGCCCCTGGACCTGTAGTCGCCTCACGGTGCGCTCCGGATCAGAATTGTCGCCCCTGAAAGTAGCGTTCGCCCGACTGGCGCATCACCCCCATTGCCCGGGTTTGTAGTCGCCACCCTCGTTCTGGCACATCACGTTGAAACGATTGTACGCGTTGATCACGGCGACCGTGCATACCAGCATCGCGAGCTGGTTGGTGTCGTAATGCTTCGTCGCGTTGGCCCAGGCGTCGTCGCTGACCCCATGAGAGGCATCGGCAAGCCGGGTCCCGCCTTCGGCGAGTTCGAGCGCCGCCCGCTCCGCGTCGGTGAAGACCTTGGCGTCGCGCCACGCCGCCACGAGGTTGAGCCGCACCGACGTCTCGCCGGCTTGCTCGGCGTCCTTGGTGTGCATGTCGACGCACACTGAACAGCCGTTGATCTGGCTGGCCCGGATCAACACCAGGTTCTGGGTCGCGGCCGGCAGCGTGTCACGTGGCAGAGCCTTCGTCGCCGAGCTGAGGAACTTGGTGAACTGCTGCAGGATCTGGGAACTGTTGTAGTCAAGACGTGCGGCCACTGTGCCCTCCGTTGTGGTACTGCTCCTTGTGCACCTCTGAAGACGCGGGGCGCCCGATCGATGTGACACACTCACACCTATCCGATGCAGATCGAGTCAACTGGTTCTGGATGCGACGGTGGGAGGGAGTGATTTTCCGGTTGATCGCTGGCGCCTGCGGCCGGGAAGCGGTAGGCTAGCACTGGTCGCCGACCGATCCTGGTCTGGTCAGACCGCCATCGAAACCTCAGCGAGAATGCCACGCCATGCGAATCCGCAGTAGTGACTCAGCGCGCGCACTCGTTCGTCTCGCCGAACGCGCTGCCGCCAAGGCCGCCGCCTATCTCCTCGGCGTCGAACGTCCGCGCGCCGAGGCTTGGATCGTCAAGGGGCACCGCGACTTCGTCACTGCCGTTGATCGCACCGCCGAAGCACTCATCCGCGACGATCTCCTCGCCGCCGAACCGGATTCGCGGATCCTGGGAGAGGAACTCTCAGCCGCGACCGGCGATCTACGCGGGCTCGTCTGGGTCGTCGATCCGCTCGACGGCACCACCAATTTTCTTCACGGCTATCCGTGGTGGTCGGTGTCGATCGCGGCCGTGCTCGACGGTGAGCCGATGGCGGGGACGGTCTGGCACGTTCCGTTTCATCGGCGGTACACCGCGTGGCTCGGTGGGGGCGCGTGGAGCGGCGGCGAGAAGCTGGCGGTCTCGACGATCACCGATCCGTCACTGGCGCTGGTCGGCACCGGCGTCCCGTTCAAGACGCCGGGCGACCTCGCCCCGTATCTCCCGCAGTTCGAGCGGATTGTCGCCGCGACGAGCGGCGTGCGTCGCGCCGGTTCCGCGGCACTCGACCTGGTTGCGGTCGCAGCGGGCGAATTCGACGGCTTCTGGGAATTGACGCTGGCGCCGTGGGACAAGGCGGCGGGAATCGTCCTGATTCGCGAGGCCGGGGGCGTGGTGACCGGTCTCGACGGCAATCCGGCGCGCGTGGAGCACGGCGGCCTGGTCGCGGGGAATCCGGCGATGCACGCGTGGCTGATGCAACAGATCGGCGAGGCGAAGAACTGAGTTGTTGTCCAGGTCATTCCTGTGCGGCAGCGTGGGGGGCCCGGAGCGCGCCTTCGGTCGGGCCGGATACGTTGATGATCGCCGTGTCATCGACAGCCGACCGACCAGCGCGCGGAGCGGTTCCCCCCACGCCGCCGCACGAAGTCGAAGGGCGCCTGATCGTCCAGCCTCAATGGGAGTGATGCGACTTCCGCGGTACCTTCGCGCCCTTCTTGCGGGCTTCCGATAGCCCGATCGCGATCGCCTGCTTGCGGTTCTTCGCCTTGCCGTGATGACCGGCTCCGCTCTTGAGCGTCCCGGACTTCTTCCGGTGCATGGCGCTCTTCACCGATTTTCCCGCACTCTCGCTGTAGCGACGGTGCCCGTGATGACTGCCTTGTTTTTCCGGCATGATGTCTCCTGGAAATGGTGCGACGTTGTGACATCTGTAAGACGATTGAATTCGAGCGGTTGTGCACGGCTCGACGGACTGCGGCGGTGGGACAACGATTGCCGAAACGACACGTTGGGGTGCGAAGGCGCGACGATGTGACGTCCCAATCGTGTCGTTCTGCGCTCCGGAGGACAGGCACCAATGAATCTCGAGGCGATCGAAGGCTACGAGCCGAAGCACCGGACCTGGCGGGTCATCGTCGAGACGCCGGCGGACAGCGCGGCCAAGTACCGCTACGATCCAGACCTTCGCACGATGGAAGTCGCCCACTTTCTTCCCGAAGGTTTCGCGTTTCCGTACTCCTTCGGCTTCATCCCTTCGACGAAGGGCGACGACGGCGACCCGCTCGATGTCCTGCTCCTGGCCGACACCGGGATCTTCCCGGGCTGCGCGGTGTGGTGTCGGCTGGTCGGCGTGATCGAAGGGAAACAGAAGGAACGCGGCAAGAGCGAGCGCAACGATCGGCTGATCGGCGTGGCGGTCGAGTCCCGGCGCTACGGCATGATCAAGGACCTCGACGATCTCGGGCCAAAGCAGATCGAAGACATCGGCCACTTCTTCGAAGGGTACAACCGCGTCCTCGGGCGAACCTTTCGACTGATCGGGACTGCCGGCGCAAAGAAAGCGGTCCGGCTGGCGCGCGACGGCATGACAGGTCGCAAAAAGTCCAAGCCATCCCGATGAGTACGTCCGGCATGGCGGAGCCTCTTTCGCTCAAGGAATCCGCCGAGTACCTGCTTCAGGAATGCCGGATGGTGCTGCCGGGGATACAAGCGCTCTTCGGCTTTCAGCTGGTGGCTGTCTTCGACGCGGATTTCCGGCGGGATCTTTCGCTATCAATGCAGCGCCTTCACCTGGTGGCGATCGGGCTGATCGCCGTGGCGGTGGCAATGGTGATGTCACCGGCCGCCTTTCATCGGCAGACCGGTTCCAACAGCGTCACGAAGACCTTTCTCCTCGTCTCTGCGCGCCTCCTGCTCTGGTCGATGATCCCGCTCGCGACCGCGATCTGCCTCGACTTCTACCTGATCGCATCGATCATGATTCCCGGACCGATCGCGGCGCTCTGCGCCATTGTGCTCGCGGCGGTTTTTGTGGTGGCGTGGTTTGCATTGCCGAGATGGAAGCGGCTGGCGAACTTCGTGGCCAGGTAACCGCCAATGGAGGTCGTACACTGCGAGCTTCAATGCATATCAGATCCTGGATTGTAGCTGGTTTTGCCATCCTGTTTCCCGTGGCTGCCCTCCGATGTCAACGGGTCCGGCCGGACGGACCGGAGTGTTCGACCATCGACGCACGCGCTGCGAATCCCGCGGCGGAAGGTACCTACGCGGTCGCCATGAGAGACACCCAGGACTGCCCGGACACGGGGCCGCGCTCGCTCGCCGCGCAATGGGTGTCGCCGCCGGCGGACTCTGCCTCGATGGAGGCATTGGCTCTCATCAGCCGCAATATTGACGACCGGCGGGTGCTGGATGCGGTGAGCAGTGCTGCTCTCCGCACGAGCAATTCGCGGCGTGTTCGGTTGCTGGCGATGACCACCATCGTTTCGATGTACAATCCTCCGCAGACTGTCGACGCGTGGCGGCCCGCAGGCGCAAACCCTGAGCTCACAACGCTTATGTGGGGGATAACAACACGTCATTCACCGATCAACGGAGCACAGCCGACATCAGTCGCGTCTCGCGCAGGCATACTCCAGACCGTCCGAATGATGAAGAGTAGTGATCCTGATTCGGTGGTTCGGAAGCTTGCGGGGAAAGTCCTGACTCACTTTGCGTCCAATTAAGCGCTGGCGGGCGGGCGCTTTCCCCTGATTCCTCGGGCACTCGAAAGGAGCGCTGCGGCTCGCGCGGTACGGTTGTCTCGACGGCCAGACGCCGCAGGAAAACGTTACTGCGTCAGCACCCTCGGCGGTCCCTGCTCCATGATTGCCACCGTGTGCTCGAAGTGCGCCGACAGCGAGCCATCGGCGGTCACCACGGTCCACTTGTCCTTGAGGGTGCGGGTCACCGGCGAACCGATCGTGATCATCGGCTCGATCGCGACCGTCATCCCCGGCCGGAGCGCCGCTCCGCGCTTGGGCGTGCCGAAATTCGGGATCTGCGGATCTTCATGGAAACGCGTCCCGATCCCGTGCCCCACCAGCTCGCGCACCACACCGAAGCCGGCCCCCTCGGCCACGCGCTGCACCGCATGACCGATGTCGCCCACATGATTGCCGTTGACCGCGGCCCCGATCCCGGCAGCGAGTGCTCGCTGAGTTACGTCGAGAAGACGCTGCACCTCGGGCGCGATCGCGCCAACCGGAATGGTCGTCGCCGAATCGGCATGGAGCCCGCCCACCTGAACGCCCACATCGACCGACACGATCGACCCTTCACCCAGCACGCGCCTGGTCGACGGAATCCCGTGGACGATCTCTTCGTCGATTGACGTGCAGAGCGTCTTGGGAAAGTCGTAGAGTCCCTTGAACGACGGTATCGCTCCGGGATGCGACCGGATGAACGCCTCCGCTTCGCGGTCGAGATCCTCGGTGGTGACGCCGGGCCGCACCAGCTTTCGCATCAATTCGAGCGTTTCGAAGACGATCCGGCCGGCAGCCGCCATGCTGTCGAGCTCACGCGGCGACTTGATGGTGATCACGGTCGTGCCACGGCTTCTCGAACCCGCTGTGCCACGTCGTCGACCCGGCCAATCGCGTCGATCCGGGTGATGCCGCCATTCCGCTCGTACCAGGAGATGACCGGAGCGGTCTGGGCGCGGTAGGCGGCGAGGCGCGTCGTCACCGCCGCGGGATCGTCGTCGGCGCGTCCTTCGACGGCGCGGCGTCCAGCCAGGCGCGTGAGGAGCTGGTCATCAGGGACATCGAAGAAGAGCACCCGGTCGATCTGCCGGTTCATCGCGTGGAGGAGTTGAGCAACGCCTTCGGCCTGGGGAATGGTGCGCACTACGCCGTCGAAGATCACGCCGCCAGCCGCCGCCGGCTTGGCAAGCTCCTCCCGGATCACGCCCAGGATGATGTCGTCGCTGACGAGATGACCGGCGTCCATCACCGCCTGGGCCTGGCGGCCCAGTGGCGTTCCCTGCTTTACCGCGTCGCGGAGGAGGTCACCGGTTGCGAATCGCGGGAGACCGAGCGCCTTGGAGAGGAGTTCGCCCTGCGTGCCTTTTCCGGCACCAGGCGGGCCCAGGAGGAGGATGTCCATGCGCAAATTTAGTTGATTGTCATCCCGTGAGAGCGAAGCCCCGCTGTCATCCCGCCTGTCCTGAGCAGTGGCGAGGGAAGAGACCGAAGCGACCGAGGGATCGGCCCGCTGCGGACCGATCCCTCGCTGCGCTCGGGATGACAGAGGGATCACGCGTGACGCGGTTGGGTCACATCCCGAAGCGGCTCTGCCGTCCGCGGAACTTGATCCGGCCCGACTTCATAAAGCCGTCGTACTTCCGCAACTGGCGATGCTGCTCGATCTGGGCGATGGTGTCGAGGAGGACGCCGACGACGATCAGGATCGACGTGCCGCCGAACTGGAACTGCTGAATCCCCACCGCCGACGCCATGGCAATCGGGACGATCGCGACCACCGCCAGGAAGAGCGACCCCGGGAAGGTGATTCGGCCGAGGACTCCGTCGATGTAGTCGGCCGTCGCCGCGCCCGGCTTCACCCCGGGGATGAACGCGCCCTGCTTCTTGAGGTTCTCCGACAGGTCGACCGAGTTGAAGACGATCGAGGTGTAGAAGTACGAGAAAACGACAATCAGGAAGGCAAAGAGGATGTCGTACGGCATGCTCCCGGGCGTCAGGAATGACGCGATCCCCTGCAGCATGTCGATCCGGGTGAACTGCGCCACCGTGGCCGGGACGATGATCACTGTCTGCGCGAAGATGATCGGCATCACACCGGCGGTGATCAGGCGGATCGGGATGAACGTCTTCTGTCCTTCACGGATCCGCCCTCGTCCCATCACCTTGCGCGGGATCTGGATCGGGATCCGGCGCGCGGCGAGGGTCATCGCCACCACGGCGGCGATCATGCCGAGGAGGACGATCAGGAGGATCGAGATTCCGCCCAGCGAAACGATCCCGTCACGGACATAGCCGATCGTCGTGATCGCCGATGGCCAGACGCGCTCGAGGATCGAAACGGTGATCAGCAGCGACATCCCGTTGCCGATGCCGCGCTCGGTGATCTGTTCACCGAGCCACATGACGAAGATGGCACCCACCGTGAGGGTGGTTACCATGACCAGCCTGGAGATGAACCCCGGATTGGGAACGGCGCCTGGAATGCCTTCGACGAAGAGGGTGAAGGTGTACGCCTGCGAGAAGGAGATCGCTACCGTGAGGTAGCGGGTCCACTGCGTCAGCGTTTTCTGCCCTTCTTCGTCCTTCTGCATCTTCCCGATGGTGGGGAGGACGCCGCCACCCAGCTGAAAGACGATCGACGCCGAGATGTACGGCATGATCCCGAGTGCGAAGATCGTCGCCTTGGAGAGTCCGCCGCCGAGCGCATCGTAGAGCGAGAAGAGCGTTCCGGTGCCGGTGCCGGCGGCGTTCTTGATGAAATCCGACAGTGCCGCAACATCGACCGCCGGGGCGGTGATATGCGCACCGACGCGATAGATCAGTACGGCAAGCGCCGTGAAGAGGAGCTTGTCCCTGAGTTCGGGATCGATCTGGGGAACGCGTGGTCCGGTCATCAGGCCTCGACCCGGCCGCCCGCTGCCTCGATCTTCGCCCTGGCCGAGGCGGAGATCCGCAGTCCCTTCACCACCACGGCGCGGGAGATCTCACCGTGGCCGAGGAGCTTGACCGGTTCGGTCGCCTTGCGGGTAATGCCGGCGGCCACGAGACTCTCCCCCGATACTTCGTCGCCGGTGACCCGTTCGAGGTCGCTCAGGTTGACGGCGAGGTACGTCACCTTGAATGGATTGGTGAAGCCGCGCTTGGGAAGGCGGCGGTACATCGGCATCTGGCCGCCTTCGAAGCCGGTGTTGGTATTGCCACCGGAGCGCGCCTTCTGACCCTTGTTTCCCTTTCCCGATGTCTTGCCGAGCCCCGAACCGGGACCGCGGCCCACGCGCCTCCGCGACCGGTGCGACCCCACAGCGGGTCGCAGCGTCGACAGAGTGATGCGCTCGATCGGATCAGCTTCCTTCTTCTGCGGCATGATCAGCGTCCCTTCCCCTTCACCGGCGTCACGTCAACGAGATGGCGCACCTTGAAGAGCATCCCCCGCGCCGACGCTGTGTTGTCAATTTCGATTTCAGCTTGATAGTGCCTCAGGCCAATGGCCTTGAGGGTGCGATTCATCGTCTCCGCGTGCCCGATCCCCGAACGGATCTGCTTGACGCGCAGGCGCTTCGCTTCGTCTTCGCCGGGGATCACGGCAGCGTGATGCGCCGGTCCCTGGCGTCCGACTACTGGATTGCGTCCCATTGATCAAACCTCCTGGCGGGCGCGATAGCCGAGCTGGTCGAGCTCGATCCCGCGCTCGCGGGCCACCTGCTTGGCGCTCACCAGATGCTGCAGACCGTCCATCGTGGCGCGCACCATGTTGTGCGGATTATTGGAGCCGAGGCTCTTGGTGAGGATGTCAGTGATGCCGGCACATTCGAGTACGGCACGCACCGGACCACCCGCGATCACACCGGTACCGCTGGCGGCTGGCTTGAGCAGCACGCGGCCGGCGCCGTGTTCGCCGATGATCTCGTGCGGGATCGTCGTCCCGCCGCGAGGAATCTCGACCATGGCGCGCTTCGCCGCTTCGACGGCCTTGCGGACTGCTTCAGCCACTTCGTTCGCCTTGCCGCTTGCGACGCCGACCTTCCCCTTGCCGTCGCCGACGGCGACGAGGGCGTTGAACGAGAAGCGCCGGCCGCCCTTGACGACCTTGGCTACCCGGTTGATCGCCACGACGTTCTCGACGAAATCGTTCGCCGCGTCGCCGCGATCATCGCGCCGATTGCCCCCGCGTCCGCCGCCACCCTGACCACCGCGCCCACGGCCACCCTGACCGCCGCGCCCGCCCTGGCCACCCCGGCCGCGCCCGCCCGACCCGCCGTGGGTGCCGACGCCGCCACCACCGCCCCCGCTGCTCCGTTCGCGCGCAGGTGCCTCGGCTGGTGCCTCCGCCGCAGGGCGGGATTCCGGTGGGGTTCCGCCAGTCTGATCGCTCATCAAAACTCCAATCCGCCCTCGCGGGCGCCCTCTGCCACGGCCTTGACGCGGCCGTGGTACTGGTAGCCGGCGCGGTCGAACACCACCTTGGTGATCCCGGCGGCCTTCGCCCTGGATGCGATCAACTGACCCACCGCCTTGGCGCGGGCAACTTTCCCCTCGCCGGCAATGGCAATTCCGTCGCTGGTATCGGTCACGCCGAGCAGCGCCGCCCCGGACTGGTCGTTGACCAGTTGCGCGTAGATGTGCTTGAGCGAGCGGTACACCACCAGGCGCGGCCGCTCGGCGTCGCCTGCGACGCGGAGCCGCACCCGCAGATGGCGGCGGTAACGCCGTTCCTGGCGCTGTTTCGGGCGATGAATCGGACGCATTACTTGGCTCCCGTCTTGCCGGCCTTGCGCCGGACGACTTCGCCGGCGTAACGGATCCCCTTGCCCTTGTAAGGCTCGGGCGGCCGGACGTTACGGATCTCGGCGGCCAGCTGGCCAACCAGTTCCTTGTTGATTCCTTCGACGCGGACCGTGGTCGGCGTCTCGACGACGAGCTTGATCCCCTCGGGCGCGCGGATCTCTACCGGGTGCGAGTAGCCCACCACGAGGTTGATCCCGTACGCCTTCGGCTCGGCCTTGTAGCCGACACCCTGGATCTCGAGGGTCTTCTTGTAGCCGTTCGACACCCCTTCGACCATGTTGGCGACCAGGGTGCGCGAGAGCCCGTGCAGCGCCTTGTGGCGCGTTTCTTCGCTGGGCCGCTCCACGGAAACCGTCGTCCCGTCGACCTTGGTGCGCATGTCGGGATGCAGTTGACGCGTCAGCGTCCCCTTGGGACCCTTGACCGTCACCTCGCGGCCGTTGACGCTCGCCGACACACCGGCCGGGAGCGTGATCGGCTTCCTTCCGATTCGTGACATGCCGCCTCCTACCAGACAACGGCGAGGAGCTCGCCGCCGAGGTTGGCCGTGCGTGCGTCGCGGTCGGTCATCAGCCCCTTGGGCGTCGACACGATCGCGATTCCCAGCCCGTTCTTGACGCGGGGAAGGTCGCGGCACTTGACGTAACGCCGCAATCCGGGCGACGACACCCGCTGCAGCTCGCGAATCACCGGCAATTCGTTGTGATACTTGAGGTACAGCCGCAGCGTTCCTGACTGGCCGTCCTCGAGCATCTTGTAGTCGGCGATGTAGTGGTTGTCCCGCAGCAGCTTCGCCAGTTCGTGCTTGAGCTTCGACGCGGGAACATCCACGCGCCGGTGCCCCGCCGAACAGGCGTTGCGAATGCGAGTCAGCATGTCAGCGACCGGATCAGTCATGCTCATGCGTTGCCGTCCCTCATGGTCCCCTGCGTCATGGTATCCTGTCTCCCTCAGGCCGCACGCACAGCGTGTGGCGTCTCACCGCGGAAAGGCCAGCCGAACTCGCGCAACAGCGCCATGGCGAGGTCGTCGCGTCCGGCGTTGGTCACGAGCGTGATGTCCATGCCGTGCACGTTCTCGATCTTGTCGTAGTCGATCTCGGGGAACATCGTCTGTTCCTTGATCCCGAAGGTGTAGTTCCCCCGGCCGTCGAAGCTCTTGTTGGGCAGCCCACGGAAATCGCGAATGCGCGGCACCGTGAGGTTGACGAACCGGTCGAGGAACTCGTACATCCGCGCCCCGCGCAGCGTCACCGATGCGCCGACCGGCAGGCCGGCCCGGAGCCCGAAATTGGCGATCGCCTTCTTGGCGCGGGTGATCACCGCCTTCTGGCCGGTGATGATCGCCAGCTCCTCGGCGGCGGCGTCGACCAGGCGCGGATTCTTGGCGCCCTCGCCGAGCCCGACGTTGAGGACGATCTTGGTGATCCGGGGCACCTGATGCCGGTTGGAGAAGCCGAACTGCTTCGCCAGCCGCGCCCGTGCGGTGTCCTCGTAGAAGCGCTGCATCCGCGGCTTCCCGATGCTCGCCTTGGGTTCGGCGTCGGTGGCCATCGCGGCTGCGGCACCGGATCCCTTGGCCTTCTTGGGCGCAGTCTCGCGCTTGGGGGCGGCCTTCTTTTCCGCGGCCGGAGCCGCGTCGTCAGTCTTCGCCATCGCTACCGGTTCCTCGGAATGGTCACGCCCGACCTGGTCGCGACCCGTTCAATGGTGCCGTCGGCATTCTTCTGCCGCCGGATCCGCGTCGGCTGGTTCGACTTCGGGTCGATCAGCATCACCTTCGACGCCGCGATCGGCGCGGGGAAGGTGATGATTCCCGACTCGGTATTCTGGGTCGCCCGGCGATGCCGCTTGGCCAGTGCCACGCCGTCGATCGCCACCCGTCCGGTCTTGGGATAGACCCGTAGCACGGTGCCGCGCTTCCCCTTGTCGTCGCCCGAAATCACCTGCACCGTGTCGCCCTTGGTGATGTGCAGCCGGATTCGCTCGACGCGCCCGCCGGGCCGGGGCCGCTTCGCCTTCTTGTGCACCAGTGGCTTCATCTCACAGCACCTCGGGTGCGAGCGAGACGATCTTCATGTACCGCTTCTCGCGCAGTTCACGGGCAACCGGGCCGAAAATGCGGGTGGCCCTGGGTTCGCCCTGATCGTTGATCAGCACCGCGGCGTTCTCGTCGAAGCGGATGTAGGAGCCGTCCTTGCGCCGGACCTCCTTCGCCGTCCGCACGATCACCGCCTTGGCCACTTCGCCCTTCTTCACCTGGCCGGTCGGAATGGCGTCCTTGATCGCCACCACGACGCGATCGCCGAGCGACGCATAGCGTCGCCGCGACCCGCCCAGGACGCGGATCACCAGCGCGCGGCGCGCACCGGAATTGTCCGCGATCTTGAGGATGCTCTCCTGTTGGACCATCGTGCCGTCTCCCCGGTCTCAGCGTGCGCGTTCGACGACTTCGACGGTGCGCCAGTGCACCGTCTTCGCCAATGGACGCGTTTCCATGATGCGCACCGTGTCGCCGGCCTTGGCGTCGTGGTCGTTGCGCGCTTTCACCTTCTTGGTGCGAGTCACCTGCTTGCCGTACTTGGGATGCGCCAGGCGCCGCGACAACTGCACCGTCACGGTCTTCTGCATCTTGTCGCTCACGACCAGCCCGGTGCGCGTCTTGCGCGCCAGCCGCGTCGCCGTCGTGGTGGACTCAGCCATGGTGCGTCTCTCCGGCCTTGCGGCGCTTCTCGTCCAGAATGGTGATCACCCGCGCCGCGTCCCGGCGCAGGGCACGAAACTGCATCGGATTCTCGATCGACTCGGTCGCCGAACGGAACCGGAGCTTGAATCGCTCCTCGCGCAACTCGGCCAGCTTGGCCACGAGTTGCTCGACCGTCAGGTCCCGCAGTTCGTCGCGATGACGCCGCAGGCTGCTCTTCTCGGCCATCTCAGATCTCCTCGCGCCGGATGACTCGGGTCTTGACCGGAAGCTTGGCCTCCGCGAGCGCCAGCGCCTTGCGGGCCAGCGACTCCTCGATCCCGTCGACCTCGAACAGCACTCGTCCCGGCTTGACCACGGCGACCCACCCCTCGGGGTTGCCCTTCCCCTTGCCCATGCGGGTTTCGGCCGGCTTCTTGGTGATCGGCTTGTCGGGGAAGATGCGAATCCACACCTTGCCGCCGCGCTTCATCTCGCGGGTCATCGCCACGCGCGCCGCTTCGATCTGCCGCGCGGTGACCCACCCCGGCTCGAGCGACACCACGCCCCATTCACCGAAGGCGACGGTGTTGCCGCGCGTCGCGATCCCGTTGGTCTTCCCCTTGAACGTCTTGCGGAACTTGATCCGCTTTGGTGCCAGCATGGTGTCAGGCCCCCGTGCTGTAGGTCTTGCCGCTCATGTCTTCGACGATCTCGCCCTTGAAGACCCAGACCTTGATCCCGATCGTGCCGTAGGTGGTCTTGGCCGTTCCAGTGGCGTAATCGATATCGGCGCGCAACGTGTGCAACGGCACGCGTCCCTCGCGGTATCCCTCGACCCGGGCGATCTCGGCGCCGCCAAGGCGACCGGCCGCGCGCACCCGGATGCCCTGGGCGCCCATCCGCATCGAGCTCTGCACTGCGCGCTTCATGGCGCGGCGGAACGAGATGCGCTGCTCCAGCTGGGCCGCGATGTTGTCGGCGACGAGCTTGGCCGAGAGTTCGGGGCGCTTGATCTCTTCGACGTTGACCGCGACATCGCGGGTCAGCTTCATCTGGCGCTCGAGCACCACGGCAAGTTCCTCGCGGAGCTTGTCGACCTCGGCGCCGCGCTTGCCGATCACCACGCCGGGACGGCCGGTGTGAATCGTCACCGTCACCTTGCCGGGCTTGCGCTCGATGTGCACTTCGGCAATCGCCGCATGGCCCAGGCGCTTCTGGATGTAGTCGCGGATCAGGCGATCCTCGGCGAGGAGCGTCGGCATGTCCTTCGCCGACGCGTACCACCGCGACAGTGCCTGCCGCGTGACGCCGAGGCGGAAGCCGACCGGATGCGTCTTCTGGCCCATTACTTCGACCCTTCTTCCTTCATCGCCACGGCGATATGCACGTGACTGGTCCGCTTCTTGATCGGGGTGGCGCGTCCCTGCGCCGCCGTGCCGAACCGCTTGAGTGGCGACCCCATCTGCACCTGCGCGTCGACCACCACGAGATCGTCGACATCGAACGACTCGTTGGCCTGCTGCGCGTGCTGTTCGGCATTCGCCACCGCCGACTTGAGCGTCTTGGCGATCTGCTTTGCCGCCAGTTTCTTGTTGAACTGGAGGATCGCGTACGCGTCGTTGACGTTCTTGCCGCGGATCAGATCCATCACCAGCCGCATCTTGCGCGGCGACTGCCGGACCGATCGCTGAATTGCGCGTCCCGGCATATCAGACCGCCTTCGCCTTCTTGTCGACCACCAGCTTGCCGCTATGGCCGCGGAAGAGCCGCGTCGGCGCGAACTCGCCGAGCTTGTGTCCGACCATGTTTTCCGAGACGTACACCGGCACGAACTTGTTGCCGTTGTGCACCGCGAACGTATGCCCCACGAACTCGGGGAGGATCGTGCTCGCCCGGCTCCAGGTCTTGACGACCTTCTTCTCGTTCTTCGAGTTGAGGGTCGCAACCTTGTCGAGCAGCGATTGCTGGACGAAAGGTCCCTTGCGAATGCTTCGCGCCATTATTGCGTCGCCTTCCCGCGCTTGCGGCCGCGCACGATGAGTCGATTCGAGTTCTTCTTCCGCTTCCGGGTCTTCTTCCCTTCGGCCTTCCCCCACGGCGACACCGGCGGACGTCCACCCGACGTCTTGCCTTCGCCGCCGCCGAGGGGATGGTCGACCGGGTTCATCGCGACGCCGCGAACGTGCGGCCGGCGACCGAGCCAGACATTCTTGCCCGCCTTGCCGATCGACAGGAGCTCATGCTCGGCGTTGCCGACTTCGCCGATGGTGGCGAGGCAGCGGCCGTGGATCATCCGCATCTCGGATGACTTCATCCGCAGCGTGACGTAGTCCCCTTCGCGCGCGACCACCTGCGCTCCCTGCCCCGCGGACCGCGCCATCGAGCCGCCCTTGCCGATCTTCGTCTCGACGTTGTGCACCATGGTGCCGAGCGGGACTTCCGCGAGCGGCAACGTGTTGCCGATCCGGACATCGCTCCCCGGGCCGCTGACCACGGTGTCGCCCTGCCGGAGCCCGGCCGGGTGCAGGATGTACCGCTTCTCGCCGTCGGCGTAGACCAGCAGCGCAATCCGCGCCGTGCGATTGGGGTCGTACTCGATCTCGGCGACGCGCGCCGGGATGCCGAACTTGTTCCGCTTGAAGTCGATCTTGCGGTACATCCGCTTGTGGCCGCCGCCCATGTAGCGCGACGTGATGTGCCCCTGGTTGTTGCGGCCGCCGCTCGACTTGATCGGCTCGAGCAACGACTTCTCGGGCGTGCCGCGGGTGATCTCGTCGAAGCTGGCGACGGAGCGGAACCGCGTCCCTGGAGTGATCGGACGGAATTGACGAATCGCCATGGTCAGCTCTCGAAGACGGCGAGCGTGTCGCCGGGCCGCAGGGTGACAATCGCCTTCTTCCAGCGCGCGGAGACGCCGCGCGCCTGGCCGCGAATCATCGCGTTGCGACGCATCTGCATCGTCCGCACGCTGGTCGCGGTGACGCCGAACAACTCCTTCAGCGCTTCACGGATCTGTCCCTTGGTCGCCAACGGATGCACCTCGAAGACGTATTCCTTGCGATCCTGCCATGCGGCAGAACTCTTCTCGGTAATCAGCGGGCGAACCAGCACCTGGTGCAGGTCAGCCATCACTCACTCGCTTTCTTGTGCGCCGGCTTCCCCGCGCGCTTGCCCGGGGCGTGCTTTGGCGCGGCCTTCGACGCCGACTTGGCCGCGGACTTCGACGCCGACTTGGCCGCGGACTTCGCAGCCGACTTGGCCGCTGATTTCACCGCTCGAGGCGAGCGCGCCTTGGTGGCTTTTGTCGCCGCGGGCTTGGCAGTGTGCGACCTGGTGGCCGGAGGCGCTTCACCGTCGACAGCACCGCTCGATTCGTGTCCGCCCAGTGCGTCGCTCTCGATCACGAGCGCGTCGGCGCGGAGAATGTCGTACGCCGTGGCGTCGCTGAACGGCAATACCTCGATATGCGGAACGTTGCGACCGCTGAGATAGACCGGCGGCTTCGATCCCGCGGTCAGGATCAGCGTCTTGGTGTCTCCCAGCGTGAGCTTGCCGAGAATGCCAAGGAGCGTGCTCGTCCTGGGGGCATCCATCGTGATCGCATCGATCACGTGGAGCATCCCTTCGCGGGCCCGGGCGTTGAGCGCCGAACGCCGCGCCAGTTGACGGACCTTGCGATTGGTGTCGTGGCGGTATTCGCGTGGAATCGGCCCGAAGACGGTGCCACCGCCACGCCAGTGCGGAGCTCTGGTGGAGCCCTGCCGTGCGCGACCGGTGCCCTTCTGCTTCCACGGCTTCTGATTGCCGCCGGAAACGAAGGAACGCGTCTTGGTCTTGGCCGTCCCCTGACGCTGATTGGCCAGGTGCGACTTGACCGCCTGGTGCAGCACTGCATCGTTGACGACACCGTCGAAGGTGTCGTCGGGAAGCGCAAACGCCTGGCTGTGCCTGGCGCCGGTAGCGGAGTAATGCGGTGCGCTAATCATGACGACTCTTTCCTCCCTGCTTCGCCACGGTGACGATTCCGTTCTTCGAGCCGGGGATCGCGCCGCGCACGAAGAGCAGGTTGCGCTCGGCGTCGACCCGGACCACGGTCAGGCCCAGCTCGGTGTGTCGAACGTCACCCATGTGGCCCGGCATCTTTTTCCCCTTGATGACGCGCGACGGATCGGTGCCCGGAGAAATCGATCCCGGCTTGCGATGCCGGGTGTTGCCGTGCGACGCCGGACCACCGCCGAAGCCGTAGCGGTGCACCACACCCTGGAAGCCGCGGCCCTTAGTCGTCCCGGTCACCTTGACCATGTCGCCCGCGGCGAAGATCTCGACGGTGATGGTGGCCCCGGCGGCGAGCTCCGCGCCGTTGAGCGGGAACGAGCGCACCACCTGCGGTGCGAAGTCGAGCCCGGCGGCCTTGGCGTGTCCGATCTCGGCCCGCGTGGCGCGCGCCGGTGTCTTCCTGCCCCATCCCAGCTGGGCCTGTGATTCGCGCACCTGCAGCACGGCACACGGCCCGGCCTCGATCACCGTCACCGGTACGGCGGTGCCGTCATCCGCGAAGACGCGGGTCATGCCGAGCTTGCGCCCGATGATTCCGGTCGCCATGGCTATTCGACCTTGATCTCGACGTCCACGCCAGCCGGAAGATCCAGCTTGGTCAGCGCGTCCATCGTCTGGGGGCGCGAATCGTGAATGTCGAGCAGGCGCTTGTGGGTGCGCAGCTCGAACTGTTCCCGGCTCTTCTTGTCGACGTGCGGCGAACGCAGCACAGTCCACCGCTCCATCTTCACCGGAAGCGGAATCGGACCCGACACCTGCGCACCGGTCTTCTCGGCGGTGCGAACGATGTCCGCCGCGGCCTGGTCGAGCACCACGTGGTCGAACGCCTTCAAACGGATCCGGATCTTACCTGGCATCGGAGTTCCTCTCTTACTTCAGAATCTTCGTGACCACGCCGGCACCTACCGTCCGGCCGCCTTCGCGGATCGCGAACCGCAGTCCCTCATCCATCGCCACCGGAGTGATCAGTTCGATCGTCATCTGGATGTTGTCTCCCGGCATCACCATCTCCACTCCCGCCGGCAATTCCACGCTGCCGGTCACGTCGGTCGTGCGGAAGTAGAACTGCGGCCGGTAGCCCTAGAAGAACGGAGTGTGCCGTCCGCCCTCGTCCTTCCCCAGGACGTACACTTCCGCCTCGAACTTCGTGTGCGGCGGGATCGATCCGGGCTTCGCCAGTACCATCCCGCGTTCGATTTCGTTCTTCTCGATCCCGCGGAGCAGCAGGCCGACATTGTCCCCGGCCACGCCCTCGTCGAGCAGCTTGCGGAACATCTCGACCCCGGTGACAACCACCTTCTTTTCCGCGCCGAAGCCCACCAGCTGCACCTCTTCCCCGACCTTCACCTTTCCCCGCTCGATGCGCCCGGTCGCGACTGTCCCGCGTCCCGTGATGCTGAACACATCTTCCACCGGCATCAGGAACGGCTTGGCCATCTCCCGCACCGGCTCCGGGATGTAGTTGTCGAGCGTGTCGTACAGCTCCTGGATCTTCTCCACGTACGCCGCGTCGCCTTCGATCGCCTTGATCGCGCTGCCGCGGATCACCGGCGTGTCGTCACCCGGATACTTGTACTGGCTCAACAGTTCGCGGACCTCGAGCTCCACCAGGTCGAGCAGCTCGGCGTCGTCCACCAGGTCGCACTTGTTGAGGAAGACCACGATCGAAGGGACGTTCACCTGGCGCGCCAGCAGGATGTGCTCGCGCGTCTGCGGCATCGGCCCGTCGACGGCGCTCACCACGAGAATGGCGCCATCCATCTGTGCGGCACCGGTGATCATGTTCTTGACGTAGTCGGCATGCCCCGGGCAGTCCACGTGCGCGTAGTGCCGCTTGGCGGTCTCGTACTCGACATGGCTCGTCGCGATGGTGAGGATCTTCGTCGGATCCCGTCGCCCCTGCGACTCGCTCGCCTTGGCCACCGCGTCGTACGGGATGTACTTCGTCCCGAATCCCTTGTCAGCCGAAACCTTCGTCAACGCGGCGGTCAACGTCGTCTTGCCGTGATCGACATGGCCGATCGTCCCGACGTTCACGTGCGGCTTGTTCCGCTCGAATTTGGCCTTGCTCATCGTGGTCCTCGTCCCTTCCTGATGCGTTTGTCTGGTACGACCGGGTTACTTCGCGCCCGCCTTGGTGATGATCTGTTCCGCGACAGCCTTGGGCACTTCTTCGTAGTGATGGAACTGCATCGTGTACGCGGCGCGGCCCTGCGTGGCGCTGCGAAGCGACGTCGAATAGCCGAACATCTCCGCCAGCGGCACCTGCGCCGACACGACCTGCGACTCGCCGCGCTGATTCATCGAACCGATCTTGCCGCGGCGGCTCGACAGATCGCCGATTACCGATCCGAGGAAGTCTTCGGGCGACACCACCTCGACCTCCATGATCGGCTCGAGGATGACCGGACCGGCTTGGCGCGCGGCCTCCTTGATCGCCATCGAGCCCGCGATCTTGAACGCCATTTCGCTGGAGTCGACGTCATGGTACGAGCCGTAGACCAGTTCGGCCCTGACGTCGACCATGGGATAGCCGGCGAGGATGCCGTTCTCCAGCGCCTCGCGCATCCCGGCTTCGGACGGCTTGATGAATTCGCGGGGTACCGTTCCGCCGACGATCTTGTCG
>DASYAK010000012.1:0-14321 GCA_036501385.1 Gemmatimonadales bacterium | reverse complement strand
GCACGGCTGGGGAAGGCGCACGTCGCGGCGCTGCTGTGGAGTGGTATCGGGGTGGCGCTGCCGATGGCGGTGATGCTCTACGTCAATGCGCAGCAGACCGGGAGTCCGCTGCGCTTCGGCTACATCGCGATGTGGGGGACGTCGCACGAGATCGGCTTTCACGCCGCGCCGTGGGGACCGGCCCACACGCCGGCGCGCGGACTGGAGCTGATCAATCTCTACTTCCTGCGGTTGCAGGACTATCTCTTCGAAGCGGCAGGACCGTCGCTGGCGTTTGCGACGCTGGCGCTCGCGCTGACGCGACGGGCGCCCGCCTTTGATCGCTGGGTGCTGGCGGCGTCGGGGCTGGTGGTGCTGTCGTACTTCGCGTACTGGCACGATGGGTTTTATCTCGGGCCGCGCTTCATGCTGCCGCTGGCACCGTGGCTGGCGTGGTGGACGGCGCGACTGCCAGCCGTGCTGCGCGCGCGGCACATCGCGGTGCCGGTGGTGCGGGGCACGGTGATCGCCGGGAGTGCGGCGCTCCTTCTCGGCGCCGCCACCGGGATTCCGATTCGCGCCGAGCAGTACCACAACGGCATGCTGTCGATGCGGTTTGACGTTGATCAGCTCGCCGCGGCGAATGGAGTGCGCGACGCAGTGGTGCTGGTGCGCGAGAGCTGGGGCGGGCAGATGGTGGCGCGGATGTGGGGGCTGGGGGTGACGCGCGTGGACGCGGACCACATTTATCGCACCAATGACGCGTGCCGCCTGGAGGGCGCCATCTCCGCGGTCGAGCACGATAACGGGGGCGCTGCCGAGCTCAGGCAACGCATCGATGCATTCCACGCCGACTCGGCGCGACTGATCACGGTGACCAACCTCCCGGATACCACGGTGCGCTTTCTTCCGGGTGAGTCGCTGACGCCGTTGTGCGGCAGGAGGATCGCCGAGGATCTCGCGGGATTCACGCTCTACACTCCGTTCCTCCTTCGCAATGGCGGCAGCAACCTCTACGTGCGCGACCTGCACGCGCGCGATTCGCTGGTCCTGGCGCAGCATCCCGGGAAGCCGGTCTGGCTCGTCACCGAGGGAAACCGGCTGGGGAGTCCGCTGCACTTCGAGCGGGTGTCGACTGATTCGATGCGGCGAGAATGGGAGAAGGACTGACGCGTGGGGCGCGAACAGTTCGTCGTGCGAGCGCGCCTCGAAAAGCTGCAATGGTGATTCCCGGCGCCGTTCGCCGTCGCCCGCGGGAACTCGGCGACATGGCGGCGCTGTTCGTCGCGGCGCTGCTCGCGTTGTACGTCATCTGGGCGTTTCGCTTTCGTGGATGGTGGGGCGTTGACGAAGGCACCATCGGCCAGGCTGCGCTGCGGGTATTGCACGGGCAGGTCCCGCATCGTGATTTCGAGGATCCGTACAGCGGTGGTCTCGGGTTGCTTCACGCGCTGGTGTTTCGCCTTCGCGGCGTCAGCATGAATTCGCTGCGAAGCCACCTGGCGCTGACAGCAACCATCTGGTTCGCCGGAATGTTCTGGCTGCTGACGCGCTGGCTCCGTCCGCGCGGAGCGGCGCTTGCCGCAATACTGCTCGCCGTGTGGAGTGTGCCGCTGTATCCCGCGGCGATGCCATCATGGTACGTGCTATTCCTCGGTTGCGCTGCCGGTGCCGTGCTGGTCGTGTGGCCCGGGCGGCCACAAGTCGCCGTGCTCCTCGCGGGGTTCGCCATCGGCATCGCGGCAACCATCAAGGTGACCGCCTTCTTCGCGCTGGCTGGCGCACTGTGGGCGCTCGTGGCGCTGCGGCAGGCGGAGAGCCGGGATCGTCGTGGATCGATCGAGGTGCTCGTTGCCGCGCCGGTCTTCATGGTGCTGGTACTCTTGCTGCTCGGCCGTGACATCAACGGGTCGGTACTCGCTCACCTGGCCCTCCCACCACTGGCGGTTGTCGCGGCGATCGCATGGCGGGAGGGGCAACAGGTCCGTGCATCCGGAGCCGGGTTTGACGCAGCGCTGTGGCGTCGCGCGGGTACGCTGGTCGGTGGTACGGCCGTCCCGATCGCGGCCTACGCGGCCTGGCTCGCCCGGCATGACGCACTGATGCCGTTCCTCTCGTCGCTGCGGATCGTCGTCGGCCAGCGAGTCGCGTCCGCATCGCAGTTGCCGCCCGCTGCCACCGCGGTGGCAGTCGCGTTGCCGGTCGCGGCGATCCTCTTTGGCGTCGGCCGATGGTTCCGCGTCCGGCCCGCCGTTCTGGTGGCCGGAGGGATCGTTGTCGCAGTCGTCGCGTGGTCGCGCGGCAGTGCATACCGCGAGGCCTGGAGCGTTACGCGCGGCCTGCTCCCGGCGAGCGCGCTCTTTTTCGCGGCAGCGTGGCCGCGACTTTCCCGTTCCGACCTCACCATCCCGCTGCGCGGCGCGGCGGTATTCTGTCCGCTCGCCGCCATGCTGGTGCTGACGCAGTTTCCCTACGCGGCGCCAGTGTACTTCCTGTATGTCGCTCCAGTTTTCGTGCTGGCGGCGTCCGCGGTTGTCGCGATGCGCCCGCCGTCAGCACGCACGCAGGCCGCGGCTCTGGCTGGCCTGTTCATGGTATTCGGCACGGCGCAGGTCTTCGCCGCCGCGCCGGAAGGACTCGGAATTCAGTGGCTGGACGAGCATGACTGGAGGTGGGTCGAGACTCGTGCCGGCAGACTATTGGTGCCGCCCGGCGACGCGATCCGATATGAACGCGTTCTCGGCGCACTCGATTCGCTGCCGCCAGGACCGATCTGGGCAGGCCCCGACGCGCCCGAGATTGCCTTCCTCTCGAACCGGGTGGACCTGAATCGCAGCTCGTGGGACTTTCTCGGTCCCGACAATCCGCCGTCACCCGGCCTTGCCGAGCGACTCGCCACCGTCGGCACGCAGGCAGTGGTGGTCGATACCAAGCCGTTCTCATCGCGGAAACTGACGCGCGCTCTACTCGACAGCATCGAATGGTACTTCCCGAGGACCGTTGTCATCGATCAATACCAGGTGCACTTCAGGAGCAGCGTACCGTGACGCTCGGGGATGAGATGGGGACGCGACCGGCGCCGACTCGCGTCAATCGCATCACGATGTCACGTGCGGAGCTTGCGTTCGTTATCGCGGCAGCGGCGCTCGGCGTGGCCGTGATCTGGGTGTTCCGGTTTCGCGGCTGGTATCCGCACGACGAGGGAGCCTTGGGCCAGACAGCAGAGCGCATCCTGTCCGGTCAGGTGTCTCATCGCGACTTCGGGGACCCGTATACCGGCGGTCTGGGCCTGATGCAGGCCCTGGCATTCCGCCTGGGCGGCATCAGCATGAACGTGCTGCGTGATCAGCTGGCGCTGGTCGCCACCATCTGGTTCGGTGTCGTTTTCTGGCTTCTCACGCGCTGGTTGCATCCCATCGGCGCCGCGGTCGGTGCGGCACTGATCGCCGTGTTCAGCGTGCCGCTATATCCTGCCGCGATGCCGTCGTGGTATGTGATGTTCCTCGCGTGTGCTGCCGGCGGCGTACTGGCGACTTGGACCAATCGGCGGCACTCCGCCGCATTTGTCGCCGGATTCCTGATCGGATTGGCCGCCCTGGCCAAGGTGACAGCGATCTTCGCTCTGGCTGGCGCGGGATGGGCACTGGTGGCGATCCGGCAAGCCGAAGACGCGGATCGCCGGGGTGCGGCGGAGGTCATCCTCGGCGCAATCTTCTCTGCGGCAGCGGTGGTTCATCTGGTGAGTGCCCGACCGACGGCCAGGATCGCGGCACATATCGCGCTGCCGGCGCTGGCGGTCATCGTCGGCATCGCGATTCGTGAGGTAGCCCAGATACGAATCCGCGGCATCGGTTTCGACGTGAAGCTTCAGCGCCGAATCGCGGCACTCGCCGCCGGGGCCGCCGTGCCAGCGCTCCTGTTCGCCTTCTGGATGGCGCGGCACGATGCGCTGGTGCCATTCGTCGCGTCGCTCGGCGCCGTCGTCGGCCAGCGCGCGGCCTTTGCATCGTGGGCACCGCCATCACTGCGGTCAATTCTCTTTGGCGTCCCGCTCCTCGTCGTGCTCTTCGGTACCGGACGATTCTTCCGGGTCGGAACCGCCGTGGTGGTCGGTGCCGGACTGTTCGTCGAGCTGTACACCTGGTTCCACCCATACGTGCACGGCCATATCTGGGCGGCGCTGCGCGCGCTGCTTCCGCTCGGCGCGCTCTGCTTCTGCGTGACCTGGTCGCGGATCGCGCAGCGGTCCCTTACACCTGCGCGGCGGGCGCTGATCGTCTTCGCGCCGCTCGCCGCGATGATGGCGCTGAGCCAGTTTCCCTTTGCGGCCCCGGTGTATTTCGTGTACGTCCTGCCGCTGGTGCTGCTCGCGATCTCAGCCGCGGTCGCGATGCGTCCGGTGGCTGAGCGCCGTCCGGCCGCGGCCCTGGCTGCGCTGTATCTGCTGTTCGGACTCACACAGGTGCTCCCTGGCGCACCCGAAGAACTCGGCTTTGCGCGTACCGCCGCCGAGGGGCGTCGCTGGCTCGAAACCCCACGCGGTCGGTTATTGGTGCCGACCGACGATGCCGCGCAATACATGCGCCTCATTGCCACGATCGATTCATTGCCTCCCGGACCGATCTGGGCCGGACCCGACGCCCCTGAAGTCGCGTTCCTGTCGGGACGCCCCGACCTGAACCGCAGCTTCTTTTCCTTTCTGGCCAAAGACAATCCGCCGGGCGCAGGCTTTGCCGCGCGGATCTACGCCCAGGGGGCACGGGCAGTGGTCGTCGATACCGCTCCCAGTTTTTCGGCCCGGTTTCCGACAGGTTCGCTCGACAGTGTCATGAGGTATTTCCCGCGGGTAACGACCATCGACCGCTTTCAGGTGCACGGACGAGGAGATGGACCATGAAGCATCCGCTCGACCTGTCCTGGGTCTACCTTGCCTGGCAGGCACCGTTCGTCGAGCAGAAGCTGGTGCCGTTCCGGCGCCGTCATCCCGGACTGGCATTCCGCCGGATTCTCGATGTCGGCTGCGGCCCGGGAACCAACACTCGGGCGTTTCTCAGGACCAATCCCAATTATCTCGGGATCGACCTGAACCCGGGGTACATCGCCGGCGCGAAGCGGCGGTTTGGCGACCAGTACTTCATGGTCGGCGACGCCTCGAAGATCGAGATTCCCGAAGGCGAGCGATTCGACTGCATCTTCATCAACTCGATGCTGCACCATATGACCGATGATCAGGTGCGATCACTGCTGAAATCGACGGCAGGACTCCTCGCCCCCGACGGGAGCGTCTACATCATCGACATCTACGCGCCGGAGTCGAACGGGCTGGTGCGAACGCTCGCGCTGGCCGATCGCGGCCAGTACGTGCGCACCCTTTCAAAGCTGCGCGACACAGTGCAAGCCGAACTGGTGACACAATACGACGAGACGTACACGCTTCATCTCGGCGGGATCGACCTCTGGGCGATGGCGTACTTCGAAGGCATTCCGAGGCAGGCCTCGTGAAACTGAGCGTTGCCATTCCGGTCCTCAACGAGGAAGCAGTCCTTCCTGAATTGCTTCGCCGCGTCGGCGCGGTGCTCGATGGGATTCCGGGCGGCCCTCACGAGCTGCTTCTGGTCGATGACGGAAGCACCGATAACACGCGAGCCATGCTGATCGATGCGAATGCCGCCGATCCCCGCATACGCGGCCTTTTCCTGTCGAGGAATTTCGGACATCAGGCGGCCATCACTGCCGGACTCGATCATGTGACAGGCGACCTGATCGTCGTGATGGATGGCGACCTGCAGGACCGGCCGGAGGAGATTCCCCGGTTTCTTGAAGCACAGGCCGAGGGCTTCGATGTGGTGTACGCCGTCCGCACGATGCGCAAGGAAGGGCTCGTGCTGCGGAGCTGCTATTACCTCTTCTACCGGTTGATGACCAGATTCTCGCGAGTCAAGGTGCCGCCCGATGCAGGCGATTTTGCGCTGATCAGCCGGCGGGTCCTCGAGGCGATGAGGTCGGCGCCTGAGCGCAACCGCTACCTTCGCGGCTTGCGGGCGTGGGCCGGATTCCGCCAGCGGGCATTACCGGTCGAACGAGCCGAGCGCGCGGGAGGTACGAGCAAGTATTCCTACCGCGCGCTGGTTCGACTGGCGCTCGACGGCCTCTTCGCCTTCTCCACGATTCCGATTCGCGCCGCGATGTTCCTGGGGGCGCTCGGGGTTGGTCTTGCAGTGTTGTACGTCATCTGGGTCGTGTTCCAGCGGCTCTTCCTCGGTCGGGTACCGCAAGGATTCGCGGCGATCATCGTGACGATCACCTTTCTCTCGGGGATGAACCTCTTTTTCATGGGCGTAATCGGTGAGTACGTTGGCCGTGTCTATGACGAAGTGAAGGCACGGCCGATGTACGTCGTCGAGAGAATGGTGGGCCGGGTGTAATCCTGGCGGCGCATGGGTGCGACCTGACCTGATGGACCTGCGATCACAGATGAGGTCGGCGGTGGGTGACAACGTCGCCAATCGCGACCAGGTCGCTCACGGGAAGGACAGGTCGCTAGCGGGAATTACCTGGTTGCGAGTAGCGATGACGAGGTCGCGAGTGAGAGGAACCGAGTCGCCAGTGCGAGTGACTGGGTCGCGAGTGAGTGGGGCTGAGTCGCCAGTGAGAGGGACTTGGTCGCAATGGTGGTTGACTTAGTCGCAAGTGACAGGAACTTCGTCGCGAGTGAGAAGAACTTAGTCGCGAGTGAGAAGAACTTAGTCGCCACTGCGAGTGGCGGGGTCGCGACTGACAAGAACCGAGCGGCGAGTGAGAAGAACCGGGTCGCGAGTGAGAAGAACTGAGTGGCCAGTGAGAAGAACTGACTCGCTACTGAAGAAGTCGCGGTCGCAAGTGAGAAGGACTGACTCCCTACTGAAGAAGTCGCGGTCGCAAGTGACAAGAACCGAGCGGCGAGTGAGAAGGTCGGGGTCGCGGCTGACGAGAACCAAGCCGCCAGTGAGAGGGGCAGGGTCGCGAATGCGAAGGACAGGGTCGCAATGGTGATGGACTCAATCGCAAGTGACCGGGCCAGAGTCGCGTGTGAGAGTGACAGGGTCGCAACGGCGAAGGGCCAAGTCGCGAGTTTCCGGGACCTGGCCGCACACGGGGCGGAAAACCTCCGGGTGCAGATGACTGGGTCGCCAGCGGGCGGTACAGCGTCGCTGCCACGGCTGTTGGCCTGGCCGCCGCCGATGCGATGGCCCGTCTACATCTGACCGCGCAGTGAGTGCGCTGGGCCCGCGCCGGAGAGTGTGATCATCGGGACGGATGGCGCCGGCGGTGCTACCGGCGGCAAATGTCAGCGTCGGAAAAGTGATGGTGCCGGTTATGCCGGTGGCGCAAAGAGCGCCACGCCTACCCGCCCGGGCCCCATGTCCCAATGCACCAGCAGCCGCCAGCTTGCCGCCCATTTGGGCGGTGTCCCGGCATTCGGCCAGATCTGGAGCAGGAGGCATGGCGCCTTCCCCACGTCCTCGGCATAACGCGCCGAGACATTCGGCACGCCGATCGGTCGGAACGTTGTCCCGCTCGCAGCCGTCCTTGCCACCGCCATCACCGGGTATTCCCAGGCGTCGGGCCAGGTGTGGGTGCCGACATCGTGACACCCGCTCGCCGCGATCCGCCGGGCGACGTCGAGGTACGGGCGCGCCAGCGCCGGCTCGTACAGGAAGTAGGTCAGCGCCCGCGGCGTGGTCACAACGCTCGGCCGCGGTGCGATGGTGCTCCCCTCGATCGCGATCAGCGGCCGCGTGTATCCCAGCATCGCCACGGGGAGCGCGCCGAGAACCAGGATCGTGACGAGTACCCATCGCGGCACGGCGGTGAGCCGATCGAGCGTCCCCGCGGCCCACGCCGCGCCGAGCACGAAGAACGGCGTTTCGAGGCGACTGTTGTAGCTCTGCCACTTGAGCTCGGCGGAGAAGATCGCGAAGGCCACAGCGAGTGCGACGGCGAACCAGAGCCTGGTCGACGACGGCTTCGACCACGCCAGCGCGCCGACGCAACCGATGATGAGGATCACGTGCAATGGATTGGGCGCCGATTCCTCATGAGTATTCCACGGCGTCGGAATGAACCGGACATTCCACGTCGTGCGCTGATCATCGGGATTGACGCCGATCGCGCGCGCGATCGCCGACACTCCGTTGGCAATCGCCGTGTTGATCGCGGGCCACGGCGTGCCGAAGTGCAGCGCCCCATTGCGCAGCATGTTGACGGCAATCCCGGCGGGCGCGTGGGTCTGCATCGCCGCGTCGTTTCGCCACGTGGCATCGCCGGCTGGATCACCAAACACGGCAACGTTCCGCGCCATTTGCGGGCCGGCCAGCATCGCCGTTGCGACGACGAGTGCGGCGCCGAAGCCCGCCACCCGCTGCCACGACCGCCGCCACGCCAGCGAAGCGATCACTGGCACCAACGCGACGCCGGCGACAAGGAGTGCCGTCTGCTTGGTGGCAACCGCGAGTCCGAATGCGAGTGCTGAAAGGAGAGCATCGAATGGCGTTCCGCTCGAGAGAAGGCGGTAGCCGAAGCCGCACGCCAGCACTGCCCAGCACGCGGCGATGACGTCGGTCTGCGTCCCGCTCGACTGCGCCACCGCCATCGGTAGCGTCGCCACCAGGATTGCCGCGATCAGCGCCGCGCGCCGGCTTCCACCGAGGGCGCGCGCAAGAAGCGCTGCCCCGCCGCACGCGCCCGCGAATCCGATCCATTGCACCAGGTTAGCGAAGCGGTCGCCGCCGCTCAGCAACTCGAACTGCAGGATGCCATACTCCGCCCACGACGGCATGAAGAGCTGGCGGGTGTTGAAGGTCGCGAACGGCCGCAGCGAGCCCTGTTGAATCCACCGCTCGACGCGGACGAGGTGATAGGTCAGTCCGTCGTATGAGTTCGGCGCGGAGAGGAGTGCGACCGCGAGGGTGAGTGCCAGGAAGAGGGCCACGGGCCAGAGGGCGAGGAGTTCGTGCCGGCTGGTTTCCCGGGCAGCGCTCGCGGTACTGGATGCACGGCGTGCAACGACGAGACCGATGCCGCTCACGATGACCCATGCCGCGGCACTGCCAATGGCGGTGAGAGCGCCTATGAGCGATTGCATTTCGGTTGCGATCGAGATCGCCACGCCGATCACGATCAGCGCGCCGCACCCGGCATCGAGAAGCGAACGGCCGTGGTGGCGGAAGGCAGCCAGCCACGCCAGCCACGCCAGCAGTGGAAGGAGGATCACGGCGAGGGCTTGGCGGCGCTGTCGGCAGCGGCGCGCAGGCGTTCGATCCGCGCGATCGTGGGAGTGAATTCGCTCTGGCCGAGTTGCACGGCGTCGCGCGCGTATCGCTCCGCGTCGCCCCACCGGCGCGCCGTGATCAGGCACTCGATCGCCTTGGCGCGGAGCGATGGCGCATCAGGATTGAGTACGACGCCGGCGGTCAGGATGGGAATCGCGGCGTCGCAGCGACGATCAGCGCGCAGATATTGTCCCAGCCGCTCGTTCACCTCATAGTCGTGCGGCCAGAGTTCCATCGCGTGGTGGAGATCCGCGATCGCGAGCGAGTCGTCGCCCGCACCCTCCCAGTACACCCCGGCGGTCTTCCAGGCGAGATATGCCCTCGGCCCGTCGCCGGTGAGATCGGTGTAGAAGCGCCGCTGGCTGCTCCAGGTGGGAACCCGCATCGTACTGCGGATCGCACACCCGATACCCCACACTACAAGGACCGCGATCACGACCTGCGGGAGCCGATCGCCGCGGGCGGCACGCCTCACGGCAACCGCGCTCAGGATCGCGCCCAGTGTGATTGCGACGCCGATGCTCGGCAGAAAGAAGGCGCGTTCGGCCATCACGATCCCCGTCGGCACCAGCACATTGCTCAGCGGTGCGAGCGTTACCGCCGTCCACAGCAATCCGAACGCGGCCGCCGGGATCCTCCGGTACGCTGCCACGAATCCGGCGACGCAGAGCGCCACGATCGCGAGTCCGGCGAGGTGCCGGAGTTGTAATGGCCCGCCGATCGGGATTCCCGGCGGTCCGTACTCCGCCTGGAGATGCATCGGCCAGATCAGCAAACGGAGGTATTCCGGGACGACGCCAAGGAAGGTCATCGTGCGTCCGACAAGCCCTTGTCCTTGCAGTGCAGCGGCCGGGATCTCGCCCGCGGCCGAGAGGAGAATGCTCGTGCGGAAGAGGAAGACCAGTGCCGTCGCGGCCGCCACGGGTACCAGCAGGCGCACGACTGCACCGGGATTCCCCTTCGGGCCGGCAATCCATTCCGCGTCGAGAAGGAGAGCAAAGACGACGAAGCCCTGCTCCTTGGATGCCATGCCGAGAATCACAACGACGAGGAGTGCGACGACCGACGGCGTCGTGGCACGGCGCGATCGAGCGTCGAGGTAGATCAGGGTCGCGCCGAGAAGCGCCAGCGCCACCCAGAGCTCGGATTGGCCGACGCCGTTGGCAACCACTTCGACATGAATCGGGTGAACCAGGAAGAGCGCCGTCGCGGCTGCGGCGGAGACTTCACCGATCGCGAGCCTCCGCATCAGGGTGTAGAGGAGAACGCCAACGGCGAGATAGCCGAGCAGCGAAACCATATGAAAGAGCCACGGTGCGCCGTGACCCAGGCGCCATTGCACCGCAAAGAGCGCCGTCGTGACTGGGCGCCAGAGAGTGCCGAGCCAGTACGGTGACGTGACGATGGTGTGCCACCGGGCGGGGTCGATCACGCGCGAGTTCTGCGCGATCGCCGGGATGTCGTCGTAGGCGAATCCGTTGCGGATGCTGAGACCCATGGCCGCGATTACCGCAGCCACGAAGGCGCCGAGAATCAGCAGCCGGCGCCGAGTCATCGCCTCGGGATGCTGTCCACGGGGGGCGGGAGGTTCACTGTGTGCGGCGGCGCGTGCACTCGTTCGGCGCTGTCGGCAATCTCGGCATAGCGCGCCAGCGTGGTGTGCTGAAAACCATACGACGCGCCGATGCGAGCTTCGATTGACGCCTCCTGGTAGCGGCCGAGCCAGAGGAGACAGGCGACTTCGGAACCGCGCACACCGTTGTGTGCCGGCATCATGATGAGCACTTCCTGGTACAGATGCAGCGCCGGTTCGCACATCCCCGCGCCGCGGTACTTGTCGGCAAGGTCGATATAGACCGGAAGGGCGGCGGGGTAGAGGTCCATCGCCTTGCGGTACTCCAGTTCGGCGGTGTGCTTCATGTCGACGCCGAAGAGGACCGCGGCGTAGGCATGATGCGCGCGCCAGCTCCTGGGGGCATCGGTGATCGACTGAAACCAGAGCGCAGCCGAGTCATGCCACACCATCTGTCGCGAAGCACTCCGCGAAAGTCCCATGGCGAGGAGGACGATCGCCCCGGTCGCGACGGCGATGCGCGCAATCGATCCGCGGGCGTAGAGCCACACACCTGCCGGCCAGAGGAGGGCGGTACCAGCGATCACCACACCGACGCTGCTGAGGAAGAGGGTCCGCTCCGCGAGGACGATCCCGGTCGGGATGAGGACGTTGCTTATCGGTATCAGCCCGATCGCGGTCCAGAGAATCCCGAATGTCACCACCGGACGGCGGCGCCAGCAGAACCACGCCAGCACGGCGGTTGCGATCAGGAGCAGCGCACCGAGCGACTGCGCCGCACCCCAATGTGTGGTCCCGACGATCTCACCCGGCGAATAGTCGGCTTGCAGATGCGCCGGCCAGAAGAGGAGGCGGAACCACTGCGGCACCACACCGAGCATGGTGAGGGCGCGTCCGCCGATATGAAGACCGCCGAGTGCTTCGGCGGTGAAACTGCCTTTGGTGTTGCCGGCGAGGACACGAGTGCGCACTTCGGCGAGACACACGGCGACGAGAACGAACCAGAGATAGAGTGGGCGGAGGAGAGTGAGGCGTTCTCGCCAGCTTCGCCCGTCGTCGATGATCGTCAGTTCGGCGGCGACGAGAAACGCCGGGAGCATGGCGCCGTTTTCCTTGAAGAGCATCGCGGCGAGATAGCCGACGACGATCAACGCCATCCAGCGCTTCGTCAGTGGAGCGCCGCTGCGGCGACGATCGAGGTACGCGGCCACCAGCAGCGAGAGGAGAATGGCGACCACGAGCTCGGCCTGATTCACCGCGACGGCGACCGCCTCGACGTGTACCGGGTGCACCGCAAACCACGCCGCGGCCACCCAGGCCGCGCCAGGGCCGAGGCACCGCAGCGCGAGACGGTAGACGGCGAATGTGGCGCCGAGATAGAGGAGGATCGAGACGACGCGGAAGGTCGGTTCGTGACCGCCGCCCACGACCCACTGTACGGCGAACGAAATCATCGTGAGCGGGCGATAGAGATCCTGGGGGTAGGGCCATGGCCAGTAGGCCTGACCGAAGAGAACCCAGGGATGGGCCAGCGTGTGGACCAGGAGATTCCCACGAATGATCGGGAGATCGTCCTGGACCCAGGTGTTCGAGATACAGGTGAATGTGGAACCAATCGATAGGACGATCAGGGCAACCAGCCCGGTCCAGCGGGGGAAGCGGACGTGCCGAGTCGAAGCGTCGATCACGTTGCGACCCGGCACGGATTATGAGTGGCGGAGGACGGTTTCCCCATGCTATCGACTCCGGGCTTGCAGAGTTCAAGGATTTCCGCCGCAGAGCCCCGCAAATTGCCCCGGCAATGCCTCGGCGAACACCTTGTCTGACAACAACTTATCGGCAAACACCATGCCGTGGCACCGCTGTTGCTCATGTTTTTGGCCAGCAACGCGGGGCCCCCTGATGACCTTTGCGCTGCATAGTTCCCTCGCCAACTATTCAACGGAGAAAGAGTCATGCTGCGCAATCGGAAGGGCTTCACCCTGATCGAGCTGTTGATCGTGGTTGTGATCATCGGCATTCTGGCGGCCATCGCCATCCCGAAGTTCGCTGCGACGAAGGACAAGGCGAAGCTGGCGTCGGTCAAGTCCGACGTCCGCAACACCGAGACGGCCGAAGAGGCGTATTTCTCGGACTACTCGACCTACGGCACCTACAGCGCCTTGGGTACCGCGAGCAACTTCATCGTGTCGACCGGTAACACGATGTCGATCACGCCGGACGCGAGCGGGTACACCGTGACGGCGTCGAACTCGACAATCTCGACCGGGATCACGACCTGCCACGTGCAGGTGGGCGCCGGTGCCGCTTCGACGGTCGACGGCAACATCCAATGTCCCTGAGTTGACTTGATGCGATCGCGGGGCGCTTGCCGGCAGCGGTTGCTGGCAGGCGCTCCAGGTCGCGGGTCAAGCCGGTCGATGCACCGGCGGCGCAGGCCTCGATGGACGACAAGGCTGGCGTGAAATCCAAACCAAATGGGAGCGGTGTCATGACACGTCAGCGTGCAGGCTTCACCCTGATCGAATTGCTGATCGTCGTCGTGATCATCGGCATCCTCGCTGCGATCGCGATTCCGAAGTTCGCCGCGACGAAGGACAAGGCGAAGCTTGCCGGTGTCAAGTCTGACCTGCGCAACACCGAGACCGCCGAAGAAGCGTACTTCTCCGATTACTCCACCTATGGTGACTACGGTCAGCTCCAGGTGGCGAGCAACCTCCTCGTGTCGCAGGGCAACACGATCGCGATCACACCGGCCGCGAGTGGCTACACCGTGACGGCAAGCAACTCGTCGATTTCGACCGGTGTCACGACCTGCCATGTGCAGGTGGGTGCCGGGGCGACATCGGGCGCCGACGGGTTGATCGCCTGCCCCTGAGTCGGTTTCGCCCTCTGAAGTCCGGCGGTTCGCGCGTGCCTTGCCGCGTCGGACGGTAGTTCCTTCCCAGCAGCGCTCCCCACCCGCCACAAACCACCAACTGTCAAGATATCGAACGTCGTACAAGCGACCGTCAGCACGATCGGGCACCATGCCGCAGGCAGGACACGAGAGGGTGTCGTTCCGATGTGGGGCTTGTTTGCTCCTGCGAACCGTTCGTAACCAATTATGAAATAATGAGTTATATGACAGCTTACAGTCAGCTTACAGGTTACGGCACTGACGTTGCCTTCGGTGATGGCAGTAGCGCTAGGCAACGAGCCCTGGCGGGAAGACCAACTACTCAACGCCTGACTGGAGCAACAAAATGCTGCGCAATCGGAAGGGCTTCACCCTGATCGAGCTGTTGATCGTGGTTGTGATCATCGGCATTCTGGCGGCCATCGCCATCCCGAAGTTCGCCGCGACGAAGGACAAGGCGAAGCTGGCGTCGGTCAAGTCCGACGTCCGCAACACCGAGACGGCCGAAGAGGCGTATTTCTCGGACTACTCGACCTACGGCACCTACAGCGCCTTGGGT
>DASYAK010000011.1:0-57392 GCA_036501385.1 Gemmatimonadales bacterium | reverse complement strand
GACGGCGCGCCGGCGAACGCCGCGGCGAAGTAGAGATCGGTCAGCGAGTACATCTGCTCCAGCTGCGGCATCGCCAGCATCCCGCCCGTGGCCTGAGTGATGCGAACCACGCCGGTACTATCGGTCTTCACGATCCGCACTTCATCTTTCGATACATCCGCCACCACATGCCGCAGCCGTTCGGCCGGCGGCTCGCTCGGCGTCCGGATATCCATCTCGAGATGGCGGACGCTTCCATTCGATGCGAGCCGGATGACGGTGTGTCGCCGCCGCACCCGCGGGAAGCGATCGACCTCGTCACTCGTCAGCGTGTTCCCGGTGCGGGTGACATTCTCGATCGAGACCGTGTCGTTGCCTAGCAGGGCGAGGAAGCCGTAGTGCCGGGGCGGAGCAGTGGGCCCGCATCCCGCCAGGAGAACGGCGACCAGCGGAGTCATGCAGCATGTCATTGCCGACCGGATGGACACGGGCGCTCCGGGAGAAGGAAAGCCGAGCAGGAATGTCCCGGGTACTACGGAAGAACTGTAGAATGGTTGGTTTGAAAAGGGTAAGGCGGCGGGTCGTCATCGACCGTTCGCCACCGGCGCTCCCCGGTATATACTCAGGTAGCCTTTTTGGAGGGCCAGCATGGACATTCGTGACGCAGTGCACAGTGACCCTGAGACGCTGGGCGGAACGCCGGTGTTCATCGGGACGCGTGTGCCGGTGCAGTCACTGTTTGACTACATCGAAGGTGGCGACACGCTTGATGAATTTCTCCGCCAGTTTCCGAGTGTGACTCGGGAACGTGCACTGGCAGCTCTCGACGCGGCCCGCGACTCAGTGCTGGCTGGTGCGCGTACTTCTTGACGAGAATCTGCCGCTGGAGTTTGCGGCAGAGATTCGCGACCATGAGGTCGAAACGGTTCGGAGTGCGGGTTGGTCCGGACTGACAAACGGCGCACTGATGCAACGCGCGGCCACCGCCTGCGACGTATTCGTGACCATGGACAAGAATATCCCGCACCAGCAGAATATCAGGGCGCTCCCGTTTGGCGTCATCGTGCTCGAAGCTCCATCGAATCGAATTGAAGACCTGCGTCCAATCGTTCAGGCGCTCCAGAAAGCGATCGTCGGTGCGCGGCCCGGAGTCCTGCAACTAGTACCACCCAGATAGCCCCACACACCAACGCCGCCCGCTCGACAGCCATCATCGCGCGGGCGGCATCAGTTGGCGTGAGGCATCTCCTCCACCCCTACACCACCTCCTGCTGATTCCCCATCGATCCTGCCGATGGCGCAACCTTCGGCGTGACCTCCAGCGCAACTGACGGCGTCACCACCACCGGCTGCGGCTGCACCGGTGCTGGGACGGGCTCCGGTTCCGGCGCCACCGGTTCACTGCCGTCATCCTTCGTCTTGAACGGTCCCGCCAGGTTCTTGGCGCTGCGCCACGCCGCCATTGACGCCTTGTCGGTGGCGAAGATCTTCCGCATGTACGTGTCGAGCACCGCAACGTCGATCACCGCCTCCGACGCCACCTGTTCGAGCCCTGCACCGGCGCCCACATGGTCACTCCGTCCGGCGTGGGCGTCCGCTGTCGCTGTCGCCAGGTCGGCCACCTCCTGCGTCAGCTCCTCGATGAAGGTGTCGCCGACGCCGAGGCTGGTGAGGAGATCCTTCTCGGCGATCGCATCCTGGAGCATCCCGGTTGCCCTGATCAGGAAGGTGCGGTGCGGCGTATCGCCCCGCGGCAGCGTGAACCGGTCCGCGAGTTCCGGGTGGTCGCCCTTCGCCCGCTTGGCCAGCCGCGCCAGCCGGACGAGATACTGCGAGCGGATGGCGTCAATCAGCGCGGTGCGCCGCTCGATGGCGGCATGCTCCCGCTCGCCGCCGGCGTCCTGCACCACCCCCTTTGTGTCGGCCGCCGCGATCGCCACCTGCAGCCGGGCGACAACGGCGGTGTAGCCGCTGTCGGTCTGGGGATGCGCCTGCGCGAAATCCAGCGCTCGGCGTACCATCGAAATTCTCCTGCGGATTGTTGCTTTCATACAGTGTTCCTTGATCGGTGGCCGGCACGGCCCTGGGGCCATACGCAGCCGATGATGGAACGAGATGTTGAAGGGAAATGCCAGGTACCCCAGGGCACCGGCCGGAGCGATGCATTGGCGAGGAGCGTGCCAATATGCAAATGATTACGCAGTCAGGAGATAGCAAAAAACGCGACTGTCCGATTGTCCGAATCCAGGACACAAACGTCCGGAATCCGGACGCTTTTCGTCCGCGACGGTTTCTGAAATCAGGCGAGAAATCGTCGGAAAAAAATTGGAGAGCCCGGCGCCGGAACCGATGTGTCCGAATTAATTAGGATGAGCTCGGTGAAAAAACGGGGTCTCCTCTGTCACGACGGGGGCTCGTTCACCCGGACTGGCCGCGCTCGGCAGCAGAACGGTGCCGACCTCTTCCCTCCGGTCGACTCGCTGATCGGCGCGGGCTCCAGTCTCATCGGCGTTGGGTGGGAGATGATCGAGACCATCAATATCGGGATCGTCGCCGGGACGTCTCTGCCGGTCGCGAGCAGCTCGCTGGCGGTCGTGAATTCCTCTCTCTTCGCCGCGATATCGTCGCGCTGTGTTGAAGGCGCCGTGCGGACCGGTACTGGATCCTTCGGGACGCTGCAGGGATCGTTCCTGTGTGCCGCAGGCTGATCTCTCACAGTTCACTGTCCGCGTGCTCTCCTTCGCTTCCTCCTCACGGCGCCGGTCGTCCTGCTCCTGCTCATCATATCTGACCCTCGGGATTCCTGAACGCTCCACGCGGACGGTCGAGGTCTCCTCCCTCGGGGTCGAGGCGAGGTCTCGGACGACGGACGGCTGCTCTTTGACGACGAGGGGGAGGTCTCTGACTCGTTCGTGGAGCTCTCGGACGGCGAAAGGCTGCTTGCAGTGTCGCCCTTTTGACATTCCACTATGATCTGATTTCGAATATCCGCATCCGCTCTTGCATTATCTCCTCGCGTCTGTTCCCCCTCTCGCGCACTTCTGTCACGATCATCCCTCGCTGAATTCTGCGCCGCGTCACGACGCGTCAACCACATTTCGCGCGCTCGCGAGTCCGCTCGCATGCGTCATGTGCGGCCCATCATAGGGCATTCGTCTCGACACTCATAATTCGTTGGGCACTCCGGTGCGCTGGAATCATGCAGTCCACCAGTGTCTTCCAATCCGTGGCGTTGTTGCTGATACCACAAGGGGTTGCCCAGCGTTCACGATGAGCTTCGGGAGACCTGGGCAGTGGCTGATTGCAGCAGGGAATTTCCGCTCTATGCGGACACGCTGGATCGAGAGGTGTCCGACGCCGCTCCCGGCGGTAACGCGAGACTGGCACTGAGCCGTCGCGCACCGGCCGCGTTGAGGCGTCACTTGATCCGGGCGGTGATCCGCATCACGGTGCTCGCCACCGTGGATATGATCGGATTGCTGCTGGCGTGGGCCGCTGTCGCGGCGATCTGGCACGAGCCGCTGCCGCTGGGGAATATCGTCGCCGAGGGGCGAGTCGTCCTGCCAGTGCTGATCGCCATCGGCGTTTTTGGCTGCTATGGCTCCGGTGACCGCCGTCGTCAGGCGGGCACGATTGTCAAGGCGATCGGCTGCGGCGTGGCGCTCGCGCTCTGGGATGATCTCTGGCGACTTGGCCCCGCGCTGGTGCTGCCGCTCTTCTTCGTCGATTGGCTCGCGGCGGCTGCTGTTCTCGTCTTCCTGCGGCGCGTCGTCGACTGGTCGGTGCGACTGGTGCGGCCAACCGGGGAAGGCGTTGCGCGAGCCGTCGTCTTCGGTGCGTCCGACGACGCCGTGCAGATCATCGATCATCCCGCCCTGGGCGAGACGCCGTGGTGCAGTCTCGTCGGTTTCCACGATCCGGCTCGCGCGGCGGATCGGGCCGCGATCGACCTGCCGTCGCTGATCCAGGCGCAGCGCGCCGACACGCTGATCATTGCCGGCCCACTTGGTGACGACCACTATGCCATGGCGATCGACGCCGCTCGCGTCGCCGGTTGTCACGTGCTGTCGTTCCCGCGCGTTACGCCGTCGCTCACCGATTCGCCCGAGCTCGTCTGGCGCAACGGCATGGCGGTGATGGAACTCACCCATCCCGGGCGCGTCGGTCTCGAGCGACTGATCAAGCGCGGCGTCGATCTCTGTACTGCGGCGGCGGGTTTGCTGCTGCTGTCGTGGCTGATGGCGGTGATCGCCGAAGTGATTCGCTGGACGTCGCCTGGGCCGGTCTTCTTCCGCCAGGTTCGCATCGGGCAGGGCGGTCGCACCTTCACCATCTACAAGTTCCGCACGATGGCGGTCGCCAGCGACCAATCGCGCGCGGCACTGCGCGACCGCAACGTCTATCACGATGGGCGTCTCTTCAAAGTGGTGAGTGATCCGCGGATCACGCCGTTCGGGCGCTGGCTCCGCCTCACCTCGCTCGATGAACTTCCGCAGCTGATCAACGTCCTCCGGGGAGAAATGTCGCTCGTGGGTCCACGTCCGCCGTTGCCGAGCGAAGTGGCGGAGTATCACGCCAAGGACTTCGGACGCTTCGACGTCAAGCCGGGGATCACTGGCCCCTGGCAGGTGAGCGGCCGCAATGATGTGCAGGATTTTGACGAAGTGATCCGGCTCGAACGCGCCTACATCAGGCACTGGAGCCTCGGGCTCGATCTGGAACTCCTGTTGCGCACCATCCCCGCGGTGCTGTCGGGCCGCGGAGCCCACTAGAACGGAGCGTCGCATGCACTGTCGCTGGCTTCTCCTTTGTGGCGCACTGGCGGGCGCACCGGCACTGTCGGCGCAGGCAACGCTCGTCGCGCAACGCGACACGACCCTCGCCGGCCCGGCTGGGATCCTCCAGCCCGGCGACGTGCTGCGACTCAAGATCTGGATGGAACCCGACTGGTCGGGCGACTTTGCCATTGACGAGCACGGGATCGCGGTCCTGCCGCGCCTGGGGAATACCCGTGTCATCGACGTGCCGACCGATCGGCTGCGGCAGCAGCTGACAGAGCAGTACCGCCAGTTCCTCAACAATCCGTCGATCGAGATCACGCCGCTGCGCCGCGTCGCCATCATCGGCGCGGTGAAGAATCCCGGGATCTACCGAATCGAACCATCGGTCACCCTCGGTGAAGTCGTCAACGTCGCGGGTGGGCAGATCCCGCAGGCGAAGCGCAACGTCGTCGAACTGCGGCACGGCTCCGGGCATCGCACCATCGACCTGCAGAAGCACCCCGAACTCGCATCGTTGCCGCTCGCATCCGACGATCAGGTCTACGTCCCCGAGCGGAGCTGGCTGTCGCAGAACGCGACCTGGTTCGTGTCGACGCTGGTAGGAATCGCCGGTACCACTGCCTATCTGGTGACTCGCTGATCGGCCCCGGTGGCCGCGGAGTGCATATGCGCGACTTGACAGTGTGGGCGCCCGAGCGAGTGGAACACGTCGCCGCGGCAGACAGCCCCGAAGACTTTCTCAGCTGGAACGATCTGTCGGGCTTGCTGCGGCGCCACTGGATCGCCGTGGCCGGTTTCACGGTGCTCGCCGTCGCGATCGGCGTGGCATACATCACCGCCACGCCGCGGAAGTATGAAGACACCGCCACGGTGCTGATCGAGAAGGAGCAGTACAACATTCCCGAAATTGTGACCCACGACGCGACCGACCTGGGAGTGGTCAGCACCGAGATGGAGGTGCTTCGCAGTGACCGGCTCGGCGCGCAGGTCGCCCGCGATCTCGCGCTCAATGTCACCGTCGACGGATCGCGGCTCCCTCGCTCGGCCCTCTTCGAAAGCGTCGCTCTCGTCGACAGCGACGCCACCGGGCGCTTCACGCTCGACCGGGATGGCGGCGGCAAGTACGTCATCCACAACGAAACGACTGGCGCCACCAGTTCGCCGATCAGTGCCGGTGTCGCAACCGTATTCGGTCCGCTCGCCTTCACCCTTGAGCCTGGACTGCAGGTGACACATGTCGTCGTCAATGTGATCCCGGTGATGGCCGCGGCGAGAGCGCTGCAGGCCGATCTCAAGGTTGGTCGCGGCGAACGCGACGCCAACGTGATCTGGGCGCGGTATCGGTCGACCGACCCGATCCTCGCGACCACGGTGCCGCGCACCCTCGCCCGCGAGTATGTCGCGCACCGCGTCGTCGACGCCAAGGCGAAGGCGGTCACCGCCGTCCGCTTCCTGCAGGAGCAGGCCGACACCTTGCAGCGCCAGCTGGTCGATGCCGACCAGCAGTTGCGCGACTTTCGTCAGCGCGCCGGCGTCGTCTCGCTCTCCGAGGAAGCCAGCACCGCCGTGACGAGCGCGGCGCAGTTGCGCCTCAATCGCGGCACCATCGAAGCCGAGCGGAACGCCTTGCAGCAGCTGGTGGCGTCCAGCGATACGTCGGCGTCGGCGTACCGCGGCATCACCGCGTTCCCGACGCTGATCGCCAATCCGACGGTGTCGAACCTGCTGCATTCGGTCGACGATCTTCAGGGACAGCGCACCGAGTTGCTGCTGCGGCGCACCTCAAACGACCCCGATGTCCAGGCGCTCGACCGCCGCATCGCCGACGCCGACCGTCAGTTGCGCCGCATGACGCGCACCTATCTCGCCGGTCTGTCGAACCAGGTTGGTGCGCTCGATCGCTCCATTGCGACGCAGACGAAGGCGGCGGCGTCGATCCCCGAGAAGAGCATGACCGAAGACCAGCTCTCCCGCCGGCCAAAGGTTCTCGAGGACGTCTACTCGCTCGTGGAGACGCGGCTGCAGGAAGCGCGCATCGCCGAGAGTGTCGCCGACCCTGGTGTCTCGATCATCGACGCGTCGACGTCGACCGGACTCCCCGTCTGGCCTCGACCCGGATTGATCATGGCGGTCGCCCTGATCGGCGGGGCACTCGGTGGAATCGCGCTGGCATGGTTGCGCGAGGGGATGGACGACGCGGTGCACAGCCGAGCCGATATCGCCCGCATTGTGGCGGGCCCGGTGCTCACCGTCGTGCCGCACATTCGCGGCGCGTCGTCGGTGACGCCGCTGCGTGACGGCACGCACGTCGCGACCGGCGCGTTGCCGCCGCCGATGCGGTTGCTCGGCACCGCGCGGCAACGGCGCCGTCATTCGAGCGAGCTGATCGCCGCCGGTGCGGTGGAGGAGGCGTATACCTGGCTCGAAACGAGCCTGGCGTTTACCGGCCAGCAGAACGACAACCGCGTCGTCGCGGTCACCAGTCCGCTGGCCAGGGAAGGGAAGACCGTCAGCGCGTGCAACCTGGCGCTGTCGGCTGCGCGCCACGGCCGCCGCGTCCTGCTGATCGATGGCGACCTGCGGCGCGGCCATGTGCACGACCTCTTCTCAGTCGACATGGCGCCCGGCGTCACCGATGCGCTGAGCGGGCCGACGTTGCCGCAACAGGTCCTGCGCCACGTTGCGGTCGGCGGCAAGGGAGCGCTCGACGTCATCCCGCGCGGCCGCCACGCCGAGCACCCGGCCGGTCTGCTCAAGGGTCCGGGGTTCCGCGCGTTGATCGACGGGATGCGGCCGGCGTATGACATGGTCGTGATCGACTGTCCGCCGGTGAATCTCATCAGCGATCCGTTGATGGTGGCGCCGCTCGCCGACGGCGTGGTCCTCGTCGCGCGCGCGGGGGTGACCGATGGGGCGGCGCTGTCGCAGGCGGCCGAACATCTGCGCAACGCCGGCGCGACGCTGCTCGGCGTGGTGCTCAACGATATCGATCTTCACCGCGATAGCAGCTACGACGGCTCGTACCGGTACCTCGATCAAGCCGGCGCCTATGCGACCTCCGATGCGTGAACCGGCCGGAGGCCGGCTGCGCGTCTTCCTCGCCTGCTCCGGCCTTGGCGTGGTGCGTCGCGGCTACGAGTCGTTCATGCAGGCGTGCTTCACCGCGCTGCGCCGCGACGATGCTTTCGACCTGCGGCTCTTCAAGGGAGCCGGCCCGCGTCGCGACGACGAAGTGCCGTTGCGTCACCTGCGTCGTTCGAGCCTCGGCGCTCGCGCCATCGGCGACGTGCTGGGACGCGGTCCGTACGTCATCGAGCAGCTCACCTTCACCACGGCGCTGCTCCCTCATCTCGCGCGCGTCCGGCCGCATCTGGTGTACTTCTGTGATCCGGCCATCGGCAAGATGCTCTGGCAATGGCGGCGCTTCACGGGCAACACCTTCGGATTGCTCTTTCAGAACAGTGGTCCGCTCGATCCGCCCTTTTCCTGGTGCGATCACGTGCAGCAGGTCACCCCGATGGGTGTCGACGACGCGCTCGCCGCGGGGCACGCACCCGGCCGCCAAACGCTGCTGCCGTGCGGGCTCGATCTCGGTCCGATTGCGCCGCCGCTGGAGCCCGCCGATCGCGCGGTGCGGCGTGGTCGCCTCGGATTGCCTGTCGATCGCCCGATCGTTCTCTCGGTCGGCGCAATCAATCGCGGGCACAAGCGGATGGATTATCTCATCAATGAGATCGCCTCCCTCGGCGACCAGCGTCCTTTCCTCCTGATGCTCGGGCACGTGGAAGACGACACGCCGACGTTGCGGGCGCTTGCCACGCTCCGCCTCGGTGCCGCGGGATTCCGGATGGCCAGCGTCAGCCATTACCAGATCGGCGAGTACTATCGCATCGCGGACTTGTTCGTACTGGCATCGCTCCGCGAAGGCTTCGGCCTCGCCTACGTCGAGGCAATCGCGCACGGATTGCGCTGTGTCGGTCATGAGTTTCCCGTGGCTCGCTACGTGATGGGCGACGACGGCAACTATGCCGATCTTCGTCGGAGCGGCGCACTCGGCCCGCTGGTGCGCGACCTACTCGTCCAGCCCGACCCAGACGCCGAGCGGGAGCGGCGGCAGCTGGCGGTGCGGCGGCGCTTCGATTGGGGACAGCTCGCGCCGCAGTACACCGCGCTCTTCCGTCACGCCGCGGTCGCCGCGGCGAAGGGCGCGCTGGTCCCGTGCTGAGCGACGGCGAGGGGCCGTCGATCGTCGGCCGCGCGTCACACGGAGCGCGCCTCCTGACTGCGCGCGGCGCCGGGATGCGTGCCTTGAGCATCGGCGCCAACATCGCGCTCGTCGCCCTGGTATCACCCGCCGATCTCGGCTTGCTCGCCATTGTCCGCGGCGTCACTGGTGTCGCCGGCACCAGCAGCGACCTGGGCTTCGCCTGGGCGCTGCTCCGGCGCGCCGACGCACCTTCATCCGACGAGTATGCCGGCCTGGCGGGGATGCAGTTCCTGCTTCTGGCCGGATTCCTTGCGGTCTTCGTCGCCGCGCCGTCGCTCCTGACGACGATCGGTGCGGTGCCGGCGGTGTGGCGTGCCGCGATGTTGCTGGTGCTCGCGACGATGCTGAGCGTGCCGTTCGGGACCGGGGCGCGGATCCGGATCGAACGCGATCTCGACTTTCGTCGCATCGCCATCGCCGATGTATCAAGCGTGCTGATCCAGAACATCGCCTTGCTCGGCTTCGCGATCGCCCGCCAATTCGCGCTCGGCGTGTTCATTTCCACCGGCGTCACGCTGCTCTACACCAACGTGCTGCTCTGGTACTGGTCGCCCGGGCCGGGTCCCGGGTTCCGGTTCGCCACCTGGAGGCGGCTCGGGCGGGAATTTGCTGGATTCTCCGTCGGTCACGTTGGTGCCGTGCTCAACAACAGCGTCACGCCGATCGTCATCGCCCATCTCTTCGGCTTGACGACCGCGGGACTCTGGGCGCTCGCGGTGCGGCTCGGCAATGTGCTGCAGCTGGCCCATGAGGGATACCGGCGCGCGGCAGTGCCCGCGGCGGCGTTGCTGTCGAATTCACGGGCGCAGCTGCAGCGACTGGCGAGCGAAACCCTCGCGGGTGCGGTGCGATGGACCGCACCACTGCTCGGCCTGATGGTCGCAGCACTCCCCGCGCTCGGCTGGTTCCTGCCGCGGTGGGCGCCGGCCGTCCCGCTCGCGCAGTGCTATCTCATCGGGTTCGGCCTCACTGGTCTCTATGCGGCCGCGGTCATTCCCGTCGCAGTGGCGCTCAAGGGTCCCCGACCGGTCATCATCGAACAGTTTGCACCGGTGATCGCGGGGTGGGCTGCGCTCGGCGTGCTGGCACTGATCCATCGCAGCACAATCGTCTGGGCGATTGCACCGATGTTCGCTGTGCTGGCGCTCGCCCTTTGGCGGATCGCCGCGGCGAATGTCCGCCCGGTGCTCGATCGGCAGTGGATGGCCTGGGGAGTCGCGCTCGCGGGGACGATCGTTGCCACGGCATTCGCTCAATCGCTTCGGCTGCCCGGGTACCTCGTCGCGGCGTTGGGTGTCGGCGCGTTGATTGTCAGCCGCGCGGCGGCCCTCGCGCCCGACTGGATCAGCGGCACTCCGGTTGACCGGAGCATCGCATGAGCGACAACGCCCTCGCCGTATCGGTGGTGGTGCCGAGCTGCGATCGACGATTGGCGCTGCTGCGTTGCTTGCTGGCGTTGCAGGAGCAGGAGCCGCCGCCGCTCGAGGTGCTGGTGGCGCATCGCGATGACGATCCCGATACGGCGACACTTGTCGCGGCGTGGCCAGAGTCGGAATGCCGAGTGCGGGCAATCAACGCCGGCCAGGCCAACGCGTCGACTGCGCGCAATGTCTGTCTTGCCGCGGCGGCGGGCGATATCGTCGCGTTCGTCGACGACGACGTCGTGGTCCGTCCCGGCTGGGTTGCCGCGCTGCGACGCGCGTTCCGTGAGTACCCCGCGGTCGGCGGAGTTGGCGGCCCCGACTGGATCGACGGAGACGACACGCCCGCGACGCCGATGCCGCGACGCACCGGTGCCGTGCAGTGGTTCGGGCGGCGAATCGGCAACCATCATCGTGGTGCGCCGTCGCCGCGGGTCGTGACCTGGCTCAAGGGCGCGAACATGGCCTTTCGCCGCGACGCGATCGCTGGCCTCCGGTTCGGGATGGGATTGCGAGGCGATGCCGCGCAATTCGCCGAGGATGTCCAGCTATCGTTGCAGGTGCGCCGGCGCGGCTGGCAATTGCGCTACGATCCCTGTGTCGCGGTGGATCATTACCCCGGCCCGATGGCCGACGGTCACGATCATCGCACCCTTGGCGACGACCGTTCGCTGCACGATGCGGCGCACAACGAGACCGTGGCACTGCTCGGCTTCCTCTCCTGGCCGCGCCGGCTGGCATTCATGGCATGGTCATTCGGAGTCGGCACCCGACTCCTCCCCGGGTTGGCCGCGGCGGTGATGACGCGTGGCACGCGCAACGACCATCTGCACCGCATGATGACGGTGTGGCGTGCCCGACAGGAGGGATGGCGGAGCTGGCGACAGCTGCAGCGTGCCGGCAGCGAAACCGCGCTCCCGGCAGATCCGCGCGGCGCATTGCGCATCTGTCTGGTCACCCACGTCGTTCGCCCCAACGATGGCCAGGGCCGAGTCAACTACGAACTGGCGCGTTGGCTTGCCGCGCGTTCGCATCAGGTCACCCTCGTGGCGAGCGACGTGGATCCCGCGCTGGCGCGGCTGCCGGGCATTGACTGGCGGCGGGTGGCCGTCCCGGTGCGCGCGCCCGCTCCGATCCAATGGGCCTGCTTCGCGTGGGGCGCGCGGCGCGCCATCGGCAAGGATCCGGAGTCGCGCTTCGATGTTGTCCACGTCAATGGTGCGATTGCGCCGGTCAGGGCACTCGTCAACACCAGCCACTTTGTGCATCGGGCGTGGCAACGGATCATGACGACCAGCTCATCCGATGGCAGCGCGCTGGCGTACCAGCAACTCGTGACCAGTGGTTGCGCGTGGCTGGAGCGGCGCGCCTATCGGTCGGCGCGGCAGGTCGTCGCGGTTTCCGAATCGGTGCGCGAGTCGCTGGGAGCGATGGAAGCAGAACTCGCCGCACCAGTCGCCGTGATCCACACCGGCGTCGACCTCGACGAGTTCAGGCCTGCCGCCGCGCGCGACGAGTCGCCGCTTCGTGGCCGCGGGACGATCCCGGCCGATCGGTTCCTCGCCCTCTTCGTCGGCGACCTCCGGACCCGGCGGAAGAACCTCGACCTGGCGCTGCGTGTCGTGGCGCACTCCGGTGCACGAGTACACCTCGTCGTCGTGGGCGAGACGACCGGGAGCGGGTATCCCGCCCGCGCTGCCGCGATGGGTATCGCCGATCGGGTGCACTTCACCGGCGTGCGAGATGACGTGGCCGCCTGCTATCGCGATGCCGACGTGGTCTTCTGCGCGGCGCACTACGAACCGGCATCGCTCGTCCTCCTCGAAGCGATGGCCACCGGCGTACCGGTGATCACCACGCCGCAGGTTGGCAACGCCGTCTTCGTCGACGACTGCGCCAACGGCTTCCTCCTCCGGTCTGCCGACGACCTGGAACGAGCCGTCGAGATCGTCGAGTATCTCTGCGTCGATCCGCGTCGAGGCCGCGCCATCGGCCACGCGGCACGTTCGGCAGTCGCCGACCTTACCTGGGCCCGGATGGCCGAGCGCTATGAGACGCTGTATCGCGGCACGCTGCGGACGCTCAGTGTGACTCCGACATGACCACCGCCGTTGCCTCACGGAGCGCGCCGGCGACGGCGAGCCGCGTCTCGCCGCATCTGGTGACTGCCGGATTCGCTGCATTCGTCGTGGCCGCGATTGCCGCGCATCAAGGGCCGGCGTTGCGCTGGGTCTTCCCGCTCCTTGCGGTTGCCGTTGCGGCACAGCTTTACTGGCGGGCCGGTTTTCCCGCGTACATCGCCTTCGCGTGGGCCATCTGGATGGTGTCGCCGGGATTGCGGCGCGTCGTGGATTATCAGGCCGGCGGGTGGGACCCGGAGAATCCGATCTCCCTCGCACCATTTCTCGTCAGCGGCCTCGCCGTCGCGTCGGTGGTGCGCCGCCTCCCCGAACTGCGCCGGCGCCGGTTCATGCCGTGGATCGTGATCCTGCTGGCGGTGTGTTACGGCTATTTCGCCGGCATACTCGAAATGGGGATGCTCGCCTCGACGCACGCACTGCTGACCTGGGCCGTTCCGCTGCTGTGCGGGCTGGCGATCGCACTGGAGTGGCGCGTCTATCCGGCGTCTGCCGCGGGGATATCCCGGGTCTTCTTCTGGGGCGGCGTTGTGCTCGCCGCGTACGCCGTGGTGCAATTCATCAATCCGCCTCCGTGGGACCGGCTCTGGGTCGCCAGCGCCGGGATGCAATCGGTCGGGCAGGCGTTGCCATTCCAGTTGCGCGTCTTCTCGCTGTCGAACGCCCCGCTGGCGCTCGCCACGCTGCTTGGCGCAGCGCTCTTTCTCGGTATGGCGCAGCGCGGGTCATGGCGGGTCGCCGGGATCGCGGTGATCGCCGTCGCGCTGCTGCTGACGTTGGTGCGGTCGGTCTGGCTGGCGACGATGGCCGGCGCACTGGTGTATGTCGCGCGGATGCCGCGCCGCCTGGCGGTTCGCTTCGCGTGTGCCACCATATGCGTGGCGGCCGCAGTGATTGCCATTCCCACGCTCCTCGGCAGCGCGACCAGTGCGCCCGCGGTGGAGGCGGTCACCAGCCGGGTTGCGACCTTCGCCGATCTGCACAACGACATCAGCTACAACCAGCGGGCTTCATTCATGGACCAGGTGAGCACCGTCGTCCTGGAGCGTCCGCTGGGCCACGGGCTCGGGTCGACCGGGGTGTCGTCACAACTCGCCCAACCCGACGAATCGGGCGTGCGCGACTTCGACAGCGGGATCTTCGCCGCGCTCTATGCGCTCGGCTGGTTTGGCGGGGCAGCGCTCCTTGGCGCCACGATCTGGATGACGCTCGCGGGGCTGACGCACCTGGAGGGTCCGGGTGACATGCACGCCGCCGCGGCGCGCGCCATCATGGTCGGCAGCGTCCTCCTGTCGATTGGCGGCAACGTATTCGACGGCGTGTCGGCCGCCGTGCTCTGGGGTTTCGCCGGTCTGCTCGTCGCGGCGCAGCAGTGGCACCATGTCCACACCCCGCGTTCGCGGCGGCGAGCATGACGCCGTCTCCGCTGCGCACGCTTCAGATCGGCAAGGGATGGTTCCCCGAAGACACGGGCGGACTCGATCGTTACTACTACGAGTTGCTCGACGCGCTCCCCGCTGCCGAGGTGCAGACTGCCGGTCTGGTGACCGGATCGTGTCAGGTCGCCGCCGAGTCGGCCGGACGGGTACGCGCCTTCGCACCGACGCGCGCTCCCCTGGCGACACGGTGGCGCGGCGTTCGGCGCAGCGCTCGCGCCTCCCTGCGCGACTCGCAAGTCGACGTTGTCGCGGCGCATTTCGCGCTCTACGCCGCGCCGTGTCTCGACCTGCTCCGCGCGGCGCCGCTGGTGGTGCACTTTCAGGGTCCGTGGGCTGCGGAGAGCCGGGTCGAAGGCGCAGGGACGATCGCGGTCGAGATCAAGGCGCGGATCGAGCGCGCGGTCTACCAGCGAGCCCAGCGGTGCATCACGCTGTCGCAGGCGTTCGCAACGCTCCTCGCGGAGCGATACGGTGTGGCGCCCGATCGGATCGTGACGGTTCCCGGCGGTATCAATGCGGCGCGCTGGGCTAGCGGACTCTCCCGGCGCGATGCTCGCGATGTCCTTGGCTGGCCGCAGGATCGCCCCATCGTGCTCGCCGTCCGCCGTCTCGCGCGTCGCATGGGACTCGATCAGTTGGTCGCCGCCATTCCGCTGCTCTGCCGCGCCGTGCCTGACGTGCTGGTTCATCTCGCCGGCCGGGGTTCGCTCGCGGCCGACCTCGAACGCCGTCGTCACGACAGCGGACTCGAGCGCCATCTGCGGCTCGTCGGCTACCTCCCCGATGAACTGCTGCCGATCGCCTATCGTGCGGCCGATCTCACGGTCGTCCCGTCGGTGGCACTGGAAGGCTTCGGACTGGTCGTGGCGGAATCGCTCGCCAGCGGAACGCCGGCGCTCGTCAGCGACGTCGGCGGGCTTCCGGAGGTGGTCGGCGGCATCGCGCCACAATGTGTTGTGCCCGACGCGAGTGCGGCCTCATGGGCCCTTGCGCTCGCCGACGCCTTGCTTGGCCGGCTGCAGATCCCGCCGCCCGCGGCACTGGCTGCGCATGTGCGCGCCACCTTCGACTGGTCGGTCGTTGCGCCGCGAATCACGGCGATCTATCGCGAGGCGGCGGCATGAGATCTCGCGTCCTCTTTCTCGATCATGTCGGTGCGCTCGGTGGCGCCGAGCTGGCGTTGATCGATGTCGCGAGGGCCTACCGCGACACGTCGACCTTTCTCCTCTTCGCCGATGGGCCATTCCGCACGCGTCTCGAACGGCAGGGGATCCAGGTCGAGGTGATCGAAGGCGGCACGGCTCTCCACTCGGTCCGACGCGAAACGCGGTGGCCGGGGCCGCGGGTAGGCTGGGACGTTCTCTCCTTGGCGGCGCGTATCGCCCCGCTGGCGCGGCGCCACGACTTTCTGCACGCCAACTCCCAGAAGGCGTTCATCGTCGCATGCGTGGCCGGAGCCGTCGCGCGGCGTCCGGTGATCTGGGACCTGAATGACCTCCTGATCGACCAGCATTTCTCCCGGCTCAATATCACGCTCGACGTCCTGCTCGCCCGGCATTGTGCGGTCCGCGTCATGGTGAACTCGGAAGCGTCGGCGCGCGCGTTGATCGCGCAGGGCGGCCCGGCGCACAAGGTCCGGGTGGTCTACAACGGCATCGACGCGGCGCCGTTCGATGCGGTCACCGACGCCGAGATCGCGGCGGCCAGGGATGAATTCGGTATCGGCAGCCGTCCCGCTATTGCGGTGTTCGGTCGGCTGGCCGAATGGAAAGGGCAGCGCACGGCGCTGCAGGCGTTGCGCCACCTGCCGGACGTGGATCTTCTCCTGGTCGGTGACGCACTGTTTGGCGAAGATGCTTACGCCAAGTCGCTACGCAGCGACGCCGTCGGGCTCGGCGTGGCCGACCGGGTCCGCTTTGCCGGCTTTCGAGCCGACATCCCCTGCCTGATGCGCGCCGTTGACGTGATCCTCCACACGTCGATAGCGCCCGAGCCATTCGGACGGGTCATCGTCGAGGGGATGCTCGCCCGCCGTCCCGTCGTCGCCACCCGTGGCGGCGGCGTCGATGAAATCATCGATTCGGGTCACGACGGAATGCTGATTCCCGCCGGCGATCCCGATCTCCTCGCCGGCGCCGTGGACCGGCTGCTGCGCGATCCGGTCGAGGCCGACCGGATGGGGCGTGCCGGGCGCGAGACCGCCGAGCGGAAATTCACGGTGAACGCGATGGTCGAGACGATGTCGCGCAACATCGAGGAACTCGCCGGCGCATGAAAATCGCACTGGTGCATGACTATCTCACACAGGCGGGCGGCGCCGAACGGGTCATCGTCGCGTTGCATCGGCTCTACCCCGATGCACCGATCTTCACGACGATTGCCGACCCGGCGCTCGCGTCCGACCTGTTGCCGGGCGCTACCATCGTGACGTCCTGGATGCAGATGCTACCGGGCCGGCGGCGCCATTTTCGCAAGTATTTCTGGCTCTATCCGGCCGGCGTCGCGGCGCTCGATCTCTCGGGCTTCGACGTGATTCTCAGCAACAGCAGTGCCTATGTGAAGAGCGTCAGGGCGCCATCGGGGGCATGCCACATCTGCTACTGTCACACCCCGATGCGTTTTGCCTGGGATTTCGGCGGCTACGCCGCGAGGGAGGATTGGGGCCCGGGGACCCGGCGGATTCTCGAGCCGATGATCTCGCTGCTCAAGCGCTGGGACCTTCGCACCGCCAATCGGCCGACCCGCTACTACGGCAATTCATCGGCGGTGGCGGCGCGAATCACGCGCTGCTATCAGCGGCCCGCGGGCGTGCTCTATCCGCCGGTCGACGTCGAACGCTTCGGCGTCGCGGACGCGCCGGGCGAACATCACCTGATCGTATCGCGCCTGGTCGCGTACAAGCGGATCGACCTCGCCATCGACGCGTTCAATCTCCTGGGATTGCCGCTTGTCATCATCGGGGACGGCCCTGCGCGCGCCGCGCTCCAGCGTCGGGCCGGCCCATCGATCACGTTTCTCGGGCGCCGCGATGATGCTGTTGTCGCCGATCATTATCGCCGCTGTCGCGCCGTGGTCTGTCCGGGTGAAGAAGACTTCGGCATTACACCGGTGGAGGCCAATGCTTCAGGCCGGCCGGTGGTGGCGTTCGGCGCCGGCGGCGCACTCGACACCGTGATCGATGGAATCACCGGCGTCCATTTTGCCAGGCAGGAATCCGCCGTTCTGGCCGAAGCGGTCCGGCGCTGCAGCGCGATGACATGGGACCCGGTGGTGCTGCGCCGTCACGCCGAGCGATTCAGTGAACAGGTCTTTCACGCGCGCGTCGCGGAGATCGTTCGCGACGCGCTGCACGAGAAAGACAGCGGCACTCAGGGAGTCACTTCGATCACGATCGGATGATCCGGCACATTGACGGTGAGGGTGGCGCCGCGGCCGCCACCGGGCTGGGGTGAGTTCGACAACATCGGGATGAAGATGCGCAGCGTCGGGGCTCCCTGAAACTGCAGCGTCACCGCGTGGTCCGGCACCGCGATGTCCTGCTTGGTCGTCAGGTTGTACGATGCCACCTCCTGCCAGAGCACCACGTCGTAGCTGCCATTCCGCTTGGCGAAGACCGCGGACTCAACTCCGGTCACATTCCCGGTGATCGCCATGCGCAGCGGCGTCGGCGTGAACCGGGCGCCGCGATCGGTCAGCAGCGCGATCAGGTTGCGAATCGCCACGAACGCCGGCTTCTCCGATCCGTCGGCGCGCAGCAGGCCGAAGTTCTGCTCCCGATTCGTCTGGTCGGTTCCCTCGTCGATCAACTCGTAGAGGTAAGTCCGCTGCACGCCGACGAGGAAGTCGCCGAGGAGCAGCCGCGGGATGTACCGCCCGGCCGCCGCTTCGGATACCGGCGGGTTGTCGGTATTGGATGCCATCGCATTGTGATATCCGGTCTCGGTCACGGCCCAGGGATGAGAGCCGTCGATCGCCGCGACACGGGACTCCGCGTCGGCAAGGGCGGCCATCGGCTGTCGGCCACCAGGGTAGGGATGCACGCTGCCGAGGTCGACATACCGGGAGAGGTCGCCGACCGCAGCGGCGTTCACCGGATGTCCCATGCTCGGCCCATAAATCTGCATCGCGGCGGTGGAGCTGTTGCCGCGAATCGCTGCAAACATCGCCGGCTGGAATGAGCGCACCTCGGCGACCCAGTTGGTCCGGCCGGACAGGTCGTGTTCGTTCAACCCTTCGAAGCATTCGACCGCCGGACCGGCGAACTGCATCAGCCGCGCGAAGCTGGTGTAGCTGGTGTAGTCGGTATTTCCCTGGGCGGGACTCAGCACCAGGTCGAAGTGGATGCCGAGGCTGGCGAGCTGTTGCATCCGGCCGTACACGCTGTTCATCCAGCCGTCGTCGCTCACGATCGTGCCGCCGTCGCGCACGTGGCGCACACCGAGTTCGCTGAGGCGCGGAACGATGGTGCCTTGCCAGCCAGTGCCGTAGGGCGAGCTGAAATAACCAAGGTGAACGTTGACGCCGATCGAGTTGACGAAGTCATCCGCGACCAGAGTGCTTACGGCAGGCAAGGGGGCCGCGATGGTGATCGTCGCCACGCCGCGAACCGTCCCGCTCACCGCGACGATCGACACCAATCCCGGCGATCCTCCTGCGGTGAAGAGTCCGCTCGATGCGATGCTGCCACCGGTGGCGCTCCAGCTCACCGGAATGCCCGGGGTGACACGGCCGTCGCTCATCGTCGCCGATGCGGTGACGAGGTCGGTCGCGCCAGGCAGGAGCGTGCTTGCGGCCGGCGTGACCTGCAGGGTCACCACATACGGCACGACGACGGTGTCGGCGCGGCGCGTCGTATCGGCCTGGGTGCGCGTGCTGTCCGATGGGCTGGCGTGGCTGGTGTCGGGCTTGACGGTCGCGCTGTCCACCTTGACGGTGCCAGTGTCCGGCTTGACTCGGCCCGTCGAATCAATGGACGGCGACGGCGCGGCGGTCGATCCGGTGTCGGACACCGCGTGCGTATCGGTGAGGAGCGGAACGTCCGGGGTGGAACTGCACCCAGGTGCCAAGGCGATGACGATCGAATACAGCACGTACGGCGTACGCCGCCCCCGTCCGGGATTGGTAGGCAATCTACGGCTCTCCGAAGCGCCGAGCCAATTGCCCGGGCCGATGTGTGGTTTGATGTCAGAGAAGTGCTCTGCCGTCAGCATCGAGGCAATTGGCGCGCCACCGTCGGCAACTATCAATTCTGCGTTGTGATCGCTCCGGTTTGAAAATGGGTTTGCATCCCGACGTCGCGCACCGCCTAACTTTTAGGCGCCTCGCCTCTCCCAGTGATCGTGTCCGGGAAGTTGCCTGCGAGGCAAACGGGACGTCGCCCCTGCGCCGCGCGTCGGTACGTCTGAATCACCCTCACCACGATCCCGCCCTGCGCGGCATGGCGCTCATGCACCAGGACGCGACCATCGGTTGAAACGGTCCACGTCTCGCCGGTGGGAGCGAACGGCGGCGCCGAGGGCGCCCTGCCGCGATAGACCGTGTCACCGGTAAGGTCAGCGTCCAGTGGCGAGTCGTGCAGCGCCCGGCACGCCGGCGCGGTGCGTGGCGCGCACCGCACCGACTCGAGATGCCAGAAGCCCTGCAAGGGGAGCGCGCCCTGTGCCGCTGCGGCAAGCGGCGAGGCGAGCGTTGCGAAGACTACGAGGGGCATTCTCGTCACACCCTTCCCACCGCCGCCTGGCCCAGCACCAGTTCCTTCGCCTTTTCCTGGTCGAGCCCGAACGCCTTGAGCTTGAGCCCGTTGAGCACGCGAACAGTAAAGACGGTAGTCCCCTGCTTGACGACGAGATACGGGGAATCGCTCTTGAATACCTCATAAAAAGCGTCGTCGCCAACGCCACTCACTGGCACCACGGTGAAGAACGTGTTGGGGTGCGACTTGGCGTTGTCGAATGCCGTCACCGAACTGTATGAGAGCGTCACGCGACGCGCCGCCCCCAGATTTGCGTCGCTCGCCCACATGCATCCGAGCGTACTGCTTGGCGGCACGTGCTTTCCCGGGAGCGTGGTGACTTCGAGCGCGGTGGTCACGTCGGCGTCGGTGAGGAGGGTGCACGCGTCGGGCGCGAACGCGGTCGGAGAATGGGGCACAGTGGGCGACACGTTGACTGGATTGATCCGCCAGGCGCTGAGAAGAATGGTGGCGGCAATCGCGGCGGCGGCGAGGGTTCGTTGCGTGGGCATGTTCGGCTCCGTCTGGAGAGGACTGGGTTCGCCGCCAATACGATACGGCGGCGGACGGAAGCCATCAAGCGGAGAGGCCGGGGTGGCGTTCACGCCAACAACTGCTTTCGCTCAGGAACTACGGCAGGACCCGCACCTCGAGGTGCGACGGGTAACGCGGGGTGTGCCAGATCCGCTGCGTCGCGGCCCGGAAGTCCCTCGCCTTCGCATCGAAGATGTTGGGGACGAATGTCTGCGGGTTGCGGTCGTAGAGCGGGAACCAGCTGCTCTGGATCTCGACCATCAGGCGGTGCCCCTTGAGGAATCGATAGAGCTGCTCGTGCATGTCGACGGTGAACGGCGTCACGGTGTTTGCGACGATTGGCGTCGCCTCGCTGAAGCTCTTCCAGTAGCGACCACGCATGATGTCGGCGTTGACCATCAGCTGATAGCCGGCAGCCGGACGACCGACCGCATTGTCAGGATATACGTCGATCAGCTTGACGACCCAGTCCGCATCGGTCCCGGTCGTCGACGCGAACAGATGCGCCACGACGTCGCCGGCGATCGTCAGGTCCGACCCGAGCGCCTCGGATTCCCAGGTCACGACGTCGCTGCGACTCTTGAGGAATCGCTGGTCCTGTTCCAGCCAAGTCGGCCAGCCGATGTCGCCATCGGGACGTGGCATGAACGGCACCGGGTGTGCCGGGTCGGACACGTACGCATCGTAGTCCGGCGTCCGATCGGGGTTCTCGCCCATGGCCCGGCGACCGCGCGCAACATTGGATGGCTGGTCGAAGGAGAGCATGCCGCCTTCGCTCAGGTAGAGATTGCGAGTCTTCGAAGAGCGGGGTGGCCAGGCATCGAAGGTGTGCCAGCGATTCTCGCCGGTCTCGAATGCCCACGCTGCCGGGAGATGTCCGTCGCCCTTTCCGTGCAGGTAGTAGGCGAACCACGGCCGCTCGATCGCGGCGCGGAAATAGTCGGCGGTGTTGCTGCCCAGACTGATCGGCCCCAGCGAGTCACCTCCCGGCTGCGCCCATCCGCCGTGGAACCAGGGGCCGAGGACGATGTGATTCCATCCGTGCGTGTCGGCGCGCTCGGCAATGTGGTAGGCGAGTTCGGGTCCGAGAATGTCTTCCTGGTCCCACCATCCGCCGACGAAGAGGATCGGCACTTCAGGCTTGGTGAGAACGCGCTCCAGCGCCTTCGACTGCCAATAGCGGTCGTATGCCGGATGATTCCGGAAGGCGACCCACGACGGGAGTTGCGACACGCCCGTTACCTTCGCGATCGAATCGAGGGTCTCCAATCGGAGATAGAAGTCGAATTGATCGGCATCGGGGATCGACAGTCCGTGGGTGCCTTCGACGAGGGCCGCGTAGGTCACTCCCTGCGTTTCGCGGAACGCCCCCTGATGAAAGAAATCGTCTCCCATCCAGGTGTCGGTCGTCGGAGCCTGCGGAGAGATTGCCTTGACCGCGGGGTGGTGGTTGACGCCGGCAAGTGCCGCGAGCCAGCCTCGGTAGGAGATTCCCAGCACACCGACCTTCCCATCGTTGCCGGGAAGATGTTTCACCAGCCAGTCGATCGTGTCGTAGGCGTCGGTCGATTCGTCGGTGCCGCGGGTGTTGTTCGGGTCGTGCTGCGGCCGATTGGTGACGAACACTCCACCCGATCCCGACCGCCCGCGAATGTCCTCGGTCACGAAGATGTAGCCGTCCTTCGCCAGCTCACGGTAACGCGCCGGCAGCTCGGCGGTGTGAAACTCGCGCGCGGCGTCGAATGGCGTGCGGATCAGCAGGATCGGCAACGATCCGCCCGCGTGCTGGGGGACCAGGGCGACCGCGAAGAGGTGGACGCCGTCGCGCATGGGAATGGAGAGCTCGAGGCGCCGGTACCGTGTCGCTTGTTGCACCTGCGCCGCGGCTCGCGTGGCGGGGAACAGGGCAGTGACCGAAAAGATGGTGGCGGAGAGGATGCCGGGGATGCGCGTCACGGTCGAAAGATACGTTTCTATTGTTCAGCGTACATTTGGTTCGTTCCTGGTCGAGCTCATCGTGGTCGCTCGTCCTCGTCCCCACTACGGTACTCGTCATCGTCGGCGGAATCATCAGGTCCAGTTTTCATGAGGAATTGGCATGACTCCACGTCGCGGGACTCTGCTTGCCTTCGTCGCGGCGTCGGTATCCGCGGTCGCGCCGGTTGCGGCACAACGGGCGGCCCACGATCATCTCGCGCTGATCGGCGGGATCGTGTCATCGAACTGGGGGTTCACCGGCGGACCGAGCGAAGGGCAGCACGGTCTCGTCGGGTTCGTGGCAGGGATTGGCGTTGCGCCACCGGTGGGGCAGTCTTTCGCATTTGCGCCGGAGTTGCTTTACGTATCGAAGGGAGCGTCGCTGCTGTTTGGCGGCAACGTTCAGATCGACTTTCGTTTGCACTACATCGAGGCGCCGCTCCTTTATCGATACGCGCCGACGCTGTCGCGATCGATCCATCCGTTTCTGACGGCCGGTCCCGAGTTCTCCGTGCGGGCGGCGTGCAGCGCCAAGGCGACCAACTCACCGGGGAATGGCGGGACGGTCTCTGTGGAGCGCTGCATCACCGGCTTCGGCCAGATTCCGCAAGACGAACCGAACTGGCTCGACTTCGGAGTCATCGCCGGTGCCGGCGTGCGGTCAGGCAGACTCTCCGCCTCGGTCCGGTACGACGCCGGACTGACCGACATCTACAGTCGGTACGGAGTGGACGGATCGAAGACCCGGAACACCGCGTGGCTGTTTGCCGTGGCGGTTGAGCGCTGAGGAGTTGTTGAATTCTGTCGCCGCGGCCTGCTGATCCGCGTTCGCGATTGCGCGCGGAAGTCATTGACAGACTTAGTGTTGAAATAACGCATCGAGAAAATAGATCAGGTCAATAGCTCTAGTTCCTCCGGGTTTTTCCACACAGCCCGACGCCATCCCACATCGGATTTCGAGTCGTGCAAGATCGCCCCAGGTAACGATCCGCCTCGACCAGGGTGTGTACCAGCAATGGACGCTGTCGCCGGGGAATCCGATCGCGATCTGATGCGAGCGCTGCAGGGCGGGAAGACAGCCGCCCTGGAGATCCTCTTTCTCCGGCATCATCCCCGTATCCACGGCTTCCTCGCCCGCCTCACCTGCGACCGCGACGCCGCCGACGATCTCGTCCAGGAGGTCTTCCTCCGGGTCCTCAAGTATCGGGCTCGCTACGACACCTCGCGGGACTTTGTCGCCTGGCTCTTTCGCATCGCCCGCAACCTCGCCGCGAGCCATTTCGCCAGGCATCGCCGTGACTCGGCGGACGACCCCGCAGACTGGGCTGACAACAATCCGTCGACCCTCGATCTGTTGATCGCCGGCGAAGATCACCAGCAGCTCGCCCGCGCCGTCGCGGCTCTCCCGTTTGCTCACCGCGAAGTCCTGCTCCTCCGCGGGACAGAGGGGTTATCACATCGCGACGTCGCATTGGCTCTGGGCTGCAGTGAAGGCGCGGCGCGGGTCAGGCTGCACCGGGCCCTCTCGGCGCTCAAACGCAAATGGTCCGCTCTCGCAGGAGAATCAAGATGACCGATCACCCCACGCTGTCCCACGCCGACGAGAAGCTCCTTCAGGCGCTGCGGCACCTGCCTGATGTTCCGCCCACACCCGGGCTGCCTGCTGCATTCCATCGCCGGCTCGAGGCGCAGGCGTCGGCCGGCCGCCCAATCGGCCCGTGGGTCCTTGCTGCGCTCGCGGCGGCGCTCCTCATCGCGCTCGGCGCGGGCTGGTGGGTCGACCGGAACCGTCGCGAGGCGGAGATCGCCGACCTCCGCGCCGAGCTTACCAACGCGCTCAGGAATCTTCCGGCTCCGGGGCGTTTCGAGGCGGTGAACCAGGCCGGCAATTCGAACCTGCGCGATGATCGCGTCGTCGAGGCGCTGACGCACGCCCTGCTCACCGACCCCAATACCAATGTCCGCGTCGCCGCCGCCGACGCCCTCGGCCGCGTCGCCAACGCGCAATCGCTTGCCGACGCGGCACGGCGCTCGCTCGGCGCCGAGCGATCGCCATTCGTGCAGTCTGCAATGCTGCAGAATTTGCAGCGACTCTCGGGTGGTGAGCGGGCGCAGATCGTCGAGCGATTCCTCGGCCGACGTGATCTCGATCCCACGGTGCGAAGTGAAGCCGAGCAGGGCGGGGGACTCTGATGCGATCAATACAATGGAAGGGTGGTGTTCAATGAGACAGTGTCTAGTTGTGGCGCTAATCAGCTTTATCGCGATTGCGATGGCGGCGCGGCGCGGCGTCGCCCAACAGCCAGCCAAGCCGTTCGATTGCAGTCAGTCGGCCGCAGCGCGCGCGTTGTGTGCGATGACTCGTGCCGTTCAGCAGCCAGCCAACGCGGTGGACTGCAGTCATCTGGGGCCCACGACCGTCGCCTATCTCCGCTGCATGGCCGGTCACTCCAGCGGCGTCGTGTCGACGGTGGCGCGCAGGGACTTGCCGAATCAGGCGCTGCACGTGTCGACGAGCGGTGTCTACGTTCGTATCATTGCCGGCGCCGTCGATTCCGTCTCATGGTACATCCCTCAGGCACTGCACGCGTGGAGATGGGCGAGCGATACCGCAACACTTTACCGCGCTGCGCCGGGACGGGACGCGTACGAACTGCATGTTGCGCCCGACTCCCTGGAGCTGCACAACGGGCTGGAGAATGTGATCGTTCTCGTACCGGCGGATTTACCAACGTTGCAGGTCGACGTTGAAGGCGGGAGCGTTTCGGTCGAGGATTTTGCCGGTCAGCTGGCGATCACGATGACAAAGGGATTTGTGGCGGTGGTGCACCCGACTGGACCGGCGCTAATCGAGAACCGCGACGGTGCAGTCCGGGTCATTCTCACGGCCACCCGTCTCGGGCAGGAGTCGACGCTCAAGTCGTCGCTCAACATTCTCGCCCGCAACGGCGACATCGAACTGACGTTTCCCGCGGCAATTCACGCGACCCTCGACGCCGAGGCACATCAGGGCACGATCGTCGACGCGCCAATGGCGCTTTCACGCTGGCAGGGCGGCAATGACACGATCCCGGTGAAGACCCACCCCGTCCTCGGACTGCAGGACAACGAGCTGCGCAAGGTGCATCGCGATTTCAATGGCGGTGGGGCCGCCATCAAGCTCGTCACGCTCAACGGCATTGTCACTTTGATCGAGCAGCTGCCGGTGATGCAGCGGTAACGAGCGGACTCCGCTCGCCGGTCATCAGGCGCGCGAGCAGCTCGCTCAGAACGTGATCTTGAGCGTCGCCGGCTTGGCGCTGGCGCTCGACGGCGCGGCGGGCAGCGTCGCGACCAGCGTTCCGTGCGCGACGTAGCGCGTCCGGCCCGCGACCCCGGTGTCGGGCGTCACGCTGCTGATGGTGAGCTGGAAGGTCCCCGCAGACGGGACGTCGCCCGTCCCCGATGCTCCGACCCAGGCGGACGCGGGACGCGTCCCTTCTGCTGCCATGATCGAATACGAGCGCACCGCCGTCGTTGATCCCTCGGTGTAGCTGCCCGCGGCGAGTTGCTCACCGAAAAGGACGCTGACCGAGACCATCAGCGGGTGCGAAGGATTGCGGACCATTCCGTTCAGTACCACCGCACCGATCGTCATCCCTGGCCTTGCCGCGAACGAGGCGCTGCAGGTGAACTGCGTCGTCGCGGTTCCGTCGAGCGTCCCCTCGCAGCTGGATGGCGCGATCGTCGGCGCCGTCCCCGCGCGCTGTGCGGCGAGGGGGGCTCCAAAGGCGGCGCAACCGAGTCCGACGAGAACGCTCAGACGCATGGCTGGAAGCTAGCAGCGCTGCGATGTCGTCGGCCACGAGGATACATTCCGCGACGCGGTCGTCGATTCATCGATGCACATTGGAGCGCCTTCTGATCAAGGCACCACGGTTCACATTCCCGACGCTCGTGCTGCTCGGTCTCGCCCTCTTTACCCTCGTCGCCGTCCGCAGCGAAGGGTTTTACCACGCAGACGAACACTTTCAGCTTCTGGAGTTCGCCAACTACAAGCTGGGCCAGACTCCTGCCGCCGATCTTCCCTGGGAATTCCGGTCGCAGATCCGCCCGACTCTTCAGCCGGCGATCGCCGTTGGCGTGATCCGCGCGGCACGTGCCGCAGGGATCACGAGCCCCTTCTCATGGGCGCTGCTGTTGCGGTTGCTGAGTGGCTGGCTGGCGGTGCTGGTCTTTGCGCGGATCGCGGCCCGACTTTCGGGATCGCTGGGCGGCGACCGCATGGCCCGCATTCTGTTCGGCGCAGCAATTCTCGTCTGGTTCATGCCGTATCTGAGCGTGCGCTTTTCGTCCGAGAACTGGTCGGCGCTCGCATTTCTCGCAGGTCTCTCATTCCTCCCGCTCGATCGGGATCGCCGCGACACCGCCACGATCACCTCGTGTGCCGTCGCCGGCCTGTTTCTCGGACTGTCGTTTGTCTTCCGTTTCCAGATGGGATTCGCGCTCGTCGGTGTCGGCGCGTGGCTGCTGTTCCGCGGGCGGATCGGTACCGCGCGGCTGGCCGCGCTCGGTGCCGGGGGGCTCGCGGCGATAGCGCTGGGTTCTGCCGTCGACTGGTGGTTCTACGGCAACCCCGTCTTCACGCCGTGGACCTACTTCGCGTCGAACATCATCCAGGGGAAGGCAGCCGCCTTCGGCGTTTCGCCGTGGTGGTGGTATCTGCCGCAGTTCCTCATGCACGCGATCCCGCCGATTGCCGCCGTTCTCCTGGTGCTTGCGATGATCGGAGCCTGTCGGGCAAGGGATCACGTCATCACCTGGGCATTTGTCGTCTTCCTCGTCGGCCATGTGGTCGTTGGTCACAAGGAACTCCGCTTTCTCTTTCCGATGGCGTTTCCGTTCCTCTTCCTTGTCGTCGTCGGGTGGCAGAGGATCAGACCACGACTCGGCACCGGCCTGGCGATGCGGGTCACATTCGGCGTGCTTGCCGTGATCGACATCGTGGCCCTGCTCTTTGCCGGCACCCAGGCGGCTTCGACCGGGGTGACGACCTGGCGTTTCCTCTATGGCTATTCCGAGCACCGGCCGACCACCCTCTACGTCCAGGGTAACAGTCCGTACGATTACGATGTGCTGCAGCTGCACTTCTACCGCGCGCCGCAGATCGCCGTGGTTCGGATCGACACCGCGGCCGCTCTCGGCGACTCCAGTCGCTATCACCCGCGGGACGGCGATCTGCTGATCCCCGCCAACGGCGTGCTTCAGCCCAGCGCTCCGGGATATCGTCTCACGCTGGTCCATCGATCGGTCGCTGCGTGGATGCTGCGATCGGATGTGACCCACTGGAAAGAGCGGACCCATATCTGGGCGGTGTATCGAATTGACCGGCGGTAGACGAGAGACGAGAGACGAGAGACGAGAGACGAGGTTGGAGACTTCTCTCTTCTCTCTTCTCTCTTCTCTCTTTATACCCATTGCCGATATATCCACCGTGGATATATTCACCCGATGACCAACGATGCCGCGATCGATCGCCTCCTCCCGCTTCCACCGGCCATGTTCCAGATCCTCATGGCCGTCGCCCCGGGGGAGTTGCACGGATACGCCATCATCCAGGACGTTGCCGAACGGACCAAGGGCGACGTCAGACTGAGCCCCGGAACCCTCTACCGCTCGATTCAACGGATGCTTGAGGACGGGCTCCTTCGCGAAACCGCGACCCGTCCGGCGCCCAGGTTCGACGATGAGCGCCGCCGCTATTACGCGATCACGCCGTTTGGCACCCGGGTGGCGCGGGCGGAAGCGCGGCGCCTTCTCGGCCTGGTCCGCATGGCACGACTGCAGGGATTGACCACGGAAGGTGCGTGATGTGGTTCTACCGCCTTCTCCTGCACTTGTATCCCGCGTCGTTCCGCAACGAATACGGCGGTGAGTTCGCGACGCTCTTCGCCGAACGGCGCGCCAGAACGCATGGCGCAGGCCGGCTGGCATGGTGCTGGATCGAAACGGTCGTCGATGTGGCCAGCAACGCCATCGTGGTGCATTGGGATCTGCTGCGGCAAGACGTTCGACAGGGATTCCGCTCGCTCAGTCACGCTCCGTCGTTCGCCGTGACTGCCATCCTTGTCATCGCCCTCGGCGTCGGTGCCAACGCCGCCGCCTTTTCGGTTGCCGACTACGTCTTCTTGAGGCCGCTGCCGTTTCCCCAGGCCGACCGGCTCGTCACGATCTGGGAACGCGTCCCCCACTACTCGATGATGCAGCCATCGCCGCCCAACTATCGCGACTGGGCACGAGCGTCGCAGTCATTCGACGAGATCGGCGCGTACAACCTGCAGTCGTGGTCGATCCTGGGGGGCGCGGTTCCCGATCAGGTCGGGGTCGCGTCGGTCAACGGTCCGCTCCTCGACATGCTCGGCGCGGCGCCGACCCTGGGACGCCTTCCAACGGCGGACGAGGTTGCATCCGGCGCCCCGGTGGTGCTCCTGAGTTACGGAATCTGGCAGGACGACTTTGGCGGCGATCCGCACGTGGTGGGCCGGGCGGTCAGCATCAACGGCAAGCCGGTCAGCGTCACCGGCGTGATGCCGAAGTCATTCGTCTTTCCCGATCGCAGCGTGCGCCTCTGGGCGCCGATGAATGTCGCCGAGGCTGCGGACACCGACCGGAGCAACAGCTGGTTCTACGTCGTGGCGCGACTCAAGGCAGGGCGCACGGCCGTACAGGCGCAGCGGGACATGGACCGGGTGACGGCGGACCTGGCGCGACTCTATCCGCAGCCGGATGCGTCGGTCACCGCGAATGTGATGTCGCTGCGGGACGCCTACGCGGTGTCTTCGCCTTCCAGGAATCGCGCCCTCCTCGAGGCGCTGTGCGGTGCCGCGCTCTGTGTCCTGCTGATCACCTGCGCCAACCTCGCATCGCTCCTGCTGGTGCGCGCGCTGGCGCGCCGCCGCGAGATCGCGGTTCGCGCCGCACTCGGCGCCGGGCGAGAGAGGCTCATACGCCAGCTCCTCACCGAAAGCCTGATGCTGGCGATCGCGGGCGGAACGCTCGGCGTCGGTATCGCGTTCGTGGCGTTACCGCTTCTCAATCAGCTGGTTCCCGATTCGTTGCCGATGGCGCAGCTGCCGACGGTCGATCTCCATGTCCTCGCCGCCGCGGCGCTCCTCTCAGTCGCGACAGGAATCGGCTTCGGCGTTGTACCGGCAGTGCGAACCGGTCGAGGATCGTCGTTCGACGGACTGCGTGACGACGTCCGCAGCGGAGGTGGGCGTCGATCGCGACTGCGCGCGGCGCTGGTCATCGTCGAAGTCGCGGCGTCGGTCGTCCTCCTCGTGTCGGCCGGACTGCTGCTTCGGGCGATGCTGCGGGTGCGCGCCATCGATCCTGGTTTTCGACAGGACAACGTCCTCACGCTGCGGACCGAACTGCCGCTGTACCGCTACTGGCAGGTCGATCGCCGCGACGAATTCTATCGAGAGGTTCTCGGACGGATTCGTGCACTTCCCGGTGTCGCGGCGGCGGGATACACCTCGTTCCTGCCGATGAAGATGGGCGGAGGAATCTGGCGGGCCAGCGCTCCGCCAGACACGATTACCCATCAGGCATCGTTGCGCTACGTCACTCCGGGATATTTCGATGCCATGCGCATCCGCCTCGAACGCGGCCGCGGTGTCACTGACGGCGACACCCACGCGGCGCCCGCAACGGCCGTGGTGAGCGAATCGTTTGCGCACGCGCTCTGGCCCGGTCGAGATCCGATCGGGCAGCGGTTCAACATTGCATTTGTCGACCGCACCGTCGTTGGCGTGGCGAACAACGTCCGGGTCCGCGGACCCGAACGTGACGCCGAGCCGCAGGTGTATCTCCCGTACCAGCAGGTGCAGGACAGTTTTCTCATGTTCTACGCGCCGAAGGACGTGGCGATTCGATCGACGCTGCCGCCGGCGGCACTGGTTCCGGCGGTTCGCCGGATCATTCGTCAAGTCGATCCTGAGCAGTCGGTCACCGATGTGCAGCCGCTCAGCGCGATCGTCGCGAGCCAGAGTGAGTCACGCGCGGTGCAGGTCCAGGTCCTCGTCGCCTTTGCCGCGATTGCATTCCTTCTCGCCGGGATCGGACTCCACGGCCTGCTCGCCTTTGCCGTCTCGCAGCGGCGGCAGGAGATGGCGGTCCGGATGGCCCTCGGTGCCGAGCCGGGCCAGATCATCAGAATGATTCTGGCGCAGGGAGGATGGCTCGCGATTGGCGGGATCATTCCGGGCGCGTTCGCCGGATATGCCGCCGGGCGGGTCATGTCGAGCATTCTCGCGGGGGTGGAACCGCTCGATGCACCGACGTTCATCACGGCAATGGTCCTCTGCACCGTGATGGTCGTGGCTGGGAGCGCAATTCCGGCGCTTCACGCGGTCCGGGTCTCGCCGGCGAGCGTGATGCGGAGCGAATAGCGCCCCGCAGCACCCGCCGCCACCCGCTCCAGCAATCGGTGTCAGCAACGTCCCGCCTGCAGATCGCGTAGGGTTACCATTCAGTTGTCCGGAACCTTCCCCATGTCGGGCCCGGTGCCGGTAACAGTGGCCCAGCGCCGACCCGAGTCCCAATGCCGGAATCGTCGTGAATTCGATCCCCCAGCAGCTCTTCACATTCCTCTTCAAGTACCCGCCGCGTGTGTTCCAGCGCGGCGAATTGGTCTTGGCCCCGGTCGTTCCGATCGTGGTGCTGCTCGTGGCTGTGGCATTGGTCGTGGCGGTGGTGGGGCTGGCGGCGCACGCCATCCGGGGGACGCGTGGCGTCGATCGCATCGTCCTGGGCGGACTCCGGGTTGCCTGCTTCCTCGTGCTTGCCGGATGCCTGTTGCGTCCGGCACTGGCGTTGACGAGCGCGGTTCCGGAGCGGAACGTCCTCGCCGTCGTCTTCGACGATTCACGAAGCATGCGGATTCCCGACGTCGGTTCGGAGACGCGTCTGGGCGCGGAGCAACACGCCTTCGCCGACTCGACGGCGCTCGTCAAACGCCTTTCTGACAAGTTCGCCCTTCGCCTCTTCCGCTTTGGCGCCGACGCCGGGTCGCTCACCAATGTCTCGGCGCTCAACGGGACTGGGGCCCGGACTGACATTGCCGCGGCGCTGCAATCGACGCGCGACGAACTCGCCGACGTTCCCGTTGCCGGCGTTGTGGTCGTGAGCGACGGTGCCGACAATGGCGCGGGTGACCTCTCGACGGCACTGGTCGGGCTTCGCGCACGCCACATCCCGGTTTACACCGTGGGTGTAGGCCGAGAACGCTTTGGACGCGACGTCTCGGTGGAACGCCTCGATGTTCCCTCGACGACGCTCAAGGGCTCGGGCGTCCTGGTCAAGGCGACGATCGGAATGCGCGGCGTCAAGGGCGATTCGGTCCTGGTGACCGCCGAATCCGACGGTCACATCGTGGCGACGACACCGCTGACCCTTCCGTCAGGACGCGATGTGGTGCAGCTCCCGATCAGGATTCCGCCGCTCGACGTCGGAACACACGTCATCACGGTCCGGGTGTCGGCGCTGCCCGGCGAACTGATCACGGAGAACAACGAGGCGCAATCGCTGATCCGGGTTCGTTCTCCCATCGAGCGCGTCCTCTATCTCGAAGGTGAGCCGCGCCCGGAATTCGCCTTTCTCAGGCGAGGGTTCGAAGGTGACAGCAGCGTGCGGCTGGTCGGGTTGCTCCGGAGCGCCAAGGGAAAGTTTCTCCGGATCAACGTCGCCGATTCGTTCGACCTGCTCGGTGGCTTCCCGACCCGGCGCGAGGAACTTTTCAAGTACCGCGGGCTCATTCTCGGCGACATCGAAGCGTCGTTTTTCTCCGGCGACCAGTTGCGGATGATCGCCGATTTCGTCGACCGGCGCGGCGGCACGCTCATTGCCCTCGGTGGGCGCGATGCGCTGGCAGAGGGAGGCTACGCCGGGACGCCGGTCGCCGACGTACTGCCGGTCACGCTTGAGCACGGGGGACGGTCGTCCGCCGATACGCTGATGGCAACGCTCAAGATCGAGCCGACCGCGGCCGGCCTGGTGCATCCGGCGCTGCAGCTCGGCGCAACACCGGCGCAGAACGCGGCGCGTTGGGACTCTCTTCCAGCGCTCACGGCAGTGAATCAGCTGGGCGATCTTCGCGCCGGTGCGGAAACCCTCCTCGAGGGCCGCAATTCGAAGGGTGCCACGCGGCCGGTGCTTGTCATGCAGCGCTACGGACGTGGCGTCGCATCGGTGCTCGGCGTGCAGGACACCTGGACCTGGAAGATGAATCCCGATACGCCGGTCGACGACCGGACGTACGAGACGTTCTGGCGACAACTGGTGCGCTGGGATCTTGATCAGGTTCCGGAGCGGGTGGAGGTAGCAGCCGTCCCTGATCGCGTTGGTCCGGGCGAGCCGGTCGAGCTCAGGGCGCGAGTCGTCGACTCCATATATATGGACGTGAACGATGCCGGGGTGACGGCGGATGTGACCTCACCCGCGGGCGAGGAGTTCGCGGTCCCCCTCGATCGCACCCTCCTGCAGGACGGGACGTACTCGGGTCGCTTCGTCGCCACGGAGCAGGGGATGTACCGGTTCGACGTTGTCGCGGTGCGCGGCGCCGATTCGATGCGGGCGCCTCCCGGGGCGATGCTGGCCGATTCGCGCGGCGCCGACATGGATCATGCCGAGCTGCGCACGCCGTTGCTCAAGCGCATCGCCAGTGAAACCGGGGGCAAGTACTATCCGCTCGACGCGATCGCGCAGCTCCCCGACGACGTCGTCCTCACCGAGAGCGGAATCACCGCGCACGAATCGCGCGATCTCTGGGACATGCCGGCGGTGCTCATCCTCCTGCTGATCCTTCTCGGCGCCGACTGGTCGTGGCGGCGCTGGCGAGGGCTGGCGTGACGCGCGTCTGGTGGTCCGTTCTGGTCGCCACCATGGCGCCGGTCGCTCTTGGGGCCCAGGGAGGCACGACGCGCGTGCTGCTGATCAGCGGTCTTTCCGGTGAAGCCCAGTTTGCCCGCGAATTCGCGTCCGAGGCCGGTGCGATCGACGATATGGCGCGAGCACAGTGGCACGTGGCCGATTCGAATCTCGTCTACCTCGCCGAGGATCCCGCGGCGGACAAGCGGATCAGCGGCAAGTCGACGCGCGAGAATGTCGAGGCCTCGTTTGCCGCGATCGCCCGGCGGGTCGTGCCGGGTGACGTGGTGCTGGTCGTCCTGATCGGTCATGGCAGCGGTGAAATGGGCGAGTCGAGTGTCAATCTTCCGGGGCCAGATCCCACGGCCAACGACTACGCCGGGTGGCTCAAGCCACTGGACCGGGCCACTATCGTATTCGCCAATACAGCGACCGCGAGTGGCGATTTTGCCGCGGTCCTCGCCGGACCGAATCGCGTGATCATCACGTCGACCCGCACCGCGATGGAACGGAACGCATCCATCTTCGGTGACTTCTTCGCCAAGGCGCTCACCTCGGCCGACGCCGACGCCGACAAGAATGGCCGGGTATCGGTCGCCGAGGCGTTCACCTGGGCCCGGGATCAGGTCGCCAAGGCGTATGAATCGACCAACCGGATGCAGACGGAGCATCCGACGCTGGTCGACAGCAGCGGCATCGCGGCGGGGATCGCGTTCGGCGGCGAGGCGGCGAGCGCCGACCCAAGGGTGATCGCCCTGGTGGGAGCACGCCGGATACTCGAAGCGCGCGTCGACTCGCTGCGGCGCGCGAAGGCCACGATGGATTCCACCGCCTATTCGAAAACGCTCGAAGACCTGCTGCTGCAGATCGCGGCGAAAACGCAGGCGATCCGTCAGCTTCAGGGAGGAGCCAAGCCGTGACGCGTTCGCTGGTCTGCGTGGCTCTGCTCGGATCGCTCGTGGCCGGGCGCGCGCTGGCGCAGCAACGTCAGGCGCTACCTGCTCAGAAGACGAGCGCCGTCGGGATCACGACGGGACGTGTCGATTCGCTCATCAACGTCGGCAAGGTCGACCAGGCGGTGGAACTCGCGAAGAGCGCAATTGCATCGCGGGCGCCCGGATACCTCACCGCTGAAGCTGCCCTCGCCGAAGTGGCCTTGCGACGCGGCGACTGGACTGAAGCCAGCAGCCAGGCCACCGCCGTCGCCGCGGCATACGCCGCCGACGGCAGTCTCTGGAATGCCGCCGACATCATCGCCGCCGGCCGCGCGTACGTCGTGCTCGGGAGGCGTGACGCGCAAGCGTTCCATGACGCATTGCAGGCCTTCGATCGTGCCACGGCTCTCGACAGTGGCAACATCGAGTCCCGGATCCGCGCCGCCGATCTCCTCCTCGACAAGTACAACGCACCGGATGCCGAGCAAAGTTATCACGAGGTTCTGACGCTGGCACCGAATGAACCCCACGCCCTGTTGGGATTGGCGCGCGAGGCGGCATTCAATGGCGATGCGGACGCGACCGCCCGGGCGCGCAGGGCGCTCGCCGCTGACGCGGCGCTCGCGCCGACTCACGTCCTTCTCGCGCAGCTCCACCTCGCCGCTGAGGCGTACGATTCGGCGACGATCGCCGCATCGGATGCGCTGGCGCTCGATTCGGCGGCGGTCGATGCCTGGGCGGTGCTGGGCACCGTAGCCTGGCTGCGCGGAGATTCGACGCGCTGGCACGCCGCCGCTGCTGCCGCCGCGCGCATCGAGCCGCAGGGTGCCACCTTCTACGCCGATGTGGCCGATGCCGTCGCCCAGCAACGGCGATATGCCGAGGCCGCTGCGATGGCGCTGCACGCGGTCCGGATCGATTCGACATCGGCACGCGCCCTCGGAATACTTGCGGACAACCAGTTGCGGCTTGGCGAAATGAGCGACGGGCGCGCGAATCTGGAGCGTTCGTTTGCGATCGATCCGTACAACCTGTGGCACAAGAACACCCTCGACCTGCTCGACAATCTCCGATCGTTCAAGACGATTCGCGCCGGTCGCTTCCAGTTCGTCGCTCCCGCCGATGAGGCCGATTACCTGGTGCTCTACCTCGGCCCACTCCTCGAAACAGCATACGACACCTTTGCCGTGCGCTACGGCTATTCGCCGCCGGCACCGATTCGCGTCGAGCTCTACGGACGACACGCAGATTTTTCGGTTCGCACCATCGGGCTGACAGGACTCGGCGCCCTGGGCGTGAGTTTCGGGCCGGTGCTGATCCTCGATTCGCCTCGCTCCCGGGAGACCGGCGAACTCAATTACGGGTCGACGGCGTGGCACGAGCTGGCACACACCTTCACCCTCGGCCTCTCGGGGAACCGGATGCCGCGATGGTTCTCGGAAGGACTCTCGGTTGTGGAGGAGCGCCGGGCAGGGCATGGCTGGGGAGCGCGGGTCTCTGCTGAATTCCTCGCAGCGTACAAGGGAGGAGCGCTTCCGCGGGCGACAGCGATCAACGAGGGGCTGGTGCGGTCGAAGTTCCCGGCGGAAATCGGCATGAGCTACTTCGAGGCATCGCTCGTCTGCGAAATGATCGAAGACGAAGATGGCATCACGGCGATTCGCGCGATGCTCAAAGGTTGGGGTGAAGGTCTCGACACGCCGGGCGTGCTGCAGCGGGTCTTGAAGATGACACCGGCGGAGTTCGATGCGCATTTTGATGCCTGGGTCCGGACCCGCTACGCCATCCCGCTCGCGGCGATCGATTCCTCCGACGGAATGACCCCGCCGACTGGGAAGTACATCGCGCTGATCAAGTCGGGACGCGAGCTGATGGATGCGGGTTCGAAGGATTCGGCCCGCGCAGTATTTCTTGCAACCCAGCGACTCTTCCCCGACGACGCTGGCGTCGACAGTCCGGCATGGTATCTCGGCCACTACGATCGCGATAAGGGTGATCTCGCGGGCGCCATTGCCGAAGTGCACGCCGTGACGATGAACGACGAGACCGCTCCGGACGCAAACGACGTCGAGGCGACATTGCGATTGCAGACCCGCGACTCGGCCGGGGCGCTCGCGGCGCTGGAGCGACAGCAGTGGATCACCCCGTACGACGAGGCTCTGCACGCCCGCATCGCCGACCTGAGCGAACAGCTGGGAGATTTCCCGGGCGCCGCGGTCGAGCGGCGGGCTATCCTGGCGCTTGGCGCGTCGGACAGCCTGGAGGCGCGCTATCAGCTGGCGCGCGTGCTGCTGCGGTCGGGCGACAAGGACGGCGCTCGTCGCGAGATCCTCCAGGTACTGGAACAAGCTCCGGCGTTCGAGAAGGCGCAATCGCTGCTCCTGGAAATCCAGGGCGGCCACATCTGACCGGAAAGGAATGCGCGTGACATTGACCTCTCCTCCCTCCCAGCTCGACCGGCTCGACGACGCGGCGCTCGCCGAACGGCTGCACGCCGGAGGGGGCCGGATCGCGACCGAATTGCGCAAAGTGATCATCGGACAGGAAGCGGTGGTGGAGCAGGCGCTGATCGCCCTCTTCGCCGGCGGCAACTGCCTGGTGGTCGGCGTCCCCGGACTCGCCAAGACGTTGCTGATTCATTCGCTGTCGCGGGCGCTCGACCTTTCGTTCTCGCGGATCCAGTTCACCCCGGACCTGATGCCGTCCGATGTCACCGGAACGGACATGATCCAGGACGATCCGGTCACCGGACATCGCCGGCTCTCGTTCCTCGCCGGGCCGATCTTCGCCAACGTCGTCCTCGCCGATGAGATCAACCGGACGCCGCCGAAGACGCAGTCGGCGCTGCTCGAGGCGATGCAGGAGAAGCGTGTCACGGTGCAGGGGAAGACCTATCAGCTCGAGCCGCCGTTCTTCGTCTTTGCCACGCAGAACCCGATCGAACTCGAAGGGACGTACCCGCTCCCCGAGGCGCAGCTCGACCGCTTCATGTTCGAGGTGGTGATGGAGTATTCGCCGGAGGACGACGAGGTGATGGTGGTCCGTTCGACGACTACCGTTCCTCCGGAGGCGATCGTTCCGGTCATCAGCCGGGATGAAATCATTGCCTTCCAGCAGGTGGTGCGCCGCGTCCCGGTGGCCGATGCCGTGGTGCGCTACGCGGTGAAGCTGGTGCGGGCAACGCGCCCGGGTGATGGCGCGCCTGATTTCGTGCGTCAGTGGCTCGCCTACGGTGCCAGCGTTCGCGCGGCCCAGGCGCTGATTCTCGGGGGCAAGGCGCGGGCGTTGCTGCAGGGCCGTGCGCATGTGACGTTCGACGATATCCGCGCCCTTGCCAAGCCGGTGCTTCGCCACCGTCTGCTGCGCAACTTCCAGGCGCAGTCGGAGCGGGTGACCACCGATCAGCTGACCGAGCGGCTCATCGAGACCGTGCCGCTGCCCAAGTCGGGACTGTGAGGGTGGCGTGAGCGGGAGCGCCCCCGAATCGTTCATCGATCCGCTCGTCCTGGCGCAGATCGGCGATCTCGCCCTGCTCGCGCGGAGCGTGGTCGACGGCTTCCTCCACGGATTGCACCGTTCGTCGCGCGCCGGGCTGTCGCTCGATTTCGCCGAGCATCGACCCTACCAACCCGGTGACGATCTCCGACGGATCGACTGGCGCGTCTATGGACGAACCGATCGCTTCTATCTCAAGACCTATGAAGCCGACACCAACGCCGATGTCGTGTTCGCGCTCGATGCGTCGGCATCGATGGACTACGGCACGAGCGCATACACAAAGTTCGACTACGCCCGCTTTCTCACGGCGTCGCTGGCGTGGCTGGCGCAACGGCAGGGCGATCGCGTCGGACTGGTAACCGTTGCGGGCGACATTCTGGATATCGTGCCGCCGTCGACCCGACATCTCCAGCTCCTGCTGCACACACTGGGGCGGGTGAAGGCCAAGGGTGCGGGGCAGATTCCCGCGATGCTCGAGCGCGTGGCGCAGCTGCGTGGCCGATCAGGGATCGTGGTGCTGGTGTCCGACTGCTACGAGGATCCTGCGATTCTTCGCCGGGCGCTTGGCGGGATGCGATCGCGCGGCAACGACGTCCTCGTCTTCCACATCATCGATCCGGGTGAGCGCGACCTCCCGTGGACGGTCCCTGGAAATTTCGAGGACTCCGAATCGGGAGTGCGGATGCCACTCCGTCCCGACGATCTGCGCCGTGAGTACCAGGAGATCTTCGAGGAACACCGGCGGACGCTGCTGCGCGAATTCGGACGCGAGAACATCGATTATGCGGTGAGCGAGACCGATCAGCCGCTCGACGCTGCGCTGCGGACGTTCCTCGATCGCCGCCTGATGGGGAGCCAGGTTCGCTGATGCCGCTCCTCTTCCTCGTGCCGATTGCGTTGGCGGGCCTGGCTGCCCTGGCTGTGCCGCTGGTACTCCACTTGCGACGACGCGAGCGCGAGCGGCCGATGCGCTTTCCGTCGCTGATGTTCCTGCAGCGGGTGACGATCACGACGGCGCGGCGCCGCCGGATCACCGACATTCCGCTCCTTCTCCTGCGAAGCGTCATCATCGCACTCGCGGTACTCGCGTTCGCGCGGCCGGTGGTGCGCCCGAAACCCGACGCGAAACCGGCCCGCGGAACGCGCCGAGTGGTCGTGCTGGTGGACCGATCCATGAGCATGGGACATCTCGCGGTCTGGCACGCCGCGCTCGATTCGGCGCGCGCCATCATCAACGGACTTGCGCCCGGCGACCGCGTGGCCGTCGTTGCCTTCGACGACGAAGCGAGTGTCGAACAGCCACTTACCCTCGATCATCCGGCGGCGCTGGCCGCCGTGGCGCGACTTCGTCCCGGCGCCGGGGGCACCCGGTTCGGTGCTGGGATTCGTGCGGCTCGTGAGGTGCTCGTCAAGGAGGCCGACGCGACCGGCGGCGAAATCCTAGCCGTGACCGACCTGCAGCGGAGCGGTGCCAGCGGGATGACAGGACTGACGCTTCCTCCGGCGGTCACGGTGCGAGCGGTGAATGCATCACCCAAGCCGCACGGCAACAGCGTGGTGACCGGAATCGATGTGCACCGCCTTGCCGGATCGGACACCACGCGAGATCGATTGGTGGTGTCGGCGCAGATCGCGACTCATGCGCTGGCCGCCCCGCGCACCGTGCATCTGATCCTGACGATGAATGGCAGGACGTCGGCCACCCGCGCGGCGACCTTGCCTCGCGACGGAACGATCGCGGTCGCCTTCGACCCGGTTCCGCTGCCGGTGGGGGAAGTCCGGCTCGTGGCGAGCATGGATCACGACTCGCTTCCCGCCGATGATCAGTTCGCGGCCGTGGTACCGGCGCACGTCACGCGCCGGGTGATCGTTGCGACCCCACCCGATCTCCCTCCCGACGAGACGCTCTACCTGCAGCGCGCGCTTGAGACGGGAAGTGACCCGGCGATCCGGATCGAACGGCGAGCGCCGGCGACGATCGATGCCGGTGCACTTCGTGATGCACTCGCCGTTCTCCTCTACGATGTCCCGATGCCTGGTGGCTCGACCGGATCGGCGCTAGCCGGATGGGTGCACGACGGGGGCGGCCTCATCGTGGCAGCCGGGCCGCGGCTCGCCGGGCGTGGCTCGGCCGCGAGTATACTCCCGGCAGTGGCGCGCGGAATGGTCGATCGTACCAGTGATCGGGGCGCCGTACTCGGCGCAACGGCACTCGACCATCCGGTCTTCGCCCCGTTTCGTGCCGGCGGCGCAGCCCCGCTCGGGACCGCACGATTCTTTCGATATCCGAGGCTCATCCCCGGCGCCGACGCGCAGATCGTTGCCCGATTCGATGATGGTCTTCCGGCGCTGGTCGAGCGGCAGGAGGGTTCCGGACGTGTTCTTCTCACCGCCATGCCGCTCGATGTAACGTCGGGCGATTTCCCGTTGCAGCCGACCTACCTTCCATTCCTCCGGGGCCTGGTGCTGTATGCGGCGGGGAATGCGGCGGCACCGCTCTGGCACACGGTCGGGGACGCGTGGCTCCTGCCGCCGTCGGCGCGGAATCCGGTTATCCGGACGCCGTCGCAGCAACTGATCCGGCCCGAGGGTCGTCAACGCGCCGATGCTATCACGCTCGCTGAAGCCGGGTTCTACACGATTTATGACGGAAGTCCATCAGGCGATCCGCTGCGGGTGCTCGCCGTCAACCCGACGGCGCGGGAATCGGACCTCGGCGCGATGCCGGCTGGCGACGTTCTCCTCGGCGTCGGTCAGGATTCGATCAAGGCGTCGGTGCTGGGAGCAGCGTCGCTCGCCGAGGCGGAACGGCGACAGCGGATCTGGCGTCTATTACTGATACTGGCCGCGATCGCCCTGCTGGGCGAGATGGTGATGACAAGCACGGGATGGCGCGGGACCGCCGCGAGGGTGGCGGTCCCCGCATCGGAGAGGAGCGGACGATGAGTGACCTCGCTCAACCGGATCAACGGACGCCGCGCGACGATGAACTTCGGCGCGCCGTCGCAACGATCCGCGGGCACTGGCGGCGTCGACGGGTCGTCGAGGGGATTCCGATCGTCGTCGCGGCCGCGATCGGGGCGCTGCTCGTCGGACTCGGACTGCGATCCACGCTGTCGTCCGCGACGATGATTGTCGTAGCTGCGCGAGTCATCGGATATCTCGTCCTCGCTGTGACGGTGATCCGCTGGATGATTGTCCCGGCGCTCAGGCGTCCCACCGACGAACAAGTCGCGCTGTACATCGAGGAGCAGGCGCCCGAGCTCCGCCAGCTTTTTCTCAGCGCCGTCTTTCAATTGCACGAAGCCAGCGCGCAAGGAAAATCCTCGGCGCTCTCGGCCCGTGTGATCGACCGGGCGCTCGATGCGGTCGACAAGCTCGAACGCGGTGCGGCAATCGAGCGCCCCCGCGCGCGGCGTGCTGTCGCACGGCTGGCGGCGCTGGGGGTCGCGGGTGCCCTGCTCGTCGTTCTTGGTCCCACCGCCGTGCGCGAGATGGCCAGGATTCTCTTCGTGCCGTGGTCACGCGCGGCCGCGATCCCGATTCCGGCGCTGTCGGTGGCTCCGGGCAACATTTCAGTTCCGCGCGGTGCCGCGCTCGACATCCGCGCCGCCGTGCATTCGCTGCCCCAGATTTCGGCCGAACTTGTGGTGCGGACCGACAGCTCCGACCAGTGGACCCGAATCGCGATGGTCAACGACTCGACCACCAGCGGCTTCGTCGCACGGCTCTTCGATATCAATCGCACTACGATCTACTACGTCGAGGCCGGCGGGCTCCGCTCGCCTCAGTATCACATCACGGTCACCGATCTTCCCACGGTGAAGCAGCTGTCCGTCGAACTGCACTATCCTGCGTACACCGGTCTCCCGGTGCAGAAGATCGACAACGGTGGCGATGTCGTGGCCGTGACCGGGACGTTGGCCCTCGTGCACGTGACACCGACTCTCCCCGTGAGCGGCGGTGCCCTGCATTTCGACGATGGCAGCACGGTGCCGTTGATTCGCGCCGCTGACGGTGGCCTCGCTGGTTCATTCCGGGTGGCGCACGAGGGCTTCTACCGGGTGGATCTCGTGGCACCCAACGGGACCCAGGTGCCGGGAACGGTGCAGCACTCGGTCGAAGCGCTGGTGGATCATCCGCCTACCATTCGGATCGAGAAACCCGGCCGTGACACCCGGGTGACTTCGGTCGAGGAAGTGCCGCTCTCGGTTCGAGCCTCAGATGATTACGGCGTCAAGTCGGTCGAACTCCACTACGCGGTCAATGGTGGCGCGGACCACGTAATCCCTCTTTCGGACAGCACCCATCACAGTCGCATCGACTTCGATGCCGTCCACACGTTGCTGCTTGAGGATTACTCGCTGCACACTGGTGACCTGATCGCGTATCACGCCACCGCTCGCGATGGCGCAGGAAACACCGCGTCAAGCGATATCTACTTCATGGAAGTGCGTCCATACGACCTCAACTATCACAGTGCGGACGACAACAGTGGGGGAGGCGGGGGAGGCGGGGGAGGCGGAGGGGGCGCCACGAATCCGGGGAAGCTCACCGAACGCCAGCGCCAGATCGTCGCGGGGACGTTCAACTGGCAGCGTGACAGTGCCCGGACCAGCGATCGGGATCGGCGGGCGAATGCGACCACGCTCGCCATCGCCCAAGGAAAGCTGCGCGCCGACGTGTCGAGCCTTGCGGTCGAGATCACGGCCCGCGGGATTACCAGCGAAGACACCCTCTTCGTCTTTGTCCAGGCGGAACTCGACAGTGCCGCCACGGCGATGAAGCCTGCCGAGGATGGTCTTGGCAGGCATGTCATGAGTGACGCGATTCCGGCGCAGGAACAGGCGTTGCAGCACCTGCAGGCGGCCGACGATGCCTTCCGCGACATCACGGTGCAACGGGGCGGCGGTGGTGGTGGCGGCGGCGGGGGGAATTCGAATCCGCAGGACCTGGCGGATCTCTTCGAGCTGCAGACCGACAAGCTCAAGAATCAGTACGAGACGCCCCGGACAGAGGCGTCGAACGCGGCGCAGCAGGCGATCGATTCGGTGCAGGAGAAGTTGAAGGAACTCGCCGCGCGGCAGCAACAGGCGAACGAACGACAGCAGCGGGCAGTCGACGATCTGCAGCAACGGCTTGCGGCGCAGGACGGTAACGCGGGGCGCGGGCAGCAGAACGGTGGTCAGCGCGGCAGCGGGCAGCAGAGCGGCGGCCAGTCTGGTGGCGGGCAACAAGGAGGCGGACAATCCGGAGGCGGTCAACAAGGAGGTGGCCAGTCCGGTACGCGACAAGGAGCACAGGGCGGACGCCAACAGTCGGGGCAGCAGGGCGCACAAGGTGGTGCTGGCGACAACCAGCGGCTGCAACAGCTGATCCGTCCTCCCGCACCCGCCACCGGTGGGGCGATGGGGTCATCCCAGCGCGATCTCGCCCGGCAGACCGAGGAACAGGCGCGCCAGCTGGAGAAGCTCTCGCGAGATCAGAACTCCGCCGAACTGGCCGACGCGGCGCGTCGACTCCAGGAAGCGGCCGATGCGATGCGTCAGGCCGCGGCTGGATCGACGCCACAGGGCGCAGCCGCACTGGATCGTCTGCGCGACGCCGCCCGCAACCTGGCCGGCGCGCAGACATCTGCTGAAGGCCAGGGGATACAGGACCTGGCGAAGCGCGCCAGCGCACTTGGCCAGGAGCAGCAACAGATCGCATCCGACGTGGCCGGAATGCAAGGTGTCGCGCCCGATCAGCGTGAGCAGCGGATGACCGCCATCGAGCAACGCAAGGACGGGCTGGCCGGGGCCGTGACTCAGCTCGGAAATGACGCCCGCAAGGAGGCGCTGCAGAGCCGGCACGATCAACCGAAGGCGGCGGCCGCTGCGCAGTCAGCGGCCGACGAAATCACCAACCGGCAGCTCTCTGACCTGATCAACTATTCGAAGGGCGTGATGCGCGACAACTCCCCCGATCGTTCGCGCGAGGTCGAGCGTGAGATCGGCGAAACCCTCGACAGCGTCGCGCGGCGCCTTGCAGCTGGGAGCGGCAGTATTGGCACGCCGCGCGATCAGCTCGAGGCGCTGGCGCTCGACCGGGCGCACGATCTCGTGAACGGGCTTGAATCGCTGCGCGATCGGACGACGGGGCCACGAGGAGATCAGCCCTCGTCGTTGAGCGACAGGCCCGGGACTCAAGAATCGGCGCAGCAGGGAAGCCGTCCCGGGCAATCGGGGAGCCAGGCTTCAGGACAACAGCCAGGACAACAGCAGGCTAAGGCTGGGTTGGGGCAACCGGGGGCCCACGCCAACGGACAGCCGGGCCAACAGGGTGGCCAGCAAAACGGACAACAGCCTGGCCAGTCGGGGAGCCAGACAGGAGGTCGGCAGGGCGGACCGCAGGGTAGTCAACCCGGCGGCCAACAGGGGGGGCAGCAGGGCGGACAACAGGGTAGTCAAGCTGGCGGGCAGGGCGGACAGCGGGGACAGGGCGGCCAGTCAGGCGCGCCGAATGGAATGACGCGGGGCGGCGGCGGGGCGCCCGATGGGTCGCCGGCCATCGGGGGCATCGGGGATCCGCGCCAGTTTCGTGGCGAAGTCGCCGTGCGCGAGCAGGATGCCGAAACGTTGCGGAAACAGCTGAGCCAGCAAGGGGTTGATGTTGCCCCGCTCGATCGTGCCATCGACCAGTTGCGGCGACTCCAGGATGAGACCAATCCCGGCCGTGCCGATCAACTGCAGGCCGCCATCATCGCCGGGCTCAAGGATTTTGAATTCAACGTCTGGCGCAAATTCAACGGTGATGGAAGTTCCACGCCGGCACTGGGAGCGATGGCGCAGATCCCGCCGGAATACCGCGCGATGGTGGAAGAGTATTACCGGTCGCTGGCGCGAAAGGGCCCAGATTGAAGTAGCCCGCCTGTAGGAGCCGTGATGCACCCGCTGCGCCGTGCCCGGCGTCGAGAACGACCCACACGGAGGACCGAAGCGCGGGTGATGCGCTCCTGCACCACGTCGCTGCAACTCACATCTCGTGACGGCGCTTGAACTTCAGGCCATTCGCCCCGCGGACCGGAATGGTAATGCGATCGGCCCGGATTGCCGGAGGCTGATTCAGCCAGTTGTAGCGCCACTGCTGGACTGAACTTTGCGATGCACCGCCCCACTCATGTCACCCGCTCATCAGCAGACACAGACCTCGACCGACGCGCTCTGGCACAGTTGGCGCGACCACGGCGATACCGATGCGCGCCGTGAGCTCCTCGGGCGATACCTGGGCCTCGTCCACCACGCCGCTCGCGAGGTGGCCCCCAGGGTTCGCGACGCCGTGGCACTCGAGGAACTCGTGTCCGCCGGATCGCTCGGGCTGCTGCAGGCAATGGAGGGATTCGATATTGATCGAGGCCTCGCGTTCTCGACCTTCGCGATGCGCCGAATCCGCGGCGCGATCCTCGACGAACTCCGGGCACGCGATCCCCTCTCGCGGGCCGATCGGGCTCACGTGCGGCGCCTCGATTCGGCGGTCGCGCAGCTCGAGCAGCGAACCGGCCGGGCACCGACGGCGGGGGAGGTTGCCGAGCATCTCGGTGTGGATGACGCCACGCTGCATCGCTGGCGGGAACGCACCGCTCATGCCGGGCCCGTGTCACTCGAGAGCGAGCCCAACGGCCGGGTCCTCGCCGACCAGGTCGGCGAGGACGGCGAGCAGGCAGTCTTTGGCGCGCTCGAACATGCCGAGCGGCGGGGCGTGATCCGGGCGGCCGTCGAGGGGCTCCCGGCGCGGGAGCGCCTGGTCGTGTCGCGGTCATACTTCGAGGAGCGCCCGCTGCGGGAGATTGCCGCCGAGCTTGGGGTCACCGAGTCGAGGGTCTGCCAGCTTCGTGCGCAGGCGCTGGCCCGGCTCAAGCGCGTCCCGATGCTGGAGTACGCCAACGAATAGCGCCGGCGTATCAAGTCGAAGCACCGCCCACTGTTGATCTCCGGTTGATTCCCCTCCTTAGATTTGCGCATCGTCCCATGCTCGTCCTCCCGAGGAGCGAACGATGCGCGCCGCTTTTTCCGAGATCATCGACTACGCCGGGCTCTTTCCGCCCGCGACGTGCAGCATGCGCGACGCCGTCCGGCAGTACGACGTCTATCGCCGGTCTGACGAACGCTGGCTCCTCGGTCGGTTCGTGTTGCCATCGTCGCGGCTTGACGAAATGCTCGACGCCATGCACGCCGAGGGGATCGAGATCGTACCGAGCGACCCCTGGCGGCTGTCGATCACGATGGGGACGCTGGTGCCACCGGAGCTCGACCGAATCATGCCGTTCAACGAGCGCTGGCCCGACCGCGGAATCGTCATCGATTCGATCGAATACAAGGTTCGTTCGGTGGGCGAACTGGTTGGCGTCGACGACCTGATTCCCCGAACATTTCGCCGGTACTTCGAAGTCCCTGCCGCGGGTCCGTACCGGAAGCTGATCGTGGCGATCGATCGGCTGGGAGGCTTCGCCAAGGTGCGGACCGGCGGGAGCACTCCCGAGTGGTTTCCCGACGCGTATCATCTCGCCGATTTCATTCTGGCGGTGGCCGCCGAGGACGTCCGCTTCAAGTGCACCGCCGGCTTGCACCATGCGTTTCCTGGCGTCTATTCGCTGACCTATGATGCCGATTCTGCGCGCCACGAGATGTACGGATTTGCGGCGATTCTTGCTGCCGTGGCCGAAGTGCAGCTGGGCAGCAATGGGGAGACGGTGGAGTCCATGTTGCGCGATCGGGAGCGCGACGCTTATGGCTGGGATGACGCCGGGTTGCGATGGCGCGAAACACACTACACCTGGGCGCAGCTCGACCGGGCGCACCGGCTCTTCGTGGGCTTCGGATCGTGCTCGTTCCGCGAGCCCGTTGACGAGCTCGGCGTGAGCGTGATGGCATGATCGCGCTGGATCGCTCGCACGATCCGGCGCGAACCAGCTGGGTGGTCAGCGCCAACGGCCACGCCGATTTCCCGGTGCAGAACCTGCCCCTGGCGCGAGTCAAGCACGGCAATACGCCAGGCGCGATCGTGGCGGCAATCGGCGACGACGCCCTGCTCATTCCCGCAGCGATCGAGGCGGGGTGGGGGAAGGAGCTTGCACCTGGCGCCCTCAGCATCGCGATGTCGGCGCTCAACGTCTTTGCGGGGCGGCCACCCGATGAGTGGCGCGCTGTCCGCCTCGCGCTGAGCGACGCGCTGAGCGACCCATCGTGGGCCCCGCGTCTGGAGGCGGCCCTCGTGCCGCGGTCTGGACTTGAGTATCTGGTGCCGTTCCAGATTTACGATTACTCCGACTTTTACGCATCGATTCACCACGCCACCAACGTAGGATCGATGTTCCGGCCCGACAATCCACTTCTTCCCAACTACAAATGGGTACCGATCGGTTACCATGGGCGGGCGTCTTCGATTGTGATTTCTGGCACGCCAGTGCGGCGGCCGCAAGGCCAGACGGCCGGTTCGGGCGGGAGTATTCCCGTCTTCGGCCCGACCAAGTCGCTCGACTACGAACTCGAAGTCGGGATCTTCATCGGCGGGCGCAACGCCCTCGGCATACCAGTTCCGGCGGCAGCCGCCGCCAATCGGATCTTCGGGCTTTCTCTCCTCAATGATTGGTCGGCCCGGGACATCCAGGCATGGGAGTATCAGCCGCTCGGGCCATTTCTGGCCAAGAGCTTCGCGACCAGTGTCTCGCCGTGGGTCGTGACTGCCGATGCCCTTCTTCCATTTCGTCGACCGATGCCTCAGCGTCCCGAAGGCGATCCCGCGCCGCTCGAACACCTGCGCATCGAAGACGACTGGACCGTCAATCTCGATCTGACGGTCGAACTCCGTTCCATCGCAATGCGTGAAGCTGGCGCAGCCGGAACGGTGGTGAGCCGGGTCAACTTTGCCGACGCGATGTATTGGAGTGCGGCGCAGCTGATCACGCATCACGCGAGCAACGGCTGCAATCTCTACATGGGCGACCTGCTTGGAACGGGCACCGTGTCCGGGCCCGAGCCGGATTCTCGCGGTTGCCTTCTCGAACGGACCTGGCGGGGCCGCGATCCGCTCCTCTTGGCCGGCGGCGAAAGTCGCCGCTTTCTCGAGGATGGCGACGAGGTGGTTTTCCGTGGCCGGTGTGTCAGTGAGGGCGCGGTGTCGATCGGATTTGGCGAATGCACCGGCACGGTGCTTCCGGCGTGACGCGCACGGTCGAGGTGACAGTGACCTTTCTGGAGATGCCGTCGCGCGACAACCTCAGCTGCGAGCGCTCCTTGCCGCCGGATATTGCGTTGCATCGCGAGGACAGACACGGCGCACCAGGACTCGCCGCGGCGCTCTACCGGCGAGTTGGCGCGGCTTGGCACTGGGTCGAGCGGTTGTCGTGGACACCGGATGACTGGCGCCGCGCCATTGACTCCGACCAGGTAGAACTCTGGACCGCCAGACGTGGCGACGAGGTCGCCGGGTATTTCGAGTTGCGGAAGACCGGCGACACGGTTGATATCAACTACTTCGGCCTGGTTCCCGCGTTTGCCGGTCAACAGTTGGGAGGTCCGCTCCTGGCCGCTGCCGTGCACCGCGCCTGGTCGACAGGGGCGAGCCGCGTGACGGTCAACACCTGCACGCTCGACCACATGGCTGCACTCCCCAATTATCTCGCGCGCGGATTCACCATTGCGCGCACCGAACACCAGCGCCGGACGATCGAGGCATGACCCTCCCCGAGATGCGTCGCGATTACGGGCACGACTCGCTCGACCTGGACCACACCGTTGCCGATCCCCTGGATCAGTTCCGCGTGTGGTTCGACGACGCGCGATCCGCGGGTATCGTCGACGCCAACGCAATGACACTCGCCACCGCCGACGCACGCGGAAGGCCGAGTGCGCGAGTGGTTCTCCTCAAGGACGTCGACGCGACCGGGTTCATCTTCTATACCGACTACCGCTCGAGGAAGGGACGCGAACTTGAACAGAATCCGCGTGCGGCCCTGGTGGTATTCTGGAGTGGATTCGAGCGGCAGGTGCGCGTCACCGGCGACGTCGAACGGGTCGACGCGGCGACGTCGTTCGCCTATTTCCGGACCCGACCGCTCGAATCACGTCTGGGCGCGTGGGCATCACACCAGAGCGCTGTGATTCACGATCGAAACGAGCTCGAGCGCGAACTTGGCCGAATCACCGCTGAATACGCTGGCCGGGAAATCCCGCTGCCACCGCATTGGGGCGGCTTTCGGGTGGTTCCCGACGAAGTCGAATTCTGGCAGGGGCGGCCGGGACGCCTCCATGATCGAATCCAGTACCGTCGGGCTGGCAACGGATGGGATCGGGTACGGCTGTCGCCGTGACCGCCGACGATCGCGGGCTCGGTCGCGCCGCGCAGCTCGCCCGCCTCGGTCTTTTCGTCAACGCAATTCTTGCAGTTGTGAAGGGATTGGCCGGCGTACTGGGGCATTCGTACGCCCTGACGGCCGACGCGGCGGAATCTGCCGCCGACGTCGGCGGATCGCTGATCGTCTGGAGCGGATTGCGCGTCGCCGCTCGCTCGCCGGATTACGATCATCCCTACGGTCATGGCAAGGCCGAGCCACTCTCGGCTGCAGCGGTCGGACTGATGCTCTGCGGCGCGGCCCTCGGCATCATGGCTCGATCGATTCAGGCCGTCTTCGCCGATCACGGGTCACCGTCGCCGTGGACGCTTGTCGTGCTCGTTCTGGTGATCGCGATCAAGGCGACGCTCTTCCGCACCGTTCTCCGAGTCGCCGATGACGTGGGAAGCAGGGCGCTCGCGGCCGACGCCTGGCATCATCGGGCCGACGTCGTCACTTCGGGCGCGGCGTTCATTGGCATCTCGGCCACACTGCTTGGCGGCACGCGATGGGCGTGGTGCGATGGTGCCGCTGGTGCCGTGGCATCCCTCGTCGTCTTCCTCAACGGACTGCATATCCTGCGACCGGCGTTGCACGAACTGATGGACGGTGCGCCCGACGTCGAATTGCTCAATCGCGTCGCCGCGGCCGCGCGTGCAGTCACGGATGTCCGGCTGGTAGAGCAACTCAAGGTCCGCAAATTCGGAGCACGCTATCTGGTTGACCTCCACGCACAGGCCGATCCGACGATGTCGCTTGACGAGGCCCACATTCTGAGCGGGCGCATCAAGACCGCGATCAGGAGCGCCGTCCCGGCCGTTCAGGACGTGCTGGTGCACATGGAGCCGTTCGACCAGTCCCGCTTCGACACGCCTGATACGCTGTGACAGTGCCGGCCGACGCCGCCGCGCTGGTCGCGCAGGTCGCACAGCGGCTTCGCGAGCTGGTTGACGAAGGACAGACCTGCCTCGTCGCAGTATCGGGCGGTCCCGATTCAATGGCGCTGCTCGATCTCCTTGTGGCCGGACGAGAGCTGCATGGTCGCGCCGTGATCGCAGGACACGTGGACCACGGCCTCGATCCGGCGAGCGGAGACGTTGCAGCCGGTGTGGTGGCCGCCGCGCGAGAACGGGGAGTTCCATCTCGGCTGGTGCGCCTCGAGCTCGAGCCCGGCACGAGCGAGACTCGCTCCCGCGTCGCACGGCGGGCAGCACTCGAGCGACTTGCCGACGACAGCGGTGCGTGCTGCATTGTGCTCGCCCACCACGCCGACGATCAGGCCGAGACGATTCTCCTGCGACTGCTGCGAGGGAGCGGGCCGGCGGGTCTTTCGGGAATGATGCCGCGCACCGGCCGCTGGGTTCGCCCGCTGCTCGACATCCGCCGGGCCGATCTGACGAGATACCTCGCTCATCGGGGAATCGAGGGGTGGAACGATCCGGCCAACGCCGACCCTCGGCATCTCCGCTCGTGGCTCAGGACAGCAGTGATTCCCGGGCTCGTCGCTCGGCTCCCGGACACCATCGACCGGATCAATCGAAGTGGTGCACAGGCGGCCCTTGCCCGGCAAGCGTGGGATGAGGTACCCCGTCACCTTCCCGAGCTCGACCTCCGGATTGTCGAGAGTGGCATTTCCGTTGCTGCGTCGGTGGTGGCGAACTATCGTTCATCACTGCGTCACGCCATTCTGGCGGCAATTGGCCGTGAACTCGGTGTCTTGCTCGGCGCTCGCCGGCTGGCGGCAGTCGACCGGCTGCTCCAAAGTCATTCTGGCGGTTCGATGTCGCTCGCGGTGGATGTGAGAGCGGAACTCGCCTTCGGCCGGTTGGCGTTGTACCGGCTCGGGGTGGAGGATTTCGGTCCGGTCGACCTCGTGCCTGGTGAGGTCGCGATCGCGGGCCAGGCGCGGTTCACGGTCCTCGCGACCGGGGCAGATGCCCCGACGCGCGAGGGGTGGATTGCCAGCCTGGTCCCCGGCCGATATCGAGTGCGTCCGTGGCGGGCCGGCGATCGAATTCGTCCACTCGGTGGACATGGGTCGCGTGCCGTGTCGGTGGTGATGCGTGAAGCCCGGGTGCCGCGATCGCAGCGGAAGATCTGGCCGCTGGTGGTGCGTGGTGACGATGCAACCGTGGTGTGGGTGCCGGGCATCTGTCGTTCCGATGTCGCGGTGCCTGCGGAGGGGGCCGATGCCTGGCGTGTCGAGTGTGCTGTCACCTGAGATGAAGCGCCGCGCAGGCGGTCGCGATGTCCGCGTCGTGTTCGACGAGGCGACGATCGCGGCGCGGGTGCGCGAGCTGGGTCAGGAGATCACGGCGGCGTATCCCGACGGCGAGTTGCTCGTGCTGGGCCTCCTCAAGGGGAGCTTCATCTTCCTGAGCGACCTGGTGCGTCAGATTGATCGGCCGCTGCATCTCGATTTTCTGGTGGCCAGTTCGTACGGGGCGGGAACGGTATCGAGCGGGAACATCCGCCTGCTGTACGACCCAGAAACACCGCTCGAAGGGAAACATCTCTTGATCGTCGAAGATATTATCGACAGCGGCCGGACCATGCTCAAGATGCTGTCGTTGCTGGAGACGCGCCGCCCGGCCTCGGTTGCCGTGTGCGCGCTGCTGGACAAACAACTGCTGTCGGTGCCGATGCCCGCGTTGCGCTGGGTCGGCTTTCCGGCGCCCGCCGCGTTTCTCGTGGGATACGGCCTCGACCACGCGGAGGACTTCCGCCATCTCCCGTTCATCGGTGATCTGACCTGATGCCTGACCGTAATCTTCCGCGTCCCCCGTCCGGCGGCTGGAGCGCCATCAGCAAGACGCTCGCGCTCTGGGCCCTTGCCGGACTTCTGATCATCGCTGGCTTCCAGTACATGTCGAAGCACGGCTCTCAGACTGAGGTGAACTACACCGAGTTTGACCACCAGCTCGACGCCAAGAACGTGGTGTCGGTGGAAGTGATCGAAGGGAAGCTCGTCCACGGTGAGTTCCGATCCGCCGTTCCCGAGCCACCCGACGGTCACCCGGTCAAAGAGTTCACCGTCCTCCTTCCGGTGGCCAATTCGGAAGCCGAGTTGCAGCGGATGAAGGACGCCGGCGTCGCGATCACGGCCAAGGAGCCGAAGGAAAACCTGGTCGGTCTTCTTATCGCGGCTCTCCCGTGGATCGCTTTGATTGCGCTCTACTGGTTCATCTTCCGCCAGATGCAGGCGGGCGGGAACCGGGCATTCTCATTCGGCAAGTCGAAGGCGAAACTCCTCACCGGAGACACGCCGAAGATCACCTTCGCCGACGTCGCCGGCGCCGACGAGGCCAAGGTCGAGCTGCAGGAAGTGATCGAGTTCCTCAAGGATCCGCAGAAATTCACCCGTCTCGGCGGCCGGTTGCCGAAGGGCGCGCTCCTGGTCGGGCCGCCAGGAACCGGGAAGACACTTCTCGCCAAGGCGGTCGCCGGAGAAGCCGGGCGGCCGTTCTTCTCGATGTCGGGTTCGGATTTCGTGGAGATGTTCGTCGGCGTCGGTGCATCGAGAGTGCGCGACCTCTTCGAGCAGGGGAAGGCGCACGCGCCGTGCATCATCTTCATCGATGAAATCGACGCAGTGGGACGACATCGCGGAGCCGGCCTCGGCGGCGGACACGACGAACGCGAACAGACGCTCAATCAGTTGCTGGTCGAGATGGATGGCTTCGAGTCGAACGACGGCGTGATCCTGATTGCCGCGACGAACCGTCCCGACGTGCTCGACCCTGCGCTCCTCCGCCCGGGCCGATTCGACCGGCAGATCGTGGTCGATTCGCCCGATGTCCGGGGCCGCGAAGGGATCCTCCGGGTGCACACTCGCAAGATTCCACTTGGCGGTGACGTCAACCTCGGGACGATTGCGCGCGGCACGCCGGGCATGGCCGGCGCCGATCTCGCCAACCTGGTGAACGAGGCCGCCCTCCTCGCCGCACGCCGGAACAAGAGCGCCGTCGACATGTCCGACCTCGAAGAGGCGAAGGACAAGGTGATGCTCGGCGTCGAGCGGAAGTCGCTGGTGCTGACCGAGGAAGAGAAGCGCCTCACCGCGTATCACGAGGCAGGACACGCGGTCGTGTCGATGAAGACCGAAGGCAGCGACCCGGTTCACAAGGTCACCATCATTCCGCGCGGGCGCGCCCTCGGGCTCACCGCGTCGCTTCCCGAGACCGACCGCCATAACTACACCCGCGACTGGCTCATTGGCAGGCTGGCGATGTGTTATGGCGGTCGCGCCGCCGAAGAGATCACCTTCGGCAAGGGAGCCGTGACAACGGGCGCCGGCGGCGACATCCAGCAGGCCACCACCCTCGCGCGACGGATGGTGATGGAATACGGGATGAGCGACGTCGTGGGACTCATGGCCGTTGGCGAGCGTGAACAGGAAGTCTTCCTCGGCCGCGAGTTCGGCAGCCGGCGGGAAACGTCGGAGCGCACTGCTGAACTGGTTGACGAGGAAGTGAAACGCTTCGTCGATGAAGCGTTCGCTACGGCGCTTCGCCTGCTGCGCGAGAACCACGACCTCCTCGAGCGCATTGCCCAGGCGCTGCTCGAGCGCGAGACGATTGATCGTGATGACCTCGATCTTCTGATGAAGAATCTCCCGCTGCCGCCGAGGTCGACGGCGCCGCCGACGGGTACACCGCCGGCCGTGCCGGTGGGACGGGAACCCGCGGCAATCCGCACGCCGCCGATTCTCGGAGCGCCGCCGGCCGAACCAGCCGGCGCGTGATCGTCACACCGCTCTCGGACCGCCCCGGGGCGGTCCGCGACGCCCTCCTGTCCCACGGATGGGAGGGCGATTTCGCGCGCCTTGCCGCAGGCGGGATGGCGTATGCCGCACTGCATGCATCAGGCGTGACGCCGGACGCGATCGAGGCAATGCTTCCGCTTTCGATCCGTCTGGGACTCGAACTGGTGACCGGTCCCGACTGGCTCATCATCGCGGGGGCGCGATCGCGTCTGGGCGCATTCGCTCGTCCGTGGGTGCAGCCCGACGCTGTCCGCGACCTTGCGACGGCGGTGGGGATGGCGCTTCCGCCCGAGATCGATCACGTCTGGTCTCACGCCCGCGGCCAGCTCACGCTCGATCGGCCGATGATCGTCGGTGTGATCAACGTGACACCCGATTCGTTCTCCGATGGCGGTGGTGCGCTCACCATCGATGCGGCGCTCTGTCTCGCGGCGGACCTTCTGGAGGGTGGGGCCGCGGTGTGCGATGTCGGCGGTGAGTCGACGCGGCCTGGCGCGGAACTGCTTTCGGCCGACGAGGAACGCCGACGAGTCATCCCGGTGATCAAGGCACTCGCGTCGCGACATCCATCGCTGCCGATTTCCGTCGACACGATGCATGCCGCGACTGCTGAAGCTGCACTCGATGCCGGTGCCGCGATCGTCAACGACGTGACTGCCGGGCGGCACGAGCCCGGCCTTGTCGCGGTGGCGGCGCGCTGGCGGGCTGGGCTTGTCCTTTCGCACTCGCGCGGCCCGGCCGGGCGACTGGCGTCGTACGACGGGGCGGAATATGACGGCGATGTGACGACCGCCGTGGTACGGGAGCTGTCGGAATCGGCGCGCGCAGCCACGGGGGCTGGTGTCTCGAACGACGCCATTGTTGTGGATCCCGGATTCGGATTCGGGAAGACGGCTGCGCAGAGCCTGGTCCTCCTGCAGCAGCTGGACGCGGTGGCTGCGCTCGGCTTCCCAGTTCTGGCCGGCGTGTCACGCAAGCGCTTTCTCGGCGAAGCAACTGGTCGTCCCGTCGAGGACCGCGATCGCGCGACGGCGGCGGCGTGTGTCCTCGCGTACGAGCGCGGTGCGCGCCTCTTCCGCGTGCACGCACCGTCCGCCGTGCGGGACGCGCTGGCGGTCGCGAGCGCGGTCGCGGGAGCGCCGGCTGCTGATGGCTGAGCGCCCGCCGTATCGGCTCGCGCTTGTCGCCGCTCTTGTCGTCCTCGCGATCTACCTCTTCACCCTTGCGCCGACGGTGACCTTCTGGGACGCCGGCGAGTTCATCGTTGCCGCCAGGCTTCTGGGGATTCCGCACCCGCCGGGGACGCCGTTGTTTGTCCTGCTCACGCATCTCTGGGGATTGCTGATCCCGTTCGGCGAGTATGCGTGGCGGATCAATCTGTTCAGCGCGGCGTGCAGCACCGTTGCCGCCGGATGCTGGTTCCTGGTGATGCACGACCTCCTCATGCGGATGCACGCCGACGTCGATCCTCGATCACGACGCACGCTGGCGCGACTTGGCGCCTTCGCCGCGACCCTGCTGGTGTCGTTCACCTTCACCGCGTGGCAGAATTCCAATGAGACCGAGGTCTACGCCAGCGCCACGTTGCTGATGGCGATGGTCGCATGGTGTACCACGAAATGGCGGGCGGCTCGTCTCACCGGCGGAGGAAGCGGGCTGCTTCTCCTGGTGGTGTATCTCGGCGCGCTCGCCGTTGGCGACCATCTGATGGGCTTGCTGATCGGACCGGCGGCCGTGGCCATCCTCATCGTGGTGGCCCGGACGGCGCCGCACGGCGATCGCGAGGAGCAGCAAACGGAGTGGGCACGGATTGCGGTGATCGCCGGCGCGTGGGTCCTTTTCGTTGGTATAGGGCTCGGCGACGGCGTGATCGTCGTCGCCGGCGCGCTTGCGTTCGGCGGGGCATCGATCATGGCGGTCCGGGCGCGAGACTCGCGGTTTGCCGCAACCGCGCTCGTCGCCGCCATCACCGGCGCGTCGACCCTCCTCTTCCTGTTGATTCGCGCGCACCAGCATCCCTGGCTGAATTCCGGCGATCCGTCGACCTGGCACGCGCTGCTCGATGTGATCCGCCGGGCACAGTACCCGCCGAGGAGTCCGCTCGACAACCCGATTGTGGCGCACGGCCCCGGCAATCCCGGGCGGAGCGTCACGCTTCTTCTCTACCAGATGGCCAATTACGCCCAGTACTTCGACTGGCAATGGGCGTCGTCGATCGGTGATCTGTCGCGGGCATCGTGGCTGCGCGTGATCTTCACCCTGGGGATGGCGACGCTGGGAATCCGCGGGGCATTCGCCCAGCGACGGGACGATCCGCCGTCATTCGCGCTGGTTGCCACGTTGTTCGCCGTCGCCGGGCCCGGGCTGGTCCTCTACCTCAATTTCAAGCCGGGGCCATCGATTGGCTGGGACCGCTGGCTTCAGCTCGCCGATCATGAAGTGCGGGATCGCGACTATTTCTTTGTCGCAAGTTTCATCGCGTGGGGGATCTGGGTCGCGATCGGCCTCGTTGACCTGGTGCGTTCGGCCGCGCCCCGGATAGCCATTCGGCGCCGAGCCGCCGCCGCCGGTGTATGTGCGATCGCGTTCGTTCCGCTGGCATTCAACTGGCGTGCCGCAACACGCCGCCAGACCGCAGAGGTGACGCTGGCGCGTGATTTTGGAGAGGGACTCCTCGAGTCGGTGCCACCCAACGGAATTCTCCTCACCTGGGGCGACAACGACACCTTTCCGCTCTGGTTCGTGCAGGAAGTCCTGGGGATTCGCCGCGACGTGACTGTGGTCTGCATTCCATTGCTGCAGACCAACTGGTATCAGCGCGAGATCCGGCGCCTTCCGCACGTTGACGCGAGCGCCGCCCAGGTGCCATCGCTGTGGCGCACCGCGATTTTCGCTCCGGTAACGTGGCCAGTGCATCCCCTCGGCGACCAGGAGATCGCCACGTTCCGCTCGTTCTATGCCGCGCACGACGAGGTACTCGACCTCGGCCGGCGCGGCGTGATGCGTTTTCCGACCGGAGCGCTGGTGACGCCGGCCGATCGAGTGGTCTTCGAGATTGTGCGGTACAACGCCGGGCACCGCCCGATTGCATGGTCCCCCGCCGCCGCCGATGCACTCTACGGCATCGGATCGCACCTGGTCCAGCAGGGGATGGCGCTCGTGATGCCGATCGATCCGGTCGATTCGTTGTCACTGGCGCGGGGCGACGCCAGCGGACCGGGAGGGGTCGCGCTCGATGTGCGCATCACGCGGGCGCTGATCGACAGCGTGTGGCACTTTGGTCGCCTCGAGCACGATGGCGACGCCCGGCTCGACGGCGGGATCCAGGCGGTGGCGGAGACGATCGCCGCGCCGTATCGGCAGGTCGGAATCGCGCTCCTCGCGAGGGGGGACACTGCGGCAGGGGTCGCGATGCTTGGCCGCGCGGTCGCCATGGCAGGCGACTCGGTCGCCATCGCCCGACTCCGCGGGTTCCGTCCTGGGCTGATCCGCTGACTCCACGGTATTGGCCGTCCCCTTAGATTTGTTGGTTATGTCCGAACCGGTCCTTTCCGACCGTCTGGCCGTTGTCCGGGCCACGATCGCGGAACGCCAGCGAGTCGGTGGCTGGTCGCACCCGGTGGAAGTGATCGCGGTCACCAAGGGGCACGG
>DASYAK010000010.1:0-66201 GCA_036501385.1 Gemmatimonadales bacterium | reverse complement strand
CGCGGCGGCGTTGACGAGCAGCACCTGCGGCGCGCCGAGGCGATCGGCATCGGTGAAGTTGCGCCCGCGAATCATCGCGATTCCCATCGCGCCGAAATAGCCGGGCGTCGCCATGCGGATCTGCGCCGCTGGCTGATCGGCTGGCCGCAGCGGCGGCCGCCCGGCAACGGTAAAGGTCAGCATGAATCCAAACGGCGTGAGCGGCATCCCGAAACTCGCGCCTGCCGACTGCACACTCTTGACGGTCCGCATCCGCTCGAGAAGCGACTCGAGGAACGCCGCACGACTCGCCTGCGTCGGGTACCGATGCTGTGGCAGCGAAAGGCCGTAGTGAATCGAGTGCGCCGTGCGGAATCCCGGGTCGACGCTCATCAGCCGGACAAACGACCGGATCAGCAGGCCTGCACCGGAGAGGAGCATGACCGAGAGGGCCACCTCGGCAACCACCAGCGTGCGGCGAACGCCGTGGCCGCTGCTACCCTGTCCGAGGCCGCGTCCTCCGGCACGCAGTGCCTGTGCCAGGTCGGGGCGCACCAGTTGCCACGCCGGAATCAGCCCGAAGAAAATCCCGGCCACCAGCGCCACGCTGAAGGTCGCGGCGAGGACGATACCGTCGATACGGATCGAGTCGAGTCGCGGAAGCGATTGAGGTGCCGTGTGCACTAGCACCCTCGTGCCGAGTAGCGCCAGCGCCGTCGCCAGCACCCCGCCGGCGAGCGCGAGGATCACGCTTTCCGTCACCAGCTGGCAAACGAGACGCCCGCGGTCGGCGCCGAGGGCACTGCGCACGGCGAGCTCGGTGGATCGCGACACGCCGCGCACCATCAAGAGATTGGCGACATTGGCGCATGCGATCAGGAGTACGAAACCGACGCCGCCGAGGAGAAGGAGGAGCGGCGTGCGAAGGGTCCCTGTCACCCACTCGTTGAGCGGGATTACGTGCGCTGTTTCGGCGATGTTGCTGTTTTCATCGGGATGCTCGACCCAGAGCCGGTGGGCCACCCCATCCATGTCGCTGCGCGCCGTGGCGAGGGTGATGCCGGCCTTGAGGCGGCCAATGACGTTGAGATAGATGCCGCCACGCGAGTCGGCGAGCTGCGCCGGATCGTAGGTGAACGGCATCCATGCCATGATCCCGCGGGGCCACGCCATCGTGCTGGGCACGATGCCGATGACGTGGTACCGCTCATCGTCGAGGGTGATCATCGAACCCACAAGATCGCCGCGGGATCCAAACCGGGTGCGCCAGAGGTCTTCGTTGATCACCACGGCCTTGTCGCCGTGCCATGCGCCTTCGGCGTCGCTGAAGACGAGACGACCGGCGAGGGGGCGCACCTGGAGGATGTTGAAGAAGCTTGGCGAGACGCGCGACGCCTGGATCAGTTCGGGCGCGCCGCCTTCACTGAGCACCGAGCCGCGATTGTCGATGACGGCGAGATCGGTGAACGAATGATTCTGCGCCCGCCAGTCGTAGGCATTGGCTGGCGACACATTGTAGCTCGCAGGATTGCCTTTCGCGGCTCCCGCCACCATGACGAGACGGTCGGGATCGGCGAACGGGAATGGGCGGAGGAGAATCCCGCGCACCACCGAGAAAATCGCGGTATTGGCGCCGATCCCCAGCGCGAGCGTCAGGATCGCGATCAGTGTGAAGCCAGGGGCGCGCAACAGGGTGCGCACCGCAAAGGCCGCATCCTGGCGCACTACGGCTTCTTCGCCGTGGGCGGCAGCTGACCGTTCATCCGGAGATAGACTGACGCCTGGCTGTAATGGTCTGCCCAGTCACCCACCGTCTCGATCATTATTCCGGCGCGAGACACCTTCCGGCCACCGAAGAAGGGGAGCTCTTCGCTCAGCTTCGAATCGTCGAGCGATGCGATTGCATCGTTGCAGAACTGGAAGGTTTCCTTGAGCCGGGCGACCAGGACGTCCTTGCTCGAGGTCTCCGTGACCGGAGCGCGTGACGGTGGCTTCATTCCGCCGATCTCGCCGCACAGGTAGTCATTCCCCTCGGCCACATGGCTGACCACGTCGCCGAAGGACATCTGCGCCGGCGTTGGTTTGTACGAGTAATGGTCGGCTGGCATCGCCTCGGCGGCGGCGACCAGAATTCGGGCGCGGCTCGCTTCCGCATTGCGGAAGGCTGCCGCGACTGGTGCCGGCGCCTGCGCGACAATGATCGACGGAACGGCGGTCATGAGAATCAGAAATGCGGCTCGGCTACGCATGGCGATCTCTCTCGCGAAGAAGTTAGGGTTTTCGCCGGCGCGGGGCGTCCCCTGCCGACGAGAAAGTATAGCCCGGGAGCGGGATCGATTGGTGAGCGGGCGCTTCGCGTCGATGACCCCACTCGGCTGGTCTTGGCACACGGCGCCGATCCGACCGTCGTCAATCCCGATGGCCTGACGGCGGCCGACCTCGCGGAGCGAGCCGGTATGCACGAGCTCGCCGGAGTCCTCAACGCGGCTCCCGATCGTGCCGTGTGAGCGCTGTCCCGGCTCGCTCGTCCGGTGGCTGCGTCACTGGCAAATTGAGTCGGGCGCCGGAGCAGCTGCCGCGACGGTGACAGCCGCCGGTCGCACGGTGTACTATAGGCATGTCACGTTCGATGGGATTCAGGATGCCAAGGCCGCTCTCCCTCGGTCAAAAACTCCCGCTGGTCGTCGCCGGCTTCATGCTCCTCGTGGGCGCCGGAATTTCGATCGGATCGTATGCCGAAGTACGGCAGACCGCGCTCAACGCGGCGCGCCAGCATATCGGCGACCTGGTGACACTGGTCGGATCGGGGCAGCGGACCGGTCCGCAACTGGTGGTGGCGGCACGTGCGGTTGGACGCCGCGATGTGGTCAGGACGTTTCTCGCCCACCCGGACTCGGCCACCCGCGTAGCCGCGTTCGATGCACTCGCGGAGCGGCCAGGACAGACAATCCTTGCGACCCAGCTCATCGCGGCGGACGGCAGTGTCCTGCTGAGCACCGACTCGTCCTTCGACAACCTGCCGAGCGATTTTCCGCCGGCGGTTCCGCCGGGAGATTCGGGTGCCGTGGGCCGCCTCCGGACGGTTCACGATTCGATCGTCTATCCGGTGAGCAGCACAATCGCCGACTATCCCGGCATGATGGTCGTGCAGTGGCGCCGCGCCACTAGCGCAAGCGAGTCAAGCCAGAACGCCCGCCACGCCATCGGTGCCACGATGCTCCTCGGCAATCGGGACGGATCGTACTGGACCGACTTTGCGAAAGTCGTTCCCGGGCCGTCGCTCCTGCCCCGGGCATCCCGGCAGCCGGTCGAGTACACCAGGGAGCCGGGCCATGGCGCCGTGATCGCCGGCTTCGTGCCGCTCGCGGGAACTCCGTGGCTCTTCTCGGTCGAGATTCCGATGAGTACGGTGCTGTCTCCGGCCGACCTCTTTCTCCGCCGGGTCCTTCTCGTGACGCTGCTCTGCGTCGTCCTGGGCGGACTTGCTGCGTGGCTGTACACCCGCCGCCTCATCACACCGCTCCGGCAGCTCACGGCCGCGGCCGATACCCTTGCCGCCGGTGGCCAGCTGGACAGCATTCCGGTGGCGCGCGCCGATGAGCTGGGAAGCCTGGCAACATCATTCGAGGCCATGGCACGGCAGATTCACGAAGCGCGGCAGCGCCTGGAAGAGAAGGTTACCGAGCGAACCTCCGAACTGAATGTGGCGCTCCAGCAGCTGCAGGCGGCGCAGGAGGCGCTGGTGCGGCGCGAGAAACTGGCGATGCTCGGGCAGCTCGCCGGCGGTGTGGGACATGAGTTGCGCAACCCGCTTGGCGTCATGAGCAACGCCATCTACTATCTCGAGATGGTGCTCGAATCGCCGCCCGAGGATGTCCGCGAGTACCTCCATCTCCTGCGCGAACAAGTCGCGCTTTCCACCAGGATCGTGAGCGACCTCCTTGATTTCGCCCGCGCGACGCCGGCACACCGGCGCGCCACCGCACTGGGCGAAGTGGTCGTCGCGCAACTCCAGCGGCTCCCTGCCGCGCCGCGCGTGCGAATCGACGTACGGCTCGACGGCGATCTGCCGATGGTCGACGTCGATCCGCTGCACATCGGTCAGGTCGTCGGCAATCTGGTCACCAACGCGGTCCAGGCGATGGGTGACGCGGGCGGAAGGATCACCATCGAGGCCGAACCGGTCGGTGGAGACGATGTCGCGCTGCGGATCACCGATTCCGGCCCCGGTGTTCCGCCGGAACTGATCGATCAGATCTTCGAGCCGCTCTTCACCACCAAGGCCCGCGGCATCGGCCTGGGACTCGCGGTATCGCGTGCGCTGATGCAGGCGAACAGCGGCGACATCACGGTGTGCAGCGATCCCGGCCATGGCGCCACGTTCACCCTGACCATGCCGGCCGCGGCCGGGGTGACGACTTGAGCCGGCGCATCCTGGTCGTTGACGACGATCCCGCCATGGTGCGAACGCTGTGCGACATTCTCCGGCTCCGTGGCTGGGATTCGCGCGGCGTCAATTCCGGCTCGGAGGCCGTGGAAATCGCCTGCACGCATCAGTATCCGTTTGTCCTGATGGATATCATGATGCCGGGGATGGATGGCGTCTCCGCGCTCAAGGCGATGAAGCAATGCCATCCGTCGCCCCACGTCGTGCTGATGACGGCGCACACCGGCGCCGAACGCCTCGCCGAAGCGGAACGGGAGGGTGCGGCCGGCGTGATGACCAAGCCGATCGATTTTCCCTCGCTGCTGGCATTGCTGAATTAGCCCGCCCGTAATGTCCGTGATCTACTTCGACGATCTCCACGTCGGCCAGCAATTCGTTTCGGGCACCCATGAGATGACGGAAACGGAAATCATCCGCTTCGCCAGCGAATACGATCCGCAACCGTTCCACACACATCCTGACGACGCGCGACATTCGCTCTTCCACGGGCTCGTCGCCAGCGGGTGGCACACCGGGGCCGTGACGATGCGACTCCTCGTCGAGGGGCCCATGAAGCTGGCCGGAGGGATGATCGGTGCTGGCGGCGAGCTCACCTGGCCCAACCCGGTGCGCCCGGGCGACACGCTCCGGGTCTACAGCGAGGTTGCGTCGATGCGCACGTCGAAGTCACGACCGGATCTCGGGATCGTGGCTGTTCGCAGCGAGACCCGCAATCAGGACGGCGTCGCAGTCCAGGTCCTGGTCGCGAATCTCTTTGTTCCGCGCCGATCCGGGAGCGACGCCGGGCGCTGACCGGCGGAACGACGTTAGAATTGTCGCCGGCAAGAACCACCGGCAGCTATCCCGAACACATCCAGCCTGCATCACGGAGTTCCGATGAGATCGTTCCGCATTCCGGGCGCATTCCTGTCGGCCGGCGCTGCCTGCGCCCTGGCCCTGGCTCCCCTGCCAGCCCAGAACACCCTCGGTGCACCGATGCAGGCCGCGATCGACAGCGCCGCGCACGACGTGCTCGCACGGACCGGCGCGCCAAGCGCGTCCGTCGCGGTGGTCCGCGAAGGCCAGATCGTCTTCGCCAACGCGTACGGCTCGGCACGGCTCGATCCGTCGCTCCCGGCGACCGCATCGATGCGCTACAGCATTGGATCGGTAAGCAAGCAGTTCACCGCGACTGCGATCCTTCTCCTGGCCGAGCGCGGAAAGCTTTCGCTAGACGACAAAGTGGGCCGCTGGCTTCCCGATCTGACTCGCGCCAATGACGTCACGATCCGGCAGGTCCTCTCGATGACCTCGGGCTACCAGGATTTCTGGCCGCAGGACTACGTCATGCCACCGATGCTCAAGCCGACCACGGCACACGCCATCGCCGATGGATGGGCGAAGAAGCCGCTCGACTTCGACCCTGGAACGCACTGGCAATACAGCAACACCAACTACGTCCTCGCGGGAATGATCGTCGAGAAGATCGCCGGCACCTCGCTGGTCGATTTCCTCCGCAAGGAAGTCTTCACCCCGCTGCACATGGAATCGGTCGTCATCACCGACGACGCGGGTCTCGGCCCCACCGATCCCCAGCGCTATCTCCGGTACGCCCTCGGTCCGGTGCGTCCCGCGCCCAAGGAGGGACGCGGATGGATGTTTGCCGCGGGCGAGCTGGCCATGACGGCAAGCGATCTGGCGCGGTGGGATATCTCGGTGATCAATCAGGCGATCCTCAAGCCGGCGTCGTACCAGGCGCAGCAGACGACGGTGCTGCTCGACAACGGGACCAGCACCGGCTACGGTCTCGGCGTCCAGGTGGGGATGGCGAACGGGCACCGGCTGATTTCTCACAGCGGCGAAGTCTCCGGCTTTACTGCCGAAAACAATATCTATCCCGATGACCACGCCGCGATCGTGGTGCTCACCAACCTCGACGCGACCGGCGCGTCGGGACAGATCGCGAACCGGATCGCCGATGCGCTCTTCGGTGCCGTCGATCACGACACCGAAAAGGCCGTTGCCCAGGCCCGCGTGATTTTCGAAGGATTGCAGCGCGGCACCATCGACCGGTCGCTCTTGACCGACAACGCCAGCGCCTATTTCAGCGAGCAGGCGCTGGCTGATTTCGCGTCGAGTCTCGGACCACTCGGTGCGCCGACGATGTTTGCGGCCGGAGGACAGTCGTTGCGCGGAGGGATGACATATCGGTCATTCAGGATCAGGGCCGGCGGCCGGAACATGGTGCTGTCGACCTTCACCATGCCCGACGGGAAGCTCGAGCAGTATCAGGTTGCCGGCCAATGACGGCGACCCATGGACGGATCTGCTATCTCGAGATCCCCGCTCTCGATGTCGAGCGATCGGCGACGTTCTACACCACGGCTTTTGGCTGGAAGGTGCGAATCCGTGGCGACGGCGCGCGCGCCTTCGACGACGCCAGCGGAGCCGTGAGCGGATCGTGGGTTGCAGGACGGGTACCGATGAAAGAGGCCGGAATCGTCACGTACGTCCAGGTCGACGAGATCGATGCGACGCTGACGACCGTCGTCGGAGCGGGAGGTTCGATGGTCACGCCGCGCACTGATACCGGCGATGGGCGATCCTGGTACGCAGTGATTCGGGACCCGGCTGGCAATCTCGTGGGACTCTACCAGCAGCTTCCGCAATAGCCAGCTTCAGGCCGGAATGGCCACCGCACTGGTTCGTGGCACCGGTCTGCGAACGCTGGACAGTGCGCCGCCAGGAAGGTGTTCCACCAGCCTGACCATATCGGATTCGGTCACGATTCCGAGCAGGTACCCGCCTTCCACTACCGGAAGACAACCCACCCGCTTGGTGCGGAGGAGGGCGGCTGCCTCCTGGACCGGCGCGTCTGGTCCGATCGAGATCACATTGCGATTCATGATCCGCTCGACTTCCGACATCGCCAGATGCTGGCGCCGCTCGGCAGCGGCGATCTTGACGGCCAGCGTCGAAACTGCGGCGCTGAGCAGATCGCGATGGCTCACGATCCCGATCAGCCGGCCGTCGTTACCGATTACCGGGATGTGGCGGATATGATGCCACTGCATGACTTCGTCGACCACCACGAGTCGTTTGTCGGAGCGAATGGTCACGACAGGGGTCGTCATCAGGTCGTAAACGCGCACGGATGCTCCTGAAAGCCTGACAGGGGGCTCGGCGCATTATCGGGTGGATCGCGCGGAGTATGATCAACCGCGACCGAGCGGTCGCCTGGTACAACTCTTTTGGCGCACGATGCGTCATACCCCCATATGAATCGACGGCGGACGCCAGTCCTGACGATCATCCGGCGCGCCGCGGCGATTTTCGCCATGATGGGCACCCCGGCGCAGTGCATCGGTCAAACCGCGCAGTTGCCCGCCGCCCCATCGGTCGCTGCCGGAGCGCGGACCAGTGGTGCATCGGTACGGGCGGTCCGTGCCGTCCGGGCAATGACGCCGCCGGTCATCGATGGCCGGGACAACGACCCGGTCTGGCAGTTCGCGCCGGCGATTACGGGATTCCGCGTCTTCCGCCCCATCGAAAACAGCGATCCGCGCTTCGCAACGATGGCGAAGGTCGCCTACGACGCTCATTATCTCTATGTATTCGTCCGCGCCTTCGATCCCCACCCCGACAGCATCGTCGGCCTGATGGCGCGTCGGGATGTCCAGACTCCCTCCGACTTGATCACGGTGTACATCGATTCCTACCACGATCGCCGTTCGGGGTACGAATTCGACGTCAATCCCGCCGGCGTGAAGACCGATGCGGCGATCTACCAGGACGGCAACGAAGACTTTGCCTGGGACGGAATCTGGGACGTCGCCACGCGAGTGGATTCGGCCGGATGGACCGCGGAATTCCGGTTCCGGCTTTCGCAGCTCCGGCATGCGTCGAAGCCCGAGGCGCTCTTCGGCTTCACGGTAGCCAGGACCGTCGAGCGCACCGGTGAGCAGTCAAGCTGGCCGCTCTATCGAGTCTCCGGGACTGGCCTGGTGTCCCAGTTCGGCGATCTCGCGGGTCTCGATAGTCTGGCGCCTCCACGACGGATCGAACTCGCGCCGTACTTTGTGACCCGCAACATCTCCCAGGCGAATGCCACCGGATTCGATCGGAGCCAGCAGGCGTCCGGCGGCGCCGACTTCAAGGTCGCGGTGGCGTCGAACCTCACCCTCACCGGGACGGTGAATCCCGATTTCGGCCAGGTCGAGGCCGATCCCTCGGTGCTCAATCTTTCGGCGTTCGAGACCTTCTTTCCCGAGCAGCGTCCGTTTTTCGTCGAGGGTAACGGTCTCTTCCAGTTCAATGTCAATTGCAGCCAGGTCAACTGCAACAATGAGAGCCTCTTTTATTCGCGCCGGATCGGCCGGGCGCCCGAACTCGCCTCGCTTTACGGCGACACCAGCTCTCCTACCGCGACGACGATCCTTGGCGCCGGCAAGCTCACTGGCCAGCTGGCCGGGGGTTTGTCGATCGGCGTCATTGACGCAGTGACGCAGCGCGAAACCGGGAGCGGCGGCGCCACGATCGAGCCAGCGACGAACTACGCCGTGGTGCGGGCGACCCAGGATCTCGACGGAGGAGCCAGCGGTATCGGCCTGATGTTTACCGGCGTCAATCGCGACATGGATGAATGGTCGCGACCGACGCTGCACAGCGACGCCTACGTCGGAGCGCTCGACTTCCGCCACCAGTTTGGCGGCAGGCGCTACCAGCTGACGGGATCATTGGACGTGTCCCGAGTCGATGGAAGTCCGGCCGCCATCGCGGCGACACAGCTCGATCCGGTCCACCTCTATCAGCGGCCCGACGGCCCGCTCGTCTTTGATTCGACGCGCACGTCGCTTTCCGGCGATGCCGAGGAGGTCAAGTTTGGCAAGATCGCCGGGACACGGACCAATTTTGAAACCAGCTACCTGCGACGTTCCCCGGGCTTCGAGATCAACGATCTCGGCTTCCTGCTGCAGGCCGACCAGCAGGCGTGGAACAACTGGTTCGGGTTCTTTTTCAACAAACCCAATGCCGTGTTCCGCCGGCTCCAGTGGAACCTCAACTGGTGGCAATGGTGGTCGGCCGGTGGACTCCCGACCGAGCGGGCCGCGAACTCCAACATTCACACGCAATTCGTCAATCACTGGTGGCTGCACACCGGCGCCACGCTGGGCCAGCTCGGCACCACATGGTGTGACCGATGCGCCCGCGGCGGGCCCGCGGTGCGGCAGGATCCGTATGTCTCTCCATGGATCACGATTCAGGGCGACGACCGGCACCGGATCATTCCGTCGATCTCGGTGAACTATTTCCGTGGCGATGCCGGGCGGAACACCAATCTCAACGTCAGTCCCCAATTCACGGTCAATGCGTCAACGCGTCTCTCGGCGTCGCTTGGCGCGTCGATTTCCACCGCGACGACCGACAACCAGTGGTACGGCAACTTCACCGATACCGTGGGTACAACGCATTACACCTTTGCCCACCTCGACCAGAAGACGGTCTCGCTAACGGCGAACGTGAGCTATGCGGTGACTACTGCGCTGTCAATACAGTGGTACATCGCGCCGTTCGTGAGCCGCGGGAGCTACACCGACGTTCGCGAGCTCGCGAATCCTGCGGCCCCGGTGTATGACGATCGGTACCGGCCTTACGGAGACACAGCCGTGGCCAACAATCCGGGCGGCGTCGACTCGAGACAGTTCAATTCGAACCTGGTGGTTCGCTGGGAGTATCGCCCCGGCTCAACGCTGTTTCTCGTCTGGACCCAGGGCCGCAACGCGTTCGATCCGGTGGCCAATCCGCAGGGAATCTCCGGCGATTTCCGGAACCTCTTCGACCTGCGTCCCGACAACACTTTTCTGGTCAAGGTTTCCTACTGGCTCAATCGCTGAGCCGGGCGGTGCGCGGATGCGCAATCGGTTACTTTCTCGGGATGCAGCCGCGCAAGGTCGCGATCCTCACCGCCGGTGGTCTGGCGCCGTGCCTGTCGTCATCGATTGGCGCGCTCATCCAGCGCTACACCGCCGCCGCTCCGGGGACGCCAATCATCTGTTACCTCAACGGGTTTCAGGGCCTGCTTACCGGTCGAAGCGTCGACGTGACACCAGCGGTGCGATCGGCGTCCGCGCGATTGCATCGTTTCGGCGGCTCGCCGATCGGCAATAGCCGCGTCAAGCTCACGAACATCGAAGACTGCCTCCGCCGAGGACTGATCAAGCCGGGCGACGAACCGCAGGCGGTCGCCGCCGATCAGCTGGCACGCGACGGAGTCGATGTCCTTCACACCATCGGCGGCGACGATACCAGCACCGCCGCGGCCTCACTGGCGGCATTTCTTGCGGCACGCGGCCATCGCCTGACCGTCGTCGGCATCCCCAAGACGGTCGACAACGATGTCTATCCCGTGCGCCAGAGTCTTGGCGCCGCGACGGCAGCGGAGCAGGGCGCCGCGTTCTTCTCCAACGTCGTTGCCGAGCAGAGCGCCAATCCGCGGATGCTGATTGTTCACGAAGTCATGGGTCGCAACTGCGGCTGGCTCACCGCCGCCACGGCGCGGGCATATCGCCACGCTCTTGCCGGGCGCGAATTCCTGCCGGAGATCGGGTTGTCGCGGCACAAATACGACGTTCATGGCGTCTATCTGCCTGAAATGGCCATCGACGTCACGGCGGAGTCCGCCCGGCTTCGAGCGGTGATGGATCGCCACGACTGCGTCAATCTCTTTGTCGCCGAGGGCGCCGGCGTCGCCAGTATCGTGCGTGAGCTCGAGGCGAGTGGCGAGGCGGTTCCGCGTGACGCGTTCGGCCACGTCAAGATCGACGCGATCAATCCGGGTGCGTGGTTCGGCAAGCAGTTCGCCGCGATGCTCGGGGCCGAGAAGACGCTGGTCCAGAAGAGCGGCTACTTCGCCCGCTCGGCTGCGCCGAATGCCGAAGATCTTGAACTGATCCGCCGCTCAGCCGATCGCGCCGTTGAATGCGCGCTGGCCGGTGTCCCGGGCGTAGTGGGAGAGGACGAGGATCGCGGCGGTACCCTGCGCGCGATCGAATTCGACAGGATTCGCGGCGGGAAACCTTTCGATCTCGCCACACCCTGGTGGCCGGCACTGCTGGCCGAGATCGGCCAACCGCCGGCCATTCCTGCGACGATCGCCACCGCTTGAATATTCCCGCTCGCCGTTCTCCGGCCCGCTGCATCCCATGGGTCGCGGGTGGAATCACCCTCGTCTGGTTGTCGATTTCGCACACCGGCGATTTTCACGTCTACTGGATCGCCGGGCGGGCGCTCGCCAGCGGCTGGGATGCGGTTTATCGAATCTCGGGACTCACACCGTTCAAGTACCACCCTTTCTTCGCATTGACGTTCGCTCCCTTCGGCTGGCTTGCCGAGACTCCGGCACGCGTGGTGTGGGCTGTCCTGAACGCCGCGATCGTCGTGGACACGCAGCGACGATGGCTGCGAGCTTGGAAGCTCGATGAAATTGCCATCGGGCTCGCCTTCATTTGCATCGGCCACGCGCTGTTCTGGCAGTATCAGTTCGGCAACGTCACGTTCGTGATGCTCTGGCTGTGGACGGTGGCGCTCACATCGCCGCGGGTCTGGATCGAGGCCGGGTGCTACGCGCTGCTGATTGCCCTCAAGCCGTTCTGGATTGCTCTGGTTGTCCCATGGATCTTGCTCCGGCGCTGGCAACTGATCGTTCGCGTCGTGGCGATGGTCGGCGCGATCTCACTCGTCCCGATCGTCCTCGGCCCGCGCTCGCTCGTGGTCGCGTATCAGCGCTGGGTCGCAACCTTTGCCGATCCACTGCACGCGCATAACTATCCCAAGACAGACAATCAGTCGTGGTTCGGGTTTCTCTATCGTCACGGCGACCTGCTCGCCGGCGGTGTGACCCTCTGGTGGGTCATCGGTTGCTCGGCGGTCGGCGTTCTCTGGCTCTGGTTCTGGCGTCGGATCTGGCGCGATCCGTTGCCCCGAGCCGAGTGGTGGCTGGTCGAGGCGTCGTTGATTCCGTTCATTCTCTGGACATCGCCACTCAGCTGGATTCATCACCAGATCCTGCTCTGGCCACTGTTGGCGCTTGCCTGGAAGCTGGGGCGACACGAACCGGTCGCGCGAGTCGTGTTCGTTGTTGCGCTGATCGTCCTCACCATCCTGAGTCAGAGCATCATTGGCCGGTCCGCAACCCTCGTCATTCTCCGGTGGGGCATCCCGCTCATCGCATTTCCACTCCTGACGTGGTGGGTCGGCGCGCGCCTCGCCCCGGGAGGATCACTTCTTGAGGATCAGGAGCAGCGGATCGCGTAGCTGAAACCAGATGAATTGCGGAAGGGTTTCGATGGGCACCCACTGATGCGTGATGCTGGCGTCGATCGGCCGGTGGCTCGCGCCCGAGTCGTTGCTTCCCCGGATCCCGAAAACGTTCGCCGCCAGCTTGGCGAAACCGCGCTTGAGTCCGCCGACCACGCTGGAATCGTTTCGCGCCACCCCAGGTAGCTCGACATGCAGATCCCTCCAGCGCGGGACGAGTTTTCCGACCGCACGGCCATTTCGAACCACCGCATCCCATTCGGCACCGGCAAACTTTCCGCCGGTGAATCGCATCCCGACGGAGTTGGCGAGGAATGAATTCATCGCGCGCGGATCCATCGATCCGAGCGAGCCCTGCCATTGCATCTCGAAGTCGGAGGCCAGCAGCGGGACGTCCCATTCGACATGAAGTGGCCCGGCCCCCATCAGTTTCGCGTCGGCGACCATGCGAAACGGCCTCTGGGCGCTCATCCGTTCCGGCTCGGTGCTGAAGTTGTATCCACGCAGCGCTGCCGCGGCAAAGACCAGCACGCCGGGCCTCGGCGCCCCGGCGTCCCATTCCCGGTAGGTGACTTCGCCGTCACCAATCGCTGTATCGATCGCAACATCGACGTGGGCATCGTGGAGGACCTGCTGTGGCGTGCGCCGGACCAGGTCGGGCGCCGGGTCCTGCGGCTTCGACTTGTCCTTGAAAACGTCGATCAGCAGGCCATGAATCTCCAGGCGCCTCGCGCGAAGGGCCCCGCGCCGCAAATAGGCTGGCAGGTCGATTCCGCTGGCAATGGCATGGGCGAAAGAGACACTGAGGCGGGACTTCTGATACGGCGTCCGCGCTTCGAATGCGGCGTCGTCGCCCTCCGGCGCCGCATGCACCGCATCTGCGGTGATGCGCTTGGCGTTGGCGTCGACCGATAGACCTGCAGCAACAATCGTCGTGCGTGGTGCCCGACGGACCAGTCCTTCCAGGCGTGCCGTTACTTCGCCGATCGGGAATGGCGTGCTCCAGGCTGAGTCGGTGGACCCGAATGCGACCCGCCCGAGCGTGAGGCGCCTGACCGTGGTCACGATGCTGTCGGATCGGTGTTGGGGTGCTTCGATAACGGTGAGCGACGTCGCGACCAGTGAATCGAGCCGCACGTTGCTTCCCACGGCGCGCAACGTCGTTTCGAGCGTTGTCGGTGCAATCTCGCGGAGGAACCGCGTCGGGACATGCTGCGGCGCGACGATGCGCAGCCCGACGGTATCGACCCTGATCAGGCCGATCGTGGCGTCGCCGGAGAGGAGAAAGGGACGCCACGCCACGCCCGACAGCATCACGTGTTGCGCCCGCAACGCGGCGAAGCCGAGCGAATTCGCACGGTCTCCCGGTTCAGGGGCATAGGTCAGCGAATCGAGTCGGCAAGTTCCATCGTCGAGCGAAGCCGAGAAGTGCCTCAGCGCCAGACGGGCGCCACTCGGAGTGATTCCCTCGAACCGATCAAGGCGGACGTAGATATTCTGCGAGAAGAGCGGCCGGCGCTTGGCGACCGGCTGACGCGGGTCGATGCGGAAAGCATCCAGTTCGGCGGCCAGGCTGTCGACGGCGAGCGCGGTGTGTGTCCCTCCCGACCCGATCAGGTCGAAGGCGACATGCACATGCGGAAAGGTGAGGGCGTCGAGCGCGACGGACGGCACCGATGCCGGAAGATCGATCTTTCCCTGAAAACGAAGAAAATCGGTGTTCGCCGTCGACGCCGAATGCGCCACCAGCGTTTGTATCACCAGTGCCATGCTGTCGCATCCCGCATGTACCGCGTGGAGCCCGCCCCCGGCTGTGAGCCGGTCAAGATCGATTCCGCTAATGATGCAGCGATGGAAATCGAGGGTCAGCCTCGGATGCGGTGCCCGCAGGCGCTGGTTCGCCACCGAATCGGTCACGACGGTGATCGTGTCGATGGCGAGTGTCCGGCTCGCTTCGTCGAAACGGATCGGGCTCATTGTGAGATGGTACGCACTGTCGCTCGAGGTCAGGACGTGCTCCTCGACCCAGCTGCGGATCATCGGATCGGCAACTCGGACGGCGGCGCGTCCCAGGTGCCATCGATTCAGCCAGACCCCGGCGAGCGCGAGGGCAATCGCCCCGGCGGCGATCCCCGCGACGAGGGGCCGTTGTTGCAGCATTCTTGAGATCACGTGCTCCCAGTTGCTCGTGAAGTGGTTGACGCCGCGACGGCGAAGAAGAGTACCGCCCCGCCGATGCGTCTGACTGTGGCGCCTGGTCATCGTTCCTGCTCGAGGGAGGTCGCTGGCGAGCAAGGTCCGCTCAGGGTTGATCGTCTAAGTACCGATATCATATAGGGTTGGCTTGAATGTCCGTCGATCGCGGCCCCGGCCCGCCGCTTGCGTTTCACTGATACCGACAAGGCAATTCAACGATTCGCGGCACGATCTCAGTCATCGGGGTGTCAGGCTTGGGTCATCTGAACGTGGCGGCAACATCCGAATCCGACGCACTCGCAACGGGAATTGGCCAGCTGGTGCAGGCGGCCAATGAGACGGTGCGGGAGCTGATCGCCGAGTGCCCTCCGGGCGATCCAATCGGAACTCGGCTCGCGCTCGTCGAGCGGACGATGCGTCGCCTCACGTTGCTGACGGGACAGTTGAACACCGTTGGCCGGGGCATTCCCGGCCGCGCCACGCCGCTCAATCTGAATTCGGTGGTGAGCCAGCTGTCGCCGTCACTGCAGCGGCTCCTCGGACCGTTCATCACGCTCGAGTGCGCGCTCCATCCCGACGGAGTCTGGGCCGCAGGCGATCGCGGGCAGATGGAGCACGTCGCGCTCGGTCTCGTCATCAATGCCCGCGAAGCGCTCCCGCTTGGAGGGGCAGTTCATCTCGGTGCCCATCGATGGACGGTCGAAACCGAACGGCACTATCGTGTCGGTTCGCTCCCCGTTGGCGATTGGGCTGTCCTCGAGGTGCGCGATAATGGGTCGGGGATTGATGAACGGGCAATGCGATATCTCCTTGAGCCGTCGCTCAGTGGCCTCCCGTTCGATTCGAGCCTCTCGCTTGCGACGGTCGCGATGATCGTTCGTGACGCCGGCGGCCAGATGGTCCTCGACACCGGCCGCGCCACCGGCACGTCGCTGGCCGCGTGCTTTCCGATGGTGCGACCCCCTCGAGCTCGTCAGCCCGCGACGGGCACCGCGAATGCCATTCTCGTGATCGACGACGACGAGTGGGCGCGGATGAGCGGCGCGCGAATCCTCCGGCGTGCGGGCTTCAGTGTCCTCGAGGCGGAACACGGTGACGCCGCCATCGAGCTCCTCGACGACGTGGCGGGGTCGTGTGTTCGTCTTGTTCTGGTTGCCGCCGATCTCCCCCAGCAGGGCGCCAATCCGCTGATTGACCGGTTCCATGCGGAGCGGCCCGAGATTGAGATTGTCCTGACCCGGGACATTCATTCTCAAGGTAGTGCGGCGGATTTCTCCGGGGTGGTTCTGGCGAAGCCATTCGTTGCCGATACCCTGGTCAAGGTTGTCGCCGAGCGGCTTGCCCGTCCAGCCTGAACCGCGAGGACCTTGCGAGGGGGCGCGGTGGCGCCAATATTGGCGCCCGCGATCCTTTAGCTGGATCGCCTCACACCGTCCGAGAGAATTCCGATGAAAGCCAACGACATCCGCAAGGGGACCGTGATCTACTACGAGGGGAAGCCGCACCTCGTCATGGATTTCACCCACCGTACCCCCGGCAACCTGCGCGCCTTCGTTCAGGTCCGGCTGCGCAACCTGAATTCGGGGATGTCGCTCGACCACCGATTCAGTGCCACCGAGAACGTCGAAGAAGCGCGGCTCGATACGCGGGCGCTCCAGGTCCTCTACGCGGATGCCAACGGCGTCCACGTCATGGACGCGAACACCTACGAGCAGTACACCCTGGATCCAGAAATCGTCGGCGAGGACTCGGCGTGGATGGTCCCCGAGTTGCGCTTTGATGCCACGTGGCTCGAGGGGCGTCCGATCTCATTCCAGCTGCCGGCATCGCTCGAGCTTGAGGTCGTCGAGACGTCACCCGTGATGAAGACTGCGACCAAGACCGCCAGCAGCAAGCCGGCCAAACTCAGCAACGGTGTCACGATACAAGTCCCCGAATTCGTTGCCCAGGGCGAACGCGTCCGCGTGAATCCGAGGGAGAAGGTGTACCTGGAGCGGGTGAAGTAAAGACAAAAGGGAAGACGGAAAAGGGAGAAGGAGCACATCGCCCCTTCTCCCTTTTCCGTTTTCCCTCTTACTATCGCTTACTCCCCGCCGCCGCGGCCTCCACGGCCGCCGCCGGCTCCGCCCGGGCCACCGCCGCCCGGCCCACCGCGGCCGCCGAAGAGATTGTTCTGCACGTTGGTCACCGAGTCCGGGAGCAATGCCCACTGCACGTCGGTGAGGAGCGCGTGCACCTGATCACGAGTCTTCAGCTGCTGCTGGAAGAGCGCGAAGGTGAACGGCCCCAGCTTCTGCTGCAATGGCTGCAGGTCGGCGGCTGATCCGATCTTGGCGATCTTCTGGACCTCGGGCCGGATGCTGTCGACTTCGGCCTGGAGCTTGGCGTTGCTCGAGTCGATCAGCGCCTGCAGGGCGGTGACCTGCGCCTTGCTCAAGACCAGTGAATCCTTCCGGGCGAGCACCTGGGTCGCGACGTTCTGCCGGCGGTAACGCGCCATCGCCGAATCGAGCGCGCCGAGTCCGCTGCTTGCTCCACCCAGCGAGCGACTGAGCTGCTGAATCTGCTGCGTGCGCGGGTCGTAGCCGATGGCATACCGCAACGCTACCTGAAGCTGGAACGGGCTCCGGATCGCGGTGGCCGCCGAACTGGTGTTGCCGAACCGCTCATTCACCGCGTAGATGAACTGATTGGTCGTGGGGTCGAATCCCTTGACCTGGAGCAGGTGATTGTCCGGTGACGCGTTGCCACCCCAGCCCTGGAGATTGTTCTGCCCGTTGATCCACTCATCGAGGCCGCCGAGAAGATTCTGCGTCGACAACGAGATGGCCAGGCGGCGGTCGAACATCGCCGGGCGCCAGTTCATCTGGAACGCGAGCGTCGGTGACCACGGACCGTAGCAGGTGTTTCGGCCGGCGATCTGTCCGATCTGCGCCTGGAGACACTTGCGTGCATTCCCCGACGTTTCCTTGAGGAGCCGGCTCATTCCGTTCGAGATCGCCGTGTCGGTCGTCGTCGCCGGGTCGAAGATGAACGCCCGGTCATTGTTCCCAGACCCGTCGCCGTTGATGTCGCCTGACACGATCGGTGTATACGGCCGCCCGGACACCATCCCCATGTTCGACGTGAGCTCGAACGCTGGCGTGATCGGCCACGAGATCTGCGCCTGGAAATTGTGGCGCCGATCACTGCTCGACGTCCCCCACTCGTAGTCATTGGGATCGCCGGCGGTCTGATTGCCGCCACCGAATCCACCGCCGAATCCGCCACCCGAGCCGCCCTGGTCGCGAGCGTACATCAACGTGTAGCTGAGGCTCAGGTTGATCTGCTTGCTCGTGGTGCCGGAGACGTTGAAGGTGACTTGCTTGGTGCTGTTCTGCAGCGAGCTGAACACCTCGTTGACCTGCCCGAAATTGATATCCTGGCGCGACGCTGACAGCGGGATGGCACCGGTCGACGTCACGATCTGAGCCGGGTCGGCGTAAACCGGGCGATTCTCTTCGCTCCCGATGGAGAAGACCGGCAACTCGTTGAGGTTGAGATCTTTCGACGCGGCCTGACCGACGCCGCGGATGTACGACGCGTCCATGTTGAACGAGACTCGCTGCGTGATCCGCCGGGTCAGCCCGAGCGAAAGACGCTTGGTCTTCGACGCGCCGTAGTGCGGATCGTACGTCGTGATCACCGGAATGCCGTTGATCACCGGCGTCGATTCATTGTCGAGGCATTCCGTCGGAATGTCGCTCGGATCGTTGATGTAGTCCGACCAGTCGGGAATCGGCGTCGCATCACCGGTGCAGTAGAGCTGCGTCTGGGCGTTGACCAGCCCTGACTGCCCTTGAGCCGTCGCCGGAAGCGTCGAAGGCATTGTCCCCCGGAAGATTCCGGCACCACCCCGAATCGTCCACAGCGGAGGCGCGAAGCCGCGCTGCGCCGAGCCCTGCTGCTCGGGGGCCGGGATAGCGTAGCTGAAGCCGACGCGCGGCGAGGCGTAGGTCTCGGTCGGAAGGACGTGCGTGTCAACGTGGAATTCGTTGAGGACGTCCTCGTTGGTTTCGGGCGCGCCGCCATACGACGAGTGCTCGAGCCGAATGCCGTAGTTGAGCTGCAGGTTGCCGGCACCACCGCCGCCACCCCCGAAGCCGCCACCACCCCGGCCGCCACGACCACCTCCGCCACCAAAGCCGCCGCCACCGCCACCGAAGCCGCCACGGCCGCCCGCTGGCGCGCCTTCGCCCGCGGCGGTCGCCGCCGCTGTGGTGTTGCGCTTGCTGAGCGGAATGCGCCACGCGTCGCTCAGGTACACCGCCTCGTTGTAGCTCTGCCCCGAGCGGATCGTCGGCTGCAAAGTGCGGGTGAACGTCGAGGGCGTATTGGTTTCGAAGTCGCCGAGAGTCGCGTAGGTAAATGTCCCGTTGCGATTATTCGTCACGTCGTTGGTGAAGTCCTGGGTATTGCCGTACACGCCGAGGGCCCAGCGATGCGCGCCTGCCGGCGACAGGAGCGAGAGTTCGTTGGTGATCTCGACCGTGTTGGTGGTGCTGCTCGTCGGGAAACCCGAGTTACCGCCAAACCCCAACGTGGTAAACGTCAGCTGATTCGAATCCACCGTGCTGTAGTTGGTGACCCGGCCGGCCGGCGCCAGGAGATAGGGGTTCGAGTTGCTCTTCTGGAAGGAGTACCCACCGTTGAAACTGTTGATCAGGCCGCTGTTGAAGCGCGAGCTGACTCGCAATCCGGCGCTGGCACTATTCCCCGCCGTTGTCCCGCCCACTTGCGGCAACGACGTCGAGCCGATCCGCTGCGGTTCGGCCGAGTTCCAGTTGGCGCTTCCGGTGAAGGAGATGACGTGGGTCTGTCCCGCGTTCCAGTCGAACCGGAAGATGCCGTTGAAGCGTTCGGTCGCTGAGTTGGGATTGATCGTGCCCGCTTTGTCGGTGAGCCCGGTTGCCTGCACCAGGTTGATGAACTTGGCGACCGAGTCGGGCGAAGCACCCAGCTCCGATAGCGTCGTGGGATTGGCAACGTTGAGCGATGTGATCGGTCGCTCGCTCCGATTGTACTGGAAAGATCCGAAGAGTGACGTCACGTTCCGCTTGAGCGGGCCACCGAAGCCGCCGCCAATCGACTCGGTCGTCGACCCGGCCTGGAACTGATTCCCGCTGACACCGCCCCACGCCAGCGTCTGGTTGATGCTGGAGCTGCTGAGCGACCCGGTGATGCGATTACCGCCGCTCTTGGTGGTGACCGACACCATGCCGCCCGAGAAATTGCCGCGCGAGACGTCGTAGGTGTTGGTGATGACGCGCGTGCTCCGCACCGCGTCCTGCGGCAGGTTCGTGCTCGACGTGGTGAGGCCGTTCACCACATAGGTGTTCGATGCCGCGCTCTGGCCCGCCACCGAGAAGCTCGACGACGTGGAGTCAGTGGCGCCGGTGAGAATGACGCCCGGGGCGAGTGCCGCCAGCGCCGACAGATCCGATGCGTCGATCGGCAGGCGCATCGCCTGATCGCCGTTGATCGTGTGGACGGACTCACCGGCTGTCTGCCGGCTCTCGGCCTGGTCGGGGTTCGGCGCCCGGTTGGTGCTGGCCACCAGGTCCGTGATGCGCTGGGCCTGGTCGCCCATCTTGACGTTGAGGATGATCCGGTCGTCGTCGGGCTGCCGCATCACGTTGTAGATCTGCGGAGCCTTGCCGATCGCCTTCACGCTCACGCGATACTGGCTCGCACCGCCGCCGTTGTCGATCAGGATCCGGAATTGACCCTTGTCATTGGTGTGCGTCGACCGGGTGACCTCGGTCTCGATGCTGAAAGCCTCCACCGCGGCGCCAGGCACCGGCTTGCCGCTGGCATCGGTCACCGTCCCGACGATGATATCGATATCTCCCTGGGCCCGAGCAGGTCGGGCAGCGACCACGGTCAGGGCCACGAGGAGGGCGAAGGCGCTCACAACGCGAGCGGAGCAACGAACCAGCATGTCATGTCCCGGTATCGGGGTCAATGGCACGAATCTCGGCCGAAGCGCCTAGACGCACCTGGGCTTAGTTACGTCGGGTCTATGGCAAAAGTTGAGAGATTAAGTCGACCGGCGAATTGTCAAGAAATTTGACAATTCGCCGGTCTGAGGAACGGGGATCGCGCAGAGCTGCCGGGTCAGCCGCCCCCACCGCCGCTCCGGCCTCCGCGCCCTCCGCCGAAGCCCCCACGACCGCCACCCTGGGCGCCGCCCATGAGGTTGTTCGAGGGGTTCCGGACATAATCAGGGAGGAGCGCCCACTGAATATCGTTGAGAATCTGCCTGACCCGGTCATGCACCGAGCTCTGTTCGCGGACGGCAAGCCGGGTGAAGTTCTGAATTCGGGTGAGGAGCGGGACGACATCGGCGCTCGTCTTCGCCTTCTGGACCACGTCGACGGCATCAGTGAGCGAGTCGATCTGCGGCTTCATGAACGCCGAACTCGAATCCTCGAGTGCCTGAATCTGCGTGATCTGGGCCGGCAGGAGGGCGAGCGAATCCTTGCGTGCCAGCGCCGCCACGGCCGCGTTCTGCCGGTTGTAGCGCACCAGGAACGAGTCGACCAGCGTCCTGGCTGTCGCGGGCGGGATATTCCCCCGGCCGAGGGCCTGAATCTGCTGGGTGCGAGTGTCGTATCCGATGGTGTACCGCACGCTGAGCTGGAGCTGGAACGGTTGACGCTGTGCCGTCGCGCTTGAACTGGTATTTCCGAACCGCTCGTTGACCACATACTTGAATTGATTCGTCGTCGGATCGAAGCCGTCGACGGTGAGCAGCGTTCCGTCGGGCCGGGCGAAACCACCCCACCCCTTGAGGTCGTTCGGGCCGTTGATGAGCTGATCCAGGCCGCCGAGCAGATTCTGGGTCGACAGCGACAATGCCAGCCGCCGATCGAAGAATCCGGGGCGCCAGTTCACCTGCACGTTGAGCGACGGGGTCCACGGGCCGGTGCAGGTGTTTCGCCCGGCGATCTGCCCCAACTGCGCGAGGAGGCACTTCTTGGCGTTCCCCGAGGTCTCGTTCAGGAGCCGCGACATTCCGTTGGCCACGGCGGTGTCGGCGGTCAGCGCCGGGTTGTAGATGAAGGCGCGATCGTTCCCGGATGACCCATCGCCGTTGATGTCACCGGCGACGATCGGCGTGTAGTGCGCACCGGAAGCAATGCTCCCGGTCCCGGTGATTTCGATCGCCGGCGTCACCGGCCATTGCATGCTGAGCTGAAAGTTGTGACGGCGTTCGTTGGAGGACGGCGCCCAGGTATACACATTGGGGTCGCCGGCCGTCTGGTTGAGCCCGCCGCCGATTCCGCCGCCGGCGCCCCCTTCATCCTGCGCGTACATCAACGTGTACGCCAGGTTGAGAATCATCTGCTTGTTGGTCGTTCCGGCCAGGTTGAAGGTGACTTGCTTGGTCCGATTCTCGAGTGAGCTGAATACCGTATTCACCCGGCCGAACGCCTGGTCGATGCGAGATGCGGAGAGGGGAACGGCGCCGGTCGTGGTGATGATCTGCGCCGGGTCGGCGTAGACCGGACGATTGCCTTCCGCGCCGAGGGTGAATCGCGGCGTGGCGTCGTCGAGGTTCAGGTCGCGCGATGCCGCTTGTCCCACGCCGTGCACATACGAGGCATCGACGTTGAACGAGATCCTCGGTGTGATGCTCCGTGACAAGCCGAGCGATACCCGCTGCGTTTTGGGTGCACCGTAATTCGGATCATAGGTCGTGACAGTCGGCCGGCCGGTGATGACCGGCGTTGATTGATTGTTGACACATTCCGACGGGATGTCGCTCGGGTTGGTCGCAAAGTCCATCCAGTTCGGGTCGGGGACGGCGTCACCGACGCACACCAGCTGGGTTTGCGCCGTACTGAGCCCCGACTGCGCCTGCGCGGTTCCCGGAAGCGTTGCCGGCATCTGGCCGCGGAAGATTCCGCCGCCACCGCGAATCACCAGGATTGGCGGTGCAAATCCTCGCTGACTCGACCCCTGTTGTTCCGGTCGCGGGATGCTGTAGCTGAATCCGATGCGCGGCGAAGCGTAGAACTCGCTCGGCAGCTGATCGGTCCGGACGTGAAACTCGTTGAACACCGTGTCGTTCAGCGCCGGTGCTCCGATGTAGGAGGAATGCTCCAGGCGCACACCGTAGATCAGCTGGAAATTGCTTCCTCCTCCGCCCCCGCCCCCCGTGCCGATGTCACCGCCTCCACCCCGTCCACCTCGGCGGCCACCGCCGCCGCCAAATCCACCGCCGCCCCCTCCGCCACCGCCACCCCGCCCGCCGTTCGCTCCGGCGCCACGCCCGGCCCGACTCGAGCGCGGCCGCCAGGCGTCGCTCAGGTAAAGCGCTTCGTTCCACGACGTGCCGTCACGGATCGTGGGTTGCAGCGTCCGGGTGAATTGTGCCGGCGTGTTGTTCTCGAAATCCGAAAGCGAATTGTAGGAGTAGGTCCCAAAACGATTATTGGTGACGTCCTGATCGAACTGCTGGGCGTAGGCATACATGCCAAGAGCGAAGCGGTGAGTCCCGTTGCCGGGAAGGACCGAGATTTCGTTGGTCACCTCGAGGCTCTTGGTGTTGTTGTGCTGAGGCAGCCCGGCGTTCCCGCCGAATCCGAGCACCGTCGTGGCGATCAATCCCGAGTCCAGCGTCGATTCGTTGGTCACGCGGCCGACCGGTGCCGTGAGGTACGGGTCGGAATGTGAATCGTTGACCGACACGCCGCCGCGGAACTGATTCACCCATCGCCCGAGTTGCGACGCGACCTGCAGCGCCACCGCGCCATTGTTCGAATGCGAATTGCCGCCGACCTGGGGAAGCTGGGTGCTCGAGATGCGGGTGGGGTCTTGCGTGTTGAGGCCGAGATTGGAAGTGATCGTGACGATCGAGGTGCGACCCATATTCCAGTCGAAGCGATCGAGCGACGAATACTGATCGCTGGTGCGATCAGGAGAGATCGTTCCAGCCAGGCCGGTGAGGCCCAACCCGTTGACTGTCGAAATGAACTTGGCGACCGAATCCGGCGACGCGCCCAGACGCTCCAGCGTGGCATCGTCGGCGAGATCGAGCGACGGCAGTGGCTGTAGCCGACGGGTGACCTGCAGCGAGCCGAAGAGCGACGTGTGGTTGCGCTTGAGCGGACCGCCGAATCCGGCGCTCAGGAGCTCGTTGGTTGTTCCCTGGCCAAAGGCGTTCGATGTATTGCCACCCCAGGCGAGGTCCTGGTTCTGGAAGCGGCTGCTCAGCGAGCCGGTGACCCGATTTCCACCACCACGCGAGGTGACCGACACCTGCCCGCCGGCAAAGCCGCCGCGAGCCACATCGTACGTGTTGGTAATGACCCGGGTCGTGCGCACCGCGTCCTGCGGAACGGTGGTGCTCGTCGTCGTCATTCCGTTGATCTGATAACTGTTCGACTCGGCGCTCTGCCCGGCGACCGAAAAGGTCGATGCCGTCGAATCGGTGCCCGCGGTGAAGATCACGCCGGGCGCCAGCGCGGCGAGCGCGGAGAGGTCGGTGGCATCGATCGGAAGGCGCATCGCCTGGTCACCGCTAATGAACAGCCCCGTCTCACCGGCAGTGGGGCGATCCTCCCGCGTCAGATCGGGTCGTCGACTGCTGTTCGCGACGATGTCCTGCAAACGCACCGCCTGGCTTCCGAGCTCGATGTCGAGATCGATTCTGTCGTCATCTTCCTGGCGGGTCACGTTCTGGATGAACGGGTTGTGGCCGATCGCACGCGCCGTCACGCGATATTGCCCACCGCCGTCGTTGAAAAAGATGATGTACTTGCCGTCGGCTTTCGTGGTCGCGCGCCGGGTCTCGTCGGTCTGGACGCTGAGCGCCTCGACCGTGGCGTTGGGGACCGGCTTGCCATCCTTGTCGGTCACCTTCCCTGATATGATGTCGAGGTTGCCTCCCTGCGCCCGTGCGGCTGTTGGCCGGGCGAGGTGGCACGCGACGACAACGACAAGGGCGGATGCGACTCGGAGGACACGGCGCAGCGGCATCGATTATGTCCGGCTCGGGTTGCTGTTTGTCGGCGGGGAGGCCGGATGCACCACGGACTTTGCTACGCCGCTTCGCCGACAAACGTTGATCGCGGGCAAGCCGTGTTTCAAGCTGGGGCTGGGCCGCTTTCCTCTTATCTTCCCTCAATGACGGCACCCGCCAAACCCAAGGTCAGTCGCGAAGTTGTCTGGCGTGAAGCGCGCGAACTGGTCTGGCTCCATCGCAAGCGGCTCGGAATCGGCTTCGCCCTGATGCTCCTCAACCGCGGCGCGAGCTTCGTCCTGCCGGGATCGACGACGGTCGTCCTCGGCAAGGTTCTCCCGCATCACGACAAGCACCTGCTGGTGATGGTGGCGCTGGCGATCGGCGGGGCGACGCTGGTGCAGGCAGTCACCTCCTTCGGCCTGTCACAGATTCTCGGCGTCGCCGCGCAGCGGGCGATCACCGACCTGCGCCGGACGGTACAGTCTCACCTGATCCGCCTCCCGATCCGCGCCTTCGATGCGACGCAGACCGGTCAGCTGGTGTCGCGGGTCATGAGCGATGCCGAAGGGATCCGGAATCTCATCGGCACTGGCCTGGTGCAGCTCGTCGGCGGATTGCTCACCTCGCTCGTGGCGTTCGTGGTCCTCCTCTATCTCAACTGGCGCCTCACCGTCTGGACGATGGTCCTCCTTGGCGGCTTCGCAGTCGGGATGGCGTATGCCTTCAACAAGCTGCGCCCGATCTTCCGGATCCGCGGACAGATCAATGCCGAGGTGACCGGGCGCCTGGTGGAAAGCATTTCCGGCATCCGGGTGGTCAAGGCATACGCCGCCGAACGACGGGAGAAACTGGCGTTCACCAAGGGCGTCAATCGACTGTTGCGCAACGTCGCGGCGACAATGACCGGAATTTCGGCGACGGCGGCGATGTCGACGATCGTGATCGGACTGATCGGTACTGTCGTAATCGTGGTGGGCGGGGGCGACGTGATCGCTGGAAGGATGACGATCGCTAGCCTGGTCGCGTACTCGTACTTCACGCTGATGGTCGCGATGCCGCTGATTCAGATCGCATCGATTGGTACCCAGATCACCGAGGCATTCGCCGGCCTCGACCGGATCAGGGAACTTCGCTCCTGGGTCCCGGAAGATGCCGACGATGCCAATCGCGAAGGGGCCGGAATCATTGTCGGCCACGTCGAATTCCGGGATGTGAACTTCAGCTACGAGCCCGGCGTGCCAGTGCTGCAGCACATTTCATTCGATGCCCCGGCTGGTTCGACCACCGCACTGGTGGGATCGAGCGGGTCGGGGAAGAGCACCCTGGTGTCGCTGGTGATGGCGTTCAATCATCCCGATTCCGGCACAATCCTGATCGACGGTCGCGATCTCGGCACCTTGCGCCTCCGCGAATACCGCAGTCGCCTTGGCATCGTGCTGCAGGACAATTTTCTTTTTGACGGCACGATCCTGGAAAACATCCGGTTCGCGCAGCCGAACGCCAGCGATGCCGAGGTGCTCGAGGCGGCGCGGGTGGCTCACTGTGACGAGTTCGCCCTTCGCTTCGAGCTGGGGTACCTGACGATCGTCGGCGAGCGCGGCGTCAAATTGAGCGGCGGGCAGCGGCAGCGCGTCGCCATCGCGCGGGCGATTCTCGCGGATCCGGCGATCCTGATCCTCGACGAAGCGACGTCGTCGCTCGATTCCGAAAGCGAATCACTGATCCAGGAAGGGCTCGCCCGGTTGCGTGCCGGACGGACCACCTTCGTGATCGCGCACCGGCTGTCGACGATCACGTCAGCCGATCAGATCCTGGTACTGGACAAAGGGGAGATTGCGGAGCGGGGAACGCACGAGGAACTTCTCGAAGTCGGTGGCCGGTACCGCGCCTTGTACGAACGACAATACCGGCAGGCGCTCAATCGCTATGTCAATCCGGGCGAGGAACTTCCCGGGGCCGTGCACCTGCGGCGTTGACCGTCCCCGGTCAGCACCCGCCGACTTCGCGCAGCAACTGCGCGACAGCCTGGCGGCGCCGGAGGGTTTCGTCGAGCCCGCCCGCGGCAGTGACGTCCTGATACTCCTCGTCGCCGGTCGAGAGCTCGTCATCGTCACGCGGCCCCTCCGCACGGCGGAGGCGGTCCTCTTCGTCGAACATCGAATCGCCAAACATGGTGTCACCCCCGGTACTGTCGCGTCATTCCGGCACGCGTCCCGCTGACACACTCGGTCAGCGGAGCGGGGTCGAACGCTGGGTGAACGGCACGACAGCAGGGAACACCTCATACTTCGTGCCACGTTTTTCCGGCCTGCAAGATCACCCGAAGCTGCGGCGGAGGTTGTACGCAGAGGTCACAGTCGGGCAACGACTTGGCCAATTGGGAACAGCTTCGGAGTGAGCCGCGCTCGGGCCGGGAGCCGAACACAATCGCAACAGCGGGCGCCCCCGGCGGGTCAAAGTCCCCGTTATCGCGATAGTCCGGCGACCCCGGCGACGAGCCGCTTGATACGGATCAGGACCGCCGTCAGCCCGTGGGTGCGGGTCATTCCGAGGAGTTCTGCAATGCCGAGCTGGTCGAGGAGATCGCTCGGAATCGCCGCCACATCTGCCGGCGAGGCGCCGTTGACGCGGGACTGCAACAGCGCCAGAAAGCCGCGCACGGTGGGCGCCTCGCGCGGCGCATCGGCGTGCAGGGCGACCTTCCCCTGATGCACCTCAGCCCAGAGGTAAACCGGCGTCTGACATTCGGCGACCAGGTGGGCGTCACGGTCGCCGGCCGCTTGTAGGGAGGCCGGGAGGTCCCGAAGTTTCCTGGAGTAGTCCAGGAGCGCTTCCAGCCGGGTGTTCCGATCCGCCGCGCGCAGGCGGGTAATCGTCGAATCGAAGAGCATCCTCATGGAATCTACTGGTGAACAGCCCCTTCCCTCGCTGGTGACGCCAGTCTGGGTGGCGTCGCATCTCCACGACGTCGATGTCGTCGTCCTTGATTGCTCGTGGTATCTCCCGGCCGCAGGGCGCGACGCTCAAGCCGAGTATCAGATGGCGCACGTCCCGGGTGCGGTCCGTCTCGATCTCGACGAGCTGAGTCGGACCGACACGTCGCTGCCGCACATGCTTCCCGAGCCGGCACAGTTCGCGGCCGCGATGGAACGCCTTGGCATCCGGCCCGCCGATCACGTGGTGTGCTACGACGGGAGCGGGGTCAACCTCAGTGCGGCGCGAGTCTGGTGGATGTTCCGTGTCTTCGGACACCGGAACGTAGCCGTGCTCGATGGAGGATTCGCGGCTTGGTCGGCGGCAACTCGTCCCGTGCAACGAGGGATGGTCCATCGGCAATCGACCGGATACCCGCTGCCCAGAATCGACACTGCGCTGGTGCGGGACCGCCACAGCGTCGAGGATGTGGTGGCAGGCCGAGTTCAGGCCCAGCTCGCCGACTGTCGTCCGGCGGCGCGCTTCAACGGCGAAATCGACGAACCCCGTCCGGGTGTTCGGCGCGGCACTATTCCGGGGAGCAGCAATGTCCCCTATGGCGAGCTTACCGATCCCGCCACCGGGATGATGCGCGCTCCCGCTGCGCTCAGGGCCGTCCTCGCCGAGCGAGGACTCGACGTCGAACGACCAATCGTCTCCTACTGCGGATCAGGGACAAGCGCCTGCGCGCTCGCACTGGCTGTCGAAGTGATCCGCGAATCAGGGAGCCGGAGCGTTGGTCCGCCAGTGGCGATCTACGATGGCAGCTGGTCGGAATGGGGAGCCGAGCCAACCGGCCATTAGCCGGCCAGCGTCATTTGCCTCGGCCAGCTAGCGCGGAATCCGCAATCCGCAGCGTCGCTCGGCGGCAATCGGCGCGGGCCAGGTCGGCGCCAGTTCCACCGCGGCGACGATGCTGGTGCGGGCCTCGCTGCACGGCAGTCTCTGGGCCAGTGCAATCCTCAGCGGGTAGCTCCCGGGGTCGATCCGCGCAGCCCAGGATAGGCGATTCAGCGAACGGCCCGACCCCGCGACGACATAAGCCACGGTCTGCTGGACGCTTCGCAACGTGCAGATACCGAGCACCAGCGGAAGAATCAGGATCCAGCGCGGCGGCGCGATTGCGGTCGGCTGCTCGGCACTGGCGGACGCTTCCTCGGCGCGCCTGAGGAGTGCCGCGCTGCTGATCGCCACCAGCAGGAGCGGGGCGGGGAGAAGGAGTACGGCGTCGAACGACCCAGTCACCAGCGTCGTCAGCAGAAGGGCGAGCAGTGCGCCGCCGGCAAAGATCCGGTCGCCGCTGGAGCGTGCTGCGCGAAGTGCGCGCCATCCGAGTGCCGCGCCAAAGAGAAGGGCGAGGACGACAGCGATCGGGCCAAGCTCGCTCAGGAGCGCCATCCAGTCGCTGCTGGGCCAGGGATTGAGAGGCACCACGTCGCCATAGACCCACGAGGGATCGCTCGATGGCGCAACGTCGGCATAGCGGATCGACCAATTGCCCGGGCCGACGCCGAGTATCGGGTGCTCCATTGCCAGCCGGACGGTATTGCGATACTGCAGAATCCGGCCGCGTCCCGAACCTTCGTCGTGGTTGGCGATTCCGATCAGCGTGTCGCTGTACGGCGATCCCGACTTCCACGCCAGCCGATTGGGAATCACGATGGCGCACGCAATTGCTGCGATTGCCGCGATGCTCGCCAGCGCCGGACGTCCGCCGGGGTCGGGGATCGCATTGCGCCGGCGGGCGAGAATGAATGCCATACCGAACGTCGCGGTCCCGATTCCGGCGCCGATCCAGGCTGCCCGTGACCGCGACAGCACGATCGCCGCGATGAGGACTGCCGACCCGATCGCCGGGATCACCGCCAGGAGGCGCCGCTTCGATCCCATCACCGCCATCAGGAGCAACGGAAGGGTGAGGGCGGCGAAGTGAGCCATGAAGTTCCGGTTGCCGAACGTTCCGCCCGGCAGACGTGTGGTCGCAAAGAGCGGACTGTCGAGACCGTACGCCTGTGCCAGGCCGGTGCCGGCGCCGATGACGCCGGCCGCCGCGCACCAGCCCAGGATGATGTCGCCCGCGCCGAGCGCCGAAACGTGCGCCGCAGTCACGAACGCGGCCGCCGCGGTGATCATCAGCGCCGTGCTGCGGAAGGCGAGCCATCCATTGCTCGCGACCGCCGCGCTCGCGATCGCGACGATGAGGAGGAGTGCCAGCGACCAGCGAAGCGCCGGGCGAAGTTCGCGAGACGGCAGCGGCTTGGCGAGGAGGACTGCGAGCCAGGTCGCGAGGTGAACGACCGTTTCCTTGGGAAGCTGATGGCGATCGAGATCGGTCGGTGCGATCGGCAGTGCCACCACAACCGCGGCGACGAGCCCCAGGCCCAGCAAGTGTGCCGCCGCGCGAACGGGCCAGCGGCCTGCCGCGGCGTAATCGAGGGCCGGCGTTGCACTGAGCGTGGGTGATGTCACGGGTGATCAAACATATCGACTAGGTTGCAGGAGGCCGCCACGTTCCGGATCAGCCGCGCTGCGTTCGGCGCCTCGCCTGACCGGGAGGGATTGATGCTCGACGACGATGCTCTCGAACCCTCCGACGAGGAGCCCGTGCCGCAGCGCGGCGCCGCGGTGCTCGCCGCAACCGATCGTCCCGTTCCGATCGGCGTGCGCGAAATCTCCGACGAGCGCGTACCCGACGGAATGCGCTGCCTCGGCACCTTCCTCGACGCCAAGCTGGTGGCCCGCTGCGTCGTACCCCCGGGCGCCATCGAATATTTCGATCGCCACGGTGTGTTTGCCGAGCCGCGCCGGCTCGTCCTCGCCGCACGCGAGGAAGATCCCGGCCTCCAGTGCGAACTCTACGCCCTCGTCCCGATGCCGCCCGAACCGATGCACGCCGACGACGAGGATGCAGCCGAACCATGGGCTGCATCGGTTCCGTCCTCGCATTACGAGGAGGCCGTTGCCGAAGAACGCCGGGACAGCGGGGATGGCGAATCGCCAATGGCCGCCGTTCTCCTCGGGCAGATCATCCGGTTCCAGAAGGATCGCAAGCATCCCGACAATCTGGCCCTCGAGACCGTCGATGTGCTGGCGCGAATCGTCTCCGGTCGCGTCGTCGAGGCGGTCGACAAAGTGCTGGAGGATCTGCTGGGGAGTTGAACCAGAACTCATTTTGCTGAAGGTGCACCATGGCTATCAAGCAACTCACACCGATCACGTCGCGAGGCTACGCACGTCCTGATGTTCTGGTCGACTGCGAATGGGTCGCGGCTCACCAGATCGATTCCAAGGTCCGGCTCCTCGAATCGAACGAAGATCTCCTCCTCTACGACACCGGCCATATCGCGGGCGCCGTCAAGATCGACTGGGTCAACGACCTCAATGACGCCATCGTCCGTGACTACGTCGACCGCGGCCGGTTTCAGGGATTGCTCCGCGATCGCGGCATCGACGACGACACCACGCTGGTGTTCTACGGCGACAAGAACAACTGGTGGGCGTGCTACGCCTTCTGGGTCTTTCAGCTCTTTGGCGTGCGGCGCTGCAAGCTTCTCGACGGTGGCCGCGCGCGGTGGATCGACGAAGGACGACCGCTGACAACCGAGCTTCCGGTGGTCCGACGCGGGACGATTTCGGTCGGTGAACGCAACGATGCACCGATCCGCGCCTTCCGCGACGACGTGGTTCGACACGTCGCGGCGAAACACCCGCTCGTTGACGTGCGCTCCCCGGAGGAATACCGCGGCGAGAAGCTCCACATGCCCGACTATCCCAATGAAGGGGCGCTCCGCGGCGGGCACATTCCCGGCGCACACAGCGTGCCGTGGTCTCGGGCCGTCGACGCCGAGACGCACACCTTCCGCACTGCGGAGGAATTGCGGCACCTCTACCACGACGAAGAAGGGGTCGACGCGGGCGACGATGTGATCGTCTATTGCCGCATTGGCGAGCGCTCCTCGCACACCTGGTTCGTGCTGACCTACCTTCTCGGCTGGCCGACGGTTCGCAACTACGACGGATCGTGGACCGAATGGGGAAACACGGTGCGAGCGCCGATCGAGCGTCCGTAAAGATCTGCCCCTGGGGATCGGGCGCGGGGTGACAGGCCTTCATCGCCCGCTATTATTGACGGATGACGAACATCGCCCCCCGCCCGCCGGCTTTCCAGCACCTCACTCCGCCCACCTCCGGCGACACCATTACCGTGTCCGACGGCCAGTTGCAGGTCCCCGATACGCCGATCATCCCGTTCATTGAAGGCGATGGGACCGGCCCCGACATCTGGAAGGCATCACAGCTCGTTCTCGATGGCGCCGTCCGCATGGCGTACGGCGGCAGGCGCCGCTTCGAATGGCTGGAGGTCTTCGCCGGCGAGAAATCGAAGGCGGCCTTCGACTCATGGCTCCCCGACGATACGCTGGCGGCAATTCAGCACTACCTGGTGGCGATCAAGGGACCGCTGACAACGCCAGTCGGCGGCGGCTTCAGGTCGCTCAACGTGACGCTGCGCCAGCAGCTCGACCTCTACGCCTGCGTGCGTCCGGTCCGGTGGTTCACCGGCGTGCCCTCGCCGGTCAAGGATCCGGGTGCCGTCGACATGGTGATCTTCCGGGAGAACACCGAAGACATCTACGCTGGGATCGAGTACGCGGCCCACACCGATGCGGCGCGGCGGATGATCGCCTTCCTGCAGGGCGAGATGGGAGCGAAGAACATCCGCTTCCCCGACTCGAGCGCCATCGGGATCAAGCCGGTGTCGGAGGAGGGCTCGAAGCGGCTGATCCGTTCGGCGATCGAGTACGCATCGGCCAACGGTCGCACGAGCGTGACGCTGGTCCACAAGGGCAACATCATGAAGTTCACCGAGGGGGCATTCCGCGACTGGGGATACCAGGTCGCCCGCGACGAATTCGGCGCGACCGACCACGAGGGCGGCCCCTGGCAGATTCTTCCCAACGGCGTCGTGGTGAAGGATGTGATCGCCGACGCGATGCTGCAGCAGATCCTGACCCGCCCGCGGGAATACGATGTGATCGCGACCCTCAATCTCAACGGCGACTACATCTCGGATGCGCTGGCCGCCCAGGTCGGCGGTATCGGGATCGCCCCGGGCGCGAACATCAATTACCTGACCGGGCACGCCGTCTTCGAGGCCACCCACGGGACCGCGCCCAAGTACGCCGGCAAGGATATGGTCAATCCCGGCTCGGTGATTCTCTCCGGCGAGATGATGCTCCGATACCTCGGCTGGACCGAGGCCGCCGATCTGGTGATCGAGGCGCTGTCGACGACAATTGGCCAGAAGCGCGTCACCTACGACTTCGAGCGGCTGATGACCGGGGCGACCAAGCTCTCGACGAGCGGGTTTGCCCGCGCGATGGTCGACAACATGGCGGCCGCCTCCTGAGCTTGTCCCGGGAGTTTTCCCAACCGATGCTCCCTGAGGATGACCCTGGCTGGTCCTCATACCCGGACACCATCTTGCGCTTCCGTACCACGCCACCGGTGGAGATCGACCTTGCCACGCAGGTGTCGGCAGCGGCGCGTCGGTCGCTTGCCACGGTGGGGCTGGACGGCACCTTTGGCCTGGCAACCCCGTGCAATCCAATGGGCCGCAGGACTGACGACACCACCAACGGGAATCGGCTGATTCGTTTCCTGGCCGAACTCGACGCCGCGGGAAAGCGCTACGTTCGCGTCGACGGCTGTTCGCCGGACGGTTCGCACGTCGAGCCGGGCGTGGCGCTCGCGTGGCCGCAGGGCGACGTCGTGGCCCTCGCCCGCAAATGGGAGCAATCGGCGATCTACTGGTGGGACGGCGCCACGTTCTGGGTGATCGGCGCGCTTACGCAATCCGCGCCATGGCAGCTCGGCGGTGCGGCGTGATCGGACGGGGACGCGCTCCATCGATTGCCGCGCCGGTGGAACAGGTCCTTCGCGAGTTTGCCAACGCGCTCACCAAGTCGGCGATGTATCCCGCCGGCCATCGCTTCGTGGTGCACAGCGCCGAGTCGCTGATCGACCGGATGAGTATCCTCCTCCTCGACCGCGAGTCGCTGACGATCGGCGTGACGCCGCGTGGGCTGGTGGTCGACGGCGCGGCGGCGGAAGGCCTGGTTCCGGCTCTCCGCGATTTTGCCGTCCGTCTCCATCGGAAGAACGTCGGAACGATCCAGATCACTCCGGGCGTCGACACCGCCGAGATCGCCACGATGCTCAGCGCGCTGGCGGCGAGCGATGCCGACGAACGAGTTGGAAGGGAAGGGATCCGGCTGCAGCATATCCGGATCGAGCCGCTGGTGTACGACGTGCTCGCCTTCGCCGATCCGCTGCTCGATTCCGACATCGACGACCTCTTCTGGGCGCAGCTGGTCGAGGCGGCGTTCGGTCTGCGCATCGCCGAACTCGATGCATTGCCGACGACGAGCCAGATCGCCGAGAGCATCACCGAGCGGGTCGAGAACGCCGACAGCGCCCGGCGGGTGTACGAGGCGCTGGCGGCGTTCTCCACGGCGCTGGCCACCCGTGGCGAACGCGCCGGTGGCAACGCCAAGCGACGGTTCGTCGATGTGCTGGCTGCGCTCTCGCGCCCCACCACGGCGCGACTGGTTGCCGCAGCGCCGACGCCGGCCGCACGGCGGCGCTTTCTCCGCGAGACGTTGTCGCTGGTCCCACCGGTGGTGCTGATGCAAGTCCTCGAATCGGTCGCAGATGCCGATGGCGAACCGATCTCGCCGCAACTGCGCTGGCTCCTCGGCAAGCTTGCCGGCGGCGGTGGTGAAGAACTTCCGGCCGATGGGTCGGGAGCCTTCGCGTCGCAGATCGTCGGCCTCGTCGAGCAGTGGGATGGCGTCGCCTCGCAACAGGACGAGGTGGTCGATCCGCGCCTTGGTATGGAGCCGGCCCGCGTCGTCGCACTCGGACTTGAGGTCACTGTCGGCACTCCGCCTGTGGTGGCGGCGGCGCGCGCCCTGTCCGATCATGGTCAGCTTGGTGAAGTGCTGACGCTGCTCGATCATACGGGAAACGATCCCGGCGTGGTCCGGGTGATCGCCGACGCGGTCCTCGATCCCGGCCTTCTGGCGCGCCTGCTGCAGGAGCCGACCCTCGATTTTGCGTTGATTGAACGAGTGGTGAGGCAGTCGAGTGCGTCGGCGATCACTCCGCTGGTGGACGCGCTGGCGGCAGCGCCGGAACGCCCCACTCGCCGGCGCCTCCTCGATCTCCTGGTGCGGATCGGATCGCCCGGAGAGTCGGCGCTCCTTGCCCGGCTCGAATCGTCGAGCTGGCAGGTGGTCCGCAACATCCTCGTGGTCCTGAGCCAGTACCCGGCCATCACCGATCTCGATCCGGTCTTCAAGGAGCTGGAGCACCCGGAGATCCGGGTACGCCAGGAGGCGCTCAAGGTGCTGGTGCGGCAACCGGCGGGGCAGGCGCGCGCGATCACGCTGGCACTCGAGAGCGGCGAAGAATCGCTGACGCGGATCGCACTGTCCGCGCTCGCCCCGGTCTGTCCGCCGAACCACGTCGCATCGGTGCTGGCACTACTCGCCCGCGCGACCCCCGAGCTGCAACTGCAGGCAGTGCACGTACTCAGCACGGCGCGGACTCCGCTGGTGGTGCCGCAACTCCTCGCGCTGGTGAGGTCGCGCAGTGGAATCTTCCGCCGGGTCCGATTGCTGCCGCCCTCACCCGTGATGCTTGGAGCGCTTCGCGTTCTCGCGGGTCAATGGGCCAGGCACCGTCCCGTCGTCGCCGTGCTGCAGCTGGCGGCGAGGTCGTCCGACCCTGCGATCCGCGGCGCGGTTCGAGGCGATACGCCGTGAGCGAAGCGCTGGGCTTCCTGCACGCGCTGGCGCAGGCGCTGTCGGCGATGTCGCTCTATTCGCCCGGTCACCCGGCCACGCGTCGCAGCAGCCAGGTGGTGTGGAATGCGCTGGTGGCACTCTTCGCCGTCGACGCCAAGCCGACTTTTCTCTTTCTCGGACTGGCTCCGATCTACAACGGTCGGCCGTTGCACGAACTGCGCGACTGGCCATGGAGCAAGCGACTGTCCGACGCCGGGGTGCAACGCCTCGAGCTCGATGGCAGTGTCACACCGGAACTCATCACCGCGATGCTCGAGCGCTTTCTGGTCCGGTTGACCACCGGAAAAGCGCACGCCGGTGAGGCCGATTCGCCGCTGGCGGGGATCCGTTTCGGTCCTGTCGCGGTCGAGGATGCGACCCCCAGCGCTCAAACTCCGATGGGCGGCGGCGGCGTTGCCATCCCGCTCGAGGGCCTCGACGACGAACTTGCCGCGATGGAGTTCGTCTGGGACGAGGCTGCGCGCGGTGTTCTGGCGCGGGCCGAGGCTGATGCGATCATCCGGATTCTTGGCGGCGTCCTCGATCGATACCAGATCCCGCAGGCGCCGTACACGCCGGGTGGTCCTCGATATCCCGCGGTCCACGCGATCAACACGGCACTTCTCGCCATGGTGGCGGGAAGTTCGTGGCTCGACCGGGGAGGCCGGCAGCGGATCGGGACGGTGGCGTTGCTGCACGATATTGGAATGGCGCGACTCCCCGCTGAACTCGGTGATCGCGAAACACTGACGCCGGCCGAACGTGCGCAAGTCGAAACCCACCCCATGGAAGGCGCGAAGCTGCTGCTCGGCACCGGGGCTCGCGGACTCGAACTCGCCGCCGTTGTCGCGTTCGAACACCATTTGCGTCCTGACGGGAGTGGCTACCCGGCGCGGCGCTTTCGCCCGGCAGTGCATTGGGCCAGCCGGCTGGTCGGGACCTGCGCGACATTCACGGCGCTGCGGGCGCCGCGCCCTTTCCGGCCGCCGTGGCCGGTCGATCGTGCGGTCGAATTCGTCCGGACCAACGCAGGCTCGGTCTTCGACCCCGAAGCGGCCACGCTCCTCCTGGGGGTCGTCGCTCCATCGTGAACGCGGCTCGACGTAAGCGGCCGCACCCGATCTCCAGTATTTTCGCGCATGTCTCCGCGCATCCGGATCGCGATAGCGGCCCTTCTGTTTTCGACCGGTGGCGCCGCCATCAAGGCGGTCGATTTCACCGCGTGGCAAGTCGCGTCGCTTCGTTCGAGCATCGCGGCCATCGCGCTGGTCCTGCTGGTGCCCGAAGCTCGCCGCGGCATCGGATGGCGTGCGGCACTGGTGGGAGTCGCCTACGCCGCGACCTGCGTCCTCTTTGTCCTGGCCAATCGCCTGACCACCAGCGCGAACACGATCTACCTCCAGTCCACGGCACCGCTCTACGTCCTCCTCTTTGCGCCATTGCTCCTCAAGGAGCGAATCCGACGCCGCGATATTCCGATCATCGCTGCAGTCTTGGGCGGACTCATCCTGGTCTTTCTCGGCGTCGATCGGCCCACCAGTACGGCAACCGATCCCGGGCGCGGAAACCTTCTCGCCGCCGCGAGCGGCGTGACCTACGCGTTGCTTCTCTGCGGGCTCCGCTGGCTCGGTCGCGGCGATGCCGTCGACCGCGGCATTCCGGCCGTCCTTCTCGGCAATGTCTTCGCGTGCATTGCCGCACTGCCGATGGCGCTCCCGATCGGGGCGCACCCGGTGCGGGGCTGGAGCATGATTCTCTATCTCGGCATCTTTCAGATCGCCGGCGCCTATCTGCTGATCACGTCGGCGCTCAGGCATGTTCCCGCGATCGAGGCGTCGCTGATGCTGCTGGTCGAGACGGCGTTCAACCCGATCTGGTCATGGCTCTTCGTGGGCGAAGTTCCCGCCGCCCTGGCACTCGTTGGCGGTGGCCTGATCGTGGGTGCCACGATTCTTCAGGCCGCGCGCGCGCCTTCATCCGTGCCCATTCCTGATCTCGTCTGATGGCTGATTCGCTGATCGAAACGGTTCGCATCATCGACGGCGTGGCTCCGCTCTGGCCGCTCCATGAGTGGCGGCTGATGCACAGCGTGCTGGCGCTGGGTGTCCCGCTGCCCGACATCGAGCGGCCACGCGGCGGCGCCGATCGCGTGGTGCGGATCGAGATCGCCGATGGTGTCGCGTCGATCACCGAGCGGGAGATCGAGACCGAGGAATCGCTGGCGCTGGCGAGCACACCGGCACCGCATCGTGGCTATCCGCACAAGATCGGCGCTCGCGCCTGGCTCGAGGCGGCACGGGCGACCGGACGTGCCGCTGGTGCCGACGATGCCCTCCTTTTTGACGCCGAGAATCGCCTGATCGAGGCGACGCGGTGGGCGATCGGCTGGTGGGACGGAGAAACCCTCTGTTTCCCGCCGTTCACCCTGGGTGGGCTTCGCAGCGTGGCGCGGGCGAGGCTCACCGAAATGGCCCGCGGCGGGCTTCGCGAGGCGGTGCTGACGCGGGATCAGCTGGCCAAGCGGTCATTCGTGGCCTGCAATGCGGCGCGGGGGGTCATCCCGGTGGGGATGCTCGATGGGACGCCACTTGGTGGAAACCCGCGTACGGTGGCACTTGCGCGGCGATTCTGGACGCGGGCCGACGCTTGACCCACCCCCCACCGCGGAGCATTTTGCACCTCGCCGTACCGTGGTGCTTGTAGCTCAATTGGTTAGAGCGCCGGACTGTGGCTCCGGAGGTTGCGGGTTCAATCCCCGTCAGGCACCCTGCCACAGGGCGCGAAGGTCCGTAGCTCAATTGGTAGAGCACCGGTCTCCAAAACCGGGGGTTGCAGGTTCGATTCCTGCCGGGCCTGTTGCACCGCACGACCGGCCCCGCCGACACGGGGGGCGATTCGTGTATATTCGCCCCCGCTGCGGCGCTATCGTCTAGGGGCCCAGGACACAGCCCTCTCAAGGCTGGAACACGGGTTCGAATCCCGTTAGCGCTATGGCAGGGCAGGAAAAAAACTGGCGGGAAGAGGGCCCCATCGTCTATCGGTCAGGACGCGACCCTTTCAAGGTCGAAAGACGGGTTCGATTCCCGTTGGGGCTATGACACGATTCGCCTCGATAGCTCAATTGGTAGAGCACGTGACTCTTAATCACTAGGTTCCAGGTTCGAGTCCTGGTCGGGGCATGGTGTGGGACAATGCGGACGATTGAGCGGCCCCGGCGTACGCGCGCCGGGGCCGCTGTTGTTTGGCCGTTTCATCTGATTGAGCGATGGCTCGACTCTCACTCCCTCCTCCGATCCTGGTTCTCGCTCCTCCGTCAGGAGTTCCCCCTCCCATGACCCGAGGTTTTGTTTCCTCTTTTGATCATCGTCATCTCCGGGTTGGTTGTTCTGCGATTCTGGCGCGGTCGGCGAGGTGCCGCAACTGCAGCTCGCGAGTAACGCAATGGCGGCAACTGAGATGCTAGGCGTCACGCATCGTTCCTCCTGAAGGTCCGCCTGGCTTGAGGTGACCTACCGGCACAGCGCGACGGAACCCCACTCCCCTTGTCACCCGACAGAACGCTCCATATACTCCCCTACGCATTCGACAGGAGAAGCTGGTGGCCGCATCCGATGTACTGCAAGGCACCCTCGATCTGCTCGTTCTCAAGGCGCTTTCGCTCGAACCGATGCACGGCTGGGGAATCAGCCAGCGAATCCAGCAACTCTCCGCCGACGCCCTGAACGTTGGCCAGGGCTCGCTGTATCCCGCCCTGTATCGCCTGGAGAAGAAAGGGCTTATCAAGGGAGCGTGGCGAACGACGGAGCATAACCGCGAAGCCAAGTACTACACCGTGTCGGCCGCCGGCATGCGCGTACTCGCGTCCGAGGTTCGCGACTGGCGACGGTTCGCGGGGGCCGTGGAACTGATCATCAGCGCCGAAACGGGCCGGTAAGCGGTGTCATTCGAGTCGCGCACGCTCGCGTGGCTGCGCGCAATGCTGCGGCGGCGGACCGTCGACCACGAGATGGACCGCGAGATCGCCGCCCACATCGCCATGGAAGAAGACCGGTTCAAGCGGTCCGGGCTCTCGCACGGCGAAGCGCATCGTCAGGCGATTATCGCGTTCGGTGGGATCGAGCAGCACAAGGAGGCGGTGCGCGACGAGCGCGGGACACGCGTATTCGGTGAGCTGACGATCGACGTCCGGTATGCGCTCCGCCGCTTCCGCAATCATCCGGGATTCGCCGCCGCCGTGATCGGCGTCCTCGCGCTTGGCATCGGTGCGACGACGGCGATGTTCAGCGCGGTCGATGCCGTCATGCTCCGCCCGCTGCCGTTCCCGCGCCCTCAGGAACTCATTGCGCTGCGCAGTATCCACTTTCCATGGGACATGCGATTCTTCATGGGCGGCCCGTCGCGAAGCGCGGCTGCACTCCAGCCTCACGACCCGCGTTTTCCGGAAGTCGCGGCGATGCACGACATCTTCGCCCATGTCGCGGGATTCGCTGCCGGAGGACTGAATATCGGCGATCCGTCGGGGCCGGTCCGGGTTCGTGTTGGCGTGGTCACTGCCGATTTCTTCCCGACGATGGGTGTGAGTCCGGTGCAGGGACGCGGTTTCACCGCGAACGAAGGCCTGCCGGATGGACCGCGGAGCACGGTGATTTCGTATGGCTTGTGGCAGGGCCGATACGGTGGCCGGGCGGTCGTCGGTCAGCCCATCGTTCTCGGCGTAAAGTCCTACATAATTATCGGAGTCGCGCCAAGAAATTTCGGCTTCCCGGAGCGAAGCGAGCTCTGGGTGCCGCTGGTCGTACCCCTCGATCCGAATATCGAGGAACCGCTCGGCCGAGTGATGAGCCCTTCTGATGTGGTCGCGCGGCTCGCCCCCGGTGTCAGCGCATCAACCGCCGCGCAGCACCTGTTGCTCCGCTGGGAACAGGATGCCGTCGAAGGGCGTCCACCGGGCTTCAAGCCGAGCGCTACCGACGGCGTAGAGGATGTTCGGACTCACGGCGTCATGACGCCGCTGCGGCAGAATCTCGTCGGCGATCACGGTCATGCGCTGATTCTCCTGCTGGGCGCGACGGGAATGCTCCTGTTGATCGCGTGCGCCAATGTGTCTCATCTGCTGCTCAGTCAGGCGACCGGTCGTCGTCGCGAGATGGCGGTGCGTGAAGTGCTCGGCGCAACGCGCTCGCGGGTGATCCGCCAGCTCCTGGTGGAGTGCACTCTCCTGAGCTTCGGCGGCGCGGTACTCGGTGTGGCGCTGGCCTCGGCGATCACCGGCCTGCTCACCCGGCTGATGCCGCCGGAAGTGATCGGGATCACACCGATCGAGATCGACCTTCGCGTGATGGCGTTTGCGATCGCGCTGGCGTTGTGCAGCGGGATCGGCCTGGGATTGTGGCCTGCCTTCGGCGTCACCAGTGCCGCGCCGGTGGAGGCGATCAAGTCCGGCGGCGCCCGGGGCGCGACTGCATCAACCCGGCTGGCGCGGCGCGTTCTTGTCGGCACCGAGCTGGCACTGACGGTGACGCTGCTGATATCCGGCGCGCTGCTGCTGCGCTCGTTCCGCGACGTGGTGGAACGAGATCCGGGAATTCACCCCGATCACGTTGGCTCCCTGGAGATGGCGTTCCCGATCGCCACCATCAAGCCGATGGATCCGACGATACGGAGTTCCACTCAACTGCACGACATTTTTGGGCTGGAACAGCAACGGCGTCGCGTCGACGAGATGGTCGACCGGATGGAGCAGACACTCGGGATCACGGCGGCAGCGGCCGTGGATAATCTCCCGCTCCGCGGCAACGAGGGGCAAGGACTGGAAGCCGCGTTCTCCGCGGCGGGCGCGTCGCCATCGCCGAGGGGCGTTACCCGTGGCGCGCGGATCGCGAAGGTTACCGCCGACTACTTCCATGTCATGGGAATCACGCTGCTGCGAGGGCGGACGTTTGGTCCTGGCGATGATTCGCTGGCTCCGAGAGTCGCGGTCGTAAATCGCGGATTCGCGGAGCAATATTGGCCGGGCCAGGATCCGATCGGTCATCAATTCGGCTACATGGAACGAGACAGCAATGCGATCACGGTGGTCGGCATCGTTGGCGACGTTCGCGACAAGGCCCTCGATCAGGATCCGACGCCTCAGGCGTACTTCCCGGCGCATCAGGACAGTCCCTGGGCGATCGTCGCGCTGGTCGCGCGCGGGACGCTGAGTCCGGCTCAGCTGCTCAAGGCGATGCAGCGAGCCGTTCACGATGTCAATCCCGCCCAGGCAGTCTACAGCGTGTCGATGATGAACGACGTGATCGGCTTGTCGGTCGCGCCCCGGCGCACCAACGCGATGCTGCTGATGTTCTTCGCGCTGCTGGCGCTGGTGCTGGCGGTGCTCGGGGTCTATTCCGTCGTCGCCTACGGTGTGTCGCAGCGTACTCGCGAGCTCGGCATTCGTGCAGCCCTGGGAGCCACCGGCAACAATCTTCTCGGGCTGGTTGCCCGCGACATCGGTTGGAGCGCACTCATTGGCACCATTGCCGGGGTCGCCGGTGCGTGGGCGCTGTCCAGGGTGCTTGCGAGCTTCCTCTACAGTGTCTCGGCCCATGACCCGGCAACCTTTGTCGGCGTTCCGGGTTGGCTGCTCCTTGCGACCGCCGTGGCGACCCTTCTTCCCGCGTTGCGGGTTCTCCGGGTGAATCCCGCCGAGGTGATGCGGGCCGACTGATTCCCGGTTACGAAGTCCACCTTCAGGTCCAGGTGGTGCCCTCCGCCGTCCCGCTGTCACTCCCCGTGGCGGCGGGATTGGTCCGCGCGGGATTATTTTCCGCGGTCACCACCTCCGCCACACCCCATCGAGGAGTTCCCGTGTCCCGCCGGATGCTCACCTTCGCCACTGTGCTCGCGCTCGCCGCCGTCGCCGCCTCGTCCCTCAAGGCGCAGGAGAAACCGACCGCGGACCAGCAGAAGCTGATTGGCGGGACCTGGAAGCTTGATGCCTCCCGAAGCGATGCCGTCACCGGCGACATGCTGAACGCCGTGCACGGCGGCGGAGGCGGATTTGCCCCCCGAAGTGGCGGTAGTGGCGGCGCTGGTTCCGGCGGCGGCGGAGGGGGCGGCCGCGGCGGCCGCGGCGCGGGCCGGGCCCCGGCTCCATCGCCCGACAGTGCGGCGGCAGCTGCCGACTCGGCCGAGGCGGCGCAGCGCCGCCTCGCGGCGAATACGCCCCGAGACCCTCGAATGGCGATCATCGCGTCCGATTTCGCCCCCGGCGAGAAGATGATCATCGCCACCAATGATTCGACGGTCGCCATCGCGACCGCGGGCGGTCAGTCGAGCTACAAGACCGACGGGCGCAGTCATCAGGACGCACAGATGGACGGGACCATCATTGAAACCGAGTCCGGCTGGAAGGACGGCACGCTGGAGGTTTCTCACGGCGTGGTCGGTGTCGCAATGCTCAAGCGCGAATTCAAGCCGAACAAGGATGGCAGCGTCCTGGAGATCAAGGAGACGGTCGATGCTGGCGGGGGCAAGCTCCAGAAGAAGCTCGTCTTCGTCCGCGAGTAACCGGCGGTGACTGACGTCCTGCAGCACTTGATCGGCGGGAGCTTTCGTCCCGGTGCGTCGACCGCGATTCTCGAACGCCACAACCCGTCGAATCCCGCTGATCTCGTCGCGCGAACCAATCCCGCCGGACCGGCCGATGTTGCCGATGCCGCGTCGGCCGCCGCGATGGCGTTCACGGCGTGGCGCCGGCAGAGCGGCCCTGCTCGCGCCGAGATTCTCTACCGATGGGGCGACACCATCACGGCGCGCGCCGGCGAAATCGCCACGGCCATGTCGCGCGAAGTCGGTAAACCGATCGGCGAAGCGCGGGGTGAAGTGGCACGCGCCTCGGTTATCTGCCGTTTCTACGCCGGCGAGGCGGTTCGCGACATCGGCGAAGTGATTCCGGCGCAGGCCGTCGATGCGCTGCAGTTCACCCTGCGCGATCCGCTCGGGCCTGTCGCCCTGATCACGCCATGGAATTTTCCGCTGGCGATTCCTCTGTGGAAAGCAGCCCCGGCGCTCGCCTTCGGCAACACGGTAGTGCTCAAACCCTCGGAACATTCCCCATTGATCGCGCAGTTGCTCGCCGAAACCGCTCAGGCCGCGGGAATGCCTGCCGGCGCGTTCAACGTGATCCACGGCGACGGCTCGACCGGCGCGGCACTGCTGGCGCACGAAGCGATTCGCGCGGTCTCGTTCACTGGATCGCAAGGCGTCGGGGCACGGATCGCGGCTGGTGCCGCCCAGCGCAACCTCCGGGTTCAGACCGAGATGGGCGGCAAGAATGTCGTCATCGTTGCCCATGACGCCGATCTCGGCCGCGCCGCCGCGCTCACCGCAGCGGGCGCGATGCGTTACGCCGGCCAGAAGTGCACCGCCACGAGCCGTGTCATCGTCGATCGCCGGGTCGAAGCCGAATTTCTCGACCGACTCGACGCGGCGATTCATGCGCTGCCGCTGGGGCCGGTCGACGATCCTGCATGCGCCATCGGGCCGTTGATCACTCCGGAGTCGCGCACTCGCATCGAGACCGCGCTCCGTGACGGGCACGCGGAGGTTCTCTTTGGCGGTTCGCTGCCGGATGATGCGCGCTACCGCGCCGGTAACTGGTTCGCGCCGCGGGTCCTTCGGTTCGATTCCCCCGATGCGGTCCTCGCCCGGACCGAACTGTTCGGTCCCGTCCTGGGCGTGCTTGCTGCCGACGACCTCGATCAGGCGATCACGATGGCCAACGCGACGCCGTTCGGTCTGTCAGCCTCGCTCTTCACCGGCGACCTCCGCTCGGTGATGGAGTACGTGCGCCGGATCGAGGTCGGCCTGGTGCGAGTCAACGGCGACACCACCGGAGTCGATCCCCACGCGCCGTTTGGCGGGACCAAGGGATCGTCCTCGGGGAGTCGCGAACAGGGCCATGCCGCGCGCGAGTTCTACACCGAGATCCGCACCATCCAGATTCATCCCTGAGGAACGCAATGGCGTCGATGACACCGAGTCAGTGGTATGGCGTCTTTCCCGCGATCACCACACCGTTCGCGCCTTCCGGCGAGATCGATCACTCTTTCCTCGCGGGTCACGCGCGGCGGATGACGGCATCCGGTTGCCGCGGACTCGTGGTACTGGGATCACTCGGCGAAGGCGCGACGCTTTCGACCACGGAAAAGATCGCGGTGCTCCAGACGTGCATCCAGGCGGTGGGCGATCGCGTTCCCGTCGTCGCGGGGATATCGGCGCTTGCCACTCACGAGGCCGTGGCGCTTGCCAGGGCAGCTGAACAGGCTGGATGCGCCGGTCTCATGGTCCTGCCACCGTACGTCTACCAGGGCGACTGGCCGGAAATGCGGGCCCATGCCAGTGCGGTGCTGTCGGCGACGACGTTGTCGTGCATTCTCTACAACAATCCGATCGCATACGGCACCGACTTCCTTCCCGAACAGATCCGCATTCTCTGCGAGCACAAGAATCTTCACGCGGTCAAGGAGTCGAGCGGCGACGTGCGGCGCTTCACCGCGCTGCGTGCGTTGCTCGGCGATCGCGTCGCGCTGTTCGTCGGGATGGATGACGCCGTCCTCGAAGGCGTGGCGATGGGAGCGTGCGGCTGGGTCGCCGGGCTCGTCAACGCCCTGCCCGACGAATCGGTCCTCCTCTTCGAACACGCGATGGCGGGCCGGATGATCGAAGCGCGCGCCTTGTACGAGTGGTTTCTCCCGCTGCTTCGCCTTGATACCGTTCCCAAGTTCGTCCAGCTCATCAAGCTGGTGCAGGACGAAGTCGGTCTCGGGAGTGAACGGGTGCGGCTGCCGAGGATGGTGCTGGCCGGCGCGGAACGGGAGATGACCCTCGCCGTGATTCGAGAGCGGCTGGCGACGAAACCGGCGATCGCCGCATGACAGTGACATCGATCGACGTCGTCGATTCCCACACCGAAGGAGAGCCGACTCGCGTCGTGCTTGAGGGATGGCCGATGCCTCGCGGCGAAACGATGCTGGAGCGCCGCGCATTCATGCGGCGCGAACAGGAAGGACTGCGGCGCGGCGTCGTCACCGAGCCGCGCGGTCACGACGCCATCGTCGGTGCGTTGCTCACGCCGCCGGAGCGAGCCGGGGCCACCGCCGGAATCGTCTTCTTCGACGACGTGGGATATCTCGGCATGTGCGGGCACGGATTGATCGGCGTGGTGCGCACACTCCAGTATCTCGACCGCGTCCGTCCCGGACGTCTGGACTTCGATACGGCAGTCGGTCCGGTGAGTGCCGATCTCGACGCCGACGGCAGCGTTACGATCCGCAATGTGCCCGCTCGCCTTTTTCGCCGCGATGTGCGTGTCACCGTCCCGGGGCTGGGAGTGGTGACGGGCGACATCGCGTGGGGCGGCAACTGGTTTTATCTCACCGAACTCCCGGGTGTGACGCTCGACTTGGCGCACCGCGCCGATCTCCTGCGGGTCACGATCGCGATCCGTGAGGCGCTGGTCGCGGCCGGCGTCACCGGCGATGACGGCTCCGCGGTGGAGCACGTAGAACTCTTCACCAAGCCGACACGCCCTGATGCCGACAGCCGGAATTTTGTCCTCTGTCCCGGCGCGGCGTACGATCGGTCGCCATGCGGCACCGGCACATCAGCCAAGATGGTGACGCTCCACGGCAAGGGCGAGCTCGCGCTGGGCGAACATTGGCACCAGGAGAGCATCGTGGGATCGATGTTCACCGGCTGGCTCGAGGAAGAAAACGGCGCGCTCATTCCGCGCGTGCGCGGTCGCGCGTTCGTGACCGGTCGCGCAACACTTCTCTTCGATCCCGACGACCCCTTTCGCAATGGCATTCGCTGACCGTGACCCCTGACGCGATCGTTGTGGGCGGCGGCCTGGTCGGCGCCATGACGGCCCTCGCGCTGACGGAGGCGGGTGCGGATGTGACCCTCCTCGAGGCCAGCTTTCCCGGCGGCGGAAGTAGTGGTGCCGCGATGGGTCACGTCGTCGTGATGGACGACTCCCCCGCGCAGTTCGCGCTCTGTGCCTATTCCCGTGCCCGGTGGCAGGATCTCGCCGACTCGCTTCCGGCGAGTGGGGAGTACGACGGATGTGGCACACTCTGGATCGCAGCCACCGAAGACGAGCTCGGCGGCGCGGTCGAGCGGGCGAGCCAGTACTGGGCCGCTGGCGTCGCGGCTGAGATGATCAATTCCCAGGACCTGCAAGCGCTCGAACCTGAGTTGCGGCCGGGACTCGCCGGCGGACTCCTCGTCCCGGGCGACGGCGTCTGCTATCCGCCCGCGGTTGCCCGGGCGATCAGTGCGCGCGCGGCGTCCCGCGGAGCGCGGGTGCAACCCGGAAGCGTGGTGCAGTCGGTCGAGGCGAACGCGGTCCGGCTTCAGGATGGCACCGTGCTCTACGCCGGTGCGATCGTGATCGCCGCGGGCGTCGCGTCGCCCTATCTCGCACCGGGCCTGCCGATCATTCCCCGCAAGGGACACCTGGTGATCAGCGATCGGGCGCCAGGATTCGTCCGGCATCAGCTCGTCGAACTGGGCTACCTGCACAGCGCGCACACCTTCGCCGGCGCGTCGGTGGCGTTCAATGTCCAGCCGCGCCGCAACGGGCAGATGCTGGTGGGGTCATCGCGCGAACTGGTGGGAACCGACCCGTCCATCAATCGCACCCTCGTTGCGACCATGCTGTCGCGCGCCGTCGAATTCGTTCCGCGCCTGGGCGAGTTGCGCGCACTCCGCACCTGGACCGGATTTCGTCCGGCCACCCCGGACAAGCTCCCGTTGATCGGTCCCTGGCCAGCGATCCCCGGAGTCTGGATCGCGGCTGGTCACGAAGGTCTCGGCATCACGATGGCCACGGGGACCGCCGACCTGATCGTGGCCGGGATCTCGAACACGGCGCCACCGATCGACCCGGCACCCTATCGCCCCGATCGCGGCATGCCGTCGATCGATCTCATCGCCGCATGACCGAATCCATACCGATCGTCGTCGACGGAGCGACACTGACGGTTGCGGGGGACATTTCGCTCGCCGCGGCACTGCTCAACGCCGGCATCGTGGGATTCCGACTGGACGAGCACGGCAAACCGCGGGCACCAGTCTGCGGGATGGGGACCTGTTTCGAATGCCGCGTAACGGTCGATGGAGTCACCGGCGTTCGGGCATGTCTCGAGCCGGTGCGTCGCGAGATGCGGGTGGAAACCGGCCGATGAGCCCGGCCACCGCGACCACCGACATCGCCATCGTCGGCGCTGGCCCCGCCGGGTTGAGCGCGGCGATTGCCGCCGCCGAACAGGGGAAACGCGTCCTGGTGATCGACCAGGGATTGCGGCCCGGGGGCCAGATCTGGCGCCATCGTGATGCGCGCACCCTCGGCGTGATTCCTCGGCGACTGCTTCGCCGGGCGGCTGCACTGGAGGTGCGCATACTTTCCGACGCTCGCATCATCGATCTTGACGGTCCCCGCGAACTCCTGTTGCAGCACGGCGGGCGCGTCGTCCGTCACCGGACCGCGGCGTTGATCATCGCGACCGGAGCCCGGGAACGATTCCTCCCGTTCCCCGGGTGGACACTCCCCCGTGTCGTCGGAATCGGGGGACTGCAGGCGCTGATCAAGAGCGGCCTCACCTTGAAAGGTGCCCGCGTCGTGATCGCCGGCACCGGACCACTCCTCCTTCCCGTGGCGGCCGCGACAGTGTCGGCCGGAGCCAGGCTCCTCCTCGTTGCGGAGCAGGCTTCGCGGATTCCGGTGATGCGGTTCGGGGCACGGCTGCTCCGCAGCAAGCCGGCGGCGATCACCGACGCGGTACGGTATCGGTGGGCCTTTCGCGGCGTTCCTTTTCGCGCGTCGAGCTGGGCGGTTGCAGCCGCCGGCGATCGCGCCCTCGAGCGCGTGACGTTGAGTGTCAACGGCACGCCGCGGACCCTGGAGTGCGACTGGCTTGCGACCGGAGCAGGATTGGTCTCCAATACCGAACTCGCGCAACTCCTTGGATGCACCCTCGACGGCGGGTCGATTGCCGTCGACGCACAGCAGTCGACCAGCGTAACCGGCGTCTGGGCAGCCGGTGAATGCACCGGCGTCAAAGGCGACGCCGCCGCGATGATCGAGGGCGAAATCGCGGGGCGCGCCGCGGCGGGCGACGCATCCGGTGCCACCGCCAAGCGCCTCCAGGATAAGCGCAAGATGGGGCGTGCCTTCGCACTGCAATTGGCCACGACCTTCGCGCCGCGCGCCGAGCTCCTCCGTCTTGCCGACGATGACACCGTGGTCTGCCGTTGCGAAGGCGTCTGCCGAGGCGATCTGGACCCGGGGTGGACTCAGCGGCAGGCCAAGCTCTGGACCCGGATTGGAATGGGCGAGTGTCAGGGCGCCGTCTGTGGTCCGGCGTGCAGCGCGCTCTTTGGGTGGTCAGGAAACCGGGTGCGGCCGCCCCTCGGCGCGCCCCGGTTCGATGAATGGCAGAACGGACTGTCGGGGAGTTGATGCTGAATCGGATCGCAGGTCGACGATCTGGCGTTGACTTCGTTGCTGGCGCCAGCCCGGATTGCCGATGACGGTTCGCGAAGTACGGGGTCACATCCGCGAGCTCGACGGCTTGCGCGGCATTGCGATCCTCCTGGTGATCGTTCATCACTACTGGCCCGAGACCGGTCCGTGGTCGACCTGGAAGCGGCTGCCCCACCTGGGGTGGATTGGCGTCGACCTCTTCTTCGTGATCAGTGGTCTTCTCATCGCGGGGATCCTCCTCGACACGAAGAACGCGTCAGGATTCTTCTCCAGCTTCTACGCGCGGCGTGCACTCCGGATCTTTCCACTCTACTATGTCGTGCTGTTGGCCTCGTTCATTCTGATTCCACTGCTGCAAGGGGGCACGTGGGCGGGAAGCGAGTTCGTCCGGCAATCGGGATCGCCGGTCTGGTACCTGTTCTATCAAGGCAACCTCAGGGAGGCGATCGTCGGCCACGAACCGGCCTACGTGCTCGCGCCACTCTGGTCGCTGGCGATCGAGGAACAGTTCTACCTTCTCTTTCCCCTGCTGGTGTTCACCACGCCACGGCGATTGCTGCGGCGCCTCCTCGTCGGGATGCTGATCTTTGCGCCGTTGTTCCGGATCGCCACCGCGCTTATCTGGCCAGCCAATGAACGCATCCAGTATCTGGCGACCCCATCGCGCGTCGATGTTCTCGCAGTCGGGTGCCTCCTCGCGCTCGGGCTCCGCGAGGGGTGGCTCAAGATCCCCGACCGGGTCCTCCAGCGAGCGCTCCTCGCTGGCCTAGCAATTGTCGCGGTGGTCTTTGCTGCCAACGGGTTCGACCGGACGTCGATGTTTGGGCGGACGGCCGGGTACACCCTGATTGGTGGATTCTTGGCGACGCTGGTTCTATGGGCGGTGACCCACAGGGAGAGTGCTTCAACGGCATGGCTCAGGTGGGCGCCGCTGCGAGGCCTCGGCAAGATCTGTTATGGCGTTTATCTGCTGCAGCGACCGATGCAGGTCGTGGTGGGAAAGGTCCTGGAGCACTTCCGGATCGCAGTGGACTCAACGTCGCTCTGGTACATGGCGATGCTGATGGGCGTCACGTTCGCCACGGCCGCGACGTCGTGGTTTGCTTTCGAGAAGCCGCTGCTCAAGCTGAAACGCCGTTTCAGCGTCAGCGGTCACCCCGAAGCCGCTGCCGACGGTCACTCCAGCTCGGCGAGCCCGAAAGTCACTGTCGTTACCAGTCGCTGAAGCCGCGCTGCATCGGTTGGCCCGAGCGCGCGAAGCATCGTCTCGTCGAGCGTCGTCCAGGCGCGGCGCACCGTGCTTTCGAGGAGCCTCGACCTCGGCGTGGGGAACACCAATGAGACCCGGGCGTCGTGCTGATCGGGCCGGCGTTCGATCATCCCGCCCCGCTCGAGCCGTTGCACCATCCGTGTCAGCGTCGGTTGTTCGATGCCGAGATGTGCGGCGAGCGCGCTCTGGCGGCGACCCGGTTCATCCCACACCGCCAGAAGAAGCAAGTCCTGGCCAACGTGGAGTCCATGTGGCGCCAGTAGCGCGCTGAGCCGCGCGCGATGGGCGCGGGCCAGGGCATGGAGAGTGAGTCCCAGCGAATCGGCTGACATCGGCAGGCGAAAAGGTACGTCGTCGCGGTCGTGTCCGCTCATTCTCCCGGCAGGGCCGAGACAACCAGCATTGTCGTGATGGCGAGCATGATCAAGCCGAGGGAGAGCTCGATCCTGATCGCCGTGCGCAAGCGATGTGGCGCGGTATCTGTGCGTCCCTCGAGGGCGGGCGTCACGACCTTCCAGTTGTACCAGCCAAGTGCGACTACACCAAGCAGTGCAGTGAGCTTGACCAGGAGCAGGCGTCCCCAGGTCGAATGAATCAGGGCGCTCGGTGACAGCTTGCTGTAGACTGCCGCTGCCGTGAGGCCGGAGATGACCACGAGGGTTGCTCCGGTTCGAGCGTAGATCGAGAACGATCGAACGATCGTGGCGAGCGAGGAAAGATGGACTTCGCCCCCCAGGACCGGCACGACTGCCAAGAAGATCGTTCCGAGGGTCCCGAGCCAGATGCCGGCGCCGAGGAGATGGGCAGCGTCGACGATCCGACCGACATCCCAGCCCCAGGTATCTCCACCGGCATGTCCCATCCCGGTCTGACCCCAGATCACAACGGCGACGATGATGCCGATCACCGGATCCGGCGTAATTCCGGTGCCTCTGCGGAAACGGAGAGCACCCACGAGGACGATCGTTGCCGCCAGTTGCAGAATCCAGGCGTGGGCCCAGGGGCCATCGAGGAGGACGCTGCGGATCAGTTCGGGTGTGGCACTCTCGCCGGGGTCGAGAAAGGTCCCGACCTGCAGCACGCCACGAACGATGATCGCCACGAGAAGTGTCAGCGCGACTGGCGATGCGATCCTGGCGAGGCGAGTGCGGACGTCGCGTCCCGCTCCAGTGGCATCGTGCGGCACGTTGCGCCGCAGGATCAGGCCGACGACCTGGGTTCCCACCAGGAGCAGGATCGCGACATAGATGATCCCTCGCACCGCCGCGTACAGGGCGAGGAGGGCCGAACTCATGCGGTTACGGTGATGGTGATCCGGCGCAGTCGGCGCACAGGCCGTACAAGACCAGCTCGTGGTTCTCGAGAGTGAACCCGGCCGGCACCAGCTCGGTCAGTGAACCAACGCATCCGGTAACCTCATAGACCCGGTCGCAGTTGCGACAGCGGAAATGATGATGGTGTGGCTTGCCGCGGAGTTCGTACCGCGGGACTTCACCGGGCAACTCGACAGTCACGAGCCACCCTTCGTCGATCAGCGTCCGGATATTGCGATATACGGTTGCTATGCCGAGCCCGCCCACCTCGGATCGGGCCAGGTCGAGCACTTCGCCGGTTCCCAGAGGCCGGTCCGCGCGTTGAAACGCTCGACGGATCGCCCCGCGTTGCCTGGTATTACGTTCCATTCCAGCGGCTCCTTTACTCTGGCGACCGCTGCGCCAGAATCCTAATGTCATCGGGTCTCGCAACCCCAGATCGCCCAGATTGGCCTCATGCGTCGAACGACGGTCCGTATCCTTTGCGTGTTAGTCGCGCTCGTTCCCTTTGTTCCAGTCGCCGGGCAGCGTCCCAAGCCGCCCCGACTCATCCTCGCCATCGCCATCGACCAGTTCCGCCCCGATTATCTCGACCGCTGGCGAGAACAATTCACCGGCGGGTTGGCCTTCCTCCTCCGACAGGGAGTCTTCTATCCCCGGGGAGAGCAGGACCATGCGATCACCGAGACGGCGCCCGGACATTCGACCATGATGAGCGGTCGGTCGCCGGCAAGCACAGGGATTGTCACCAACGACCTCGGTGTTCCCGACGCGTCCGCTCCGCTGCTCGGATCGACCGCGACTGGGGCGTCACCCCGGCGCTTCATTGGTACGACGCTTTTGGACTGGATGCTCGCACGCGATCCCAATACCAAGTCGCTTTCGGTGTCACGCAAGGACCGCGGCGCAATCCTTCCCGTGGGTCGGACTCGGACCGCAGTATTCTGGTATTCGCAGGGGGGATTCACGACGAGCAGGTACTACGCGGATACGCTTCCGGCTTGGCTCATGGCCTGGAACGCTCGCGACCCCGTCGATCACTTGAAAGGGACTGCATGGACCCTGTCGCACGACGCGTCGTTCTATCCGGAGCCGGATGACCGGCCGTTTGAAGCTGATGGCGTCGATCGCGTATTTCCCCATCTCATCCCCGCGGATTCGGCGCACGCGGCCAACCAGCTGGCCGATTTTTCGGTGATGGATTCACTCACCCTCGACGTCCTGATCGACGGGATCGGGTCGATGCACATCGGCAAAGGTCCGGAGGTCGACTTCGCGTCGGTCTCGCTGTCCACCACCGACGCCGTGGGCCACAAATGGGGGCCGGGTTCGCGGGAGATGCACGATCATGTGCTCAATGTCGATCGGTGGCTGGGGCACTTCTTCGACTCGCTGGCAACGCTGGTTCCGCTCGACCGCGTGGTGATTTCACTCACCGCCGACCACGGCGCGACGGAATTTCCGGAAGCGGGCGCCGGCGGACGAATCAACCTCGCGCCACAGGTTCGCGCGCTCAATGCGTGGGCTCAGTCGAATGGCTACCCGGCCTTGCACGCCGCGACTGAAGCCGGACTGATCCTCGGCAATTTCGACTCGCTGGCGGCGCATGGCGCCAACATCGACTCGCTGGCGACGGCAGTCGCCGCACCGATACGCGCGCTCCCGGGCGTGCGCCGGGTCTATACGCCGCGCACGCTCGCGGCGGGCGCTCCGGACGATCTCGATGTCATGCGCTGGCGCCGGGAGCTTCCGCGGGGGTTTTCCTGGCTCGTGGCGGTGAGCGTCGATCCGCACTGGATATTCAGTGGCAGCGCCGGATCAACCGGCCACGGCACGACCAACCCCGATGACGTAACCGTGCCGATCCTTTTTCGGATACCCGGCGTGGCCGCCGCGCGAGTCGATCGCACCGTGCGCACGGTCGACATTGCGCCGACATTGGCGAACCTGCTCCGGGTCACGCCGCTCGAGCGGGTGGAAGGAGTGGTCCTCCCCGAAATCGCGTCCCATCGTCAGGGTACCGGTGGTACTCCCGGCGGGCGCCCCTCCCGCCAGAGGATGATCATTGGAAAGAGCAGCACGGCGAGCGCGATCCCAAACCACTGAATCGCATAGCTGAGGTGGGGCCCGTTGCTCAGGACCGGCGGTGGAGTCGTCGCAAGCCGGCCCGGTCCACTCGCGTCTCCGGCGAGAAGCAGATAGACGTCGAGTGATCCGGTCGCCCGCTCGCGCACGACAGCTCGATCGAGGCGCTCCCACGTGTTGACGCCGTTGTGCCGCAGCGGCTGGCCACTGTCGGCGGTAATTGGTGTCGCGAAGGCGAGTCCGGTCACAGTGACTTCACCCGCGGCAGGTAAAGGAATGCTGTCGGGCGGAGTCACCGCATCGGGGGATGCGACAAACCCCCGGATCACCCAGAGCACGCCAGCGCTGTTATCGAGGATGAGCGGGGTTGCCACCTCGAGACCTGGCGCATCGTTCTGCACCCGGCTGCGAAGGAGAAGCTGACGCGAAGGGTCGAACACACCGTGCGCCGCGATCCGGCGTCCCGAGTCGATGACGGCACCGGGAAGAAGGTCGCGGGGAATATCGAGTGGTGGCTTCGCCTGCGCGGCGACGAAGACCGCGTTGCTCGCTTTGCGCCCGGCGAGACGGCGCAGTTGCCAGCGGCCGAGGCTGATCGCAACCGCCGCGGCGCCAATTGACGCGCCGATCATCAGAAAACGTCGGAATCGAGACAATTAAGTCCTTCTGAAAGGACGGTGCTGACGGTGTCGAAACCGCCCGTTTTTTGATAAGACCATGTGACATAACAACATAGCATGGTGGCATGTCGCCTGCTGTAGTGGGCCCGCGACGTGTCCGCTCGTCTACGTTGTCACCTGCTCTTGAGGAGACTCAATATGCGACCCACCCTGAAGCATCTCGCGCTTGTCGTCCTGATGGCTGGTTCAGCCTCGGCACTCCAAGCCCAACGGCGTGATCGGGGGCTGGTCGAACTGCCACCGCAGCCGGTTCGCAGTGGCCTCTATTTCACCGGATCGCTCGGCGCTGGAGTCGAGCAGTGCAAATTTGAAAGTGCGCCTTGCGCAATTCTCGACGCCGACGGCAACCCGCTCCCGTCTGACGGGACCTGGCGCCAATCGATCACGTCGCCCTCGTTCCAGCTACGACTTGGCGGGACCCCATCGCGGAACTTCCGCCTCGGTGGCGAGCTCTTGGGATGGAGCGCCGATAACGGTCCGACCACCGAACGCACCGTCGGGCTTCTATTGAGCGGACAATTCTACCCGTCACCGCGCGACGGCTTCTATCTCAAGGGCGGACTGGGCCTCGGCTGGAACTCGGACGATTTTCACGACGGCTCGCCGCGCGTCACTGAGACCGGCTTTCTCGGCAACGTCGGTGCCGGTTACGACTTCCCGTTGACGCCGCACGTGGCGATCAGTCCGGTGATCGATTTCTACCCGGGGAGTTATCCGCACGCCGGTGATGAAACACTGTCGGAGCGGATCCTCTTCATTGGTCTATCGATCACATTCCAGTCGGGACGCCGTTTCTGATCGCACGTTGACCCCATCGGGCGTGCGCGCTATACTGACCCGCGCCACGCCCTGGTGGTGAAACTGGTAGACACGCTATCTTGAGGGGGTAGTGCCGCAAGGCGTCGCGGTTCGAATCCGCGCCAGGGCATGCAGGAGACGTTGCCACTGTAGCTCAGGGGTAGAGCACTCGATTCGTAATCGAGCGGTCGTCAGTTCAAATCTGACCAGTGGCTCTGGACTGCACCCTCAGGTCGGCACACGGAAGCGGCGCCTCGATCACGAGGCGCCGTTTTGCGTTCCCGCCGCGAGAATCCGGTCGAGCCAAGTTGCCGCGTCCCGGAGCTCTACTTCGTCGATCGTGTGCGACATGCTGGGGTAGCGGTGCGATTCGAGTGCCGCGCCTGCCGCACGCAGTGCCTGCCAGCCGGTCTCTGCCGCCTCGAACGGCACGGCGCCATCGGCCGTACCGTGGCCCCAGAAGATCGGGGTTGTTCCGACACGTTCGGCAGTCACGTGTACCGAAGGATGGTCGGCGAGGAATCCCGAGAAGACCATCACCGCGTTCACGGCGCCAGGGTGACGCATCAGATACGCGAGCGACGTCGTGCCGCCCTGGGAGAATCCGCCCAGAATGATTGGCGTACCGGTCCGGCCCAGGCGCGACGGGATCTCGTCGAGAAAGGCGGCCAGCGCGTCCTGGCCCCGCTCGAACGATTCCGATTCCGGCGTGGTACCGCCGAGAAACCGATACCATGCGTAGCCGGGACCATATCCCCAGGGAGCCGCCGGGAATGGCGCTCGGACTGACACTGTCGTTGCATCGGGGTGGAGCATCCGACCGAGCGGATGAAGGTCCCGCTCGTCGCTGCCGCGGCCGTGCAGCAGCACGATGACCGGACCATCACTGGAACCGGGGTCGATCATGGCATGGAGCGGCGGCAAATCGGTCATGCGCCCCTTACTCGGCCTTGCGGATTCGACTATCATTGCGGCGCCACGAACGGGACGTAGCGCAGTCCGGTAGCGCACTGCAATGGGGTTGCAGGGGTCGCGGGTTCAAATCCCGCCGTCCCGATGACATCGAGGGAGCAGGGAAACGGCGACCGTTTTCCTGCTCCCTTTGTATTCGTGAACCAGCGTCACTGTCCGGTCCGCTTCTTCAATTCCTTCTCGGCGTCGGCTTGCTTGAGCGCCGCTGCTTTCTTGAGCCATTCCATTCCAGCGCTGTCGCTCTTGGCCACGCCGTGTCCCTTGAAGTAGAGCTGCGAAGCCTGCCACGCCGCTTCTCCGGAGCCGGCATCGCCCGCCTTGGTGAACCAGGTGAGCGCTTCGGTCTCGTTTTTGTCGGTGCCGCGTCCTTTGGCGAGGAACTCGCCGAGTTTCTCCTCCGATAGCGGGTCGCCGCGTTCGGCGGCCTTGCGATACCAGAGCGCCGCCTCGGTTTCGTTCTTCTTGATCCCGCTCCCCGACTCGAGGCGATAGGCCAGCGTCTGCTGCGCGCGCAACCACCCGCCGGCGGCCGCTTCGCGGAGGAAGATCAGCGATTCATCGTCGTTGCGTACCGATGCAGGACCGATTTCGAGGATGTGCGAAAGAAGGAATTGCGCTTCCACGTCGGTTGCCGCCGCCTTGCGATACCACGTGACCGCATCAGTCGCACTTTGACTGACGCCGGTGCCGTTCTCGTACATCGTTCCGAGAATCCGCTCCGCGGCAGCGTTACCCGCGGTCGCTTCCTTGGTACACTGAGTCGCAGCCGCAGGCCAGGTCGCGGCAGCGGCGAGCTTGGCGCAGGACGCCGTGTTGGCCGCGTTGGTCGCAGCGTTCGCGCCCCCCGGCGAGCCGGGTGCCGTTGCTCCCAGCGCGGTCGATCCAGCCGCACCGGATGGAGATCCGTTCTTGTTGGCTCCTGCGGACGGTGTTGTCGCCCCACCCAGCTTCGAACCTCGAGCACCGGGCGCGGCTGGTGGTGGCGGGACTGCGGCCGCCGGACTCGGCGACGGCTTCGTCAGTGCAGCTGATGAATCGAGTGGCGCGGCCGGAGTGACTGCCGCAACCGTTGTCGCCGGAATGACCGGAACCTTATTGCGCGACGTGATCCACAAGTCACCGACAAAGAAGAGGACCACCGCCGCGAGCGCCACGACAAAGACGCGCGTCCGATTCAATCCTCGGTGCGGTGCGCCGCTGGCGACACCGGCCTCGATGCTGTCGGTTCCGAGCATCGCCGCGAACTCGAGCATGTTGGCGAAGCGTTCGGCCGGCTCCTTCGCCATGGCGCGCTGGATCGCCGTGGCCAAGCCGCTCGGGAGGTTGGCGACCTTGGTGGCGAGCGGAGGCGGCTCGGCGACCAGCTGTTGGTACAGCACGGCGCGGGTCGATTCGCCTTCGAACGGCAGTCCGCCAGCGAGCATCCGATAGCCCACGACGGCAAGGGAATACTGGTCACTGCGTGCGTCGATTGTCTTGTCGCCACACGCCTGCTCTGGGCTCATGTACTGCGGAGTGCCGATGATGATTCCGGTGGTCGTGAGCGTTGCGCTCGGGTCGCCGTCCGACGCGGCACCGACTGCCTTCGAGATGCCGAAATCCATGAGGAGGACGCGCTTGTCGCGGCCCTCGAGCATGATGTTCTCGGGCTTGATGTCGCGGTGGATCACCCCTGCGTCATGGGCCGCACCGAGGCCCAGCGCGGCCTCCGACAGAATCCGGCGGACCTCGGCCGGGTCCATCGCGCCGTCGCGATCGAGGACGGCGCGCAGGCTCTCGCCGGCGATCATCGGCATGATGATGAACGCGAGTCCTTCGGCTTCGCCGATGTCATAGACCGGGACGATGTGCGCATTGCGCAGCGTTGCGATCGTTTCGGCTTCGCGACGAAAACGTTGCAGCAGTTCGGGCGAGAGGCCGAGATCGGGTCGCAGCACCTTGACCGCCAGATCGCGCTTGAGCCGGAGGTCGCGGGCGCGGAAGACCTCGGCAAAGCCACCGGCGCCGATCCGTTCCTGTAATTCGTAGCTCGGTCCGAGCGCACGCTGCAGCTTGCGGAGGAGGTCGACCGGACCGATTCCCGACCGGGTCGTTGTTGCGACGATTTCGCCGGTCTCGCGGTTCAGCCCGGCCGGAGTCGCGGTCCCGCACACATAGCAAAACGACGCCATCCCCGGGAGGGGTGTATTGCAGGTGGGGCAGGCCCGGGTTGGCTGGCTCATTCTACGTCCGGCAGTGGGGAAGTCTCAGCATAGCCCCGCCGCATATGGAGTCAAGGGATCGGAGGCGTCACGGCACATTGCGCTCAGTCCCGCGGTAGTTCGGTCGCCGGCGGGCCAGGGCTGGAGAGGAAGATTCCAGCGTGGGATCGCCGTCTTGGGAAGCGCTCAAGATAAGCCTCCCGCCAGCGCCGGGCTGCCGCAGGGGCATCGGACGCTGAGAAGAGGGCCCAGACGCTCCCGCCAAACCCGGCCCCAAAGGGGGAAGCTGCCGCCGCTCCGATCTGACCCGCGGCACGCGTCAGAAATTCGGTTTCGGCCACCTGGTTGCGAAGCACTGTCCGGGCGAGATCGAACGACCGGGCGACGTCGTCACCGATCCCTGCGACGTCTCCCCGGAGCAAGCGCTCCGCGACTGCCGGGATGATGAGCATCGATTCCTCGCAGAACTGCCGCAAGCGGGCCCGGAGCGTCCCGTAATCGCCGTGCGCGAGCATCATGTCGAGGTCGCCTTCCGCGCTCGCAGAAGTCGCCATTGCCTCGAACAGTGATCGATCGTTTCGGCCGGTGTGTTGTCGCCAGACTGCAAGCAAGGTCGCGACTTCGCCAGCGAGTGCATTGTATCGTCCCTGAACGGCAGATCCCTTGGCCGCGTGGACTCCCGACGTCGCGACGGCGAATTGCCACCCCGAAGGCATGGGGACGATCGCTTCAGGTGTCACGGGAACGAAATGGTATTGCAGCAGGGCACGGGGGACGGCGCGAAGAATCGCCGTCTGGTCTTCGCTGCCGCCTTGAGTTCCCACGCCATGATCGGCCGCAAATCCGGCGAACGCTCGTCCGTTCTCGACCGAGCCGATGTATTCGGCGAGGAGATCCGGCGAAGTGATCGCCGGACTCCATCCCGGATGCGACGGAAGATCATTGAATGCGGCGAGCGGCAGGAAGACTGCGATTACCAGCGCGCTCGACGACGACAGCCCTGCCGCCGATGGCAGCGACGAGCTGACGGCCGCGTCCATTCCGGTCCTGGTGCCGGGGAAGTCCCGGGCCACGCGTCTGACGACACTGATCGGGTAGTCGCTCCAATGGCCGGGTCGCTGTCGGGTTGTGGCGTCGAGGTGGAGCGTGAGCGAGGAGCTGGTGGACGCGTCGGTGAGCCGCACGACGTCGTCGCTCCGCGCCCGTGCGATGACGTGGAACCCGCGCTCGACCGCGCAGAGGAGCGAGCGACCGCCGCCGTAATCGGTGTGCTTGCCGAGCACTTCGATTCGCCCGGGGACCCACCAGGCGCGCGCAGTCTCGTGCTCGCCGAACGTGGCGCTGAAATGCGCTTCGACCGCGGCGAAGTTCTGTGCCGCCAGGGTGGCGCCTTCGGGCGACAGTCCGATTGCCGACGTTCGTGCGTGCCAGTCGGTCACAACCGGAGCTCGCGATCACCCAGAAGCTGGGCGACCCGGGCGACATCGTCTCGATTGGACAGGTCGAGGACGCCGTCGGCAACCGGGACGGCGCGGAGACGCATTCCGCGCGCGATGGCGAGTCCCACGGCAACGGGAAGTTCGAATTCACCGCGGGGCGATGGCGCCACGTCGCGGCAGGCGGCGAAGATGTCGCGATTGAAGCGCCAGAGATTCATGCTGATCCAGCGCGCGTCGATGCCGTGTAGGTCGATCGTCGGCGGCTTTTCGACGATCGACTCGAGGTTGCTGTCGGACCCGAGCCGCAGTACGGCGAACGACGCGATGCGGCCGGCCTCGATGTTGCCTAGGCGAACCAGGGCATCGCGATCGAATGCGATCAGGCCGGGTCCGCCAAGGGCGATCAGCGCCGCGAGCGAGCCCCATGGGTAAAGATTGTCGGCGTTGAGCACCAGAAAGTCGCGATCGCCGATCCGCGATTCTGCCGCGATGAGTGCGTCGGCGGTGCCGCGGGGCGCCGTCTGAACGATGAAGTCAACTGCAAGACGGTGCGGTGGCCGCCTGGTATAATGGTCGCGGATCAGGTCGTGGTCACTCCCCACGATGAGAGCGACTTTCGTGATCCCCGCTTCCGCCAGCGTGCTGAGGACGTGATCGAGGAAGGGACGTCCGCGGCTGTCGGGAATCATCCCCTTGATGCCGAGTGTGGCAGCGGCCGCCTGCGACTCGGTAAGCCGCGTGCGGCCATCGTCACGACGCATGCGACTGCCGCGTCCGGCGGCGAGTACGATCGCCGTCGTGCACTCGTTCATCGGGTGTTCAGGGGCCGATATCCGGGATCCGCCCCGGCGTTGCGGGCGCGCCGAGGCGCTCGAGTTCCTTTTCGATCGCGGGAATCTCGGTGGCGAGAATCGGCTTGATCTTCGCGAAGACGGGCGGGAACGCCGCCGCGGCGATGTCGTACTGTTCGATGTCGGTGTGCGTCGGGCCCCAGGTACCGCTTGGCGACGCACTTCGAATATGCGCTTCGATCGACACCGGCACCTGCTCGCCGCGCGCGGCGTTGACTTCGTCTCCCCGCAGCGCCCGCAATGCCTCGGTGAGACGCTCGTCGACGCTGCGAGCCTGTTCCACCAGCGTCTTCGGTGCCGACGGCATTTCGTTGAGGACGCGGACGATCGCCACCGATTTGGCCTTCGCCGCGGTGGCCGCATCGACTGTTTCGGTGATCTGCCGCGAGAGCGTCGCCTCCTTCTTGCGGAACTCGAGGTTGGCGTCGATCTGCGCCAGCGTCAGCGATGTCGCCGGATCCTGCCGGATCGTGAATGACACCGGCGTCGCAAGGGGCGAGAAAATCCCTTTCTCGCGCTTGCCGATCGTCACCGTGTACTTGCTGGGTGGCACCGGGATGCATCCGGCGCAACTTCCGCCGCCAAAGCCGCCCTCGGCGTTGCCGCCACCGCCGCCACCACCGCCGCCACGTCCACCGCGTCCGCCGCCTGCGCCCCCGCCGGGCGCGGCGGGACCAGGATCGGCCGGCGTCTCGGTCGATCCGCGCAAGTCCCAGGCGACGGTGTGCGCCCCGCGTGAGGCGGGGATCGACATCACTCTCCAGATCACGCCCTTCGCATCGGCGATCGATGCGGCGAGGGTGACCGGTTCCTCATCGGCTTCGGCGAGGAATTCCTGCGGCGTGGGATAGGCGATCGGCTTCCCCTGGCGCTCTGCGTCGCGTTGGGCCTGTACTCGCTTGTCGCGAAGCGAAGTGAACATCGTCTCGCGAAGCGAATAGGTGATGCGCGCACCGGCGGCGGGATTCTGCGCGGTAAACAGCGCTTCACCCTGATTTCCCTTTCCGCCGCCGCCGAACTGTCCGCGGCGAACCACCGGCGTGACATCGGCAATCGGGAAGGTCGCGATCGTCTGGCGCAACGCGTCGGGGCCGATCGTGCGGAGGAGCGAATAGTCGTCGACGACATAGATGCTGCGGCCGAACGTTCCGAGCACCAGATCGTCGTGGTCACGCTGGATCGCGATGTCGCGCACCATGATGGTGGGAAGGCCGGGTATCCTGGTCCAGTGCGTGCCGTCGTCCTGGCTGAAGTACGCGCCGAACTCGGTGCCCGTGAACAGCAGCCTGGGATCGGCGCCATCCTGCGCCACCGCGTAGACGCCACCGCGGCGCGGCAGATCTCCGACGATCGAGGTCCAGCTGTGTCCGGCGTCTGAGCTCTTGAGAAGATACGGAGTGAAGTCGCCGTTCTGGTGATTGTCGAATGCGACATAGACAGTCTTTGCATCGGTCGGCGACGCGATGATCCGCTGCACGTAGGTATTGGCGGGCACACCCGGAAACGTCCCGACGCTGTGCCAGTTCTTGCCGCCATCTTCGCTGATCTGAATCAGGCCGTCATCGGTTCCGACGTACAGCAGGCCCTCCTGCCTGAACGATTCGGCGATGGCGCTGACGTTGCTGTAGAACGCCGTCGACTGGTTCTTCGCGACGGCGTCGGGACCCCAGACCTTGCCCATTACGGGGAGGGCGTTGCGATCGAGCTTGCGGGTGAGATCGGGGGAGACAGGCTGCCAGCTGTCGCCGCGATCATCGCTGCGATAGAGGCGCTGCGAAGCGGTATAGAGGCGCGTGTGCGACTGCGGCGAAATGATGATCGGCGTGTCCCAGTTCCAGCGCGATGGGTCCGCACCGGGCGCCTCGTGCGGCTGGATCGACACCGATTCACCGGTCGCGAGGTCGACGCGCTCCATGCCGCCGTTCTGGCTTTCGGCATACACCGTGTTGGGGTCTGCCGGGTCGACGCGCGAGACGAATCCGTCGCCGCCCGTGGTGACGAACCAGTCGGAGTTGAGGATTCCGGTACTGCTGCGTGTCGCCGACGGCCCGCAGACCGATGAGTTGTCCTGGGTTCCGCCGCAGACATGGTAGAACGGGCTCGCGTGATCGATGTCGATATCGTAGAACTGACCGATCGGCAGGTTGGCGAAATAGATCCACGTCTTGCCGCCATCCCAGCTCTGGTACAGCCCGCCGTCATTGCCGTTGAGATAATGATCGGCGTCCTTGGGGTCGACCCAGAGTGCGTGGTTGTCGCTGTGCTTCGAACGCTCGCCGAGGCCGCGCCAGGTGGCGCCGCCGTCGTCGGAGACCTGCGTCGCAACGTCCATCGAGTAGAGGCGCTGCACGTTGAACGGATCGGCCACCAGCGACGCGTAATACATCGGCTGCGCCGTGTACGACGAACGTTTCTCCCAGCTGAGTCCGTCATCGGTCGAGCGGAAGATCCCGCCGGAGCTGCTGTCGGCCTCGATGGTCGCATAGATCACGTCGGGGTCGACCGGAGACACGGCGAGGCCGATTCGTCCGAGATCGCCGCCGGGAATGCCGGAGGTGATCTTGCGCCAGGTCTTGCCGCCATCGACTGAGCGCTGCAGGCCGCTCTCCGGGCCGCCGTCGATCAGCGTCCAGACGTGGCGTCGCCGCTGGTAGGTCGCGGCGAGGATGATGTCGGGGTTGCGCGGATCGAGCGCCACATCGGTGACGCCGGTCCGCTCGCTCACGGTGAGGACGGCGTTCCACGTCCGGCCGCCGTCGGTCGTCTTGTAGAGACCGCGGTCACCGCCGTCGGACCAGAGCGGTCCCTGCGCCGCGACGTAGACGACGTCGCTGTTGCGCGGATCGATGACGATCCGCCCGATGTGTTCGGACTTCTCGAGTCCCATGCGGTGCCAGGTGCGACCGCCGTCGTCGGATCGGTAGACGCCGTCGCCGTAGCTCACGCTGCGCTGCGAATTGTTCTCCCCGGTTCCGACCCACACGACGGACGGGTCCTTCGGATCGACGGCGACGACGCCGATCGAATACGATCCTTGGCGATCGAAGATCGGTGTCCAGGTGGCGCCGGCGTTCTCCGTCTTCCAGACGCCGCCGGATGCAGCCCCGATGTAGATCACGGCGGCATTGTGCGGATCGACCGCGATGCTGACGATGCGGCCACTGATCATTGCCGGGCCGATCAGGCGCGGATGCACGATGGCGGCGATCGCGCCGGCGAGGCCGCCGCCGCGTCCACCGCCGGTGGAATCTCCGGGACCGCGGGCGCTGTCGGTGCGGGTCGAGTCGGGGCGGCGACCCCGGATGGAATCGGAGGCGCGAGCGCTATCGGTCGTCGGACGCCGCGGGTTCTGCGCGACGAGAGAAACAGCGGCGAGCGACGCGAGAAACGCCGCGCCGAGAACGGATGAGACGCGCACTGCGAACTCCGGAAGATGGGGAGATGATCCGGTGCCAAATCTATCATGGCGCCGGAGCGCGGTGGCTATCCCGGGGCCAGCGATCGCGCTCCCCACAGCTTCGGCCACATTCGCAGGAGTCCTGCGGTGCCGAGGGCGCCGGTGATGATCCAGAAGGTCGCGGTCTTCGGATGGCCGTACAGCAGCGATCCGGTTCCGAAGAGCGCGCCGTAGACCATGAAGCAGCCGCAGATCCACGCCAGGAATGCCTGGGGGAGCGAGTCCGGCGACGGGCCGACTCCCGCTTCGGCACGGACCGACCGCCACCCGGGGCCGGCGGGCCGGACCTTGCGATAGAACGCCACCAGCGTGGCGCGATCGGTCACCGGTGTGAGCCATGTCGTGGCAAGCCAGACGATCGTGGTCACCGCGATCGTGGTGAGCAGCGCGACATGTTCGGACACCGTGCTGCCGTTGCGCTGGGCGATGAAGAATCCCAGGGCCACGATGAACGACGCCGCCATCGCCGTGATCTCCGACCAGGCGTTGATCCGCCACCAGAACCACCGCAGCAGGTAGAGCAATCCGGTCCCGGCGCCGATCGAGAGGATCAGCTGGAAGGCGTGCTGCGCGTTGTCGAGGACGAAGGTGAGCAGCGCGGCGAGGACCATCAGCATCGCGGTGCAGAGTCGTCCCATGAAGACGTAGTGCCGCTCGCTGGCCTCCTTTCGCACGAAGCGTCGCCAGAAGTCGTGCACCAGGTACGACGAGCCCCAGTTGAGGTGCGTCATGATTGTCGACCGGTACGCCGCTTCCATCGCACCAAGCATCAGCCCGAGAAATCCGTGCGGGAGAAACTTGAGCATCGCGGGGTACGCCATATCGTGGCCAACCAGGCGCGGATCGACGTGGGGAAAGGCCATGCGGATCGAGTCGAGCGTGGGGAAGACGATGATCGACGCCAGCGCCACGACAATCCACGGCCATGACCTGAGCGCGTAGTGTGCCACGTTGAACAGCAGCGTGCCGCCCAGCGCATCGGCTTCGGTGCGCGCGGCGAGCATTCGCTGTGCGATGTAGCTGCCGCCGCCCGGCTCGGCGCCAGGATACCATACCGACCACCATTGCACGGTGAGCGGGATGACGAAGAGCGTCAACGTCATCTGCCAGTCGCTGAAGTCGGGCAGGAGGCTCAGCGTGTGCGCCGGGAGATGGGTCACCAGTCCATGCAATCCGCCGACGGCCGGTTGCTTCAGCGCGAAGTACGCCACGGCGAATGCGCCGGTCATCGCGACGCCGAACTGGATGAAGTCGATCACCAGCACGCCCCACAGACCCGAGATCGTGGCGAAGACGACGTTGAGCATCGCGCAGATCAGCAGTGTCTGCCACATCGGCCAGCCGAGCACGATGTTGGCGATCTTCGCGGCGGCGAGATTCACCGTCGCCATGATGAAGCAGTTGAAGACGAGTCCCAGATAGATGGCGCGGAAGCCGCGCACCCAGCTGGCCGCCCGGCCACTGTAGCGCAACTCGTAGAACTCGAGATCGGTGAGGACGCCGCTGCGGCGCCAGAGCCGGGCGAAGAAGAAGACGGTCGCCATTCCGGTGAGGAGGAAGGCCCACCACTGCCAGTTGCTCGCGACGCCGCCGGTGCGCACGAAGTTGGTGACGAGGTTGGGCGTGTCGGTGCTGAAGGTGGTGGCAACCATCGACACACCAATGAGCCACCACGGCGCCGAGCGACCCGAGGTGAAGAACTCGGCGGTGTTGGCGCTTCCTTTCCGGAGATAGAAGAGCGCCGGGATGAAGCAGATGATGATCGATGTTGCGACAATGCTCCAGTCGAGCGGAGTAGGATTCATGCGCGGGACCGGGTCGTTGGTGGGTTGGGCAGCGGAAAAACGCTTACCTTCAT
>DASYAK010000009.1:0-127762 GCA_036501385.1 Gemmatimonadales bacterium | reverse complement strand
TCGCGGCGCCGCGGGAAGTCGTTCAGCGCAGCGGCTCGGGCGAGGAAACATGCGTCGGGTGACATTCCCGGTTCTGCTTCTTCGCTCGCGCCGAGGCGACGGCCGTCGGGGCGCGTGAGTCCCGTCGGCGGCAATCGACAGTCCACGCCGAGGGCAAATCCATGCTGCAATACTCGCGGTCCAGCGGCGGGAAGGGGCGAGCCCGCGACGGCGACTCCGGCGGTCGGGCCACCGTGGTGGCGCTGGCAATCACCTTCTATCTCCTGATCACCTTTTTCGAAAGCGTCCTCGGATATCGCAGCCTGTGGCTCGGCGTCCTGGTCAATCCGGCCGCGGCTCTCGCTCTTGGCTCCGTGGTGTGGTTCGTGATCGGCCGGGCCGGAGCGATGACGGGATCACTGCTTATGCCGAGCGGGACTCCACCGGTGGCGCAGTTTTCCGCGGAGGACACGCTCATCGCGCGCGAACAGTTCGATGACGCCGCCGCTGCGCTTCGACGTCACGTCGCGGCGGACCCCGCGAATGTGGCCGCACAACTCCGGCTTGCCGCCGTGCTCAACGATCATCTCGGCGATCGCGACAGCGCCGCGCGGTGCTATCACGCCGTCCGGAATTCTCCGACCGGATCGCCGCACGACTGGGTCGTCACCAATGGATTGATCGATCTATACCGCTCCGCGGGCGATCGCCGGGGATTGAAGGAGGAACTCGGGCGCTTGGCGCGCCAATTCCGCTCGACGGCAGCGGGCCGGCACGCCCGCGCCGAACTCGCGCGACTGCTCCGCGAAGAGGCCGCAGACAGAACGCAATCGTAGCGATTGCGGTCCATCACGCGTTACTCAATCGACTGTCACCTGTCGCTTTGACAAAGCCGCTGCCGGGTTGACCGTGCGGCGGCAGTCTCTCTGCCGTTCCTGGCAGAGTTTCTCTGGCACGTCGGATGCCTCGCTTCCCTCCGACGCGACACCTGGTCGCCATCGCACGTACACACGTTGCCCGAGGGGCAGGAGCATCAGATGCGGACGCACAATGGATGGGGCCGCCAGTGGCCCAATACTCAGTTCACCATCGAGCCGGCGATCGATCGCTTCTTCGCACGCGCATTCGATGTCCCGGTCTGGAGCGGCGGCGCCGATGTTCAGGAACTTGCCGATCGCGCCGAGATCACGCTCGACGTTCCCGGCGTCAAGCCGGAACAGATCGAGGTTACGGCCGAACACCGGACGCTCACCGTCACGGTAAGTCGCGATGGCCGGACGCCGAGCGTGCGACAGTACACCATCGGCACCAAGTACGACATTGGCCAGGTGACGGCCCGGGTGGAACTCGGCGTGCTGACGTTGACAATCCCGAAGGCGGCCGAGGCGCAGGTGCGTACCGTCCCGATCACGGTCGCCTGATCGCCTTGAGTAGTGCGTCGACTAGGGCCGGCGCGTCCAGCGGGGCGCGTCGGCCGTTTTCCACGCCACCCGGTTATCGTGTACCGTGACCCGGCGGTTCCGCGTCTCCACGCGGGAAGGGAGACGGACCATGTTTGCATCGATCAATCCTGCGACTGGCGAAGGCATCGCCGAGTATCCCGCACTTGATAACGCGGAGCTGCGGGCAGCGCTGAGCCGGGCCGACAAGGCATGGCACGGCTGGCGAACCACGACATTTGAGGAGCGGGCGCGATTGATGCGCCAGGTAGGTGTGCTCCTGCGACAACGAGCCGCGGAATACGGCCGGCTGATGGCGCTCGAAATGGGGAAGCCGATCGCGTCGGGACGCGGCGAAGCGGAGAAGTGCGCCACGGCCTGCGATTACTACGCCGAGAACGGGGCAGCATTCCTGGCCGACGATGTCATCACAACGGATGCCTCGAAGAGCTACGTCCACTATGAGCCGCTCGGCGCGGTGTTTGCCATCATGCCGTGGAATTTTCCGTTCTGGCAGGTGATCCGTTTTGCCGCGCCGTCGCTGATGGCCGGAAATGTCGGTCTGCTGAAGCATGCTGCCAATGTGCCGGGATGCGCGGCCGCCCTGGAAACACTCTTCCTCGACGCCGGCTTTCCGGTCGGCATCTTCCAGAATCTCTTCGTCGAACACACGCAGGTGCGGGCCATCATTCGGCATCGGGCCGTGCACGCCGTGACGCTGACCGGCAGCACCCGCGCCGGCCGGGATGTGGCGAAGCAGGCCGGCGCCCAGCTCAAGAAGACCGTCCTCGAGCTTGGGGGGAGCGATCCCTACATCGTGCTGGACGACGCCGATCTCGACCTTGCCGTCGAGACGTGTGTCTCGAGCCGGTTGATCAACACGGGACAGAGTTGCATCGCCGCCAAACGGTTCGTGGTCGTCGACTCGGTGCGTGACGACTTCACCAGCCGCTTCGTGGAGCGGATGCGCGCGACGGCGATGGGCGATCCGCTCGATGAGCGCAATGTCATCGGGCCACTCGCGCGTCGCGACTTGCGCGACACACTGCACGACCAGGTGCAACGAAGCGTCGCGAGAGGGGCATCGCTCCTGCTGGGCGGGCAGGTGCCCGATGGCCCCGGCGCGTTCTATCCACCCACGGTCCTCGCGGACGTGGGGAAGGGAATGCCGGCGTACAGCGAGGAACTCTTCGGTCCCGTGGCCGCGATCATTCCAGCGCGCAACGAGCGCGCGGCGATCCGGATCGCCAACGACTCGGTGTTCGGTCTGGGAGCCGCGGTATTCACTGGCGATGTGGAGCGCGGCGAGCGAATCGCGGCCCGCGAACTTCGCGCCGGGTCGTGTTTCGTCAACGCGCTGGTCAAGTCAGACGCACGGCTACCGTTTGGCGGGATCAAGGAGAGCGGCTACGGTCGCGAACTCTCGCTCCATGGGATCCGCGAATTCGTGAACGTGAAAACGGTGTACGTGCGCTAGCTCCGTTTCGCTACGGATCCGTCGCCGGCCCGCGTACGGCGGCTGCCGACATCTCTAATTCGCTCAATGCTGCACCCGTGGCGTCGTTGACCGGCGCCAACCCCAACTCTATGTTGCCTCGCGATTGCCCCCGCGGCCGCCATTCGCTCGCCGGCCGCTCGCACCGCCTGCCGGCGCCTGTCCGCCGCCGCGGTCTGGCTTCACTCCGAGGAGAGTCACCCCATGTCGATTCGTCCGCTGTCGTTCGCGCTCGCCGCTTCGATCCTCATCGCCGGAACGGCCATGGCGCAACAGCCGGCCGCGCCCGGAAATCCCGGGGGCCGGGGCGGTGGTGGACGCGGCGCCCGGGCCGACAGCGGCGCCGCCGACACCCTGGGCGTTCCCGCCATCGAGAGAATTTCCGTCACACATCACACCACGAAGATCGACGGCAAGACGATTAGCTACACGGCGCACACCGGCACGATGGTGCTCCGCGACGAAGACGGCAAGCCGAAGGCCTCGGTCTTCTTCATCGCGTATACCAAGGACCAGGAGTCGGCCGCGACACGCCCGCTCACGTTCTTCTTCAATGGTGGCCCCGGCTCGGCGTCTGTCTGGCTCGACATGGGGATCATGAGCCCGATGCATCCGGAAATGGGCCCCGACGGTTCGCAGCCCGCGCCGCCCTACAACCTGGTGGAGAATCCGAATTCGCCGCTCGACGTCACCGATCTGGTCCAGGTCGACGCGATGAATACCGGCTATTCGCGCCCGGCCAAGGGCGTCAAGGAGACCGAATTCACCGGTGCCCGCAACGACATCGCGATGTTCGGCGAGTTCATTCGCGACTATCTCGACAAGTACCAGCGCTGGGAATCACCCAAGTATCTCTATGGCGAAAGCTACGGCACCTTCCGTTCGGCGGGCCTGGCCTCGGAACTGCAGTCGAGCGAAGGGATCGAGCTCAACGGAATCATGCTCCTCGGAACCGTGCTCGACTATCAGTACATCTCGCAGGGGCCGACCAACGACATCGGCTACTCCACCTTCTTGCCGACCTTCACCGCCACGGCGTGGTACCACAAGAAGCTCCCGGCCGATCTGCAGAAGGAAAGTCTCCCGCAGGTCGTGCAGCAGGCGCGTGACTACGCCTTCGGCGACTACCTCACCGCGCTCGCCAAGGGCAACACCCTCACGCCAGCGGAGCGGACCGCGGTGGCCCAGAGGGTGGCGCGCTTCACCGGAACGTCGCAGCAATTTGTGCTCAACACCAACCTCCGGATCGATGCCGGGACATTCCGCACCGAACTGCTCCGCGACCAGCGCGAGATGCTCGGCCGCTACGACGCCCGGATGATCGGGATCAACGGCAATCCGTCGAGCACGCGCCAGGATTACGACCCGTCGGATGTTGCCCCGACCGGCGCCTTCATGGCGGCGTTCATGCGCTACCTGCACGCGGATCTCGATTACAGCAGCAACCTCGAGTACTATCTCGGCGGGCATACCGGCAACTGGGACTTTGGCGGCAATGGCAACGGCTACCCCAGCGAAGTCGAGTCGCTTCGCACCGCCATGGCGAAGGACCCATTTCTGCACGTGATGGTCGGTGCCGGTTACTACGACACCGCGACGCCGTTCGCCAACGCCGAGTACTCGTTCAACCATCTCGGCTTCGACAAGACATACAGTGAGCGGGTGGAGTTCAAGTACTACGAGAGCGGCCACATGGCGTATCTCAATCAGGTCTCGGCGAAACAGCTCAAGGCCGACATCGCGACCTTCATCGCATCGACCGAACACGGGGGAAAACCGTCGAATTGAGGCGATTCTGCCGAGTCTCGCTGCTCATCATGGCCGCTGGATGCGGCGGCCATGTTGCAGCTCGAGGACCGTCGCAGCCGGCTCCAGTTCAGCAAGTTCTCATCGTGTCGCTCGACAGGTTTCGCTGGGATTATTTCAATCGACCTGCGGCACGCAATCTTCGCCGCCTCGCGGCGCAGGGTGTCCACGCGACGCGGATGATTCCCGATTTTCCGTCGCTCACCTTTCCCAATCACTACAGCATCGCGACCGGCCTCTACCCCGAGCACACCGGGATCATCGACAATACCATGGACGACAGCGTTCTCGGCTGGTTCCGGATCTCGGATACGGCCGCGGTACGCAATGCCGCGTGGTGGGGCGGCGAGCCGATCTGGGTGACCGCCGAAAAGCAGCGCTGCCACGCCGGCACCTTTTTCTGGCCCGGCTCCGAAGCTCCGATCGAGGGTATTCGCCCGAGTCGGTGGTTGAAGTTCAACGACCGCTTCCCCAACGCGGCGCGTGTGGACAGCGTGCTCGACTGGCTGAGCCTTCCCGGCACCCAGGCGATCTCGCTCGCCATGCTCTACTACAGCGACGTCGACCACGCCGGCCACGCCTTCGGACCCGATTCGCCGCAGGTCGACTCGGCGATCGCCCGCGTCGACATGATGATCGGGAAGCTGATTGATGGCATTGCGGCTCGCGGGATCGGTTCGCGCGTCAATCTCATTGTCGTCGCCGACCACGGCATGGCGGAGATTTCACCGGCACGGATGATCTATCTCGACGACTACGTGGCGCCCGCCGACTTCGAGATTGTCGATGCCGGATCGATCGGCCTGATCGCGCCGCGGGCCGGCATGCTCGATAGTGTATATCGACGGCTCAAGGGGGCGAATCCGCATCTCCGGGTGTACCGCAAGGGGGAGGTGCCGGCGCGATTCCACTACGACTCGAACCCGCGCATCACACCGGTCGTTCTCCTCGCCGACCTGGGATGGATGATCACCACGCATGCGCGCGAAGCCGGGAGGCTGCTGCGGATGAAGGGGGAGCACGGCTACGACAACCAGCTTCCCGACATGGGCGCGCTCTTTGTCGCAGCCGGCCCCGCATTCCGCCGGGGTGTCACGGCAGCGCCGTTTCAGAACATTCATGTCTACGACCTGATCTGCCACATCCTGGGACTCAAGCCCGCGCCGAACGACGGCTCGCTCGACTCGACCCGCGCGATGCTGCGCTGACGCGCCCCCGTTCGGGGCGCGATGCATTGCACGATGACGTGATCAGCGGCCGAGGCGGGCCCGGCGCAGGACCCGGTCGAGCTTGAATCGGCCGGTTCGCCGTTCGGCCGCGGCAAGTCGCGGTGCGTGCGCCCGGAGAAGGTCGCTGCGGGTAATGATTCCCACGACGGTGAGCGGCGCACCGCGGCTCACGACCGGCAGGCGTCCCACGCCGGCGCGGACCATCACATCCGCCGCGTCGCGCAGCGAGTCGTCGGGATAGATCACCGCCGCCGCGCGCTGGACGAGATCACCGACGCGGGTGGAAGCGGGCTGGACGGCGCGCAGGTCTCGACGGGTGATCACGCCGGTCAGGTTCCCCATCACATCAAGCACCGGAAATCCCTGATGACCGGGACTCTCCGGCGCATTGAGCCGCACCACGACGGCGTCGGCCAACGCGTCGCTCGCGAGGGTGACGACGTCGTGCGTCATCGCGCTTTCCACCGTCAGCCGGGCCAGAAAGTCGACGGCGTAGTCGTCCTGCACCAGGGCACCGCGGCGCGCCAGTTTCTCGGTCATGATCGAGTGGCGCATCATCATCCGCGCGACGAGATACGCCGCACTGCAGCCGGCGAGCAGCGGGAGGAGCCCCAGCGGCTGGCGGGTCGTCTCGAACGCGAAGACCACCGACGTGAGCAGGGCGCGCGACGCCCCGGCGAACATCGCCGCCATCCCGACCAGCGCGGCCACCGGCGGCGCGATTCCGAGCGACGGGAAGTGGAGCGCGAGGAGCCCGCCGATGATCGCGCCGAGGCCGCTGCCGAAGGTGAACAGCGGTGCCAGCGTGCCGCCCGACGTGCCGCTGCCGAGGTAGACAGTCCAGGCGATGAACTTGAGCAGGATCAGCATCGCGATCGCCGCGATGGTGAAATTGCCGGCGAGGATTGCAGTGATGTTGTCGTACCCGACGCCGAGAATTCGGGGATCGAGGTATCCGAGAACGCCGACGACAATGGCACCGATTGCCGGCCACCACATCCAGTGGATCGGGAGGCGTTCGAAGAGATCTTCGACGTCGTACACCGAGCGAGTGATGCCGACGGCCACGACGCCGACGACCGCGCCGAGCAGCGCGTAGCAGACGAGCGCGGTGCCGCTCGGTTCGGAAACATCCGGCATGGGAAAGACCGGCGCGGGGCCGAAGATCGCCATTCGCACCGCCGTGGCCGCGCACGCCGCGAGCGAGACCGGCACGATCGAGCGGGCTCGGTACTCGAACAGCAGCAGTTCGACGGCGAGCAGGACCGCCGAAACCGGCGAACCGAACGTGGCCGCCATGCCCGCGGCGGCGCCCGCCGCAAGCAGCGTTTTCCGCTCGTCCGCCGTGACATGGGCATATTGTCCGAGCAGCGAACCGAGCGCGCCCCCGGTCGCGATGATCGGTCCCTCGGCGCCGAACGGTCCGCCCGTTCCGATCGCGATCGCCGCCGACAGCGGCTTGAGAAGCGTGACGCGCGGCGCGATCCGGCTCTCGCCGTGGAGGACGCTGTCCATGACTTCGGGGATCCCGTGGCCGCGAATCGCCGGCGATCCCCAGCGCGCCATCACGCCGACGATGAGGCCGCCGGCAATCGGCACGGCCATCATTCCGATAAATCCGAGTGACGACCCCGCGGGATCGGCCGGTGCCATCGAGACGTGCTGGTGGAACGAGATGTTGGTGATCAGCCGGATCAAGGCCAGGAGGAACACCGCGACGAAGCCGCCGGCGAGGCCGACGCCCACCGCCGCGCCGGTGATGACCGCGAGCCGGCCTTCACGCATGCCGGTTGCCCCGCGATCCCGCTTCGCCGTCGGGCTCGAGGAAGAGCCCGGCCGGGACTGCGCCGAGCCCCGCGGAACGGATCCACGCCTCGAGCGACGCGGCCAGGGCGCGCACGGTCCGCTGCGGCATCGTCTCCAGCGCGCGCGCGAGGTGGGTCTGCACCGGGACGGTGCTGCGCGCGAGGAGGCGCCGGCCCGTGGCGCTGAGTGCCACGCTGATCCGTCGCCGGTCGCGCGGATCGCGCTGCCGGATGATCAGGCCGCGCGCTTCGAGGCGATCGAGGACGGCGCTCACCGTGGCCTGCGTGGTGTGGGTCCGGGCCGCCAGCGCGTTAACCGTGGGGATGGGACCGTCGGCCAGTTGCTGGAGGACGAAGCGCTGTGCCGGCGTGATATTGGCGCGCTGCTCCAGCTGATGCGCCGAATCGACCAGGGCGCGGACCAGGCGGCGGAGGGCATCGAGGGCGCGGCGATCAGCGGCCGGAGACATATAGATGCATCAATATAATACTGTGCTATCCGGCGTCCCATCTGGGATTCCTGCCGCTCGCACGTCGCGATTCGCTGGCGGTGTATCTTCCGGCGTCTCTTTCGCGCGGTAACCCATGTCGCGTCCACGGATCCGGTTCGGTGAAGGCCGCGTCTTCCAGTTGCGCGTCGAGTTCGACGGGGTGACCCCGGCGGTGTGGCGCCGCCTCCTGGTGTCGGGCCGGGCATCGCTGCATGAAGTGCACGATGTGATCGAGCGCGCCATGGGACGCGATGCCGAGTCGGGCTATACCATGCGCGTCGACGGAGTGGAATACCAGCCGATGGCCGACGAGCCGACGCGCGGCCGTGAAGGCGAGGCGACATCGCTCGACGATCTTGCGTTGTACGTGGGTGCGCGATTCGAGCATCTGGCCGAAGCGCACGTTGAGCCGTGGCACCACGTCGTGACGGTGGAACAGCTGACTCCGCGACTGGTCGGGCAGCGGTTGCCGAGCTGCATTGCCGGCGGCCGCGCTGCACCGCCCGACGATTGTGCCGGCCCCGGGGCGTACCGCGAACTCCTCGCCGCGCTCCGCGATCCGCTCGATCCGCGCAACGCCGATATCCGCAGCTGGCTCCCCGAACACTTCGATCCCGAGTACGCCAATGTCACCGCGATCAACGCCGCGCTGGCCAGGGTTCCCAAGCGTCGTCCAGCCGCATGAAGGCGCAATGGAGCGCTGGCATCTGGCAGCGCGTGTGGGCGTGTCGCTTCTCCGGCTGCCCGCTGCCGCTCGCGCGCAGGCAGCGGATCGCGTGATCCGGCACGCCACCATCCACACCGTCGATTCGGCGCACCCGAAAGCGCAGGCCGTCGCGATGCGTGGTGACAAGATTGTCTACGTCGGTACCGACGCCCGCCATCGGCGCGCGCGAGATGAGCCTCAACTTGAGGGGACGCGCACCGCGCCCTAGGTGAGAAGGCCCGCCTCCAGCACCAGGCGCGTGAGTCCGGCGATGGTGCGAATGTTGAGCTTGTCCATGAGCGATTCGCGGTGGGTTTCGACAGTACGGTGCGAGATGCCGAGCCGCGCCGCGATTTCCTTGTTGGTCTCGCCGCGCGCCACGCCGAGGAGCACTTCGCGCTCGCGGGGCGACAGGAGATCGAGTGGCGACTTCGCCGCCGCCGGCTGAGTTGCGGCCGCGAGTCTCGCGGCGATGCTCGGCGGGAAGTAGCTCTCGCCCTCGTAGACCGCGCGCACCGCGCGACGCAGCTCGGCGGGCGCTGAATCCTTGAGCAGGTAGCCGCGCGCCCCCGCCTTGACGCTTTCCAGCACATATTCGGGCTGATCGTACATCGAGAGAATCAGCACGCGCGTGGCGCTGTCGAGCTGGCGCATCTCGGAGGCGACCTGGATGCCGGTCCGTCCCGGCATCGCGACGTCGATCACCAGGACGTCGGGGTGGTCGCGTTCGACCAGCGTGAGCGCTTCATCGCCGTTCCGTCCTTCGGCGATCACCGACACGCCGGGTTCTCCTTCGAGGACGCGACGGATCCCCTCGCGCACGACGGCGTGATCGTCGACGACCGCAACTCGAATTCGTTCAACCATCATGACTCCCGTCTTGCAGGTCGGGACCGGGCGTGGTGCGCCGGCAACTCGACGACGATTTCGACGCCGTGCGGATTCACATTGGTGACCGAGGTGGAACCCCCCAGGGCGGTGATCCGTTCCCGCATCCCGGCAAGTCCAAGATGGTTCGGATCGGCCGCATTCGCACCTCCCGGTGCAATGCCACGGCCGTTGTCGCGGACTACGAGCCGCAGTCGCTGGTCTCCCGTCGAGAGCTGAACCATGACTTCCGACGCCGAGGCGTGCCGCACCACGTTCGCCAACGCCTCCTGGGCCGCACGGAAGAGCGCCAGCTCGGCGTCGGGGGCAAGGCGTGGCGCGAACTCCGGAAAATCGACCGCCACCCGGGCGGCGCCGCGATCGCGCATGTCGTCGGCGAGGGAACGGATCGCAGGGATCAGGCCGAGATCGTCGAGGAGTGCCGGGCGCAGATCGTTCATCACCCGCCGGATTCCGCGGATCCCGTTGTCGACCAGTTCGAGGACATGATCGAGACGATCGCTGGTTCCGGCGTCGGCGCCTTCGCGGAGCATGCCGACCTCAAGCTTGACGGCGGAGAGCGTCTGCGCGGTCTCGTCGTGCAGGTCCCGCGACAGCCGGCTCCGCTCCGCCTCGTGCTGCCGGACCATCAATGCGGAGAGGTGCGCGAGTTCTTCGGTCCGGGCACGAAGCCGTTCGGCGAACTCGGAGAGGACCATCATTCCGAAACCGATCCCCACGGCGAGTTCGAAGAGGATATCGAGGAAGTACCCCCACGCACCCCACGCGTTTCGAGCGCGGAGGAGCGGATAATCGAGGTGATGGAGTCCCCACAGGGCGAATGCGACTGCCACGAATCGTGCGCCGGCCGCTCCGGTCCGCTGGGCGTAGCGCCAGAATACCCATCCGGTCCACAGCGTGGCCCCGCCGATGAGCACGACCATCGGCGCCGCCGCGAGAACGAAACGATCGAGCTCATGAATCGCGACCCAGGCCCAGAGGAGCGGGAAGAGCGCCACTCCGGCGTACCAGGTGCGCCATCGAATGTCGCGCGAAAAGACCAGCGCGGCCCACAGAATCGCGAGGGCCACCCAGCCGGTGGCCACCTGGTGCCAGAAGAGCCAGGTGAGGTTGTGAGTGAGGAGGACCAGGATGATCGCGGCGAGACGAAGGACGTAGAGCCCCCAGGCCGCGACCCACCAGGCCAGCCATCGTTGCGGAAGGCGGCGATAGAGGACCAGGGCGAAAAGCGCCAGCCCGGCGGTGACGATCGCCTGGAAGGCCGCTTCGGCCAGTTCGGGTGACGGGGTTGTCGGCAGTGCGCCCTGCATCGGCGGAAACGTGCTGGGAACGATGCGTCGGGGGTAGGGGCGCGATAACTTTGCGGTTCCGTGATGCCACCGCCGGTGCTCTCGCTCGATCGGGTGTCGCGACGCTTTCGCGGTGTCGCCGCCGTCGATCAGGTCTCGCTCGACATCGAGCGCGGCGAATTCTTTTCGCTCCTCGGCCCCTCGGGGTGCGGCAAGACGACAACTCTCCGGCTGATCGCGGGATTCGACGAACCGGAAGCCGATGGCGGCACCATCCGGATCGAGGGTGACGTCGTGAATGGGCGGCGCCCCTATCAACGTCCGATCAGCATGGTCTTCCAGAACTACGCGCTCTTTCCCCATCTCTCCGTGGCCGACAACGTGGCATTCGGTCTGGTCGAGCGGCGGGTTGGACGCGACGAATCGCGCCGGCGCGTGGAACGCGCGCTGGAGTTGACGCGTCTTGATCCGGCGATCTACGCGGCCCGGCATCCGGCGGCGCTCTCAGGAGGTGAGCGTCAGCGTGTTGCGCTGGCTCGCGCCCTGGTGCTCGATCCGCCGATCCTTCTCCTCGATGAGCCGCTGGCTGCACTCGATCTCCGGCTCCGCAAGGCGATGCAGCTGGAACTGCGCCAGCTCAACCGGACCCTGGGCATCACCTTCATCCTGGTGACGCACGACCAGGAGGAGGCGCTGGTCATGAGCGACCGCGTCGCGGTGATGTCGGCAGGACGGGTAGTGCAGATCGGCTCGCCAACCGAGATATACAATCGGCCGCGCACGGCGTTTGTCGCTGATTTCATCGGTGAAGCGAATCGATATCGTGGCACCGTGCGCGACATCACCGACGGGCACGCCACCGTGTCGCGCGATGACGGCACGACCTGGCGGATTCCTGCCGGCGACGCGACGCGCGTCGGGACGGCGATCGAGATCGTGGTGCGGCCCGAATGGCAGGAGGTTGTCCGCCCGGGGATGGCACCGCACGGCCACAACGCGCTCGCCGGTACCGTTATCGAACAGATTTTTCGCGGCGACACCGTCCACCTCCTCGTGGCGCTCGAATCGGATGGCACTGCGCGGGTCGCGCTGCGCAGCCCGGGATCCGGCGGCGCGAATGCCGAATGGAGCGCCGGGCAGGCGGTACTCGTCACCTGGGCGCCACCGCAGGCGCATCTCCTCGCGCCATGAGCCGCAGGGCGCGTTTCCTCGCCGTACTTCACCGGCGGCCCCAAGTCCGGACGTTGCTCCTTCTCGCCCCCGCTCTCGGGTGGCTTCTCGTCTTCTTCGCCGTCCCGCTCGGGATCATGGCGACATACGCATTCCGTCCCCGACATATTCTCGGCGGGGTCTATCCCGGGTGGACGACGACGCAAGTGGCGCGACTCTTCGAGCCGCTCTACATCGCCGTGCTCGCAAAGAGCGTCGTTCTCTCCGCCTGCGCCACGGCGCTGGCGCTGCTGATTTCGTACCCGATCGCGCTCGTGATCGTGCGGGCCAGGCGCTGGCGTGCGTTGCTCCTCCTGCTGGTGGTGCTGCCGTTCTGGACGTCGTTCCTGGTGCGCACCTTCGCCATGATTTTCATGCTTCGCGACACCGGCCCGATCAATCAGCTGCTCCAGTTTCTCGGGATTGCGCATGCGCCGCTCCGGATGCTCTACACGCCCGGTGCGGTCGTGTTCGGGCTGGTGACCGGTTTCGTGCCCTTCATGGTGCTGCCAGTCTATTCGTCGCTGGAGAAGCTCGATCCCGGACTTCTCGAAGCAGCTGAAGCCCTCGGCGCCACGGCGTGGCGCCGTTTCATCCGGGTGATCGTACCGCTTACGCGACCGGGCGCGATTGCGGGATCGCTGCTCGTCTTCATTCCATCGCTGGGTTCGTTCCTCACGTCCGATCTGCTCGGTGGCGCGCGCGTCGAGCTGATCGGCAATCTGGTGCAGAATCAGTTTACCAGCGCCCGCAACTGGCCGTTTGGCTCGGCGCTCTCATTGCTGCTACTTGCGGTCGTGATGCTCGGCGTGATGGTGCAGGTCGGATGGCCGCGTAACGACCGCAGCGCGGGACCGCTGCCATGACGCGCAAGCTGGTGGTCGCGATCGCGGTCGCGGGATACGCAATGCTGCATATTCCGCTGCTCCTGCTGATCGCCTGGAGCTTCAATGCCTCGCCCAGCGGGGCCCGCTGGGCGGGCTTCACGCTCGACTGGTATCGCGCGCTCTGGCATCGTGCGGACCTGTTCGATGCATTGCGCACGTCGCTGATCGTCGGCATCAGTGCGACGATCATCGCCACGGCGATCGGCACGATGGGCGCGCTGGGGCTGGGCCGCAAACGATGGCGGACGACGCAATTCGTCGAAGGCGTTCTCCTCTTTCCGATCGTGACGCCCGAAGTCGTGGCGGGCATCTCGATCCTGATCCTCTTCGCGGCGGCTGGAATCCGGCTGGGGCTCGTCACCGTCATCATTGCGCACGCGACCTTCTGCATTCCGTTCACGATGCTTGTCGTGCTCGCGCGCCTGCGCGGGATGGATCACACCCTCGAGGACGCGGCGCTTTCCCTCGGCGCCGACGAGTTCGCCGCGTTCCGCCGCATCACCTTCCCGCTCATTCTGCCGGGCATCGTGAGTGCGGCGCTGCTCGCGTTCACGCTCTCGTTCGACGACTTCATCATCACCTTTTTCACGGCCGGACCGGGGACGAGCACCCTGCCGCTGGTGGTGTACGGGATGGTTCGGCGCACGGTCGAGCCGACGGTGAATGCACTCAGCGCGCTCCTGGTGGTGGGGACGACGCTGCTCCTGGTCGCGGCCCAGCGGTGGATGGGTGGCGAATATCCGGCAGACACCGGATGACCGGTGACAATGGAGTGGCGACACGCGCCGCGTCGCTCGCGACAAGACGGGCCTTCATTGGCGCGTGCGGCCGAAGCGGGATTTCGGTCGCGGGCGCGTCGCTCCTCTGGTCGTGTGTCACTCGGCGCGACCCGCCGCCACCAGATGAGCGCGCGATCACGGCGGCCGGTCCACTCGAACGCGAACTCCGGATCTTCAACTGGTCGGACTACATCGCCGCGGAAACGGTTTCGCGCTTCGAACAGGAATTCGGGGTCCGGGTCACCTACGACACCTACGAGAGCAACGAGGAGATGGTCGCGAAGCTCGTCGCCGGCGGCGACGGTTATGACATCATCGCGCCGTCGGGGTATCTCGTCCCGGTACTCATCGAGGGGAACCTGATCCAGCCGCTCGATCATCGCGTGCTGTCCAACTGGTCGAACCTGCTGCCGCTCTTCGCCGATGCCGGTGCCGACCGGGGGCGCTACGCGATGCCGTACCAATGGGGGATGACCGGCGTCGCCTTCCGGCGGGACCTGGTGGCGGCCGTTCCGGGGAGCTGGGCCGCGTTTGCCGATCGGCACATCCGGGGCGAAGCGACGATGCTCGACGACGGACGCGAGGTACTTGGCGCGATGCTCAAATGGCGGGGCCACTCGGTCAACTCGACCGATCGTCGCGAACTCGAAGCGGCACGCGACGACGCGCTCAGGGTCAAGCCCAATCTGCGCGCCTATCTCTCGGCCACCGTCAAGGGGCAGCTGATCAGCGGCGATATCGCTGTGGCGCAGCTCTGGAGCGGTGACACCCGCCAGGCGCAGCGCGAAGAGGGGCGGATCGATTTTGTGGTGCCGGCGGAGGGCTCGCTGCTCTTCTGCGACTATCTCGCGATCCCGCGGGCGGCCCCCAATCGACGCGCTGCCCACGCCTTCCTCAACTACGTCCTCCGCCCCGACGTGGCAGCGGAAATCGCCGAGCAGACCGGATATGGACCGGCGAATGGTGCCGCGGTGGGGCGGATGGCGCATCCGGTCGAGCCACCCGGCGCCGATCTCCTTGCTCGTCTCGAATTCCAGCGCGACCTCGGCGCCGCCACCGATCTCTGGGACCGCCTCTGGACCGAGGTCAAGGTGGGGTGACCGGCCGCCGGAACATCACTTTGCGGCGACCCGGCCCACGGCTACAATTCGGCGACTCGGAGGAGCTGCGATGGTCTACGTCCTGGGAATCATCTTCGCAACGATCGGCGCAGGGGTACTGATCACTGCGCTGACATTCGTGACTCTGATGCTCACCGCGATCATCATGTCGATGTTTGCTTTCACGGCGGCCCCCGTGCTCGACAAGGTCCTCAAGGACTGACGTCATCTTCTTCCACGTCCGGCTCGACCGGGGTGGAGGCCTCACGATAGGCGCCTTCGAAGTTGACCCGTGCTCCGGCCAGCAGTTCATGAAGGCCGCGCACCCTGATCTGCAATCCCCCGCCGCGACGCAGCAGCATGCCCATGTATCCGAAGTTCTCCGACAGCGCCGTGATATTGAGTTGCGACCCCTGTGCCTTGAGTTCGTCGAGGAGCCGGATCAGGCTGCGAATCTGGATGTCATCGGCGTGCTGCGTGGCCAGCATCTCGATGACGCGCTTCATCCGGTCGAACTTGGCTGGCAGCATGTCGAGCCATGCCAGTTGCGCCTGCTGCCGCGCACTCAGTTTCTGCGCCATGCGGTGAAGATAGCAATTGCGGCGTCGATCGCGGCGGCCTGGCCGCTCTCCGGCCAGCGGATCGCGGCGCGGTGGGATGTGTCGATCCGCGGTTCCGCCTTCGAAGAAAATGGTGACATGCGTTTCGACGGGGGCTCGGGTCGAATCCTCCTGCAGCATGCGGATTCTGCCTTCGAGACGATGCGCGATCTCCATGTCGCGTCGGGCTCGATCTCCTTCACGCTTCCGGGCAACCGGCGTTTCACCGGCACGATCACCGACACGGTGATCCGCGGCGCAGTGCGCGAAGGCGACGGCTCGGTCTCATCGTGGACAGCGTTGCCGATGCCGCCGGGCATCAGGCGGTGGCCGGTGCCGCCGCGCGTCACGGTGCGACAGTTCGCGACCGGCAACGCCGCGCGGAGCGAACGGATACCCGGCGCGTGGCTGGCGCACGTCGTCGACACGGCGACATTGCAGCGGGAGTATCGCTCGCTGGCGATGACCGCCGGGGTCGAACCGCTTGCGACCGCCGCCCTCGCCGATGGCTCGCGCCAGCTCATCCTCGGCCTCGACCAGCGCGCGCGCAACGCGGCGCGCGCCCTGATAAAGCAGATCACCGCCGGCCCGGCTGCCGACCCGCTGTTGCAGCACTGGTTCAGCTGCCCCGGTGCGCCGTGCATCGATATCCACGACTACGGCATCGGTGAATCGCGCCATTACCTCGCCCGATTCTCGCTGGAGAACGCCGTGCGCGGACTCGTGGCGCTCGGCGATCTTGTTCCGGGCGAGGACTCCGCCGCGATCCGCGGGGCCATCTGGCGAGCCTGGGAAAGCGCGCGAACCGATTCGATCCATTTCGCGACGCAAATCGATTCCCTCGCGCGCCGCGACGAGCTGGCGGCGAATTCAGTTCGCGCGCTCTTTGCCGGGTACGACGACGCAGTGGAGCGATGGCGCGGCGCCGTCACATGGCTGCTCGAAGCCCGCTGGCTCGAAACGCCGACCGGCCTTCGGTCACCGGCCCAGTTGATGGCGGCGTTCTGGGATGTCGACTCGCTGCCGATGCCTGCCATCATTCCCCGGCTCTTCGGCGACGTCGCGGCGAACCCGGTGCTCGGCGCGTCGCATCTGGCGCCTTTCCTCCTCCGACCGCGCAATGCCAGCGCGACAGAATGGCTAGCGCAGGGCGGCGTGGCCGCAGCATTCGCGGCGTGGCGACCGCTGCGTTGGGGGGAGATTCCGCTCGTGATCTCGATCGGCGGGCGCGCCGAGACGGTCCTGTCACCGGCCGCCCAGGAAGACGCGCGACCCGCGGCCGCCATCGGCCCGGCCGACGCAATCATGATCGATCCGGGGATCATGCCGATTGCCGCGGCGGCCATCGTGTTGCATGAGTGGAATCACCTCGTCGCCGAGCAGCGGCGCGTTGACGGCGCGCACCCGCCGGCGATCGTGGAAAGTGCCAGTCAGGTTGAACTGCGCGAAGCCGATCCGTGGCTGGGCGAAGGTTTCGCGGAGTGGGCGACCGACGAAGTCCTCCAGCCGGCCGGCGCCTCCGCCGCGTTGTTGCGGCTGACTCAGGCCGAAAAACGCCTCGCGATTGCCGTCGGGAATGCCGATGATCCCCATTTCCTCGGTTACCGGCTCGTTCGGGCTGCGGCCACGGGACGGACCCGCGCCCTTGTTCGCGATCAGCTGGTTCGTCACCTCGACAGCCCGCAGGCTGCCGCGATCGCGCTGCATCTCGCGGGAAGGGCCGGCACCAGGCCGCTGATACTCGATCGGCCCGCGAACGCATCGGTGATCCCCGAGATTAGCTTCACCTGGGATGACGGCGCAGTGCTCGATCTCACGCGCCGGCTCATCATTCCGAATTCACGCTTGGAGCACTGATGTCGCTTCCCCGACGGGTTGCCGTACTGACGGCGACCGCACTCTCGCTTGCAACAACGGCCCTGTCCGCCCAACTGACCGTCGCCGAACGCACCCACGGAGCGCGAACGTCGACGCACGCCGAGGTGCTGGCGTTCATCGACTCGCTGCAACAGCACGGGGCGAAGATGACCGTCGGAACGCTGGGCGAATCGCCGGAAGGGAAGCGGATCCCATTCGTGATTCTCGCGCGGCCACTGGTGTCGACGCCGGCGCAAGCGCATGCAACCGGAAAGCCGATCCTGTATGTCGAAGCGAACATCCACGCCGGCGAAGTGGAGGGCAAGGAGGCGGTGCAGGAATTGATGCGTGACTTCACGCTCGGATACCTGCGGCCGCTGCTCGACAGCGTGGTGGTTCTCTTCGTGCCGATCTACAACACCGACGGCAACGACTGGATGGGCCCGAACGACATCAATCGCGGCGAACAGGAAGGACCGCCGATGGAGGGATTGCGGGCCAACGGTCAGGGCTACGACCTCAATCGTGATTACGTCAAGCAGGATGCGCCGGAGACGCGGGCATCGCTGGCGTTCATCACCAAGTGGGATCCCGACCTGTTCATGGACCTGCATACCACGGACGGGAGCTATCACGGCTATGCACTGACCTGGTCGCCCGGCCTCAATCCGAATCACACTCCGACCAATGACTGGGTACAGGACACGGTGCTCGAACAGGTCCGTCAGCGGTTGATCATCCGCGATCACATCCAGACCTATCCCTACGGCAATTTCGCGGGCGGCAATGGCACCACCGGCGATCCGACCGGTTGGAGCACCTACGAGTCGCTGCCGCGCTACGGGACGAATCTTCAGGGGATGATGCGGGTGTCGGTGCTGAGCGAAGCCATGTCGCACGACAACTTCATGCAGCGGATCACGTCGACCTACGATTTCGTGCTGGAGACGATTCGCTACGTCAATGAGCACCGGGTCCAGATGCGGCAGCGCGAGGCGATGACCGCTGCGCGGCGCCCCGATTCCGTCGTTGTCCGCGGCAACTCGCTGGCCTCGTCGCCCCCGCGCATGGACAGTGTCCTGGTCGAGGTCACTCGCATGGTCGAGGAACCGCGTTCGGACTCGACGACGCGAGCCAGCACCAGGCGACAGCCGCCGATCCGCGATACCATCGGCGTCTGCACCGCCGGCGGTGGCGGCGGGCGTCGCGGTGGCGGGGGCCGCGGCGCCGGCAACCCTGGCGGGCGCGGAGGTGCTGGAGCGCGCGGCGGTCGCGGTGGTGGAAACGACACCGTGCGCGTGATTCCCGAAATGACCGGGGTGTCGCGTCCCGTCTATATGCCGGTCCATGACCGGTTTGCCCCGGTGCGCAAGGAGGCCATTCCCGCGGCGTACGTTTTCGACTCGAGCTACTCGAGCGTCGTTCCGCTGATGCGGCGGCTCGGAATCCGCGTCGATCGGGTGACGGCGCCGTGGACCGGAACGACGGGCCGCTTTGCAGTCGACTCCGTCGCACGGCCGCGCGGCGGCGACTTCCAGGGACATTGCAGCACGATCCTGACCGGTGAATGGGCGCCCCCGGCTCCGGATACAATTACCGCCGGAAGTTTTCTCGTTTCGACGAATCAGCGTTTCGGAATGATCGCCGCATTTCTCCTCGAGCCTGCGTCGGAAGACGGCTACGCGTATTGGAACTTCTTCGACGCGGGGCTTCGTGCCGGCGCGCCCGCGCCAGTGCGTCGGCTCCTCAAGCTGCCGTTGCTGCGGACCGTCGCCATGCCGTGAATCGCTCGTGCCGCACGGGATTCTCGCGGCGATTCGTGCGTCGCCCGTCGAGCCTACCCGGGCGCTGCGATACAATAGGTCGAATCCGGGGCCCTCTGGGTTCCGGACCCGCGTTCCGCCATTTTCCTCCCGAACGACTCAGCGAGGGAATCATCGGGAAGGAATTGCTCTTCCTCAGCACCGCCGTGGCATCGATCGGCTGCGCCGCCTCCACATCATCGGCCCCGCTCAGCAGGGGGACGTCCGGCGCCTCGAGCGTCTTCGTGGCTCCCGAGCCCGGCGAGAGGCATCTCGCCAACATCCGGCAGCTCACCTTTGGCGGCAACAACGCGGAAGCGTATTTCTCGGCCGACGGCAAGCAATTGATATTCCAGCGGAAGGAGAGCGTTGACCGCAACACCGGCTGCGATCAGGAATACATCATCAACGTTGATGGTTCGGGGATGCATCGCATGTCCGACGGAAAGGGACGTACGACCTGCGGCTATTTCATCGAGCATGACCGGCAGATTCTCTACAGCTCGACCTTTGCCTTCGACAGCGCCTGTCCGCCGATGCCCGATCCCGCGCTCGGCTACATCTGGCCTCTCAGTCACTTCGAGATCTACACCGCCAGTCGCGACGGGTCCGGGATACGTGCGCTGACGCACACCGGTGGCTACAATGCCGAAACCACGGCTTCCGTCGACGGGAAGCACCTGATCTTCACGTCGACCCGCGATGGCGACATTGATCTCTACACCATGAACTCCGATGGAACCGATCTCCGGCGCGTGACCAACCGGATCGGCTACGACGGCGGCGCCTTCTTCTCGCGCGATGGGAAGGAAATCGTCTGGCGAGCCGCATACCCGGCCACCGCCGCCGACTCGGCCGACTACCGCCGGCTGCTGGCGCAGAATCTGGTGCGCCCCGCCGCCCTCGAGATCTGGACCGCCCACGCCAATGGCGCGGCCGCGCGCCAGGTGACGCACCTCGGCGGAGCCAACTGGGCTCCCTATTTCTTCCCCGACGGCAAGCGGATCATCTTCACCTCCAACTACGAGGATCCTCGCGGCGGGAACTTCGACCTCTATCTCATTGGTACCGATGGAAGCGGGCTCGAAAAGATCACCACGTCGCAAGAATTCGACGGATTTCCGATCTTTTCACCCGATGGACGGAAACTGGTCTGGATCTCCTCCCGTCATGGCAGAGAGCCTGGTGAAATCAACATCTTCATTGCGGACTGGAAGGACTAGTCGATGACGGCGACGCGGGGGGCATCGATCGCACGGTGGTTTCTCGAATGGGCCAAGTCGATCGCTATCGCCCTGGTTGTCTGGCTTTTTCTGCGCACCTTTGTCGTCGAGGCGTTCACGATTCCGTCCGGAAGCATGAAGAACACTCTTCTCGTCGGCGACTTCCTCTTCGTCAACAAGTTCCTCTACGGTGCCGAGGTACCGCTCCTCCACACCCGCCTGCCCGAGGTTCGCGAGCCCGAGCGGGGCGACATTCTTGTCTTCGATTCGGTCGAGGAGGACATGAAGATCGTCAAGCGGCTGATCGGTATTCCAGGTGATACGATCGCGATGCGGCATGGCGTCGTGTATCGCAACGGCGTGGCGCTGAAGGAGCCCTACGCGATCAACAGCGATCCGATGGGAAGCGCCGATCTGGTCGAGCGGGTGCGGATGCGAGAGTGGCAGGTGAAGCATTTCGCCGGGCCCGTTCCCTCCCGGTACAACCCTGACGTACATGACTGGGGACCGGTCGTGGTCCCCCACGATTCGCTTTTTGTCATGGGCGACAACCGCGACGATTCGTACGATGGTCGCTACTGGGGATTTCTTCCGCGTGCCAACGTGCGAGGCCGTCCGCTGCTGGTCTATTTCAGTTACGACGCGGAAAGCTTTCGGAAGATGGCTTTCCTGACCCGGGTGCGGTGGGCGCGGCTCTTCACCGTACCGCGTTAGCTTGGCACTCGGCTTCTGTGGCTAGTGCCTTTGGGTGCTTCCCATTTCCTCGACCCGGTCGATATAGGTCACTAGTCTTCCGCACGCTGGGCAGGTGAGGGTCACGGGTCCGCCGACCGGGTGGCCGTCACAGGGTCGGCACGGGCTCCGGTCCACCCCGCTGGCACCGCAACACGGGCATGGGAGTGCCTGTCCCTGGCGGTCGGCGCTGATCAGGGAGAGGGCCTCGTCGGGGCGGAATTCCTTGACGTGGCGACGGCCCAGGGGCGGTCCTTTCCACGCTGGTTGCTGGGGGGAACGACACGATTCGCGTCCTTTTACCTACGGTATTCCGGCTGATCCGTCAAGAGCCCAGGACCGAGTTCTCTTGACGTCCCCCCCGCCGGGCGTCTACGTTCGCCGTTTTCGAGGGTCTCTGTGACCGAATTGGCTGCACCCCAGATTTCGTCGCTGATGGAAGCGCTACCCGGCATCGCAGCCGTTCTGCGAAGCCCGGTCGCCAACGCGATGGTCGCCCTCTGCCGCTCCGCGGCAGGGCTTGAAGAGTTCCAGCTGCAGCACGCTGAAGAACTCCTCCGTTTCGGTGTTCGACGCAACCTCCTCACTCCTGAGGAAGTCGATACCGTCCTCGACGAGCTCAGGGGCGTGGTCGCGAAGCGGCCGCCACGGCCCCCTCCGCCGGTGGTAAAGCCCCCGCCGCCAAAGGTCGAGCTTCCCAAGGTGCCGCATCGGCCCAAGGGTATACAGCTCAAGCCCGCTGCGAAGCGTCCAGTCCCTCCACCGCCACCGATCAAGGCGAAGGCCAAGCCGCCCGTTCCGACGGTCGGGAAGGTCGCGCCGAAGAAGCCGGTGGTGATCAAGGGAGTCGCCCACAAGGGACCCGCTGCCAAGCATGCGCCGGCCAAAGTGATTCACAAGGTGGCTCACAAGAAGCGCTAGACCCGGAAGCCTTTCACCAGTCGGGTCAGACGATCGGCGGTATCTACAACGCTGGTGGCGCTGGTCGCGATTTCCTGGGTCGCAATCGATTGTTCCTCGGCTGAGTCGGTAACTGCCTGGGCGGCGAAGGCATTCCCTTGCGCGGCCCGGGCAACATCAGCGGCGGTTGCAGCGAGCCGGTCCGCAAGCTCCCGGTGCGCCGCTGCCTCGCGAGCCACCGTCCCTGCGGCCTGACTCACCTCTTCCACCGCTTTGACGATCTCGGCCAGCGCGCGGGTGACCCCGCCAGCGATGTCTTCGACCCCGGTAACCCGATCCTTCCCAGCCGACACCGTATCCGCCACCAGGTGAACTTGTTCCTGGAGTGTCGCCACGGTCTTGGCGATGCGGCGCGCCCCCTCGGCGCTGGTCTCGGCCAGCTGGCGGATTTCCCCGGCGACGATGGCAAAGCCATCGCCGGCCTCCCCGGCACGTGCGGCTTCGATCGCCGCGTTGAGCGCCAGCAACTCCGTTTGCGCGGCAAGCTGGCCGGTGAGCGAGACGAATTCCTGCACGGCTTCGGCCGCTGCCGTGAGCCGGCCAACCGAATCCGTCGTCCGCGCGACGACTTCGTGCAGTTCCATCAGCGTCGCCGATGCCGCGCCGAGATGCCCCTGGTGCGTCGCCGCGGTGCGGCGAATCGCATCGGAGACGGCAACCACGCGCTGCCCCGCGCCCGCGCTGCGGGCTGCCGCCGCGCGGAGATCGCCCAGCAGCGTGTCGCTCTCGCGCATCGCCGACGCTTGCCGTTCTGCGCTCGCCGACACTTCTCCGATCGCGTGCGACACCTGGCGAGCACTGTCAGAGAGCTGACTCGATCGCCCCGATAGTTGCGACGCGTTGTCGGTGAGCGACGCCGAAACGTCGGCGACGCTGCCCACGATCGCCCTGAGTCCCTGGCTCATCTTCTGGACTGACGCCGCGAGAAGTCCGAGCTCCCTTGGCATCTGACCGACGTCGGTTGGTCGGAGATCGCCGGAACCCACGCGCTCGGTGGCGCGCGCCAGGCGTCCCAGGGGCTGCACCACCGCGTTGAGCGTGGCGACAGCCGAGACCACGCCAATCACGAGTGCCACGGCGAAGAGAATCCAGATGATCTTGCGACGGTCAGCGCTGCTCTGCTCGAGCTCGTCGTTCCGGTCCGTCGCGGCGACCGCCTGGACCGCGATCAGCGCGCGGACCTCCTCCAGGAGGGAGTCTGCGGCGGCACTCCGACGCGGCTCGTCGGGCTCCGCGCCGCCCGGCGAACCGCGCTCGAGTGTCTGCGCCAGATTGCCGATCCGCCCCACCACGCTCCGTTCCGTCGGAGTCAGGTCGAACTGCTGATACGACCGGCTGGTGATCCGGAGCGATGCGAAGACCGAATCGAGCCGCCGCTGAGCGAGCGAGTCAGGGTGCATGGCAAGCACATCGCCAGCGCGTACCGCAGCGACGACGTCATGGGTGATCGACTGGGCGAGGACGTCGCGCTGGCGCAGTGCAGCCAGTTCATCCCGCACTGCATCACCGAGGGAGTCCATCGCCGAGACGCTGAGAAAGGTCATCGCGAAGACCAGCAACAGGAGAAGCACTGTCCCGGCCGTGACCCGGCTCCGGAGTGATCGGAGGTCGGTCATCCCGCGGAGTTGCAGACGGAAGACAAGCTACGACGAGAGCTTCTGGACGTTCGCCGCCTGGAGGCCCTTCGGCCCTTCGACGATATCGAACTCGACCTGATCTCCCTCGGCGAGCGAGCGGAATCCACTGGCGGCGATGGCGGAAAAATGGACGAAGACATCCTTGCCACCCTCCTGCGCGATGAAGCCGAACCCCTTCGCGTCGTTGAACCACTTCACTGTGCCCTTCGGCATGGCGCCACATCCTCCAACTATGGTGAACGAAACCCGGCTCTAACGATGCGACCGCACGCCGTATCGGGCAAGACTCGGGTCTGGGCTGCGGGGCCGTCCCACACTATCATCCCAACATGTCCGTCCCGACCGCACTCGTCATCCGCACCTTCACCGACCACGCCGAGGCGCTGGCCCACTGCATCGTGCGGGCGGGCGATGCGCCGCGGATACTGGCTTATGACGACACGGTTGGCTGTCCGGTCGAGCAGTCGCTGGCTGCGCTGGAATGGACCCGTGTGGTGGGACTCCTGCCCGACGACGACCTGCTGCACGCCGCCCGGCTCACCAGTGAGACCGCTGCCGTCGTGGTCGAGCGCAAGACCGCCGATGGGCGGCGCTGGGTCTTTCTCGGCCCGCGCCTCGATGCTCCACCGGTCGATCCATTCGAGGGCGAACTGATTCTTGACGAGCCGGGCGTCATGGGAATCGCCTTCGGCGAACGCTCGCTCGCGCTGGCGCACTTTCTCCGCGCGACTGGCGGGGGCGGGGCCTTGCTCGCTCAACTCGGCCGCCGGGCCCCTGAGCTGCGCCACATGCGACGCTGGCTGGCGCCCATCGTCCAGGAACTCGACGGGCCGCGGCGTCTGATCGCCGGATGGTTTGCCGCGTCGTCTGGAGGAGCGCTCTTCATCGGCGACGAAGGTGCCGACGCGACCCATCGTTACATCGAGGTAGGAATCGATTCGTGAAGCAAATGACCCGCCCCGCCGCCGCGATCGCCATCGTTCTCGCATCACTCGCCCCGGTCTCGCTCAGGGCGCAGTCACCAACCGGCGAAATCGTCCACCAGGACTCCCTCTCCGTCGAAAAGAAGTCGCTGCGGAACGACATCACGAGCTTGCGCGACACCCTCGACCTCATCGCGTCGATTCATGCGCGGATCCTTCGGGCGCAGGCTTCGGGGATGGGCGCGGTCGCCATCTCGGCCGGGCGACAGTTGTCCCGCGCCTGTCACGCCGGCGCTTTCGGCGCCGATCGGGACGGCCGGATGGTGGCGTCGATGCACACCAACTCTCCTGTGGGCGATCGCGCTCTTAAACAATATCACGGGGGGCTCGACACGCTGGCGATCAACCTGCGCGTCTGCGAGCGCGATGACAGCGCGCTGATGGCCGGACCCTCCCCCGACCGTCAGAAGCTCGCTGCGCTGTCGGCCGCCGCGGTTGACGCAATCCGCAGCTATGAGTTGATCCGCGACGTGCTGCTCACGACATTAGAGATCACTTTGCCAGTTCGTGGCAAAATGTTCCGAGGGTAGCAGACCCAAGATCGTTGTGGGTATGTGGATCAACATCTCCACAATGCGTGGACAACGCTTCGAACTCCCTTTGGCATTTGAAGTTCCAACCCACAGCTCATCCGCAAAACAATAGCTAACCCGAATAGAATCAGGCACTTGCGCGATTCTTGCCTGCCGGTACCTTGGGTTGGTGGTACCGATGGGGCGTTTTCGCGCGTCTCATCCTCTCCGATTCGGCGCCTCGGAGAGCCGTGCGAGCGAGTGGTCCGCGAGCCGCTCTGACCCGTAGCGCCCATGTCGCCGCAGCGCCCCCGAGCGTCGCGCCGTCATGCGAAGCGGTCGACCAGCCAGCCTGGTCGGCCGCTTCTTTTTTGCGGGGTCGGGCCACGGGTCGCTCGGCTGATCGGCACTGCTTCACCAATGTTCTGTCGATCTCGCGCCCGCGAGCAAGAAGTGTCGCGCCGATCAATCCGGCGAATCGGTCCCGGAGGTGGCGCGACCGAAGTCGGCGGCGATTCGGACCAACCAGCGATTGTCGAGTTGCCAGAGCCGGCGTGACGATACCCGCGCCTTCTCGGGAAAGAGCTCGGTCGACTGATACGCCTCGGTGATGGACGCCGTCTTGGCGCTGGCGTCGTCGGCGAAATGCAGAATCTCCGCTTCGAGTGTCGCCGGTACGACCGGCGATCCGAACTCGAGTCGTCCATGATGCGAGAGGATGAGATGTTCGAGGATCATCGCTTCGTCGGCGCTGCACGGCTGCGGATCGACCTCCTTGAGCGCGTCGCGCAAGATCATCGCCCCCTGGACGACGTGGCCCACCAGACGCCCGCGTTCGGTGATGTCGAAGATTCCGCCTTCCCAGCGATACGCCTCGAGCTTGCCGATGTCGTGGAGCAACACGCCGGCCACAACGACCTCGACGTCGGCCTTGGCCACGCGAGCGATCTGGGTCGCAATGGCCAGGACTTCGCAGGTGTGTTGCAGCAGTCCGCCCAGGCGGGCGTGGTGTCCAGTCCCGGGCGCACCCGGGCATTCGCCATATCGAGCGCGAAAGAGATCGTCCTGATAGAAGAGATCGAGCACCGCCTTGAGCCGGGGGGCGGCGAGCTTTTCGCGGGCGTCGTCGATGAACTGCCAGTAGCGGCCGACCGGACCAGCACTGGGCACGAGTTCGGCAAGCGGCACCGCACCCTTGGGAAGCAGGCGCACCGAGACTGCCTCCAGCTGCACCGCGTCGCGATAGGCGGTGATCTTGCCGACGACCTGGACGATCGCGCCCTTGATCACTCCGCGAATTGTCTCGTCGCGCCCGGCCCAGAACGGCGCCGACTCGATCCTCCCCGACTGGTTGCCGAAGACGACGGTGGTCCGAGGATGGTCGCCGCCTTTGACCACGACATCCAGCACGAGAAAGGCGTGGTGAATCTCCACGCCGGCGACGAGCGCCGGGATATCGAGGATTGTATTCATCGTGATCGAGGCATGACACACTCAAAGTAACCCGGAGCAACCTGGCCCCCTGGCGCGCCGCGAATGCGCCGCAGATCCCTGACGATAGCGGCCGGCAGGCGGTAGTTTCCCGAGATGCGTCCGCTCCACGTTCTCCTCCTTGTTGCCGACCCGGCCCGCGACGATGTCGCCACGCTGCGTGATGCCCTCCGTTCCGCCGGACACGTCGTGGTCGACGAGCAAGTTGACAATCTCCCGGCCGGAGTCGCGGCCGCACCGGATTTCATCGTTGTTGATGCTGCGGCCCGGCCAAGTCCCGAACGCCTCGATTCGGCGGAGGCACGCCACATCGCCGCCACGCTGCATTTCACGCAAGGCAACAAGCGCCAGGCGGCGTTGCTTCTCGGGATTGCGCGGTCGACGCTGCTGACCAAGATCCGCCGCTATCATCTCACGGCGGGCAGCTAGTAGGAGAGTCGACCGAGCCGGGAAACCACCACCGTCCGCTGTGCCGATCCCTTTGCCACAATGAGCGTGCGGTTCGCCGCACCCACCGCAACGCCCGACGGTCCGAATCGCACCGGCGCCCCCGCGCCGCGCAGCGACGAACCGTTGCGCGACGCACCCGACTGCTGCCATGCGACGACGGTATCCGTTCCGCTCACGACGCGCACGACGTACGCCGTGTCCGATACACTGAGGATTGCCACGCCGTCGAGCCGGATCGCCGCACCTCGCGCGGCATCGAGCGCGGTAACGAGACGCTGAATTTCTCCGTTGACCGTAGCGGCGTCGCCGATCGCCGACAGCCGTGGGATGCCGAATCCGGCGATGATTGCCAGGATTACGACGGCGAGGAGGAGTTCGATCAGGGTCGTTCCGTATCGCATGGCGGCAATGATGCCGGATGGAGGCGCGATCGGAGGGACCGGAAACCGCAATTGCGGGCGCAATTCACGCCTACTGCAGCGTCTCTCGCTCGTCGAGGAAGACCAGCGTCTTGCGGCGCGCCACCACGGCGGCGAGTGCACGGTGTACGTCACCATCGATAACGGTCCCGGTGAGGTCGCGCATCCGTCCCACGGCTTCTTCCGGCGACATCTTCTCCTGATACGGCCGCGCGGTGGTGAGAGCATCGTACACCTCGGCCGCGCCGAGAATCCGGGCGCCGATCGGAATGGCATCCGCGCTCAGCCCGTCGGGGTATCCGGTTCCGTCGGCGCGCTCGTGGTGCGAGCGAACGTAGCCGATCACGTCTCGGAGATGCGTCAGCGGCGCCAGGATTTGCGCGCCGATCGTGACGTGAGACCGGACGTGCTCGAACTCCTCTTCGCTGAGGGGACCGCGCTTGCCAAGGACCGATTCGCGGATCCCGATCTTGCCGATGTCGTGCAGCCGGCCGGCGGTGCGCACCACTTCGACCTGCTCGTCGTTGAGCCCAAGTTCGGCCGCGATCATCGCCGACAGATCGGCGACGCGCGCCGAATGACCGCGGAGATACGGATCCTTGGCTTCAAGCGCATTCACCAGCGCTTCGAGTGTCGCCACCGAAATCCGCTCGAGATTGCCGCGCTCGCGCCGGAGTTCGGCACCGCGCTGGACGATCTCGCGCTGAAGCCACGCCTGAGTTTCCGCCTGCTCGATCAGGTCGCGCCGTCGAGCGAGGGCACGGGCGATCGCACGCTCGAGTTCGGAGAGGTCGACCGGCTTGACGAGGTAGTCCATCGCGCCGCGTTGCATGCAGAGCGCCGCCGAGTGGGCGTCGTTGACCGCGGTCAGCATCAGGATGGCGACGTGCGGTTCCTTCGCGATCAGCGTCGGGACAAGATCGAGCCCGGATCCATCGGGAAGGCGTACGTCGAGGAGAATGCAGGAGACCTTGCGCCGCGCCACCTCGGCCAGTGCGCCAGCGGCGGTGTCCGACGCAACGACCTCGTGACCAATGCTGGTGAGGAATCGCTGCAGCGTGCCCCGCACCGGCTCTTCGTCGTCGACCACAAGGGTCGTCACCAGCGACGCATCGCCTGGTGTGGTCGATGTTGATGGCGTGTACATATTCCTCCGAAGAGCGGCGTCGCGACCCTGCGGTAGCGGCAGAGGAGACCGGCACGGGCATCGCACGCCAACCCTGGCCCGGTCAACTAGCAAGAGGCGTTCCTACCGCCGTTGAGCGGACCACTGTTGGTCCATCGCCCCTGCGACGGGGCCATGGCGGGCGTCCGGTAACGATCTATGGGTATCGGCGCGAAGGGCCCGGAATGGGAGGATGCGACTGCAAGGCGAATCGCGAGGGAATCGCGGCGCTCCCCCGCCGCGCCGCGCTAGTCGCCCGCGAAGTCGACTACGACCCGTTCCGGAATGACTGAGGCCTCGGCCGCGCGATCGAGGAGCAGCTGCACGGCCGCGCGACCACGTTCGCCGTAGTCGACCGTCCACTGGTTGACATACATCCCCACAAATGTGTCGGTCCGCTCGTCGGAAATGCCGCGATTGAACTGGCGGGCGTGGTCGAGCGCGCGCTGCCGATGCTCCAGGCCGTAGACAATGCTGGCGCGCAGATCACGCGCCACCTGACCGATGACGATCGGACCGAGATCGCGCCGAACGGCATTGCCGCCAAGCGGGAGAGGGAAGCCGGTGTCGCGAAGCCACCACTCGCCAAGATCGGCCCAGAGATGGAGTCCGTCGTCGGCGTAGGTGAGTTGCCCCTCGTGGATCAGCAGGCCAAGATCAACATCGCCCCGATGCACGGCGCCCTCGATCTCGTCGAACGGAACCACGACGGCCTCGAAGTCGGGTTGATACAACCGCAGCGCGAGATACGCCGTGGTGAGCAGCCCGGGGACTGCGATCCGCCGGCCCTTCACCTGACCGCGTGCGTCGCCGGCCAGTGCGCTCAGCCCCACGATGCGGGGTCCGTAACCGTCTCCCATCGACGAGCCGCTGTTGAGCAGCGCGTAGTCGCCAGCGAGATAGGCGTAGGCGTGAATCGAAACCGCCGACACATCAAGTTCCTTGCGTCGCGCCCGCTGATTGAGCGACTCAATGTCGGCGAGTTCATGCTCGTAGCGAAGGTCGCCGGTGTCGATCTTTCCGGCGGCGAGTGCGTAGAACATGAACGCGTCGTCGGAGTCGGGGCTGTGGGCTACGCGAATGGTACGCGGCATCAATGCGCTCCGTCACCCTGGCGGTATTGCTGGAGCAGCGCCTGATGTTCGGTGTATTCGGGGCGCTGTTTCTTGATTTCGGCGTCGTACTGGCCGCGAAACCCGGCCCGGGCCGTCTTCGCGGTGGCAGAATCGCCGGCGAATCCGGCAACGGTCGCGCGGATGTAATAGCCAAAGAGGTTGTCAGGCGCGAGCTGCATGATCGTGTCGGCGAGCGCCCGGGCGTTGTCGAACATCCCGACCTCCGCCTGGAGGATCGCGGCATGGAATCGGGCGTCGATGTCGCGGTCGGCCGGCGGAAGGTTGGCGTAGGCTCCCAGCGCCATCGGAGTGAAGGTGATCACCGTCGCGGTGTCGCCCTTGTCCATCGCCTGCGAGATGCGCGCAACCAGACGGACGTACTGCTCTTTCGGGGTGAGATTCGAGATGTCGGGCGCGCGGCCCGCGGCGGCCGTCGACGGGTCGTCGGCCACCCCCTGCACTGCGTTGCCTGCATTGGCCATCGTCGGCACCACCGGTGCGCCGCGACGCGTGGCCGCGAGCACGACGCCGACGATCACGATCGCGACAAGGACAGCCGCGATCAACCACGGGGCGCGATCCCGGCCTGCGAGCCCGCCGCGCGCTCCTCCCCCTGGCCACGAAGCGCCGCGGTCGGCGCGACCCGCGCTTCCAGCCGGCGCGCCGCACTTGTGACAGAAACCGGCGTTGGGCGAAAGGGTCGTACCGCAAGCGGAACACGCGGGCGAACCCAGCGGCGCGCCACAGGCCGCGCAGAAATTGCCGCTCGCCGCACTGCCGCAGCGGGAACATGTCGTCGGGGTCGATGTCACCTGCACTCCAGATCGGGTCCGCCCGTGCGACGGACGCCGCCCAATATAGTGGTCCTGCTGGCGCGGGCCGCGAGCTTCGGCTACCCTTGAGAAACCTCTTGGGCAGACTGATGACCACTCCGTCACCAGATACCATCGACCTCTCCAGCGCCGACCACATGGGCGACCTCGCCCGTGGGGGCACGACGTGGTCGGTCCATCTCGAGACCCGTCAGGACGGTCCAGTCACTGCGGGCCGGGTTCACTTCGTGGCCGGAGAAGTGCGGCGTTCGTCCGCATGGATCTTTCGCGAATGGACCGTTCCCGACGTCAAGGCCAGGTTCGCGGAATTCTCGCCGCTCGAACTGTGGAGATTGCTGGAGAGTCTGAGCTGATCTCCAGGAACACCCTCGACGCTGGTCCGCCTCTCCGTCTGCGATTTACCTGGCTCCTCCTCCTTGTTGCAATCGGCCGCGCGAGCGCCCAGAGGGCAACGGGCGATTCGCTGCCGCGGATCACTGCCATCTCGGTCGACCGATTCAGCATCTTCGACCGTACCGATTCGAGCTGGCTGGCGCGCTTCGCCAATTCGTTGCACTACACCACGCGCGCCGGGATCATCCGCCAGGAATTCCTGTTCCACCAGGGAGAACGGTACGATTCGGCAGCGGTCGCCGAGACCGAGCGCAACCTGCGAGCCCTCGGCGTCTTTCGCGACGTCGCTATTGATTCCGTCCCTTCGGATTCAGGCGTCGCGCTGCAGGTTGTCACCCGCGACGGTTGGACCACCCGGCCGGATTTCCGCTTTCATTCTACCGGCGGATCGGTTGCCTACACGGCTGCGCTGATCGAGGACAATCTCCTCGGCACGGTCACTTCCACCGAATTGCTCTACCAGAAGGACCCCGACCGCACCACCACGGTTCTCGGATTCCATCGCAACCGGCTCATCGCCGGCAAGGTGCTGGGCGCCGCGCAGTTCGCCAATCGCTCCGACGGCGAACTCTTTTCGGCGGAACTCGCCCTGCCCTATTTCGCGAATGCGTCACCGGACGGGGCCTCGATCTTCCTGGACGATCGACGTGACCGGATTCTGCAGTATCGCGACGGCGAGGCGGTTGCCTCCGACACGACACAGAACCGCTACCTGCTGGTGCGCGCCGACGCTGGCTGGGCGTTGCATGCGACGTCACGAGATTATCTGCGCATCGGCTTCGCGGCCCAGGTCCGCCGCGACGACTACGAGCCGGAGCAGGTGTACGATCAGTCGGGGATCACTACCAAGTCGGTCACTGGCGCCGTCGGCGTTTACCTCGAGGCCCGGCACGTCAACATCCCCAAGGTTCGCGGTTTTCAATCGTTCGGCCGCGCCGAGGACGTCGACTTGAGTACCGTGATCCGGTTGTCGCTTTTCGCCGCGCCCTCGTTTCTCGGGTACGACGCAGGCGGACTGGCTCCGGGGATCGCCGCTCACGTCGGGGCGCGCTTCGGTGGCGGGCTTGCGTGGGCCGACGGCGTTGCCGACGGATTGTACACGGCTCGCGGACTCGATTCGGGGCAGGTGTCGCTGGGTGGCACGTTGGCTCTTCTTCCATCGGCGCGGCACGAATTCGTGGCGCACGGTGAGATCGCCGCGCTCCGCGATCCGCTCCCCGGAACCGAGTTCGACCTGGGTCTCGGCGCCGGACCGCGGGCCTTCACTCAGCATTCGTTCACCGGCGACCGGGAATTCTTCGCGACAGCGGAGTATCGCTACACGATCTCGCCCGAACTGCTCAAGGTGATCGGCGTCGGCGTGGCGGCGTTCGCCGATTATGGTGGCGCGTGGTGGTCGGACGAGTCCCAGCGAACCGGCTGGGATTACGGCGTCGGGCTTCGGCTCGGTGCCTCGCGCGCACCCGACCTCGAATCCAACCGGATCGATCTCGCGTGGCGAGCGGCCCGCCCCGGCATGCCCGGAGGGTGGGTCGTCGCAGTTGGAAAAGGATTCGTCTTCTCGACCGGGCCGCGGGGAACGTCGCGATGAACTGCATTATCTTGCGATTCTGGCGTCTGGCTCGCTGTGCCGATCATTGCGTCGCGCTCGAGAACGACACCGGGTGACTCGAACCGTGGAGCTGTGGTGAATTCCCTCCTCACCCTGGCGCTGGCTGCCGGAGCGTTCTTCCATACCGCCCTCAAGTCGTCCATTCCCGCCAAGGGGTCGGTGGTCCATGCTCCCACCAGGATCTCGCTCACATTTACCGAGAAGGTGATCCTGGCGCAGTCGTCGATTTCGGTGCTCACCAGCGATTCGGCATTGGTCGAGAAGCTGGTCGTCAAGGGAACCAGCGATCCGGCGACGGTCGAGGGTGCGGTAATCAAGCATCTGGCGCCGGGGGAATACGTGGTGCGGTGGAAGACGGCTGCTGACGACGGGCACGTAGCGCGCAACGTCTTCGGGTTCGCCGTCGCCGCGGGACAGTGATCCGGCACGCGGTCCCGCTCGCCACCGCACTGATGCTTGCGTGCGGCGGCGGCGGGGATCCGCCGCGGTCACCGCACGGATTCGCCGGAACGGAACTCGCTGTTCCGGTACCGAAGCCTGATTTCCGGTTCACCGATTCCCGCGGCCGAGCGTTCGACTTCGACTCGGCGACCGCCGGCCGCGTCACCCTCCTGATGTTCGGCTACACCAGCTGTCCCGATGTCTGTCCCGTTCATCTCAATAATCTCGCCGCCGTCCTCGACAAGATGCCCGACGAGATTCAGCGCCAGGTAACTGTAGTATTCATTACTACAGACCCCCGGCGCGATTCGCTGCCGGTCCTCGATGCGTGGGTCCACGGCTTCGACCCCCAGTTCGTCGGGCTTACAGCGGCGGATTCCGTGATTGAAGCAGCGCAGCGAATGGTCCGGCTGCCGCTGGCCGAACCAGGGACGCCCGACGCCAAGGGCAAGTATCCGGTCGGGCATTCCACGGCGGTGATTGCCTATACCCGTGACGGCCTCGGACGGGTGGAGTATCCGTTCGGCACGAGGGAGCGCGATTGGGCGCACGACCTGCCGTTGCTGGTGAACTATGGCAAGTAGTCAGGGAGGACGGAGGGGCGCCGGCGGCTCTTCCGCGACCGCCTGATGCAATGGTGGTGCTCGGCCACTGACATGCCGTGGAGCTGGACCTGGCAATGGTATCCAGGCGTGGACTTGATGCTGATCGCCGTCGCGGCGGGATGGTGGGCGCTCGGCCGAGCGCACCGGTGGCCGTTTCGTCCGTGGCGGTGGTTCGTGCCGGCGTGGCTCACCCTGCTCGCCACGCTCGATTGGCCGATCGGCAAGCTCGGTGCCGGATATCTCGCGAGCGTGCACACCGGGCAATTCCTGCTGATGACCCTCGCCGTTGCTCCGCTCTTGATCAGGAGCGTTCCCCGCGAAGGATGGCTTCGCCTCGCGCCGCCAGGATCGCGGACCTGGCGGGCGCTTCGGTTCATGGGTCGAGCGCTTCCCGGCTTGCTGTGCTACAACGTCTTCGTCCTCTCGTCCCACTTCCCGGGAATCGTTGACACCGCGATGCGCACGCAACTCGGGTCGTTCGGTCTCGATCTCGCCTGGCTCATCGCCGGACTTTCGCTCTGGTGGCCGATCCTCGCGCCACCGGAGTTCATCAGTCTGGGTGTGTTCGGCAAGATAGCTTTCCTCTTCGGTGCCACGATCGGACCCACGATACCGGCGATGATGATGGTCTTTTCCGACTGGCCGCTCTACCGCCTGTATGAACTGGCGCCACGCGTCGCCGCGCATTTCAGCGCCAACGACGACATCAAGCTGGCGGGGCTCTGCATGAAGCTCATCGGTGACCTGCCACTTTGGGCGGCGGCGATCGTGGTCTTTTTCCGGGGGACATCCGCGCAAGGAGAACTGGTGGATGCCTGACCGCAACGTCGTGGTGACCCTCAGCGCACCTGGCGTCGATCCGGTCCGCGCCAAGGGAATCTTCCAGGAATTCAGTGTCGGGCACCGGATCCGCCGCGCGGGTGTCGTGATGCTGGTGGGGCTCGGCGTGGCTGCATCGCTGATCCCCATTCCGATCATTCATCTCCTGGGCATTCCGCTGGCGCTGATCATCGGTGTTGTGGCCGCCATCCGGCAATTATCGATGGTGGGCCGGCTCAAGCCGCTGCGAATCGCCTGCCCCAAGTGCGGTGAGCGCAACCGGGTCGGTGGTGGTCTTGGCTATCGCTCGACGGATCCTCGCGAACGCATGTGCGACAGCTGCCGTCGGGCGCTGACGCTGACCATCGAGATTGCCGATCCGGAGGCCGTGGCGCCGGAATAGGATGAGACGTCCTATCTGATGTGACCGCGCGATGCGCGATCCGTCCCTCGCCGCCGGGAGCTGATCGGATGTCCGTCGTGACGCATCGTGCCGCCCGGCGTCATGTTCGTGAACGCCTCCTGCGCGATCCGGTTCGCTGGATGCTCGGCGGGATCTTCCTGATCCTCGTGATGGCAGTGCTCCGGCTCGCGAGCGCCTTCTTCCTCCCGGTCTTCGCATCCGCGCTGCTGGCGCTCCTCCTCGCACCACCGGTTCGCTGGCTGATCGAACGACGTGTGCCGGCCGGTGTTGCAGCCGGGCTCGTGGTGGTTGCGGTGGTGATCGTCGCGATCGCTGCGATCGTTTCGCTGGCGCGGCCCGCCGCGTCGTGGCTGTCACGGGCGCCCGAAACGCTCGAACAGGTTCAGCGACGCGTGCAGCAGATCGCCGTGCCGCTGCACAATCTCCAGCGCACCGCCGCGAAGATGCAGGAGGTGACCAGCAGCCCCACCACGCCGGGTGATGTGCGCGCCAAGGTCGAGGTCGCGCCGCCGGGCGTGCTGTCGACCATTCCGGGAACTACCATCGGCGTGGCCGGCGCGGCGTCGTCAGTGATCTTTCTCACCTTCTTTCTTCTCGCCGCCGGCGAGCGCTTTCGGCAAAAGCTCGGCGACATCATGCCGGAGCGATATCGCCGCGAAATGGTCGACGGTCTGCGCGATCTGCAGACGCAGATGTCGCGCTATCTCTCCACCAGCGTCCTGATCCACGTAAGTCTCGGCACAGCGACGTGGGCATCGCTCAAGTTGATCGGGCTGCCGAACCCGGCGCTGTGGGGAGCGCTCGCGGCGATCCTCAACTTCATTCCGTATCTCGGATCGCTGGCGATGCTGGCGGTGATTGGCGTCATGTCGCTGGCGACGTTCGACGACACGCGTCGGGTGTTGCTTGCCGTTGGCTCGTTTCTCGTCATTTCGGTGCTCGAAGGGAACGTGATCACGCCGCTTCTCCTCGGTCATCGCTTGCCGCTCAACGCAGTGGCGATTTTTCTCGGACTCCTCTTCTGGGGATGGATCTGGGGAATCACCGGAGCGGTGCTGGCGGTACCGCTCACCGTACTGGTCAAGGTCATCGCCGATCGGGTGCGACCCTTGGAGCCGCTTGGCGTCCTCCTCGGGAATTGACGGTCGGGCGTCGCAGCTCGATCGGCGCCCGGCATCCGGAATTGATATGCTGCTCCCGCTCTCCCGCATCCGGAGCACTACGGAACGGGGGAACGAACTCGCGGGCCGTCCGGGATGACGAGTTCGTATGGTTCCGGCGGCCGTCGGTCCCGGCCATTCGTCGATTCGTCGCCGGATCGTATGCCTGCCTCGATCCCCAAGCGATTCTTGTGCACTCGCGCAGTCCTCTTGCCTTCCAGGGACTGCGCGCTCTTTGGACCATGGGGATCCTATGATTGGCAACAGATGGCAGCGAATCCTGACAATGCTAGCGGTTGGCGGCGCGATTGGTGCTTGTGGCGGGAGTACGCCGACGGCGCCGAGCTCCTCGGGCGGCAATGGCAACAACGTGCAAGCGCTGGCGAGCCTTGCGTTCTCGCCGAGCGTGATCACGATCCAGCCGAACCAGTCGGTGACGTTCGTGTTCGGAAGCGTAGGTCATACCGTGACGTTCGACGCGGTCAACGGCGCGCCCGACAACATCGCCACCGTCAATTCGCCCGACGCGAACGTGAGTGTGTCGCGCACCTTCACGACGGCTGGCACCTACACCTATCACTGCTCGGTCCACACCTTCATGACCGGGACGGTAGTGGTCGGCAGCAACAGCGTGACGCCCCCGCCCGCTCCGCCCCCGCCCCCGCCGGGCGACCCTTACGGCCGCCGAGTGCCTTGAGGTCCTCCAGGTGTCGGCCTCTTGCTCCGGACGGGGCGCTGCGACACACTTGACCCGGTCCGGAGCCTGAGGTTCGCCACGGTGTCACGCCGCCTGCAGATCAGCAGTCTTGCCGCTCTCCTCGCCACGGCGATCGGGGGAGTGTTCGCCGTGGAATATCAGGCGGTGATGCTCGCGGCGGGGCGGCCGGTGTCGTTCGGCGCGGCGTTCGCGACCCAGGCGGTGCCGTGGTATATCTGGGTCCTCTTCGTTCCGATCATTCTGTACATTCCCGATCGCTGGCCTGTCTGCCCTGGACTGGTGCGTCTGCTTGGGATCAATGTGACGCTCGGGTTGGCATTGACCGGGATTCATCTCTTCCTCAGCCGCACCATTCTCACCGCCCTCCAGATCGCGCCGGGACCGGTTCCGCTGGGGTTCCCCCCAGGGCTTGGACCGCCCAGTCTCGGGCAGGTGGCGGGCGGCCTGATGATCTACGGCGTCCTGGTTGGGCTGGCATATCTCGCTCATTACAGCCGGGCGTTCCACGAGTCGCAAGTGCAATCGGCGCAACTCAAGGCCCAGGTGGTTACGGCCGAATTGACCGCTCTCCGGGCGCAGCTCTGTCCGCACTTCTTGTTCAACACCCTCAATTCCGCGTGCGGGCTGATTCTGTCCGACCCCGAACGCGCCGAGCTGATGATCACCCGGCTCAGCCAGCTGCTGCGATTCGCGCTGCAGACCGAGGGAATCGCGGAGGTCGCGCTGTCGAAGGAGGTCGAGTTCGCCCGCGCCTATCTCGACGTGGAACGAATTCGTTTCCAGGACCGGCTGCACGTCTCGATTCACGTCGATCCGGAATTGCGTGACGTGCTGGTGCCGAACTTCCTGTTGCAGCCGCTGGTCGAAAATGCGGTGCACCACGCCGTCGCGCTGTCGCGCGAACCCCGTACGCTTGAGCTCATCGCCAGGCGGGACAAGGGGTCGGTGGTGATCGAGGTGCGCGACGACGGCCCCGGATTGCAGCCGGGCGCGATGGAGGGCCGGCAGGAAGCGATCGGGCTCAAGACGACGCGAGCCCGCCTCGAGCATCTCTACGGCACCGGCTTCTCCTTCACGGTTCGCAATCGGAGCACCGGTGGCGCGCTGGCGGAAGTGATTCTCCCGCTCCGTCTAGCGCGAGCCGCCGAGCCGGTGGCGCAGGCGCAGGTCGCATTCGCATGAACCGGATCCGCACGCTGATCGTCGACGACGAAGCGCTGGCGCGCCAGCGGATTCGCGAGCTGCTGAGTGGCGACGACGACCTGGAAATCGTCGGCGAGTGCGCTTTCGGCGAGGACGCCGTGGCGGCGTTGCAACGCGACGCCCCCGATCTCGTCTTCCTCGACGTGCGCCTTCCGGATCTCGACGGCTTCGGCGTTCTGGAGCGGATTGCCGGCCAGACCTATCCGCTGGTGATCTTCGTGACGGCGTTCGACGAGCACGCGGTCAAGGCATTCGACGTTCGCGCCATCGACTACCTGGTGAAGCCGTTCGAGCGCGATCGGCTCTACAGCGCGGTGGGCCGCGCGAAGCAGGCGCTGCGTTCGCGCCTGGCGTCACCGGCCGGGTCACGGGCCCCGGGCGGGCGGATAGCGGTGCGTGCCGATGGCCGGATCGTCCGCGTGCGTCTCGACGACATCGAACGGGTCGAGGCCGATCGCGACGTATCGCACTTCCATCTGCGGGGTGGCACGATCCTTCTCGCGCGCGAAAGCCTGACCAGCGTAGAGCAGCGGCTGCCACAGCTGAGTTTCCTCAGGGTCCATCGCTCGCACATCGTCAACGTTGCGCGGGTCCGGGAAGTCCAGCCGTGGTTCCAGGGCGAATCGGTCCTCCTGCTCGAAGATGGCAGCAAAATCGTGACTGGGCGGACCTACCGCGACAAGATCCGCGTGCTGCTACGATAGTCCCCAGCGCGGGGGTCTCCGCAGCAACAGGACGAGGTAGAGCAGCACGCCAATGTTGATCACCAACGCGCTTACGCGGGGAATTGTGAGCCGTTGCGCAGCCTCGAAGATCTCAAATGGGATGAATGAGGCCGTGGCGATCAGCGTGAGATATTCGGCCCACCGCCGCTGCCGCCAGAGCCCGATCCCCTCGGTCAGGAAGAGCGCCGCGTAAACAAAGGCCCCCATTCCCACCAGCCGCAATTGACCCGGTGCGAGCGCGCCGATGCCCCGGAGGAGCCGCAGCACCGGTACGACATCAACAGACGATCCGAGCGCCTCGAAGACCGACGCTGCCTGTTCGCGCACGTCGGCACGAATCAATTGCAATGCGCCGAGCCCGAGCGCAATGAGCGTGAGCGCCTTGGCGAACTTGAAGATCGCAATCAGCGTCAGGATCGAGTTCCGCTCGGTGGCCGCGGATTCCCGATCCTGGTGCGTCTGATTCTTCACGATGCCTCCAGTTGCGCCACGAGAATCCGCTCCGTTCATTCAGGGTACCCGGAAGATGCACCGGTCGACAGTTTTCCGTCGAGAGCGGCATGTAGTATTGTCGTTGCTCGACGCCGATCGAATCTCCAGGAGCAATCTCTGCCTCGCAGCGACTCTGATCGCGGGCATGCGGCCAGTGCACGTTCACCGGCGGCTCCGCTCCATTGCTCCCGAACCGACAGGCGGTTGGCCTGGTGGTGTGCCGTCGTGGCAGTGGCGATGGCGCTCATCGATGCCTGGGGGAATCGGTACGATCTCAACCCCGACGGCATCAGCTACATCGAACTGGCTCGCGCCGTCGCCACGGGCGGCCCGCATGCCGCGGTGAACGGCTATTGGAGTCCGGGGTATCCGCTCCTCATCGCACCCGTCGTCGCGCTGGTGCGGAGCGGATGGTCGGTGCTGATTCCGCTGCTGCATGCGGTCAATGTGGTCCTCTGCAGTCTTGCCGTCGTGCTTTACGTCGCGGTGCTGCAGAGGCTCGCCCGACCATGGCAGGACGACGACAACCCGGTCGGGCGCTACGCTACGGCCGCCGGGATTGCCTGTGGCACCGCTGTGGCGATCGAGTCAATCGGATTCGGCCTGCTGACCCCCGACATCGCCGTCATGCTGATGGTGGTGGCCACGGCGGAGTGTGCCATAACCCTCGACGAGAGCGGCTCGGCGATGATGCCGTTCATTGCCTTCGGAGCGATTCTCGGCGCGGGTTACTGGATCAAGGGAATCCTCCTTCCGCTCGACGTTCTCCTTCTTGCGTTACTGATCCTGATGCCACCGCGCGTTGAACGTGCGCGCATGAAGCTGGGTGTTGCCGGGGTCGTATTTGCGCTGGTCTGTGCGCCATTGATCGCAAACGTCAGCGGCAGACTGGGACGAGTCACGGTGGGCGATGTGGGCCGCCTCAACTACGCCTGGGCGGTCGACGGCGTCATGCCCTTCATCGGATGGCAAGGCGATTCGGCCCCGCGGTTCGGCGTGCCGAGCCACCCGCCACGCACCCTCTGGCCGCACCCGCGAACCATCGAGTTCGCGACGCCAGTCAGCGGGACGTATCCACTCTGGTACGACCCTTCGTACTGGTACGCCGGAGTGCGGCCACGATTCGACTTCGCTGGCCAATGGAGCGCCCTCCGGCAGGGAGCCGCCGATCTGGTGCTGGTCATCCTCGGACAATGGGCGACGATCCTGGCGATGATCCTGATCTGGTATGCTACGGTGCGCGATCGCGGGCGGAGCGCTCGATCCCGAATGCCGGTGGTCCTCGCGGTCTGGGCGGTCGGAGCAGCGCTTGTCTACGCGCTGGTGCACGTCGAATCGCGCTATCTCGCCGGCTTCATCCTGACGCTCGTGGCATCGTACTGGGCGAAGATGATGTCACGCCGGGGGCGCCGCGGAACCAGGTGGGCCTTGGCTGCCGCGCTGGGGATGCTGACGATTTCGGTGACCGTGAATCTGTACCGGAACAGCGGTGGCTTCGCGCTTACCTACCGGCCGGGTTATCTCGCCGAAGCCGACACGCTACACCGCCTCGGCGTTGGCGCCGGTGCGCCGGTCGCGGCGATAGGCGATGCTTTCGAGCAATACGCCGCCTTCGCGGGAGGCACGCCGATCGTCGCGCAGGTTCTTGACTCGACCGGTTTCTGGGACGCGACGCCGGCAAGCCGATTGGCGATCACCGAGCGGCTCTCGCGGATCGGAGTGCGGGCGCTCCTGGCCAACAACGTCTCGCCCGAAATGCAGGCAGAGGGATGGCATCTGATCGCACGCCCGGACTCCGCGAATCTCGGCATCCTCCCGCTTCCGCGACCCTAGCCGCTCCGCTCCGGACCCAATAGCTTCCCGGCGATTGCGGCGCCGTAGCCAAGTGGTAAGGCAGAGGTCTGCAAAACCTCCATCACCGGTTCGACTCCGGTCGGCGCCTCTCGCGACATTCCCCGACCGGATCGTGATCGGGCCAATCCGATCTCGCCATAGATTCGATCGCATTTTGTAACCGGACAGCCGTATCTTCCGGGCATGCGACGCAGCCTTCCGCTGGTCCTCGCCGTAGCGGCCGCTTGCTCGCCGCCGAAACCACCGCCATCCATCGCCGTCGCCGCCACGGTGGATACGCTGGTAGTCCCCGCGGTCGGTGTCGCCACGGCCGTACCGCAATCCGCGGGACGGTGGGTTCTCCTCGCGCCGATCGACAATCAACTCTTCGTCGTCGACTTCGACGCCAAGTCGGTCACGCGCGTTCCTGGAATCACCAGCGCGGATGTGCCGCACCCGATCACGCTGATCGGAAGTGGCGATACGATCATCGTGGGCGATTGGGGATTGCGCCGATTCACCGCCTGGGCCAGTGGCCAGCGACTTGCCGCGTGGCCGGCGCCGGATGCACTTCACGGCGCGCTACCGCGTGCGCGCGACGCGGCCGGCCAGTGGTATTTCCAGCTCTCGCCTGATGCGAAGATTGACGGGAGTGGACTGCTCGACAGCAGCGTCGTGGTGCGCGGCGATCCACAGCTCACGAAATTCGATACCCTGACCCGTCTCTCCCCGCCGGAACTGGTGCAAGTCGCCGGGGTCGACGGTGAACACTGGCAGCGCCGCGTGCTTGGTGGCGATGACGCCTGGGGCGTTCTTCCCAACGGAACGCTCTGGGTCGCGCGGGTCTTCCAGAATCAGATCGAGTGGCACCATCCCGGGGCGAAAAAGGTTCTTCGCTCTCCGATGCTCCCCGATCCGGTCCTCACGGTCACACCGATGGATCGCGAACTGTGGGCGCGCCACTTCCCGGAGGACCAGCGCGCCGATGCGCGGCTATTGCCCAATGTGGCGACCAAGCCGCCATTCGAACACGTCTTCGTGACCCCCGATCACCGGATGTGGCTCGCCAAGAGCGACACCGCGCTCTCCCCGGTCCGGCACTTCCAGGTGGTCGATAGTTCCGGGGTTCTCGACGTCGTGACGGTCCCGAGTCGCGGCTTCGCGCTCGGCGTCGACGGGAACTACATCCTCATGGGCGAGGAGTTTCCCGGCGGAATCCGTCTGCTGCGATATCCGGTTCCTGCCGAGGCCAAGGGGCAGCAGTAGCCGGATTTACTCGATTTCGTCCGCAGCGCGGCGCGCCGCTTCCGCCTTGAGACGCCGTTCCCGGTAGGTCTGATACCACCGCCGCGTGACCTCGCCGGCAAGCGTCGTGTTTCCCAGTCCGAAGGCGAGACCCACGCCGAGCGCCACCGCGCCCAGGACCAGCGTGAACGCCGCAGTGATCAACTCCTCGGCGACACCGAGTTGCTGCAGCGCCATGAACACGGCGATCACCACGACCGATCCCTTGGCGACGTTGGCAAGAATCGGAACGCCTTCGACCCCGCCGGCCGACGCCATGATCAGGCCGCGGACGAATTCTCCCACCACGATGCCGAGAATCACGATCACGATCGCGGCTATCAGGGTCGGAATGAATCCCAGCATGATGCCGAACATCCGGTTGATGCTGTCGAGGCCCAACGCCGCCGACGCGAGCAGGATCACGACGAGCATCACCAGCCAGAAGATCAACTTTCCGACTGCGTGGACCGGGTCGAGTCCACTCGATGTCCGGTCGACCGCTTCGCGCAATCCACCCGCCTCGGCGACCTTGTTGAAGTCGAGCCGCTTGAGAAGTCGATCGGTCCACTTCTCCAGCTGCTTGGCAACGAGATAGCCCACCAGGAAGATCAGCGCGGCGACGATCAGCGCCGGGAGCACGGCCCACAATTGCTGCGCTCCTGCGCGCAGCCGGTCAGCGAGTTCGTTCACGGAGAAACCTCGAGTACGAGTTTGCCGAATTGTTCGCCATGCGCCATGCGACGGTAGGCATCGGCGGCAGAGGTGATCGGAAAGACACCATCGATGCGGGGCCGGAACCATCCGGCATCGCCCAGCGCCGTGATTTCGGCGAATTCGCGGGCGGTGCCCATGGTGGATCCGAGGAGTGACCACTGAAACCAGAAGAGGCGGCGCAGGTCGAGGTCGACCATTGGTCCGCCCGTCGCACCGCAGGTGACCAGCCGGCCACCCGGACGGAGCGCGCGCAACGACCGCGCCCAGGTGGGCGCACCCACGGTGTCGACCGCAACCGACACCCCACCGCCGAAATGATCCTTGACGGCGCGCGGGACATCCCTTTCCGCCGCGTGATCGAGGCCGAGTTCGGCGCCGAGTTCGCGGGCTCGGGCCAGCTTCTCGGGCGAGGACGATGTCACGGCGACCCGGGCGCCGAGGTACCTGGCGATCTGAAGTGCGGCGATCGCCACGCCGCCGCCGATCCCCCAGATCAGTACCGTTTCGCCGGCAGTGAGCCGGGCACGGGTCGTGAGCATCCGCCAGGCGGTGAGCGTCGACAGGGTGAACGCCGCAGCCGCAGGCCAATTCCAGTCGCCCCGGATCGGCAGGACGTTGCGGCCCGGGACGACAACCTCCTCGGCGGCGAGACCCGGTCGATGCTCGCCGAGGACGCCGAACTGCCGGCAGAAGACGTCATCGCCGGCGGCGCACACATCGCATTCGCCGCAGGCGACGCCAGGATTGATCAACACCCGGTCGCCCGGCTCGACGTGGGTCACGGCACTGCCGGTCTCCAGCACGACGCCCGCGCCGTCGGTACCAACGACATGCGGAAAGGATGGTGCGGTAACGCCCGGCGTCCCCTTGGCCATCCACAAATCGAGGTGATTCAGTGCGGCAGCCCGTATGCCGATCCTCACATCTCCGGGGCGCTGGAGCACCGGGGCCGGGAGGTTCAGCACGGCGAGAGCGTCGGGTCCGCCGACGGCGGTGAGGCAGAGCGCGCGCATTCGACCGGGCGACACCTTGCAGAAGCGGGAGAGTGACGCGACATATAATAGCGATTCGCACCGCTCGACACGGTGCCGTTCCCCGCAGTCCGTTCCTAACCCCATTTTCTGCCGCAGAGCAGGAGAGCACCGATGGTGATGAGCGAAGGATCGTTCGACTTCCAGTACGGGTCGCTCGAAGGGGCCGCTGCCACGCCCGCGGCGTCGCCCCGGTTCGACATTCCCGAGCCCGCCCCGGGCAAGGTCGCCTCGAAGCCACGCAAGAAGGCGGCGAAGCCTGCGCCTGCGGCCAAGGCCGCACCGCCGAAGCGCCCGGCTGCAAAGAAGGTGGCGAAGAAGAGCGCTAAGAAGGCCGCCAAGAAGGTCGCCAGCAAGAGCGTGAAGAAGGCCGCCAGCAAGCGCGCCGCCAAGGGAGCCAAGAAGAGTGCTCGCAAGGTGGCCAAGAAGACAGCGCGCAAGCCAGCCAGGAAGGCCGCACGCAAGAGCGCGCCGAAACGTGGCGGCAAGAAGGGGAAGAAGCGGCGGTGAAGCTGAGGGATTCCGGCATCACACCGCGCTCCGGTCGCTCCGGGGCGCGGTGTGTTTTGGGTCTGGCCCTGCTGGCGGCGTGCGGCCAGCCGCCCGGTGCCGGACTGGATGCGCTGACTGGCGCGACCGTGATCGACGTCGTGACCGGGCGCTCGCTTCCCGCGGCAGTGATCCTGGTGCGCGACGGGCATGTGGTTGCCGTGGGCGACAGCGAAGAGGTGGCGGTCCCCCGCGGCGCGCGCGTGACCGATCTGAGCGGACGCTGGATCATCCCCGGCCTGATCGACGCGCACGTGCATCTCCAGCCGTGGGCGATTCCGCTCGAGTTGCATTACGGAGTCACCACGGTTCGTGATCTCCACGATGGTGAACCGCTGGCCGATACCTTGCGCGCCATCGCGTCGCGGTCACCATCGCCGCGGCTCTTCATGGCCATCGCCATGCTTGATGTTCCACCGACCACCTATCCCGATGCCATTCCGGTTGCGTCGCCCGATTCCGCCGCCGCCGCGGTCGCCCGCGCGCAGCGGCTCGGCGCGACCTGGATCAAGGTTTATACCCACGCAACTCCCGATGTCCTTGGCGCAATCATCAATGCCGCGCGAGTGGTGCATCTTCCAGTCGCCGTGCACCTCGGGCTCACGGACGCGGTGACCGCGGCAAACCTTGGCGTGACATCGATCGAGCATCTCAGCGGGATTCCCGAGGCAGCCGGCGATTCGGTGGCACTCGATTCGGCCCACACCGAGAAGTTCTTTCGCGGCTGGACTGCGTTCGAGCATAGCTGGGCCGGACTCGACACCGTCGCCCTCACGCGGGTGATCGAAGAGCTGGCCGCCCGGCGCGTCTACCTCGTCCCCACGCTGGTGCTGCACGAGACCTTTGCGCATCTCGATGATTCCGCCACCTATCATCCTCCCGGCATCGAGATGGTTCCCGACACGGCGCGTCGCAACTGGAATGTTCCCGGCATGATTCGCCGTGCCGGCTGGACCGCGGATGACTACACGGCGTTCCGCGCCGCGCGACCGATCCAGGATCAGGTGGTGCGGACGTTCGTCGCCGCGGGTGGACGAATCGCGGCCGGCACTGACGCCTCGAACCAGCTCCTGGTGCCCGGGAGCGCGCTCCACAGCGAGATGGCCCTCCTGGTCCACGCCGGTCTCACTCCGCTCGATGCGCTCCGCTCCGCGACCTCCTGGTCGGCCGATCTCCTCGGCGCCGATTCGCTGGGTCGCCTTCGCGCCGGTGCCGTCGCTGATCTGGTCGTGCTCGGCGGCGATCCGCTTGCCGACATCGCCAACACGCGCAAGGTGGTGCGCGTGATGCTCGGCGGCGCGTGGGTCGGTCTGCGCTGATCGATCACGCGAATCGAGTTCATCACGCTGCTACTTTCCAGCAATGGGCATGTTTCGCTGGACGCCGGAGCGGATGGAACAGCTTGAGCACGCGGTGCGCCAGCACCGGCGGGTGGCACTCCGCCGGCGCGGTAACGACTACGTCGTTGTGGCATCGGCGCTGACGCAGTCGCGCGGGCGCGACGCCCTCGCTGGCCATCTGGCGATGACCGGCGATGAACTGCTGTTCGTGCTTGACGACCTGGATCATTTTCAAGTGATCGACTCCTGACGCGCTCCTCCGGACGCATCGCGGTGGTGCATCTCGACGAGAGTTGTCTCGGTAACGGGAAACCCGGCGACAATCGCGGCGGAGCCGGTGGTTTGATCGAGATCCGCTCGAACGGGAATGTCGAGCGACGTGATGTCTACCTTCATTCATCTGCGACGACCAACAACCGGATGGCATTGAGTGGAGCGATCGCGGTGTTGCAACTGCTGGCACAGAAGGCAAATCGCCTTCGCGTACTGATCGTCTCCGATTCGGAGTACCTGATCAAGGGAATTCGCGAATGGGCGCCGGCATGGCAGGCGCGGGACTGGACCCGGAAGAGTGGTCCGATCGAAAATCTCGAATTGTGGCGCACACTCTGGCATTCGGTGTCTCGCCACGAGACCCAGTTCACCTGGGTGCGAGGTCACGCCGGGCATCCCAAGAACGAATACGCCAATGATCTTGCCGTTCGCGCGGCGACCGACCAGACGACGTCGGCCGGGATCGTGCGCTCGACATTTCCGGCGTGGCTGGCGGAGCGGCAAGGGCGGGGCAATTTTCCGGGATACGATCCCGATGCCGCGTTCACGGCGCTGGAAGCGCGGATTGCGGCCGGAGAGACGATCGGCCTCGCGGAGGGACGGTGACGGAGCTCGAACGCTTCGCCGCGGCGCTGCTGGCGCAGTGGCAATCGCAGGGCGGTGGCGGCGGCGGCCCGATCGCGGTGGGTGAGATCCTCGAACGGATTCTTCCCTACCGGGTAGCCCGGCGCCTCGTCGGCATCGAGGCGAGTGAAGATTACGAGGCACTGATGCTTCGCCTGATCGCCGAAGAAGGAGACCTGGTCCGCACCGAGCCGGTCGACGCCGCCGACATGGCCAAGGCGACGATCAACTCGAAACTTCCTGATCTCGACGTGCTGCAGCTCCTCCGCGCAGCCAGCGTGACCATCACGCCGCGAGCCGCCGTGACGCTTGCGGCCGTTGCCGCCAAACCGGTGGACGCATCGCCAGCGCTTCGACCGCCCGAACCCCCGTCGTCAGCGACGACTTCTCCACTCACGGTCGAGGTGGTGGAGGCGGTAGTTCCGATGGTCGAAGCGCCCGTTCTCGATGCTGATTCGCCGCGCCCGTCTGTCGTTGCCGAACCGCCGCCGCAACCCGAGCCCAAGCCGTCACCGCGCAGCAGCGGGTCACCGAGTACTTCAACCTGGGCGCCCCACCGGTATCCAGCCCCGACCGATGAGGAGCCGACCTCCGTGACCACGCCAGCTTTCGCCGCCGAAGACAGCTGCTGGAGCTGCCACGAGCCGTTGCCCCCAGGACGCGACGCGAAGTTCTGCCCGCTCTGCGGTGCCGATCAGCGTCAGCCTGCCTGTGCATCGTGCGGCGCCCCGGTGGAGCGGCGCTGGAAGCATTGTCCCGATTGCGGTGTCCGGCTTGGGGGCGAGCGCTGAGTCAGCAGTGACTTGGGCGGTTTCGTCGCCACGTTCTTCCGGCATCGCCATATTTCCTCGATGGAACCGAACGTCCCTGCCCGAATCGATCGCGCCACCTTTGATCGGATACTGCAGCGCGCGGCAGAACTGCAGGGAGCCTCGAAGGACATTGGTGACGGGCTGACCGAGGACGAGCTGCTGGCTCTCGGCGTCGAAGTCGGCATTCCCCCCCAGCACCTCCGGCAAGCCCTTCTGGAAGAACGCACCCGCATCGTCGTCGCCCAGCCCGATTCGACGCTCGACCACTGGATTGGCGCTGCCGATCTCGTCTCCCAGCGCGTGGTACAAGGATCTCCCGACACGATCGCCGCTGCGCTGACACGCTGGATGGAGCGCCAGGAACACTTCATCGTCCAGCGCGTCACTCCCGAGCGCCTGACGTACGAACCAATGGATCGCTTCGCCGGCGCGATGCGGCGGGTGGCGACGATGTTCGATCCAAAGCACGGCAAGCCGTATCTCGACAAGGTGGAGCTGGTCACGGTGGCGATCATGACGCTCGAACCCGGGTTCTGTCATGTCACGATCGCGGCCTCACTCCGCCGCACCCGCGCCGCCCTGGTGGCTGGTGGCGCCGGTCTTTCGTTCACCGGCGCTGCCATGGGCGCGGTGATCGCGGTCCTCGGCGCACCGGTCTGGTTTGCCGCGATACCGGTGGTTCCGCTCGCCGCGGCCGGGTGGGTCGTAGCGCGTTCGTTTCGTACCCGGGCAGGACGTGCTCACCTCGGCCTGGAGCGGGCCCTCGACGAGATCGAGCGCCTCCCGGCGCTGCCAGGCCAGGCCCCGCCTGCTGTCACCGGTGGACTGGCGCGTGGCGTGGGACAGGTCGTCCGGGAGATCACCCAGGAAGTCCGCAAGGCGCTCGACAAATGACCGACGTGGTACGACCGCCGTTTCGAATGTGGCCGCTCGCCGCGGTCGCGATGGCAGCGTGCTTTCCCACGACGACGCGCCCAGCGTTCGTGCCGCTTCCCAACGCCCCGGTCACCGAAGTCAAACTCGACGTTCGGGAGGCGACCCAGGCGATCGCGCTGCTCCTCGATCAGGATTCGATTCCGATTCGTCGCACGATGGTCAAGGACGGCTGGCTCGAATCGGAATGGCTCGACGCCACCACGATGCGGCCAACGACGCGGCGCCACCTCGGCCCCGACGTCGTCAAGATCCGCATCTGGGTTGATCCGTCGCGCCCCAACTACTCCAACATTACCGCTGAGACGGTGTACCTCCCGACCGCCGATCCGTCGCGGTCGCCGCGAGAACTCGAGCGCCAGGTCCCGGCGACCAACAAGGCTGCCGGGCGCGTTCTCGTCGCAGTGGGCGTGCTGGCGCGCCAGTACGGTGACCCGGTCGACACGACCGCTGCGCGTGCCGACACCACTGCGCCGCGGCTTCGCAAGGGAATCCACGACACCACTACCGCCGGGCGCGACACGACGGCAACCCGGCCCGACAGCGCCGTGCCGCGTGGTCGCAAGGGATCACGCGACACCACTGCCGTGCGGTTCCTGAATCGATGAATGTGGAACGGCGTTCAGTTCACGAACGCCTGGAGGTAGCGTTCGAGAGTGGCGAGGTCGAGGACGGCGTCCTTGCACGGACCAGCCGGAAGGGTCATCGTGAGGCCGAGGACGGGGACCTTCGCCGCGACGTCGTGCAAGCCGCTCACCATGTCGCGTTCGCATGCGACCGCGACTACGGCCCGCGGCCGGCGTTCGCGAATGACGCGCCGCGCCAGCTGCCCGCGCGTGGCGACGAACACCGGAACGCGGTACTGTCCGGCGAGCGCGAGGACGGCGTCGAGTGTGGCGCGCGACAGACAGCGCGGAATAAGGAGGAGAAGTTCGCCGGTGTTCACGCGCTGCGCGCGCCGCAACGCCAGCGCGTTGTACACCTTGACCGCGGCGTTCTCGACCCGGTCGCGCCGATTGAAGCGCGCGGCGATGCGTGACGTGAGCCGCATCAGCGGGAGGAGCGCACCGCTCTCGGCCAGGGTTCCGGGGAGAAGGTTGATCGGCCCGGCGAAGCTCGCGACCAGAAGGAGCCACCAGACGGCCGACGCCGTGGCGCCGACGGCGAGGAGGACCCAGCCGGCGCGCGGGATGACCGTTCCGATCGTGGCGAGACGGGGAGCGAGGAGATACAACAGGATTGACGCCGCGCCCAAAGCCGCCGCCATCGCCGCCAGGGTCCAGGTGAGGAATACCCGGGGCGGCGCATCGAAATTGCCGGCGTTCGGTAGCGGGCGGCCATCCCACTCATCCCATTCGTGCCCGAGACGGCGGTCAACGTCGATATGAATCAGTTCGGTGCGTGGCGCGGTCATGACCGAGGGAATCTACCTCCCCGGTCGTCGGCGCCCCGCTTCCGGCGGCTCCGCGCATGACCGCACCGGCGATCCGCACCGACCTCGACCTTCGCCTCCGCTATTGCCAGGGCGCCGGGATCTATCGCATCGTGCCCTGGGGCGTGGCCCGCCCGGTGTCGCTCGCCGACCTGCGGACCGTTCTTGCAACGGCTCGCGACCGTGGCATTCCCGTGACGCCACGCGGCGCGGGCTCCGCGATGCCGGGGAACAACGTGACCTCGGGGCTGGTCCTCGATCTCACGGCGTTCGAGCCGGCCCGATGGGTCATCGATCCCGCGGCATCGCGTGCGACGCTTTCGCCGTCGGTTTCCCTCGGCCGGCTCAATCTCCTCGCAGCGTCCCACGGTCTCATCCTTCCGGTCGATCCATCGAGCGGTGCGTGGGCGACCCTTGGCGGGATGGTTTCGACCAACGCGGCGGGGCCGCACACCCTGCGCACAGGGTCGATCCGGGATTGGGTGCATCGCCTCACGCTCGAGACCGGCGACGGTCCCCTCGATCTCGTTCGCGGCACCGGCGCCGACCCGCATCACCCGGTAATGGCGCGGTGGCACAACGACGCGGAGCCGGTGATCCGCCGTCACGCGGCGGCGATCCGCGCGCGGTTTCCCACGGTGCGGAAGAACAGCGCAGGCTATGGTATCAATTACTATAGTGAAACGGGCGACGTCCTCGACGTCGTGGTGGGATCCGAAGGGACCCTCGGCGTCGTCACCGACATCGAGGTGTGCCTCGCTGCAGTGGCGCGGGAACGGGCGTCGCTCCGCGTCGCCGTGCGTGCGCGCGCCGATCTGCCGCGGATCATCGAGGTGATTCGCGGTTGGAACCCGGCAACGCTCGAGTTTCTCGACCAGTCGTTTCTTCGCTTCGTCGATGCGGCGTCGCTTGCGCCGGGTGATTCCGTGCTGCTCCGCCGGGCCGGCGGGCTCCTTCTCGTCGACTTCGAGGGTGACGATGCGGGGGACGTGGCGGAGCGCGCCGCGCGCGCGCAGGCGGCCGTTGCGGCAGCCGTGCTCGACGCCCATGTCGCCACCGACCCGCGCGAGATCGACGCTGTCTGGGCGCTGCGGCACGCTGCTTCTCCCATTCTCGCGGGGCTTTCGGACGGCCGGCGGTCGCTGCAGGTGATCGAAGACGGCTGCGTTCCGGTGAACCGTCTTGCCGAGTATCTCGAGGCAATCGATCGGATCGCGGCTGAAGAAAAGGTCGACGTCGTGATGTTCGGCCACGCCGGCGACGGGCACGTACACGTCAATCTTCTTCCCGACGTGTCGCGCCGCGGCTGGACCGACCGCGTCCGGAGGATCTTCGACGCGGTGAGCGACGCGGTGATCGCGATGGGTGGCACACCCTCGGGTGAACACGGCGTGGGCCGCTTGCGGGCCGGGCTTCTCGAAGATCTTTATGGTCCCGAGGTGATCGAATGCTTCCGGGCCATCAAGGCGGCGTTCGATCCCGAAGGGCGCTTCAACCCGGGCGTGATTCTCGGCGGCGGCGATCCGATCTCGCAGCTCAAGGTCGGCGCGGATGCGGTCGCGATTCCCGGCGAGGTCGACGAATATCTCACCGCGATCGAGAGCGGGGCACGCTGGGGAGAAAGCCGGTGGCTCTCCCATTAGTTTTGGCCGATGCGTCTCTATCGCGAGCCACAGGTCACCCTGATCGGCCGCCCCCAGTTCATCGAACCCGCGCATCTCCCGGTGGAATGGGTCGAGCCCGGGACCGACGGCGAGCGCCTGGCCGAGTTCGCCGGGCGGCTCTGCTACATGAGCCAGCGCAATCCGGCCAGCCGGAGCACCGCCGACTATCTGACCAACATTCTCAAGCAGGGCCACGGCTCGGTCTTCGAGCACGCCGTGTTCGTCCTGTTGATCGAAGGTGTGTCGCGGTCACTGACGCACGAACTGGTGCGGCACCGCGCGGGATTCGGCTATTCCCAGCTGTCGCAACGGTATGTTGACGAGTCCGATGCCGCGTTCGTCGTCCCGCCCGCGATCCAGGGTGACGAGGCGGCCGAGGCGGAATGGCTGCGGCAGATGGAAGGAGCCCAGGCGAGCTATGTCGCGGCGGTCGAGCGGCTGATGGAACGCTATCAGTGGGTCGAGAGCAAGATGCACCGGCGCAAGATGGCCCGCGAAGCGGCGCGGTCGGTGCTTCCCAATGGGGTCGAGACGAAAATCGTGGTGAGCGGCAATATCAGGGCGTGGCGCACGATGCTCGAGTTGCGGCTTGGTGAAGGTGCCGAGCGCGAAATCCGGCGATTGGCGGCGCGCGTGCTCGCCGTGCTGCGTGCCGAAGCGCCGCGCTTCTTCGCCGATTTCGAGCTCTACCCGGCGGATGATGGCGAACAGGCCGCGCGCGTGACACACCACAAGATCTGATCGGGGAGGACCGGCGCTCACCATCGATCGCTGCGTCTGCCGGCAAAGACTCTTCGCCGATCTCATGGCATCGGTCCGGGACCATGGGTGGGATCTTGAAGAACTGATGGCCGCCACCGGGTGTGGCGCCCAGTGCGGCCTCTGCCGGCCGTATCTTCAGGTAATGCTGCGCAATGGTACCACTGTGTTCCACGCAATTCTGCCGCCATCCGGCGATGCAGGAGGTCCGGCGTGACACCTGGAGCCCTGGTCATCCTGACGCTCGTGATGTCGTGGCTCGCGGTGGGCCTCGCCGTTGCGGGGCACCGCGACCTCGGGCTCACTGCAGCGGCGATATCCAGCTATCTCACCCTGGTCATTCTCCGTCGCGGTCGCGAGATGGCGCGGGGGCAGAAGGCCTCGCTCGAAAGCGCGCTGGTCGCGTCGGCGCGCCGCAATCGCGAGCTCGACCGCTTGCGCGATCTCTCCTCGGCTCTCCTTGGTGGTAATGATCTGGCGACGCTCAACCGGCAGATTGCCCAGGCCGCCGCCGATCTTCTCGGCGCCGAAGGCGGGGCCATCATGCTGATGGTGGAGGAGGGGCGATTCGTCCGCGTTGTGGCCGGGTCGGGACCGCTTCTCTCCGCCGTGGGTTCGCTGGTGCCGGTCGACAAGTCGCTGGTCGGGCACGTCATCATGACCGACGATGCCGTCCTCGTCGATGACGTGGAGCGGGATTCGCGCAATCATCCGCACGAGCAGCTCACCGGCCGGCTCACCAGCGCCGCGATGGTCCCGCTGCGCTCGGCCGGGCTCGTGGTCGGTGCCGTGTGCGCCTACAATCGCAAGGATGGCCAGCCGTTCAACGATTACGACCGGCAGTTGCTGCGGACCCTTGGCGATCAGGTGGTGCTCGGCCTCGACCGCACCTCGGCGCTCGAGGAGCTGCGCCGTAACGAGCGGATGCTCGCCGCAAAGAACAAGGAACTGCAGCGCGTCACACAACTGAAGAGCGAATTCCTTGCGAACATGTCGCATGAGCTCCGCACGCCGCTCAACGCGGTGATCGGCTTCTCGGATCTCCTCCTCACCGAGGGCCTCGGCCCGCTCGAGGGCCAGCAGCGGGAATTCCTCGAAGCGATCCTCCGCAATGGCCAGCATCTCCTCGCGCTGATCAACGCGGTGCTCGATCTGTCGAAGATCGAAGCCGGCAGGATGGTACTGTCGCTGACCCCGTGCGACGTCCGCGAAGCGATCACCGGCGCCGTGGCGGATACCATGTCGCTCCGCGCCGCCAAGCATCAGGAGTGCGCTGTCGACCTGGGCGACACCGGTTCACTCGAAGTGCTGGCTGATGGCACGCGAATCCGCCAGGTCCTCTTCAACCTCCTTTCCAACGCGTCGAAGTTCTGCAACGACGACGGCAAGATTACCGTGTCGGCGGTGCGCACGGTGGCACCAATGCCGACCACCGTCCCGGGGCCCGGGAGCGGCCAACCGAGGATGTCGACGCGAGATGTGGTGTGGGTGTCGGTCTCGGACACCGGGATCGGTATCAAGACCGAGGATATGCCGCGTCTCTTCCAGGAATTCTCGCAGGTCGATTCGTCTTCGTCGCGGGCGGCACAAGGGAGCGGGCTGGGGCTCGCCCTCTGCAAACGCTTCGTCGAGATGCACGGGGGACAGATCGGCGTGGAATCGATTTTCGGAAAGGGAAGCACCTTCTGGTTCATCGTGCCGGTCGATGGTCCGCCCAAGGATCGCACCCCGGCCGCTGCAGCCTAGCTCCAGGCTCCCGCAAGCTCGGCCCGCGCTTCCCACGCAGCGACCCGCGGTCCCAGGATCCCCGCCGCCAGGCGCGCCACCATCTCGTCTTCTTCGCGGAACCAGCGAGCCGTTTCACTCGCCAGACAGAGCCAGCCGACAAATTCGCCGCCGACCTCCAGTCGCGCTGCGAGCACTGAACGGATTCGCTCCGCGCCGCGGTGATTGGTCGACGCGGGCCAGGCGCGATCAATGGCGTGGAGGTCGTCGATCCGGACCAGCTCGCGGGCACCGAAGTGGTGCGCCAGCGAGTCGATCGCATCGGAGATATCGGCGTCGACGGTGAATCGCGGTGCCGCAGTCCGGTCGAGGCCGAGGAGCGCCCAGCATTCGGGGGCGGGGGCGACGGCGAGGAGTTCAAGCGCGTCGTGCGGTGCCTGGTTGGCAAGGGCGTCCGAGACGAGCTGCACCAGCTCTGCTCCGTCCTTAGCGCGGGCCATGGCCGCCAGAATCCCCTCGGTCACGCCCGCGACGATGCCGTTGCGATCCTCTCCAGCGGGGTTGGGGATCACCCACGGCTGAGCCGCGAGACGCCGGCAACTGGTCGAGATCTGAGCCGCCACGCGGTGCAACGCGCGCTGATGCGACAGGGTGTAGGAGTCGGGAGCGAAACTCCCTGCCACGAGAAGTCCGACGTCCTGGACCTCGGACCGGATCGGCACGGCCATCACCGAGCGATAGCCGCTCCCTGCGATGCGATCCTCGAGCGCGAAGAGCGCCTCCTGGGCGACGAGCGGCTCGGCTGGCGGGGGGACGAGACGGTCGGCCGCAAGCGCTGGAGGGCCGACCAGGACAGCGCCGCCTCGTGACGGGTACAGCCAGCAGGCAAGGAGATCGGCGGGCATCAGATTGCCTACTGCGCCTCGCAGCGCCTCATGCCAGGTGCTCAGCTCCCCGAGCGACGGCCGACGCCCCGGCCAGGCGAGGACCGGGACGAAAGCGTCGGGGCTGGGGGCTGCTTCATCGTCCATGGGAACGAAACAGGTCGCACGGGCTGTGCCACGGCAATCGGCACCCGGGACTGGCAGGATTGATACCTATACCCCCTAGTGGTATAATTGGACTGTCCATGGAGGGACGATGACTGACATCACGTTGCATATCGATGGCATGAGCTGCGGGCATTGCCTCAATGCGGTCAACGGCGCGTTGAACAGTGTAGCCGGAGCGCGGGTGATCGCGGTACAGCAGGGACGGGCGACGGTGCAGGTGCCCTCGGACGACGTGACGCATCAACTGATCGCGGCCGTCGAGCGAGCCGGCTATCACGCCACAGCTGTGGCGGCGGCGTAGCAGGCCATGGCAGAACATGCCACGCTCCCGGTGACCGGAATGACCTGCGCCGCATGCCAGTCCCGCGTTCAGCGCGCCCTGGAAGCAGAACCGGGCGTCGAGGGAGCGGCGGTCAATCTGTTACTCGGGAGCGCCGCGGTGGAGTACGATCCGGCGCGCACCTCGCCGGAGCGGCTCGTCGCGGCGGTCCGCGCGACGGGTTACGGTGCGGAGCTCCCGTCGAGCGGGCCGGTGGGGCACGACCACATGCTGATGCACGGCGCGGCGCAGCTCGAGGAATACCACGCCCTCCGGCGCAAGGCGATTGCAGCGTCGATCGGTGGCCTGATCGTGATCTTCTTCTCGGTGCCGCTGATGACATCGGCTGGGTCAGGCCACGACTCGGTTGACCCGTTGATGCGTGGCGTGATGGATCATCTCGCATCGTGGCTTTCGGGCGTGCTGCCATGGCTCTTTGCCATTCCCCGCGACGCGATCACCTGGGGCCTCCTTGTCCTGACAGCGGCACTGGTGGTGTGGGCCGGCGGCGATTTCTACCGGCGAGCATGGTCGGCACTGCGGCACAAGACCGCCGACATGTACACGCTGATCACATTGGGCACCGGCGCCGCGCTGATCTATTCGGCGATCGCCACGGTGGCGCCGGGGATCTTTATTCGTCACGGCATTGCGCCCGATGTCTACTACGAAGCGGTGATCCTCATCATCGCCTTCATTCTCGCGGGCAACGCCCTCGAGGCGCGCGCGCGCCGCCAGACGACCGCTGCGCTCCGTGCGCTGGCCGCGCTCCAGCCGGCGACGGCGCGCGTCCGCCACGACGGGATCGATCGCGATGTGCTGATCGAATCGGTGCACTCGGGCGATGTGGTCGTGGTCCGGCCGGGAGAACGGATTCCGGTCGACGGCGCCGTGCTCGAGGGCGACAGCGCGGTCGACGAATCGATGCTCACCGGCGAGTCGCTCCCGGTCGCCAAAGTCGCGGGCGGCGGCGTCACCGGCGGAAGCATCAACGGCAGCGGTGCGTTGCTGGTGCAGGCCACGCGGGTCGGCGCCGAGTCAACGCTGGCGGCGATCGTGCGCCTGATGCGCGACGCCCAGGCGTCACGCGCTCCGGTCCAGGTGCTCGCCGATCGGATCAGCGCCGTCTTCGTGCCGGTGATCGTGGCGTTGTCGCTGGTGACTTTCGCGATCTGGATGGCGACGGCGGATCACTCGCCCGCGCTCCGTGGCTTTGCCGCGGCGGTTGCCGTACTGATCATTGCCTGTCCCTGTGCCATGGGACTCGCCGTCCCGACGGCCGTCATGGTTGCCACCGGGCGGGGTGCGTCGCTCGGCGTGCTGGTGAAGAGCGGAGAAGCACTGCAGCGCGCCGGTGAAGTCGACACCGTCGTCCTCGACAAGACCGGCACCGTAACGCAGGGGCGTCCCGCGGTGAGCGACGTAATCGCCGCCGCGGGCACCGACTTCACCTCCGACGACGTGCTCGTCTTTGCGGCCGCGGTCGAATCGTTGTCGCAGCATCCGCTGGCGGCGGCAATCGTGGCGGAACGGGATCGCCGCGGGCTCCGCGCGGTGCATCCGATGGCGTTCCAATCGCAGGGCGGGATGGGCGCGCGCGGCAACGTGGATGGACGCGTGGTTACGGTCGGCAACGATTCATATCACGCCGAGTTGTCGATCGACGTGTCATCGCTCCGCGATCCGGTGCTCGGTGCGGCGGCCAGCGGGCGTACGCCGGTGCTGGTGTCGATTGGCGGTACGGCGGCGGGGGTCATCGTTGTGGCCGATCCGATCCGCGCCGGTGCTGCGGCGGCGATCGCCCGTCTCAAGGCGGCGCACCTCGACGTGCTCCTCCTCACCGGCGATCGGCAGGAAGTTGCCGACGCGATTGCGCGCGAGGCAGGGATCGATCAGGTGATCGCCCATGTTCTCCCGGCAGAAAAGGTCGCCGCGATCGAACGGCTGCAACGCGAGGGCCACGTCGTTGCGATGGTCGGCGACGGCGTCAACGATGCTCCTGCGCTGGCTCGAGCCGATGTCGGGATCGCGATGGGTGGCGGCACCGCGGTTGCCGTCGAAGCCGCGGACCTCGCGCTGATGCGGGACGATCTCGACGCGGTCGCCGACGCGATCATCCTGTCGCGCCGCACCATGCGGATCATCCGCCAGAATCTTGGCTGGGCCTTCGGGTACAATCTGCTTGCGGTACCGATCGCCGCCGGGGCGCTTTACCCCGCGACCGGACTCCTGCTCAGCCCGGTGTTGGCGAGTGCCGCAATGGCGCTGAGCAGTGTCAGTGTCGTCGGCAATTCCCTGCGATTGAGATCCAGTGCCATTCGCGCATCGAGCCCGCCATGACTGACCCGCATCCGATTCATGCCGTGGCGCTTCCCGCCGAGACGAAGGCCTCGCTTGCCAAGCGACTCCGGCGCATCGAGGGCCAGATTCGAGGCCTGCAGAAGATGGTCGCCGAGGAACGCTACTGCGCTGATGTCCTGGTGCAGATCAGCTCGGCGCAGGAGGCCCTGCGTGGTGTGGGACGAGTTCTCCTGCACAATCACCTGACGCACTGCACCACGACGGCGATCCGGTCAGGCGATCCTTCGGAAGCTGCGCGTGTGATCGATGAACTGATCGACCTCTGGGGGCGATAGCCTAGGGCGCCTTGGTCCAGTGGGTCACCGTGCTCCACGACGCAGGGTCGAAGAGTTTCGGGTCGAGCGCCATCTTGGTCTTCCACCCCGAATACTCCTCGGTCTGCACCGGCGACCCGTTTCGCAGCATCGTCACCTTCGTTGCGAGCCAGCCGCCGCCAGTCTGCACCAGACTGTCGAGGTGCACATCGAGCGGAGCGTTGTTCGCCGCGAATGCCACGAACATTCGGACCAGCACCAGGCGATCCTTGTCGATCCAGAACTGCGGCGACGTGGTATCCGAAGGCGAGTTCGCGCCCACGGCCCACGCGGGCCGCCCCTGCCAGGTGACATCGGCGACCTTTGAAAAGTCGATGTGTTCTTCCGCGAGTTGCTTGATCGTTTCGTCCGCCGGCTGCAGGTAGACGCTCTCGATCAACGGAATGAACGCGTTTCCGTTGCCATTCGCCGGCTGCGCATTGCCGCCGCGAACCGACCAGCTCGAGTCGGCGGTGTAAAGCACGCCATTTCCGGCCGACGGGTCGCCGGTATCGATCCGCAGCTTGGCACCGCCGGGAGAAGTGAACCACATCGCCTCGTACCAGGTCGAAATCACCGGCGGCCCGCCGTTGCGTCCGGCTCGCGTCGTCCTCTGCGTGAATGTCAACGTCCCGTACCACTTGCCGGCGTACTTGTCGTGCATCCGTTTGAGGACGTCGGCGCCCGACTTCTGCGCGGAAAGCGCCGCCGGAATGAGTGCTACGAGAAGTGCCAGGTAGAGGGCGTGACGGAAGCGCGACATCCGGAGAATCCTTTCGTTCATGTGTGCCCCGCTGGATGCCTTCGACTACGGTCGGGGGGCTGCCCCGGTTCCAGCGCCGGCGGCGGGATCGGCATGGAGTCCGGCGATCGGCCCGCGACGGGTCAATCGCGCCATGTCCCTGGTAATTGTCGGCAGGGCGCCCAGGACCACGATCCCGCCGAGGAGTGCCACGACCGGGAGGAGAATCACGGCGCGCGCCAGCGAGAAGCGATCCGAGAGTGAACCAATCAGCGGCAATGCAATGCCGTCGCCGGCGAGATGGATGAAGAGGAGATACGCGCCCACCACGGTCGAGCCGATCGTGGCCGGCACCACGTCGAAAATCACGGCCGACATCGGGCCGTTGTACCACGAGAGGAAGAAGAAGGCGACGACGAATCCCGGAATGAAGAGTCGCAGGTCGTGGACGGTGAGGACCCAGATGGAGAGCGGGCCGCCGATGATGAAGCCCGCGGCGATGGTAATCACGCGTCCCTTGTCGGTCCGCCGCCGCAGCCAGTCGGCGATCAGTCCGCCGGCGAGTGTGCCGACCACGCCGGCCACGAGTCCCCAGGTGCCGAGCAGCTCGGCCGCGGCTGCGCTGGAAAGGCCGAACTTCCGGGTCATGAACGACGGCCCCCAACCGACGAGCCCATTGGTACCGAACGATATCATCGCGCCGGAGAGGAAGACGAAGATGAGCGTCGGAGTGCGAAGGACGAGACGTCCCGCGCGCGCCAGTTCGTCGACCGCGTCCTCGAGCCCGGGAGTGAATGGAGTTTCGTCGCGCCGATCGAGCCGCAGCAACCGCACCCAGCGCCAGATGGTGAGTACTGTGCCGAGCCCGATCGCCACGGCCAGCACGATCGTGTCACTGGGCGACTCGGTCCCGAACCAGTGGGTGAGCGCGACGGCCATCACCAGTCCGATCCCGGTCAGCACCAGCAGCGGCAGGAGCTGGTGGAAGAGGCCGAGCGTACCGAGGCCGAGCTTGCGGGCGAGGTTCCGGATCTGGTGTGGCGATTCCTTCCGCGCCGGATCGACCAGTCCCATCACCAGCGCCGCGCAGGCGAATCCGGGAATGCCGACTGCCATCAGCGCCACTCGCCACCCGTAGACACTTTCGAGATAGCCGCCGAGGAGAATTCCCAGAACGCCGCCGATCGGGATCCCGGCGTTGAGGATGCCCATCGCGAAGGCGCGATTGCGGCCCGGGAAGTAGTCAGCCACCATCGACGTCGATGCCGGTGCATAGGCGGCCTCGCCGATGCCAACCAGGGCGCGGCAGACGAAGAGTTCGGTGAAGCCGCGCACCAGTCCGCCGAGCGACGTGAACGCGCTGAACAGTGCGGTCCCGGCGGCGATCACCGTCTTGCGGCTCTTGAGATCGCCGATCACGCCGAACGGCAGCGCGGCGACCGAGAAGACGAGTATGTAGGCCGCACCGAGCCAGCCAAGCTGGGTGTCGTTGAGGGAAAGCTCGCGCTTGATCGGCTCGAAGAGCGCGAAGATGATGTTGCGGTCGAGATAGTTGAGCAGGTTGATGAACGCGAGGAGGCCCAGCGCCCCGCTGGCACGCCACCGGCGCTTCGCCACCATCGCGGCGTCCACCGTTTCAGAACCCGACCGTGGCGACGCCCAGGCGCTTGCGGCTCTCCATCAGGATCTTGACGACGGTCTCGGGCCGGTCGGTGACGGTGATCAGCTTCTCGTCGCCGGGGGAGATCATCCCTTCGTGCACCAGCGTGTCCGTGATCCACGCGATCATTCCCGACCAGTATTTCTTGCCGAAGAGGACAATCGGGAAGTCGGTGAGTTTGTCGGTCTGCATCAGCGTGAGCGCCTCGAAGAGTTCGTCGAGCGTGCCATACCCGCCGGGAAAGACCGCGAAGCCAATGGCATACTTGACGAACATCGTCTTGCGCACGAAGAAATACTTGAAGTCGAGCGACCGGGTGAGATACTGATTGGGGCGCTGTTCGTGCGGCAACTCGATGTTGCATCCGATCGAGAGTCCGCCGGCTTCGTAGGCGCCCTTGTTGGCCGCTTCCATGATGCCGGGGCCGCCGCCGGTGATCACCGGCACTCCCGCCTTCGCGAAAAGCTGCGCCGTCCGCTCGGCGGCCTTGTAGAACGGATCGCCGGGCTTGGTGCGGGCCGAACCGAAAAATGAGACGCCACCCGCCACGTCCTGCAGGTTGTCGAACCCCCAGACAAACTCACCCTGGATGCTCAGCACGCGCCATGAGTCCGATGTGCGGCGCAGCCGGAGCACGTCCTCGGCCACCGGGACGTTGAGGAGTTGCTCGTCCTCGGTGGGGCGCGACTTGCGCATCGTCTTGGGCGGCGGCGCGGTCTTCGTCTTGCGTTCACGCATCCAGCAGTACCTCGAGAAGAGCGCGGTGATCATCCGCGACGTTGTAGAAACAGGGTGACACGCGCACGTGCCCGGGCCGGGAATCGACGACAAAGCCGGCCGCCGCGAGCCGCGCCACGTCGGCGCGGGGATCAGGTCGCGGGAGCATCACGATGGCGCTCCGTTCGGCGGCAGTGGCGGCGATCCGCGGGCGGAGTCCGTGGCTCTGCGCTTCGATGACCAGGTCCTCCGTCAGCGCGCTGGTGACCTCGCGAATCGCGCCGACGCCGGCCGATTCGATGACATCGAGGCCGCCCAGCTGCGCGTGCACCGACGGGAGGGCCGGTGTCCCGGTTTCGAACCGGCGCGCGTCAATATGCGGGACGAAGGTTGACGGATCGAAGGCAAACTGATCGCGATGGGCGAACCATCCCGAGGCACACGGAATCACATCCGCCGTGCTGTCGGAGCGGGCATAGAGAAAGGTGATGCCCGTCCCGCCGAGGAGCCACTTGAGTCCGCCGGCGAGATAGAAGTCGACGTCGAGCGCCTGCACGTCGACCGGAATCTGTCCCGCCGCCTGATAGCCGTCGATGAGCGTGAGGGCGCCGGCGCGCCGTGCGATCTGTCCGATCGCGCAGACGTCCTGTATCGCCCCCGAGGCGTAATACACGTGGCTTGTGGCGACCAGTGCAGTGTCGCGATTGACGGCCCGGTCGAACGCCTCGACCGGGACAGTCACGCCGTCGGGGGATTCGAGCAGAACCACCTCGGCGTCCCGCGGCAACCATTGATATGGCAACGTGGGGAAATCGATCGCGGTGGTGACGATCCGCCGGCGTCGCGTGGTGTCGAGCCCGCTGCCGATCACGCCGAGGATGCTCGAGATCGACGGGCGGAGCGCGATCTCGCCGGGCCGCGCATTGACCACCGCACCGTAACGGAGTCGCAGTTCATCGAGGGCGCTCCACCAGATGTCATACCAGTTGGCGGCACCGCGTTCGTCCCATTGATCGAGAAATGTGGTGATCCGCTCCCTGGTGCGCCGGGCGAGCGGGCCAAGCGAACAGGTGTTGAGGTAGATGGCGCGCTCGAACACCGCGAACTCGGTGCGCCAGTGTGCCAGGGGATTCGCGACCGATTGTGACGCTGTGACGGGCATAGGGAGTGGAATATATGCCTCGGTGGCGCCCTCCCGTGCGATCCTCCTTCGATGGTCGCTCCCATTACGTTCCTTCGCGTGACCGCTCCCTCCGATCCCGCGCCGACCCCGGAGTACGCCGGCTCGTGGCCGGCCCTGGTCGCGTCGCTCGCGGCGCATGCCCTCATTTCTCCCGGGCTCGCAGTCGACCTGATTCGCACGGCGTGGGCCTTCAGGCGCACCGGATGGTGGCGTCAAGCTCCCTTTCTTCCGGTCCCCGATCGGACCTATCTCCGCTGGCGGATGTACACGGCGTACGGCGACGAAAACGCAGTACCTCCCGCAGCCGATGTCGTGCGATTCGCCCAGTGGCGACGAACGACGCTGGGGCTCTAGGTGCCTGATCGGCCTCATGTCATCATTCTCGGCGGCGGCTTCGCCGGTCTCTACATGGCGAAGGCGCTGAAGCGCGCGCCAGTGCGGATCACGCTGATCGACCGGCGGAATCATCATCTCTTCCAGCCGATGCTCTACCAGGTCGCGACTGCCGCGCTCAACCCATCGGACATCGCCTCGCCGATCCGCTCGATCCTCCGCCGCCAGCGTAATGTCGAGGTACTCCTCGGCGAGGCCGTTCGCGTCGACGTGGCGAACAAGAGCGTGCATCTCGCAGACGGCGCCGACATTACGTACGACTATTGCGCGGTGGCCACCGGCGCACGCCACTCGTACTTCGGACATGACGAGTGGGCCCCTCTCGCGCCCGGACTCAAGAATCTCGAAGACGCCCTCGAGATTCGCCGGCGGATTCTGCTGGCATTCGAGCGCGCCGAACGCGAACCCGATCCGGCGAAGCGCCATCATCTCCTCACGTTCGTCGTCGTGGGCGGCGGGCCAACTGGTGTCGAGGTTGCCGGTGCACTGGCCGAGATCCGGCGCTTTGCGCTGGCACGGGACTTCAGGCACATCGATTCGCGCGAAGCGACGGTCGTCCTCCTCGAAGGTGGGCCGCGAATCCTCGCAGCGTATCCCCCTTCGCTCTCCGAGCGCGCCAAGAACGATCTTCGCCATCTCGGCGTCGAAGTACGGGAGAATACCTTCGTCACGGCGATTCATCCCGATGCCGTCGAAGCTGCCGGATGGCGGATTCCCACGACGACGGTGGTCTGGGCGGCTGGCAATCAGGCAAGTTCGCTGCTCCGGACGCTCAACGTGCCACTCGACAAACAAGGGCGAGTGATCGTCGAGCCCGATTGCTCGATCCCCGGTCACCCCGAGGTGCTGGTGCTCGGCGATGCCGCCGCGTGTCGCGATCGTGGCGATGGCGCGCCGGTGCCGGCGGTCTGCCCCGCTGCGATCCAGATGGGCGACTACGCCGCGCGAGCGATTCGCGCCACGATCTCCGGGCGGCCGCGCGTGCCGTTCCATTATCGCAACAAGGGCGAACTTGCGGTGATCGGCCGTGGCGACGCCGTGGCCAACCTGCCAGGTCTCAGGTTCGGCGGCTTTTTCGCGTGGCTGATCTGGATCTTTCTCCACATCGCGTATCTCATCGGCTTCCGCAACCGCATACTCGTGCTGATCGAGTGGGCGTGGTCGTACGTCACCTACGCGCGCGGCGCGCGCTTGATCACCGGCGACGTCGCGCAACCTGCGCCGACGACAGGTGCGGCCTCGTGACGGCGGTGCCCGCGGCGGAGATCAAGGCCGAGGCTGCGCGGATCGGATTCGTGGCGTGCGGTATCACGGCGCTCGACGCGAATCGCCATGGCGCCGAGCTCGATCGCTGGCTCGCGCGCGGCTATGGCGGAACGATGCGATACCTGCATCGCCAGGCGAAGAAGCGGAAGAACCCGGCGACGATTACGCCGGGCGCGCACACGGCAGTGATGGTTCTCGACAACTATGCGCCGCGGCCCGATGAACGCCCGACGGCGGGCGATACCTTCAAGATCGCGGCGTACGCCCGCGGGATGGACTATCACATCGTCACCCTCGGCCGGCTCCATATTCTCACCGAATGGCTCAAGGCCCGCGGTGCCGGGGTTGCGCATGGCTGGGTCGACGACGGGCCGGTTCCCGATCGCGAACTCGCCGAACGCGCCGGACTGGGATGGATCGGGAAAAACACCATGCTGATCCATCCGCGAGTCGGGTCGTACACCTTCATCGGGTCGGTGTTCACCGATCTCGATGTCGCGCCCGACGCGCCAGCCAATACCGACCTCTGCGGATCGTGTACCCGTTGTATCGACGCCTGTCCCACCGGTGCCTTCGTCGACGAACGAGTCCTCGACGCGACGCGCTGTCTCTCGTACCTCACCATCGAATACAAGGGAGAGCTGCCGGCGGAGACGATGGCTCACGCCGATGGGTGGGCGTTCGGGTGCGACATCTGCAATGATGTCTGTCCCTGGAATGTAAAGTTCGCCGCACCCACGACGGTTGACGAATTCCGGCAACGTCGCGATCCCGATCGTCGCGACCCGTCGCTCTTCGAACAGATGGATCAAGCGGCATTCGACAAGACCTTCGCCGACACGCCGCTGATGCGCACCGGACTCGCCGGAATGCGGCGCAATCTGCGGGCACTTCACCCTCAACTCGCCGACCCGACAACCCCATGACCGCATCACTGCGAAGTGTCGCCGTCTTCGTGGCCGATCTCGAACGGGCCCGTGCCTTTTATGAAGACCAGCTCGGCCTCCCCGTGCATACCGCGGGGTCGTTCGGCTTCGAGTTCTTCGACGAGGCGCCGCATCTTGGTGTTCACCCAGCCGCGCATCCCGATGCCCGTGCGATGGTCGGACGGCATACCGGAATCACACTCGAAGTTCCGGCCCTCCTCGATCTCTGCTCGCACCTGGGCGAACTCGGAGTCCGATTCGTCGCCGAGCCGACCCAGCAGGATTTCGGGATCATGGCGCTGGTCGCCGACCCCGATGGCAACGTGCTGGCGCTCTGGGAGGACAACGTGACCGGGGCGGAGGAGCACGGATGAATCTGCCGAGAGGGTTTGCCAGCGACAACACCGCGCCGGTGCATCCGGCAGTGCTCGACTGGCTGGCGCGGGTGAACGAGGCCCCGGCGCCAGCCTATGGTGATGATAAATACAGCGACGAAGTGCGGGGATGGTTTGCCGCCCAGTTCGGGCCGAAGACCGCGTCATTCCTCGTCTGGAACGGTACTGGCGCCAATGTCGTGGCGCTTCGCGCGATGACCCGCCCCTGGCACGCGGTCCTCTGTGCCGAGCAGGCGCATGTCAACGTGGACGAATGTGGCGCGCCGGAGCTGCTGACCGGATGCAAGATGCTCGGCCTTCCGTCGGTCGACGCCAAGATCTCCGCCGACCAGATCCCGCGGGCGGTGCAGCGCCTGGGAGACGAGCACGCGTCGCAGCCGCACGTGGTGGCACTGGCGCAGCCGACCGAGTACGGCACCGTGTACACTCGCGACGAGGTCGCTGCCATCGCCGCCGTGTCGCACGAACTCGGCCTCCGCGTTTTCATGGATGGCGCCCGCATCGCCAGCGCCGCCGCGGCGCTCAACCTGCCGCTTCGCGCCTTCACGGTCGACGCCGGCGTCGACGCACTCTCCTTCGGCGCCACCAAGAACGGGGCGATGGGCGCTGAGGCCGTCGTCATGTTCAATCATGATGGGAGTGAGCTCAAGTTCCTGCGGAAACAGTCGGCGCAATTGTCGTCGAAAGGACGCTACCTCGCAGCACAGTTCCTGGCGCTCGCCGAGGACGATCTCTGGCTCGCCAACGCGACGAACGCCAATGCGATGGCGCAACGACTGGCGGCGGCGGTGCGCGACATTCCCGGCCTGCGAATCACTCAAAGGGTCGAAGCCAGCGCCGTCTTTGCCGTGCTGCCGCGTGCGGTCACCGCGAGATTGCAGGAGGAGTTCTACTTCTACATGTGGAATGATGCGCTCGATGAAGTGCGCTGGATGACCAGCTGGGCGACATCGGCAGACGATGTCGACGAATTCGCCGTGGCGATCCGCGAGGCGATGGGATCGTCATCCTGAGCGGAAGCGGGGGGCGAGAGCTCGAATCGCCTTCGCAATCTGCGCAATTCCCTCCACCAGCCGCGGTCCTGGACGGCTGGTGTACGCATTCCCGTCGATCACCAGCACGCGCCGCGTGCCGAGCCACTTCTTTGCCCGCCGATCCGGAAGCTCTGCGAGTTCTCTTCGCGCGCGTGATTCATCGAAGCCGCAGAGAGCGATCACCACCAGATCGGGGTCGAGCGCAATCACCTCGTCCCAGGTACGTACGGCCGAGTGATCTCCCGGGCGCGCGCCCACGTCCAATCCGCCGGCGGCAGCAACCATCTCGGGAACCCAGTGACCGGCGAGAAAGACGGGATCGATCCACTCGGTCACGACGACGCGGGGCCGCGGCTCCAGTGCTTCTGCCGCGAGTTCGCGAACGGCTCGAGCGAGCTCCCGGGCGACGCGCTCCGCTTCCGCCTCATGCCCGATTGCGCGGCCAACGGCACGAATGTCGTCCCACACGCCGTCCAGCGTCGTCCCCGACAGCACGAGGACTTCCGGTGGAGGGGCGATCACTTGTGCGAGGCGCATTGCTTCGCCGTCGGCGACGGCGCAGACGTCGCAGAGCTGCTGGGTGATGATGAGGTCCGGTCGCAGCGACACCAGCAGATCGGCCGCGATCCCGATGACCGCTTTCCCGGCCGCCGCGGCGTCGCGCACGGCCCGGTCGATCGCACCCGACGATAGCGTCGGGTCGATCGGCGTCACCGTGACGCGTGGAAGGCGTGCCACCTCCGGGGGCCAATCGCACTCGTGCGACACCGCCGCAAGGAGTTCGAGCCCGCCGATTGCCGCGACCATCTCGGTGGCACCGGGAAGGAGCGAGATTACCTTGCGCGGCATGCGACGCCCGCATTTGTCACGCTACTCACTCGGGTTTCTGCTGCTCTTTGCGGTCATCTCGGTCCTGGTGGTGCGGGGTGCGACGCTCGGTTGGGACGTCCGCGGACTGGAAGACTTCGCGACGCTGCGGGGCCCCACGCTCACCCGCATCATGCGCGGACTCTCCGATCTCGGCAACTGGCAATGGGAAATCCCGCTCGCGGCCGGAATTGCGGTGTCGCTCGGGCTTCGCGGGAACGGGAGTGCGGCGCGGCGCTTTCTCGCGATCGGTGTCTCGGGCGAAGCACTCTACGCGGTGAGCAAGTATCTCTTTCATCGCCCCCGGCCAACTGTCGTTCCGCACCTGAGCGAAGCTGGGTGGTATTCGTATCCGTCAGGGCACGCGATGCTGGCGGTGATTCTCTGGGGATACGGCCTGGCGCAGCTCGCCACCGTTGTCGATGTGCGTGCGGCGAAGATCGTCCTCTGGATTCTCGCGGTAATTCTCCCGTGTGCCATCGCGACGTCACGCGTCTACCTCGGTGTCCACTACCCGAGTGACGTGCTCGCCGCCCTCTGTCTTGGTGTCGCGTGGGTGCGCCTCTGGTCGCCACCGTCCGATCCGGCGAGCCAGTCGGAGACTTCCGCCGCTCCTTCGATCAGATAGCCGATCCGTTCGGAGAGATCACGCGCGGCGTCGAGGTCGGTGCTGAGCGAAGTTGCCGCGGCGCGATCGGTGGTCATCCGCAGCAGGCCCAGGCGCAGCGTCTCGATCGCCGCAACGGCGCGTTGCAAGCGCTCGGCCCATGCCGGATCGTCACCGTGGGCGAGGTGACTCCTGGCGCGAGCGGCGGCGTCCTCGAGCCGCGCGACAACATCGGGAAGATCGGCCAGGGTGGCGCGGTCGGCCTGGGGAAGGGCGGCGAAGAGCGTCGCCGTGATGTCGCCCAGCGCGGTCTCGGTCTTTCGCGATCCGGTCCATCGCCGCACGACCTGGCGTTTGAGGCCGAATGACGCGAGCTGGCCGGTAAGATCTCCCAGCGGCGAGTTCCAGAACCAGAGGCGCAGCCGCGCGAAATGATCGCGAATGCCGACGCGCCGGCCCGGGAAGACCAGCCCGAAGAGCGCGCCGCCAACGGTCGCCATCGTGAACGCGCCGAAGATCGCGAAGAACTCCCGTGACATCCGGCCGCCCGTGCTGATGAACACGCCGCCAATGAGCGCACCGATCGCCGCGACAAAGGCACCGTAGGTCAGAATCCGGATCAGGCGCGCCAGCGGATGCACCGCGCGCGACGCCTCGTAGCGCAGCTCTTCCTCGCGGCGTTCGAGCGCCACGAGCGCACCGTGGCGGAGATCGTCGAGCGTGGCCCCGGCCTCGATCGCCTTGCGCGTTTCGCTCAGCCGCCAGAGTCCATGCGCAATCCAGGGCGCGACGCTCGATGCCGCGCACAGTCCCATGAAGACCACAGCCTGCCACGGCCAGCTGCTGTTGAGCAGCGCGCCAACCAGTGCCATCGTACCGATGCCGTAGAAGAAGCACGACCAGATGACGTAGATCCCCTTGAGTTCGCGCCCTCGCTCCACCCAGACGCGCACCGGCACCGGGAGATCGCCGCTGGTGCTGAGCGACGCGCCGAGCGCTTCGGCGAACGCCTCGGCGGTGTCGAAGCGAAGCGGCGGATCCTTTTCCAGCGCGCGATCGATGGCGGTGGCGAAGATCGATGGCGTGCCCGGCGCGGCCTCGAGCAACGGCGTGGCGCGGCGCGAGAGATGCTGCGCCAGCAACTGCTGCACGTCGCCCTCGAACGGCGGACGGCCGACGATGCAGTGATATCCCACGGCGCCGAGGGCGTAGAGATCACTGCGGCCGTCGACTTCGAGCCCCGCAGCCTGTTCGGGTGCCACGTATTCCGGCGTTCCCACCACGGGGTGACGGAGATCGTCGCCCTGTCCCATCAGACGGGCGATACCGAAGTCGGTTACCACGGCGCGGTCGCTACCCGCTTCGAGGAGGATGTTGTCGGGCTTGATGTCGCGGTGAATCACGTGCTGCGCATGCGCGTACGCGAGCGCATAGGCGGTGTCGCGCAGGATCCGGATCGTCGCGGGGTGACCGAGATTCCCCACGCGCCGGAGCCGCTCGCCGAGCGTTTCGCCCTCGACATAGCGCATGGCGTAGAAGACGAACGGCCCGGCTTCCTCGACGGCGTGAATCGGCACGATGTTGGGGTGGGCCAGTCGCGCGGCCATCCGGGCTTCATCGAGAAAGCGCTGGCGAAGATCCTGGCGTGCGGCGCGTTCGGGCGGGAGGAGCTTGAGCGCTACGGGCCGGTCGAGCCGGACGTCACGGGCTAGATAGACGATTCCCATTCCGCCGCGGCCGATCTCGCGTTCGAGCGAGTAGCGACCGGCGAGCGCTTCCTGGAGGGCGAGGAAGAGGTCGTCGGGGTGGTCGGCGTTGCTCATGCGACGTATAGAATAGCATGGGGTGGGGGGACTCGGGTCGAGGACGGGACTACGGCGCCGGGCTGGTTGTGACGAATGAGTTACTGGCAGAAGCGTCGGTTGACAGGAACGCGAACCGTGGGCTATGCTCACACGCCACGCCACGCCACGCCACGCCACGCCACGCCACGCCACGCCACGCCACGCCACGCCACGCCACGCGCGCGACGAGGATCAGTTGGTACACCGGCCGCCACGCTGCCAGGAGCGAAGATGTCGCACTCCCGTGTGGTACCTCTGGATGCCGATCGTGCCGCAGTTCATGAGGCAAAGGCTGGTCGTCTGCGCGTATTGCTCGCGACGTCGCCGCAGAAGCGACGGATCGCCGAACACGTGTCGCTGGGCTGCAAGAACTCAGAAATCGCGCGCGAGCTGGGGTGCTCTGTCGACAACGTTCGATCCTTGCTCCATCAGACCTACAAACGGGTCGGGCTTGGCGGCCGCGTCGAACTGGGCGTGCTCTTCTCGGAGATCGCGCGGAACCTCTGGAGCACACGTGATCCTGACTGACTTGGGTGATCACCCGATCGGGTGATCGTCCGGTTGAGCAATTGCGCGGTGGGTTCACGTGGCGGAAGCTTTGGTCGCTGGCACTCGCCGTGTTAGACGGGCTGCCCGGCAATCACGCGACATGTGGAGGTAGCGCATGCGATGGAGCAACGGCGCCGGATCGGCGCTTCTGTGCGGGGTGGTTCTTTGTGCAGTTGTCGGCGTGGTTGGGTGTTGGACCGACCCCGACTTGGTCAACAATCGGCCAGTCACTGCTCCAACTCCCGGCGGGAACATCCTCTGTTCCGCCGACTGTGTGATCATCGACAACGCCACTCCACTCGCCGCAACCGGCGGCGCCAAGGATTCCGTCAGCGCACTGCTCCGGCTTGCGGAGTTTCAGGTTAGCGGGCACGCTGGCGACCAGATCGCGCTCGCGATCAACGCAAATGGCGAACTTTCTGGAGCGGACGCATCAGCCGCCCTCGTGATCGACGTCGATGGCACGAGCGAGGAGTACCCGCTCAAGACGCTACCTGCCAGCATCGACGTGTTTTCATTTGCCACCGCTCAATCGGTCGGGGTGAAGTATTCCGTACGACGTGGCACCCTCCGGCGTCCGGCTGCCGATGTCCGCCTGATTCAGCAGGTCACCGGTGGTTCGGTGACTCATGCCTCGACACCCTGGCACCGGGCAGCTCTCGCGACTCGCGCGCGACTCTGTTCAGGTGGATCGTGCGGCGATTCATCCGTGTGCGAGATCACGGCCGCGACCGGGACTTGCGGCTCGGTTGACTGGGCGGTCACACCGTTCTACACGCCAAGTACCTGGTCCGCGGAAGAATTCCAGAGTGATAGCGGTACCAGTGCCTCGAGGTTGATCGCCATCACCTTTTCGAAGCCGATTCAAGCGGCGAACATCCTGATAGAGGATCCGACGTTCGTGGGCAACACCGCGACCGCGTACGATTCGTCCGGCGCCTTCGCCTTTTCGGACTTTGCATACAGCGACTCGGCGGGAGTCAATCACCCCGATTCTGCTTCGTTTTCCGGTTCGATCAATATGCTTGTCCTGAACCCAGCTCACAGCGACTATGTGGCGTACGACGTCGTGATCACGCTGAAGCCGCGAATCGTGATTTCGTTCGATACGGCCTCAACACCGATGAACAACGGCATTCCACTCCTTCTCCCCAAGGAATTCGCCAGGGCTGACATCAAGCCGACATACTCCGGCGCCGCGTGGCCGGATTCAATGCAGTTCAGGATCAGGATTGACTCTGCGGGACACCCGTTGTCGAATCGCACAATTGGGCTGGTTGTAATTCCGGTCGATAGCGGCGGTTCCGGATCAGACGGCTCCTATGGTCATCATCACTTTGGGGTCAGTGGCGGGCCAGCCAAGCCGCGGGGGACAGTGCCCGCTACTGTGAGCACTGGCGACTCCATTGGGACCTTCACCTATCGGTCCTCTCAGTATTCGGCCCCTGAGACAATCCGCGCGACGTATCTGTCGGCTGACACCGCCCTGGCCAGGCTGGCAGTGGGCGTAGATGGCCTTCACCGAGTTGATTCGTCGAGCACGATATTGTGGATTGGTCCAACGATCGCCCACCCCACAGCCGACAGTCACTATGCCACGGACTCGATGGAAACGATGCTTTCGACGCTTGCTTCATCGTTCGCGGCGGCACACCATGGCAAACCGCTCCCTCTGAACGATATGAGCCTCCCCTGGGGCGGGCGCTTCGACTACGATACCGCGAAGCTCTGGAGCGGCGGGCACGTGGAGCACCGCGCTGGACGGAGCGCGGATATCAGGACTAAAGCCGGCGCGCCTGGTGCGCTCACCTATATGGAAAAAAACTGGGTGTTTGACTTCTGGAATGATTCGTTGCACGGATGTGTCCATCCTGAACCCGCCCCCCAGGAGCATTGGCATCTTCAGCAGAGTAAGGAACTGGGGATAACATGCAAACTTTGACTCGGCTATTCGCAGGCATCATTGCCCTCCTTAGCTTCGACACACAATGGGCCGAAGCGCAATCGCTCCCCGGCACGAACCTCACCGCGACCGCGCGAGTTCGTGTCGTCACAATGTCGCAGGACACGACCATCGTATCATATTCGCTTCTGAGCGATGTGGGGAGTCTCGAACGGTTGGTGTCGTTCAAGATCAAGCTGACGATGACACCGACGATGATTGTGGTTCCAAGCCCGGATTCGGTGTGGGTCATTCGCAAGCTATTTAGCGGAATCACTGGAGCGTCGTGGGTGGCACTCGCCGGGATCGGTGCCGGAGATTCAACTCCTACACTCACTCTCAAGGCAATTGGCCTGCCGGGCATCGCGACCGCGTGGTATCATGGTGACAGCTTGCCCGTTGTCGACGAAGACGATTCGGTCGCCGTAGCTAACGCTCCGTCGCTCGACCCGTACGCCGACCTCAGCAAGATCATTCAAACCGTCGGCGTGGATACCTTCCCCACGTCCCGGACGATGCTCAACATCTACAATCACCTCTGGGTCGTGACCACCGGCGCGTGCAATCTCGGATGGATTACAGCCGCTTCCTCTTGGTGCAATTTCCTCAAAGGCTATTCGCACGCGTCAAGTATCTCGGTATTGGGCTACTCCGCCATTCTCGACTCGGCCCGCACGTATGGTGGCGGGTCGGTGATCAATGACGCCGCGTACTTCATGCTGCGGGCCAACACGGATTACATGCTGCACACGTTAGTCGACACGTCGTGGATCACTCTCACGTACGTGTGCGGAAACAAGTTCCGGATTCGCAGCAGTCTCTACGCCTCACCGCATCTCGTCTACGATGTGACGCCGTCATCTGACACCACCGGCGTCACGGCTGCTGGCTCGACCAGTGATTCGATCGGGTACACCGACACATTCTTCACCGCATCCACATCAGGCACGGTGCATCTCTATTACAACTATCCAAGCTCGCCGTTCGCCACCGTCGCGAATGGCGCCATAAGCTGCTGACCGAGCTACACACAGGCCTGAAACTCAACAGCCGGCCGCTGACTGCGACCGGCTGTTCCATTTCCCCACCCACGATGCCGCGCTACTTCTGGTTGACGCTCGGTCCGCCAAGAGCGGCATCTTCGCCCAGATCTGCCGGAACAACAACTCCGTGCGCACCGAGCTTGCGGAAGAGATCCCATTGCGCCTGCTTGGCGGCGTACTGGGCGCCGCCATTGTACATCGCGGCGATGATCAGCGTCCCGTCGTCGCGGCCGAGATAACCGACCAGCGTCGAGACGTTGGTGAGTGTGCCGGTCTTGGCGCGAACCACGCCTGCTTCGGGGAGCCCGCTCGCGAGACGGCGCAAGGTGCCGAAGCCGTTGGCGGGGAAGAGCATCGGGAAATTCTTCCCGGCCGCCGTCTGCGGAATCTTCGCCAGATAGGTGGTGAAGACGATCGGCGAGACGCGATCTTCTTCCGATAGCCCGCTCCCGTCGACGAGATGGACGCCGTTGAGCCCGGTCACCTTGCGAACGAAATCGGTGAGCTGGTCGGCCGGGGTCGGATCGCTCCCACCCCACAGCAGCATCATCTCGGCGCCGATGTTGAGCGACCGGGTGTTGACCTCGTGGGCGATCGAATCGAACGTCGCCGAGGCGACTTCGGCGAGGACGCGCTTATTGGTCATCACGGGCGCCGACATTGCGGAAGCGCGGGTCCACTGGATACCCGCGGCGGCGGTCGCGTGCTGCCATGCGGCTTCGAGGACTGCCGTGGGATCCGACGACACCGCTTCAAAGCGCCGGGGCCGACCGTGCAGGCCGACCTTCCCGCTCACCACCCAACGTCCATCCTTGCCGGGCGAGAAATGGAGCCCTGTTCCGCGGCCGGCGACGGTCTTGGCCGCCATGTCGACCAGCGTGCCCACTCCGCTCGGCGCATCACCGATCACGACGGGGCGGGCGCCGATCCTGGCACCGGGGCCAACAGTGACCGACACGACATTCTCGTTGAGCGTGATCGGGCCGATGGGCGGCGCGTAGATCCGGCCGCGGAATCGATCCGACCAGACCGCCGGATAGATCGAGCGTGGCTGACCGACGGTCGTGGCAGAACTGGTGGTCACGTCGAGCGGCCCGACCAGATGATGAATTCCGATCGCGGCGAGCTGCTGGGCGAGTTGTTCCAGCGTGGGCCCGGTCCGGTCGGCGCGTTCGAGCGTCGGGTCGCCGTTCATCTCGAGCGCCCAGCGTCCCACCCACATTCCGGTTGCCGAATCGATGTGTCCCGATCCGATCACGCGGGTCGCGCGCCGAGCGTCGCCGCCCACTGCAGTCCGGGTGAAACCCGTCGTGAGAACCTTGACCGTCGATGCGGGGATCATCGGATTGTCTTCGTTCACCTGCCAGAGCACATGGCCGTTCTGGTCGGCGACAACGACGCCCCAGGTTCCCGGCGAGCGGTGCGAAGTGCGGCTCCACCAGGCGTCGAGAACCGGGGTCACCGCCGCCGCGCTCTGCGCGCTCAGGCGCGGGGCACGGGTCGCCAAAGGGACTGCGACAATGAGGGCGGTGACTACGGCGAAACGGGACATCGTGATCCGTGGTGAGTGGTCCAATGGCACTATTACAAGACGATTCGGCCTGGGGTTCCGTGACTTACTTCAAATGCAACTTCGCGATCGTCTGCAATTGCATGTTGCTGGTTCCCTCGTAGATCACGCCGATCTTGGCGTCGCGGTAGAACTTTTCGACCGGGTATTCCCGGCTGTAACCGTATCCGCCGAACAGCTCTACGGCCTGCCCCGCGATCCGGTTGGCGGTGACCGATGAGAAGAGTTTCGCCATCGCCGCCTCGCGGGTGAAGGGGAGCCCGGCGTCCTTGAGCCTGGCGGCGTTGTAGACCATCAGGCGGGCGGCTTCAAGATCGGTCGCCATCTGGGCAACCTGGAACTGAACGCCCTGAAACTCTGCAAGTGTCTTGCCGAACTGCTTCCGCTCCCCGATATAGCGCGAGGCGGCGTCGAGCGCCCCCTGGGCAATCCCCACCATCTGAGCCCCGATCCCGATCCGCCCCTCATTGAGGGTCTCGATGGAGATCTTGTACCCCTGGCCGACCGGCCCGAGAACGTTGGCCGCCGGGACCCGGCATTTCTCAAGGATCAGTTCCACGGTACTCGATGCGCGGATGCCGAGTTTCTTCTCGCGTTTTCCGACGCTGAAGCCGGGAAAGTCGCGCTCGACGAGGAACGCAGTGATCCCCTTGTACCCCATCGACGGATCGATGTTCGCAAAGACAATGAAGATTCCGGCCTCGGCCCCGCTGGTGATCCAGAATTTCCGTCCGGTGAGCAGCCAATCGTCGCCGTCCTGCGTTGCGCGACATTCAAGGGCGAATGCGTCGGATCCCGACGCAGGCTCCGAGAGCGCGAACGCGCCGAGGAGGTCGGTCGTGAGGCGCGGGAAGTAGCGCGCCTTCTGTTCGTCATTGGCCCGGCGAATCAGGGCATTGTTGAAAAGCGTGTTGTGCACGTCGACGTAGATCGCCGCCGAGGCGTCGACCCGGGCCAGCTCCTCGATCGCCAGCATCGCCAGGAAGATCGTTCCGCCAGCGCCACCGAATTGCTCAGGGATCTCGATCCCCATCAGCCCGAGCTCGAAGAAGCTGGCGATCAGCTCGGGGCGCATCTGGGAGGCCTCGTCCATCTCGTGGACGTGGGGCGCCACCACCGTTTCGGCGAATTCACGCACCGTCTGACGGAAGAGTTCCTCTTCCTCGGAGAGGACAGTGAGCGGGGCTGCGGCGGTGGCGAGCGTCATCGAGCGACTCAGAAGAGGGAGACGCGAGAAGATAAGGGGGAACAGCGTCTACCCCAGCACCTCCAGCGCCACGTCCACCTTTCCCAGCGGCGCCGAGACTTGCACGCCGGCCACAGTTCCGCGCACCGCCGCGAGCATCTCGCGCGCGATCGCGATCCCTTCGGCCAGCGCCGCCTCCTTCCCGCGGTCGCTCGCGGCGCGCATCCGGTGGAGCGTGCTGGTCGGGACGGTCACGCCGGGAACCTCGTTGGCCAGGAACTCGGCATTGCGCAATGACACCAGCGGCCAGATCCCGGCGATGATCGGAACCCGGAATTCGGCGGCGCGCGCCAGGAAGACTTCCAGCTGAACCAGATCGAAGACCGGTTGTGTCATCGCGAATCGCGCCCCGGCTTCCGCTTTCCACGCGAAGCGTCGCAGCTCGCGATCGGGGTCGGTGGCGGCGGGATTGACGCCAACCCCCGGGACGAACCGAGTGGGAGCCCCGATCGGGTTGCCGCCGGGATCGAGCCCGCGATTGAGTCGCGCCACGAGGTTGGTGAGCCCGATGGCGTCGATGTCGAACACCGCCGTTGCGTCGGGATACGGGCCCATCTTGGGCGGGTCGCCGGTGACGATCAGCAGATTGCGAAGCCCGGCCGCAGCGGCACCCAGCAGATCGGAAAGCATGCCGAGGAGATTGCGATCACGGCAGGCGTAGTGGACCACCGCCTCGAGACCGACTTCACGCTCGATCAGGAGTCCGGAGATGAGGGCGCCCTGACGACTCTGCGCCCGCGGACCATCGGGGATGTTGACGGCGTCGATCCCGGCGGCCTTGAGCGCGCGCGCCTGTGCCAGCATCGGGCCGGCATCGACGCCGCGCGGCGGAACGATCTCCACCGTCGTGATCCATGCCCCGGCGGCGAGCTTGGCGCCGAAACTCGAGCGCTCGGCCAGGGGAACCTCGGTGACACCACGCGCGCTCCCGGTGATCTCCGTCATAGGCGTCGTGGCTGCCGGCGTCCTCGGCTGCGTGCTGCGCACGAATGATCGAATTGCCCGGATATGCGAGGGCGTTGTCCCGCAACATCCGCCCACGAAGCGCACTCCGGCTTCGACCATGCGCCGGGCATATTCTGCCATGTACTCCGGCGACGCCATGTAGATCTTGCGATCGGCGACATCGCGGGGGAGTCCGGCGTTCGGCTGCGCCGATACCGGCACGTGCACCACGCGGACGAGTCGCTCCACCGCTTCGAGGACAACCTGCGGGCCGATGGAACAGTTGATTCCGATGACGTCGGCGCCGGCGGCTTCCAGCGCCGGCCCGAACGCTTCCGGTGCCGTGCCATACGCCGTGCGGCCATCCGGCCCAACGGTCACCTGAGCCATCACGGCGAGGCCACTGCGATCGCGCACCGCTTTCACCGCGACTTCGAGTTCAGCCACGTCCGAGAATGTTTCGAGGCAGAAACCATCGACCCCGCCGGCGAGCAACCCGTCGACCTGGCGGCCGAACATCGCCGCCGCCTCGTCGCGACCGAGTTCGCCAAACGGCTCAAGCCGTACGCCGAGCGGACCGATCGCACCGACGACCACGGAACTGGGCCTCACCGCGCCCCGTGCGAGACGGACGGCGGCTGCGTTGAGCGACTCGACATCGGCGCCCAGCCCGTACTGCGCCAGCTTGGCCGGATTGGCGCCGAAGGTATTGGTTTCGATGATCTCGGCGCCGGCCTCGGCATACGCGGCGTGGACGCTGGCGACCACGTCGGGCGCCCGCACCACGAGTTCGTCGAAGCAGGTGTTGAGAAAGACGCCCTTGTCGTAGAGCATGGTGCCCATCGCACCATCGACGAGATGAATGCGGCCGTCAGCGATCAGGTCGCGAAGCGTCGTCATCGACCTGTCCTGGCGTAGCCCAGCACCGGCGAGAGCCAACGCTCCGCGGTCGCCACGTCCCATCCCTTGCGGCGGGCGTAGTCCTTCACCTGATCGCGGCCGATCCGGCCCACTCCGAAATATCGGGCGTCGGGGCGCCAGAAATACCAGCCGCTCACCGAGGCACCCGGCCACATCGCGAACGACTCGGTGAGCGTGATCCCCGTCGTGCGTTCGAGATCGAGAAGGTCGCGGATGATGCTCTTCTCGGTGTGATCGGGACACGCCGGGTATCCGGGCGCCGGACGAATCCCCTGATAGCGCTCATGGATCAGATCGTCGTTGGGCAATGCTTCATCCGGAGCATATGGCCAATGCACCCGGCGCACCTCCTCGTGCAGCCGCTCGGCGAATGCCTCGGCCAGGCGATCGGCGAGGGCCGAGAGCATGATGGCGCGATAGTCGTCGTGTCCGGCCTTTGCGGCGTCAATCAGCGCGGTGAGCCCGTGGCCAGTCGTGACGGCGAACGCTCCGATGTAGTCGGAGATGCCGCTTTCGACCGGTGCAATGAAATCGGCGAGCGCCAGCGATGGCCGGTTGTCCTTGCGCTGCGCTTGCTGGCGAAGCGTGTGGATCCGGGTGAGTTCGGCGCCGCGACTGTCGTCCCGATAGATGATGATATCGTCACCGCAGGCGTTCGCCGGCCAGAAGCCGGCCACTCCGCGTGCGACGAGCGCGCCGGTGCGCTCCACCTCGTCGAGGAGTCGCTCGGCATCGGCAAACAGCTCGCGTGCGGCGCGACCATGATCGGCGTGTTCGAGGATTGACGGATACGTCCCCGGCATCTCCCACGTCTGGAAAAATGGCGTCCAGTCAATGCGCCGCCGAAGGTCGGCAAGCGGCCAGCGATCGAAGTCGAGTATTCCGGTGAACGCGGGCACCGGAGGTTCATGCGCGAGATCGATCTTGAAGGCATTGCCGCGCGCCGCCTCGATCGTGATCAGCGTGCCTTCGTGCTCGCCGGCGCGCGCAGCGCGGATCCCGGCGTACTCCACCGCCACTGCCGACGCGAAGGCTGGTCGCTTCGCCGGGTCCCGGAGCGAATTGGCCACGGGAACGGCGCGCGACGCGTCCAGCACGTGAACCACCGGGCCGCTGTACGCCGGCGCGATGCGTAGCGCGGTGTGCGTGCGCGACGTCGTGGCCCCGCCGATCAGGATCGGGAGGTCGAACCGTTCACGCTCGAATTCCGATGCAACGAACGCCATCTCGTCGAGGGAAGGCGTGATCAGCCCGGATAGTCCGACCATGTCAACTTTCTCGCGGCGCGCGGTTTCGATGATCGTGGCTGCCGGTACCATCACGCCGAGATCAATCACTTCCCATTCATTGCACTGCAGCACGACGCCCACGATGTTCTTGCCGATGTCGTGGACATCGCCCTTGACGGTCGCCATGAGGATCCGGCCGCTGCGGCGCACGGGTTCGCTGCCGCGCTGCGCCTCGAGGAACGGGATCAGATAGGCGACGGCTCGCTTCATCACCCGAGCGCTCTTGACCACCTGCGGGAGAAACATCTTCCCGGCCGCGAACAGGTCGCCCACGACGTTCATGCCCGCCATCAGCGGCCCTTCGATCACATCGAGCGGGCGCGCCGCGTTCTGCCGCGCCTCCTCGGTGTCGGCCTCGATGAATTCGACAATACCGTGCACCAGCGCATGCGAAAGGCGCGCTTCCGCCGTTCCACTGCGCCAGGCAAGATCGGCCGTGGCCGCCGCGAGTCCCCTGGCGCGATCGGCCACTTCGAGGAGGCGTTCGGTTGAGTCGGGACGACGATTCCAGAGGACATCGGCTACCCGTTCGCGGAGTTCCGGATCGAGATCATCGATCACCGGCAACTGTCCGGCGTTGACGATCCCCATGTCGAGTCCCGCGGCGATGGCGCGTTCGAGGAAGACCGCGTGAATCGCCTCGCGCACGGCGTCGTTGCCGCGGAACGAAAACGACACGTTGCTGATTCCGCCGCTCGTGAGCGCACCGGGACAGCGAACCTTCGCCTGGCGCACTGCCTCGACGAAGGCGTTGCCATACTCGGCGTGCGCTTCGATTCCGGTTCCTACCGCGAAAACATTCGCGTCGAGGATCACATCACCGGGCGCGAATCCCACCGTGTCGACCAGGAGGCGGTACGCCCGCTCCATGATATTGACGCGCTGCTCGACGGTTTCGGCCTGGCCCTTTTCGTCGAATGCCATCACCACCGCGGCGGCACCGTACCGACGCACCAGGCGCGCCTGCTCCAGGAATTTCGCCTCGCCTTCCTTGAGCGACAGCGAGTTGACCACGCCTTTTCCCTGCAGACACTTGAGGCCGGCCTCGAGGACGCTCCATTTCGACGAATCGACCATCACCGGGACGCGCGCGATCGCGGGGTCCGATGCCATGAGACGAAGGAAGGTCGTCATCGCCGCTTCGCCGTCGAGGAGCCCTTCGTCGAAGTTGACGTCGATCATCTGTGCGCCGGCGTCGACCTGCTGCCGTGCAACCTCGAGTCCGGCTTCGTACTGGTGCTCCTGGATCAGTTTCGCAAAGCGGCGCGACCCGGTCACGTTGGTGCGCTCGCCGACATTGACGAAGAGCGAATCGGGCCGGATGAGGAACGGTTCGAGGCCGGCGAGAGCGGTCGACGTGTCACCCTGAGCCGCAGGCGAAGGGATGGAGCCGCGCCGCGCGTCACTCTGCCCCTTCGCGTCGCTCAGGACGACATGGCGAGGCTTCACACCACGCACTGCTGCGGCAATCGCCGCGATGTGCTCGGGTGTGGTTCCGCAGCAGCCGCCCACGATGTTCACCAGCTCCGAGCGCGCCCATTCGCCCAGTTCCGCGGCCATCGTGGCGGGATCGAGGTCATATCCGCCGAGGGCGTTGGGAAGGCCGGCGTTGGGATGCGCACTCACCGCGACATCGGCGACGCGCGCCAGATCCTGCACGTACTGGCGAAGAAGATCGGGCCCCAGCGCGCAGTTGAGCCCGATCGACAGCGGCTTCGCGTGCGCCAGCGAAATCCAGAATGCTTCCGCGGTCTGGCCCGACAGCGTCCGCCCGCTGCGATCGGTGATTGTCCCCGAAATCATCACCGGAACGCGAAAGCCCAGGTCGTCGAAGAGCTGTTCGACGCCGAAGACCGCGGCCTTGGCATTGAGCGTGTCGAATACCGTCTCGATCAGGAGGATGTCGGCACCGCCGTCGACGAGCGCGTGCGCGGCTTCCCGGTACGCCGCTGCGAGTTGATCGAAGGAGACGTTGCGGAACGCCGGATCGTCGACGCGAGGAGAAATCGACGCCGTTCCCGACGTCGGGCCGAGGACGCCTGCGACGTAGCGCGGCCGATCCGCGGTCTCGAATGCGTCGGCGGCATCGCGCGCGACCTGCGCTGCGGCAACGTTGATGTCGCGCACCACATCCTGCATCCCGTACTCGGCTTGCGAGATGCGTGTGGCGTTGAACGAGTTGGTTTCGATGATGTCGGCGCCGGCCTGGAGATACGCGGCGTGCACATCGCCCACGATCGTCGGCCGGGTGATGCAGAGAAGGTCGTGGTTTCCCTTGAGGTCGCGCGCGGAATCGGCGAACCGCTCACCGCGATAGTCGGCCTCGACCAGCCCGGCGCGCTGCAGCATCGTCCCCATCGCGCCGTCGAGGAGGAGGATGCGTTCAGCCAGCAGGGAAGGCAATCGCCGGAGGCGCGCGGTACGCTGATGACGGGGATCGATCACGCTGGAATCGCCTTAGCGGATTGTTTTTCGTGGCCGCAAGTCGCTGGAAATCGCCACGGGCTCTAGAAGAGACCTCGCATCACCACGCCCTCGGCCAAATATAGCAGAAAGTAGGCGGCGATCGGTGTCACATCGAAGATACCGATCGGCGGAATGACGCGTTGCAGCGGGTCGATCAGCCAGTCCGTGAGGGCGTGGACCACCCGCATCGGCTTCGAGTACGGCCCGATGCCGAGCCACGACGCGATCACCCGGATCATCACCGCAAACATCAGGATCTCGAAGAGCGAGTGCACCAGCAGCGCCAGGAGAAAACCGCTCTCGACGCTCTGGTACGCCGTGACCAGGAATCCGATGAGCCAGTTGACCAGCGCAATGAAGCCAAGCCCGGCAATGACGACGACCCCGACCAGCCAGATCGGCGCGTCCTGCGGATTCGCGCCAGCGCGGACCAGCCGGCGCTCGAGCGGAACGACGACCGGATCACTGGCCCGGCGGACCAGGCGCGGCCACCGACCGAAAGCCGAGACCGATCCGCGCCGCACCGCCCAGTGGGTAAGGGCGACGATGGCGGACAACACAAAGGCGCCCGCCACAACGATGCGGGCGCCCACGACGATATCGACGAGCAATGTTTCGGGCAACCGCGCTTACTCCATCACGAACTCGCGCGCGAATGCCACCTCGAACGCGAAAGTCTTGGCGCGAGAACGCGTCTCCATGAGATCGGCGATCCGCTTGAGGCGTTCGGGAACTTCGAGCATCCGTTCCTGCGCCTTGCGGCCCCATTCGTCGAGACCTTCGAGCGCCTCGATTCTCCAGTGCGCCAGCTGGTCCTGCACGATGCGCAGATAGTCGCGGGGGCCGTAGATCCCCGACCGCCGGATCACGTCGGCGAATTCCTTGAACCCGGGGATCGTGACGCCGGGCATGTCGATCGCCGGGAGGACTTGCGCGGCCGAACGGAGTGCTTCGCTCGGATCACGCTTGAGGATCTCGGTGAAGACCTTGCGATAGAAGGTGAAGTGACGCGCCTCTTCCATCGCGATCTTGGCGAGAATTCCGCCCAGGAGCGGCTCGTACTCTTCGATCACGCGGCCGGTGTTGGCGTGCGAGAACTGGGTGGCTCGCTCCTGCAGCGTGGTGTAGACGAAGACGCGATACGGATCCTTGTCCCACTCCGGATTGAATCCCGCCTTGATGTATTCGAACTTGAGCTGCTCCATCTTGCGCTGATCGACGACATTGGTGTCGCGCATGTATTCGCTCAGGACGGTCCCGTGGCGGTCTTCCTCGGCGGTCCAGAGGTTGTTCCAGTTGCGCCAGTGCGAATCCTCGCCGAGATACACGGCGATGATGCGATGGAAATGGGGCAGCCCTTCCTCGGTCAGCGTATTGAGGGCGAGTGCCGCGCGGCACGCATCGGGGATTCCGGCGACGCGTTCGCGCAAGGCCTTGAGATGCGTGTCGGCGTCGACGCCGGGAGCCGGCGCCAGCAGTTCGCTGGGAAACCAGAGCTCGCGCTTGCGATCGTGTTCGACCATCATCTCATGGACGGTGTTTTCGAGGTCGCGAAGGACCTCGACCTTCCGCGCCATCCGTCGTGCTGCGTCTGTCAGGCTCATCAGCTTCCTGGTTGTCCTTCCCTGGTTCCTGCCGCTGATCGCGTGCTTCACGATCCGGGCCACGGCCGCTTCGAGGTCCGACCGGACTCCGGGCCCTTTGCAGTCGATATAACAATGGTGGGGACGGTGGCGTTCCGGTAGTCGTGGAGCCCGAGCCGCTGTGCAGGAATGGTCGTCCAAAGTAATACCCTGCAAGGGCTTACGGCTAAGTGGCCTGGCATTGCTGCGAAACCGGCTCGCGGCGCTGGCAGGCGATGGCGTCGTTCATCCCCTGGGCAACCGGCCCGCACGCGGTGGTCTGGGCCGACCTCGCGGCCTCGGCCTGGTTCTCGTGTGATGCGGTGGCGCAGTTGGTTTTGCCGTTGTAGGCGACGCACACCTTGCAGGTCACCTTCTGGGCCGACAGGGTGGACCAGGCGAGGAAGGCGATGAAGGCCAGGATCACGGCGACGGTGATGAGCGGCTTGGGCTTCATGCCGGAAATCTAGTGGCAAGACTCATCAGCCCTGTTCAGCCCCGCCGGTGCCGTTCGGAAATTGTGATGCAGGACTTATCAAGGAATCTTGTCGAACTTGAGTCTTGCATCTCGTTGATGATGGTAATGTCATAATGCGGTCAGCTTGCATGTGTTATCCAATCGTCATATTCGCAATGATTTGCGGTTTCGCGCCACGCGCCGTACCATAGGATACCGCAAACAATTTCACTGCCGCGGTCGGCGGCCCTTCCCGGTCGATTATGGCGATTCTCCTGACGGTTCACTGCCGGTGCACTTGCATCGGGTTATTCCAACTCGTCCCGTTTGTCGGCGGCGAGCGGCGTCATCGGGCCTCGTGCGCCAGCATTGGTCACGAGAATGTCTGAGCGCCGGACGCCATCCGGCGACGCCGAGCGGCTGCGACTCTTTTCCGCCATCATCGAGTCTTCCAGCGACGCGATCTACACCAAGACTCTTGACGGCATCATCACCTCCTGGAATCCTGGCGCGGAACGGATGTACGGCTACACCGCGGTCGAAGCGATCGGCCGTCACATCGAATTGGTCGTTCCGGAGCAACAGCGCCCCGAACTGCAGCAGATTCTCGAACGATTGCGCGCGGGGGCTCCGGTCAGCGGCGTCGAAACAGTGCGGCGCACCAAGGCTGGCCGCGACATCGACGTGTCGCTAACGATTTCGCCGGTCCGCTCTGACGACGGCGAATTGATCGGTTCGTCGGGAATCGCGCGCGACATTACCGGTCGCAAGTCGCTGGAGGCCCGCTTCACGCTCGCGATCGAAGCGGCGCCAAACGGGATGATGATCGTGGATGCCGGTGGACGAATCCAGTATGTAAACCGCGAGATCGAGCGACTCTTTGGCTATTCGCGCGACGAACTCATCGGTTCGCCGGTTGAACGGCTGGTTCCGTCGCCGAGCCGCGCGGCCCATCCCGGCCTGCGAGCCGGATTTGTCGCCCACCCTGCCCGCCGGTTCATGGGGGTCGGGCGCGACCTTTTTGGCGAGCACAAGGACGGGAGCGCGGTGCCGGTCGAAATCGGCCTGAACCCGATCACCACGCCGGACGGCCTGCTGGTGCTTGCGTCGGTGGTCGACATCAGCGCCCGCAAGAAGGCCGAAGACGACCTGCGCCGATCGAACACGCAACTCGACGAGGCGCGCGCCAGACTTGAGCATGTCCTGGCATCGAGCGCGGCCACGCTGCTTTCCGTTCCACTGTCCCCCGAGAGTCCGACGCGGGCGCCGACCGTGTTCAGCCTTGTCACCGAAGGCGTCACCCGAATGCTCGGTTACTCGGTCGCAGAGGTACAGGGGCCCGGCTGGTGGCAGAAGCAGATTCACCCCGATGATCTGGACCGCACGCTGCATGAATTCGAGAATGTCCTTTCGGGGCGGACGGTCTCGCTGGAATACCGGCTACGTCACGCCGATGGTTCGTACCGCTGGATGAACTCGCATCCCACCGTCGTGCGCGACTACGCGGGCCGTCCAGTCGAGATCGTCACGGCCGTGATCGACGTGACGTCGAGGAAAAATCTCGAGCAGCAGTTCCAGCAAGCGCAGAAGATGGAAGCAATTGGCATCCTGGCCGGAGGGATCGCCCACGACTTCAACAACATCCTGACAGCAATCCTCGGCTTCGCTGAAACGGCGTCGGCCGTACTTCCGCTCGACCACCCGGCCGCAGAGTCGCTCGAGGAGATCGACCGAAACGTGATGCGCGCGGCGCGGCTGACGCGGCAACTCCTGGCTTTCGGTCGGCAGCAACTGATGGAGCCTCGAGTCCTCGATCCCAACAGCGTCGTCGAAGGGACCGGCAAGCTCCTACGGCGCGTGATCGGGGAGGATATCCGCCTCACCTTGTCGCTCGGACGCGACATCAGGCCCATCTACGTCGATCCAGGCCAGCTCGAGCAGGTGATTCTCAACCTGGCGCTCAACGCGCGCGACGCGATGCCGGGCGGCGGTTCGCTCACGATCGAGACCGCCAATGTCGACCTTGATGCGAGTTACGCACTGCGCCGACCCGCGGTGAAACCCGGTGAGTATGTCCTGATCGCGATCACGGACACTGGCACCGGCATGAACGAGGCGATTCAACGACGCATCTTCGAACCGTTCTTCACAACCAAGGAAGTGGGTCGGGGGACCGGACTGGGCCTCGCCGCGGTCCATGGCATCGTCAATCAGAGCAACGGGCACATCTGGGTCTACAGCGAACCCGGCGCCGGTACGACGTTCAAGCTCTATTTCCCCGTGACAAGTGAGCCGGTTGAGCCCGATGCTGGCGACCGATCCGCCACGCCGGCGGCTGGCGGACACGAAACGATTCTGGTGGTCGAAGACGAGGCCGAGGTCCGCCAGCTTGCCGCCGGTGCGCTGGAGCGGCATGGCTACCGGGTGCTGGTTGCGGCCAACGGCGAGGAGGCATATCGACTGGCTGCCAACAACGCGGATGGTATCGACCTGCTGGTGACCGACGTCATCATGCCGCTGGTGGGGGGACCTGAACTGGCCGACCGTCTCCGCGCCAGCCGGCCTGACATCGCGATCATCTTCGCGTCGGGTTACGCTCGTGACGCGGTGATCAACCACGGCATCCTCGGCGCCGATTCGATCTTTCTGCAGAAACCCTACACGCCGATGGTGCTGCTCCGAAAAGTTCGCGAAGTGCTTGACGTCCGTGCCGCGCGCCTGAAGCTGCGGCTCGGCTAGCGGCCGGAATGCGGCTCGCACCTTCGCCAGCCATCTGCGTTCACGGTATAGTAATCATTACTATAATGGCTGCCGGCGGTGCGAAGGCAAGCGCTACAGCAGTGTCCCGTGCAATATCGCGAACGCCACGCTGAAGTAGATCACCAGCCCGGTCACGTCGACCAGCGTCGCCACGAACGGCGCCGACGCGCTGGCGGGGTCGAGTCGGAACCATCGCAGCACGAACGGGAGCATCGACCCGGCCACCGACCCGAAGAGGACCACGCCGATCAGCGCCGAGAATACGGTGCCGGCCACCAGCATGTAATGCCTGCCGTAATCGAGTCCCAGCGTCATCCCGAACAGCGAATAATGGCGCGCCGAGAGAAACTGCCACAGGAGAATGCGGCAGAAGCCGATTGCGCCGAGCATCGCGCCCAGCGCGAATCCGGTGGGAATGTCGCGAACCAGGGCCCGCCACCAATCACGCAAGGTGAGCTCGTTGAGTGCCATCGCCCGGATGATCAGCGACGTCGACTGCGATCCGGAATTTCCGCCGGACGAGATGATCAACGGGATGAAGAGTGCCAGCACCGGCGCCGCCGCGATCTCCGCCTCGAAGTGCCCCATCGCCTGCGCGGTCAGCGTCTCGCCCACGAAGAGAATCGCCAGCCACCCGGCGCGCTTCTTGAGCATTTCGAGGAAACTGATCTGGAGGTACGGCTCGTCGATCGCCTCCATGCCGCCGAGCTTCTGCACGTCCTCGGTCTGCTCCGACACCAGCGCGTCGATGATATCGTCGACCGTGACGATGCCGAGCATCCGGTCGTGATCGTTGACCACCGGTAGCGCGAGGAGGTTGTACTTGGAGATGAGCCGCGCCGCCTCCTCACGATCGATCAACGGGTCGACCGAAATCGGCGGGCGGTCGTCGCCGATCTTGAGCACATTGGTGTCACCCGGCACCATCATCACTTCGCGCAGCGAGATCACCCGGGCCAGGGTGTTCTCCGCCGGATCGATGATGTAGATCGCGTACACCGTTTCCTTCGCCTCGCCCACCTCGGCGATGTAGCGCTTGACCTCGTCGGCGGTCCACGTCGAGGGCACGCTGACGAATTCGGTCGTCATGATCCCGCCCGCCGACGTGGCCGGGTAGTTCATCAGCGTGCGCAGCGTTTCCCGCGTCCCGGCCTGCAGGAACGGCATCAGCCGCAAACGCGCTTCCGGCGTCAGCTCGCGGTAAAGATCGGCCTGCTGGTCGGCGGAGAGGGCGTCGACCAGCGGTCCCGCCACGGGGACCTGGAGTTGTTCGAAGATCTCGCCGCGCCGCTCGAGTTCGGGCTCGTCGAAGATCTGCACGGCGAGCGCGAACGGGAGCGCGCCGACCACCTTGGCGGCCGCTTCGGCCGGGAGGTGATTCACCGCCTCGGCGATGTCCGCGGCCCGGAGGTCGCTGGTCGCCTCGGCGAGATCGGCGGCGTCGCCGCTCAGGAGATAGAGGAGTTCGGGAGTGAGGTCCGGAGGGGAGGTATTGGTGGTCATGGCGCGGTCCCTCCGGCTGGGTGCTTCAGCCGTGCAATGCGTGAGTGTCGATCGGTCCTTCGTGCAGTTGCGCTATTTGCCCTTCGGCAGATTCGCCGTCTGGTCGCCGTTCTTGCCATCGGTGATCGGCGTCACCTGAGTTGCCCATCCGTCGGCGAAGGTGACAACGAGCCGGTAGCCGAGTGAATCGGATGCCACATTCGCCACCTGGGGGTACTTCTTGGAGTAGGCAATCGCCGCGTCCGCCTGCTTGCCGAAATCCGCCGCGCTCCGGCCCGCGTACGCCTTCCCGAACTCGCGGCCGATCGCCATGGCGATCGCCTGGTCGGGACCGTAGCGGGCGTATTCGTCGGGGGAGATGAGCCCCTTCTCGGAGGAGACGTACCCGTAACGATCGTAGTCACGGCATCCCGCAACGGTCAGGGCCGCGGCGAGAACGAGGGGCATCAGACTGCGGCGCATCGATGGAATCTCCGGCAAAGTCGGGACAAAGGTAATCTAGAGCGAGAACTCCCACAGCGTCCGTCCGGCGATGGGGTCGACGATCTGGTGCGCCCGCACCCGGAAGACCCCTTCCAGCAATTCGCGCGACACGGCGTCGCGCCGGTCGGTGGCGCAGGCAACCGTGCCGCCGCTGAGTACGACGAAGGTGTCGCCGTAGCGGAGGGCGATGTTGAGGTCGTGCAGGACCGCGACGACGGTGCATCCATCGGCGAGCAGTCCGCGCGCGACGTCGAGCAGGTGAATCTGATAGTGAATGTCGAGCGAGGCGGTGGGCTCGTCGAGAAAGAGATACCGCGGACCGGATGCGTCATCTCCCGCCCAGATCTGCGCCAGCACCCGCGCGAGATGCGTCTTCTGTCGCTCCCCGCCCGACAGCGTCGAATAGATCTGCTGGCGGCGGTCGGCCATCCCCACCAGTTCGAGCGCCTGGTTCACGATGTCGCGGTCGCGCCGCGCCGGCGTCCTGGCGTAGTGCGGGTACCGCCCCATCAGCACCACGTCTTCGACCGCCAGCGGAAAAGGGAGCTCCATGTGCTGCGAGAGGACCGCGCGCCGTCGAGCGAGCACGTCGGGAGGCCAGGACGCGGCGTCGGCGTTGTCGTAGCGAACCGTGCCGGTGCTCGGCTTGAGCGTTCCGGTCGCGACCTTGAGGAGCGTCGATTTTCCGGCACCGTTGGGGCCGAGAATCACGTTGAATCGACCCGGGGCGAATTGCGCGTCGACGTGGTGCAGGATCGGCGTGGCGCCGGCGGTGAAGGAGACGTCGTGCAGTTCAACCATAGAATGCGCCGCCACCGCGCCGCTGCTGCCGGATCAGAATCCCGAGAAAGACCGGTGCACCGACGACCGCGGTGATGATGCCGATCGGCAGTTCGGCCGGCGCGATCACCAGCCGCGCCACCACGTCGATGATCTCCATCAGCATTGCGCCGAGGAGCGCCGACCCCGGGATCAGGAAGGTGTAGTCCGAGGACTTGAGGAGTCGAAGCACATGCGGCACCACCAGGCCGATGAAGGCAATCACACCCACCATCGCCGTCGCCATCGCGACCATCAGTGTATTCACCACCAGGAGCGGCCAGATGAAGCGCGCCGGATCGAGGCCGGTGTACGTCGCTTCGTCCTCGCCCAGCATCAGCGCGTTCAGTGCCTTGCCGTAGCGCACGGACAGGAGATAGCAGATCGCGAACGTCACCGTCACGATCACGGCACCGCGCCAATCGGCCGTAGTGAAGGTGCCGAGATTCCAGAAGGTGATATTGCGTGCCTGCGGATCGCGGGCGATGTACGAGAGAAACCCGGTGCCCGCGGACGAGACGGCGTTGACGGCAATCCCCGCCAGCAGCAGCGTGAACACATTCACCTTGCCGAACGACCGCGATACCCGGTACACAAGAACCGTCGCGGCAAAGCCACCGGCGAAGGCGAAGACCGGCACCGCGGCCGAGCCGAGCGGAGCAGTGAACGCGAGTGTCGCCTTGCCGCCCAGGACAAAGACCAGTGCGGCGCCGAGTGCGGCACCGGCGGAGGTGCCAACCAGCCCCGGTTCGACGATCGGATTGCGGAAAAGCCCCTGCATCAGCGTCCCCGACACGCCGAGGACCGCGCCGGTCACGGTGCCGAGAAGGACGCGCGGCAGGCGGAGCTGGAGAAAGACGTTGCGATCGAGCGTGTCGGCGGTTGTCAGCGGAATGAGGTGGAACGCCTGGCCGATGAACCGCGCCATCTCCCGCAGCGGAAAGACGAAGTCACCGATCGACGCCGAGGCCACCATCGCCAGCGCGAGGCCGACGGCGAGCAGTGCATGGAACGAGCGATTGCTGAGCCGCTTCAGCATCTCACTGATGGACCAGTCCCGCCAGCTCGCGAACCACCGCCGGGGTGCGCGGCCCGAAGTACATGATCTTCTGCTCGGTGATCCGGTAGATCCGGTTCGACTGCCCGGCCGGCGTCAGCGCTATGCCGGGCATTGTCTTGAACTTCTCCACCGACCCATAGCGATCGAAGCCCACCTCGGTGGCGATGATGATGTCGGGCGCAGCGCGCGCAATCAGTTCGGGGGTGAGTTGCGACATGCCCCCCGCCGAGTCGATGGCGTTGTCGGCGCCGGCCCAGTGCAGCATCTGGTCGGCGGGGCCGCCGCGCTTGAGCGCGAGATAGTTGTTGCGAATCTGTCCGAAGTGAATGATCAGCACGCGCGGCCGGTGTCCTTGCCCCCATTTCGCCGTATCGGCGAAGACCGAATCCATCCCGGCCTTCCACGCCGCCACGACGCTGTCGGCCTGGTGCTCACGGTGGAAGAGGTTTCCGAGCGCCTCGATCAGCGCCTGGGCGCTGTCCATCGTGTTGCCGGGATTGAGGGTGAGGGTGGGGATGCCGACCTTCTTCACCTGCTCGACCACGGCGTCGGGTCCGAGATTGCCATCGTTGAGGAAGAGCGTCGGCTTCATCGAGATGATCCCCTCGGCGTTGAGGGCCCGATGGTAGCCGACCGATTGCAGCTTGATGATCTGCTCGGGATAGACCGACGTCAGGTCGCGCGCCACCAGGACATTCTCGGCGCCGATGGCGTAGAGATCTTCGTTGATCTGCTTCGACACGCACACCACGCGCGCGCCCCCGCCAGTGTTGCCGCGATTGCACCCGGCGATGATGAGCGCGAGGGCGAATGCCGATACCGGGCGGCGGATGAAACGGAGGGAACGAACGGCGGTCACAAAGGCTCCGGGGATTGACAGTCGGAAGTCTACCGGGCGCCCGCGCGGTGCGCCATGCAGTCCCGCTGCGACCTGGGCGATTTCCCCGCTCCCGGCGGCGGCCGGGCAGGGCGCCGGTCCGCCTCTATATTGATGGTCCCCGAATCCGGCAGCGGACTCCCATGAGCGCCATCGGCAATATTCCCGTCCCGATCAACGAACCGGTCCTCACCTACGCGCCGCGGACCGCCGAACGTGCCGCGCTGTCGGCCGCACTGAAGGAACTCGGCGCAACCGTGACCGACATTCCGGCGGTCGTCAATGGAACCGAGCAACGCAGCGGGAAGACCGCCGCGGTCACGTCGCCGCAGCACCACCAGCAGCGGATCGCCACGGTGCACCATGCGCCGGCCGCACTCCTGCAGGACGCAATCGACGGCGCCACCGCGGCGCAGGCCGAATGGGAGCAATGGTCGTTTGCCGATCGCGCCGCCGTATTTCTCAAGGCGGCCGACCTTCTCGCCGGGCCCTGGCGCCAGCGCATCAATGCCGCCACGATGCTCGGGCAGGGGAAGACATCGCATCAGGCGGAGATCGATGCCGCGTGCGAACTGATCGACTTCCTGCGCTTCAACGTCCACTACGCCGAACAGATTCTCCACGAACAGCCCATCTCGACGCCGGGTGTCTGGAACCGCCTCGACTATCGCCCGCTCGAGGGATTCGTCTACGCCATTACGCCCTTCAATTTCACGGCGATCGGTGGCAACCTCCCCACGGCCCCCGCGATTCTGGGCAACGTGACCCTCTGGAAGCCATCAGCCACGGCGGTTCTCTCCAACTGGGTCTTCTATCAAGTGCTGCGCGAGGCAGGGCTTCCGCCCGGCGTGATTCAATTCATTCCCGGTGAATCGGCGACGGTGACCGACGTACTCCTCTCCGATCCGCGCCTTGCGGGGATCCATTTCACCGGATCGACGCCGGTCTTTCACTCGCTCTGGAAAGGTGTGGCCGAGCGGATCGACAGCTACCGCGGGTACCCGCGCCTCGTCGGTGAAACCGGCGGGAAGGACTTCATCCTCGCGCACCCGAGCGCCGACGTGGAAGCGCTGGTGACAGCACTGATCCGCGGCGCGTACGAATATCAGGGACAGAAATGCTCGGCGGCATCGCGCTGCTACATCCCGCGGTCACTCTGGCCAGCGGTCGAAAAGCGAATGAAGGAAGAAATCGCTGCGATCAAGGTTGGCGACCCGGCAGACTATGGCGTCTTCGTCGGTGCCGTGATCGATGAACGTGCGTTCAAGCGACTGGAGCAGGTCCTCAGTGCGGCGAAGAGCGACCCACGGGTGCGCGTTGTCGCCGGCGGCACGTGCGATCGGAGCGAGGGCTGGTTCGTTGCACCGACGCTCCTCGAGACCACCGACCCGCGCCACCAGATCATGACGGTCGAGTTCTTCGGTCCGATTCTCTCGGCCTACGTCTACGAGGATGGCGATTGGGACGACGTCCTGACGCTGGTCGACACTGCGTCACCGTATGCGCTCACGGGAGCGATTTTCTCGCAGGACCGGCGCGCCATCGTCGAGGCCGATCGCCGGCTCCGCCACGCGGCCGGAAACTACTACGTCAACGACAAGTGCACCGGTGCGGTCGTGGGCCAGCAGCCATTCGGCGGCGCACGCGCTTCGGGGACGAATGACAAGGCCGGCAGCGCGCTGAATCTCTATCGCTGGGTCTCGGCGCGGACGATCAAGGAAACCGGCAATCCACCGCGCAGCTGGAAATATCCCTATCAGGGACTCGATTGATGCGCATTGTCCTCGGGGCGACTGCGGTCGTCATTGGCGCCGCGGTGCATCTCGCGGCACAGGCTCCAACCGAAACCGCCCAGCGCGAAGCCCGGGAGATCCTCACCGAAATGGTGTCGATGAACACGTCGTTGCAGCGTGGCGACGTGACACCGCTCGCCGAAAAGCTGGCGGCGCGATTCCGGAAAGCGGGTGTCCCTGCCGCCGACGTGCAGGTGATCGGTCCCGAGGCGAGGAACAAGAATCTGGTGGTGCGGCTCCGCGGCAAGGGCACCCAGAAGCCGGTCCTCTTCCTGGCTCACCTCGACGTGGTCGACGCATTGCGCGGCGACTGGTCACTCGAGCCGTTCGCGGTCACCGAGAAGGATGGCTGGCTCTACGGCCGCGGGACCGCCGACGACAAAGGTCCCGCGACGACGCTCGTTGCTGCAGCGCTGGCGCTGATCCGGAGCAAGGTGACGCCCGACCGCGATATCATCCTGGCGCTCACCTCGGGTGAGGAAAATGCGGACCTTCCGGGTGCGGCGTGGCTGGTGCGCGAGCACAAGCCGATGGTCGACGCCGACTGGGTCTTCAATTTCGACGCCGGCGGTCCGTACATCGATCACGGCAAGCTGGCGTGGATCGAACTGCAGGGCGCCGAGAAGGTTTACTGGTCGGTGACGCTCACCGCGCGCAATCCCGGCGGACACTCGTCGCTGCCGCGCGGCGACAATGCGATCTTCTCGCTGGTCAACGGCGTGCGCGGTCTCGAAGGGCTCAACTTCCCGATCGACCTGACCGACGTAGCGCGGGCGCAACTGGCGGCACGCGAGCCATTCGTCGCCGCTAGCGAAGCCGTGCTGATTCGCGCCGCGCTCAAGCAGCCGCTCGATTCCGACGCCGCCTTCAGGCTCGCCCGCTATTCGCCGTCGTACAACGCGTTGCTACGCACGACCTGTGTTCCGACGATGCTCGCCGCTGGTCACGCGGAAAACGCCTTGCCCGCGCTGGCGGTCGCGACGGTGAATTGCCGCCTGATTCCGGGCGAGACGCCGGCTGAAACGATGCGGAGGCTCAAGGACGCCGTCGCCGACACCGGGATCGCGATCGCAGAGGTCAATCCGGCCAAGCCATCGCCCGCGTCACCACTCCTTCCCGATCGTCTGGCACTGGTCAAGGCGGCGGCGAGAGCGGCGTGGGGGCATGACGTACCGATCACGCCAGTGCAGGAAAATGGGGCGACGGATGGGGTCTACTTCCGCAATGCCGGCATCCCGGTGTACGGTGTAACCGGAATTCCGATGCCGGTGGGCGAAGAGCGGATGCATGGGAAGGACGAGCGGATTCCGGTCAAGTCGCTCCGCGACGGCGTGGCGTTCGCCACGGCGCTGATGGCGGAGGCGGCGGGTACACGCAAGGGAAAGAAATAGTCCGCCCCCGTATCAGGAGGGTAAATGCCGTCACGTCGTTCGTTCATCGCAACCTCGTCGCTCGCGCTCACCGGCGTCGTGATCGACGGCAGGACGCCGGCCGCGGCACAGGCGGCCGATTCCCAGGACTGCAAGCCGCTGCCGCCGAGCATCACGGCACTCGCGTCACGAGCCCACGAGGCAATACCGATCAGCATCGACGAGCGGCGGGGCCGGCTCGATCGAGCCCGCGCCCTGATGGCTGCGAATCATCTCGACGCGATCGTCGTCGCCGGCGGAACGTCGCTCACCTACTTCACCGGCATGCACTGGGGCAACAGCGAGCGTCTCACGGCCGTGGTCATTCCGGCGCACGGGGAGGCGTTCATCGTCACGCCGGCGTTCGAAGAGGAGCGCACCCTCGAACAGGCGCGGACAGGCCCTCTCGGCCAGGGAACCTCGGTTCTCACCTGGGAAGAAGACCAGAATCCCTATGTCCGGTTGGCGGGCGGGCTCAAGTCCGCCGGCCTTGCGACGGGAACTATAGCAATAGAAGAGACAGTGAAATATGTCTTCGCCGACGGCATCGCACGGGCCGCTCCCGCACTGCACGTCGCGACCGCCACCCCGGTGACGACGGGGTGCCGGATGATCAAGAGCGCGCACGAGCTGGCGCTGATGGGTCTCGCCAACCAGGTGACCCTCAAGGTGTACGAGGCGGTGTATCACGCACTGACACCCGGAATGACGCAGGACGACGCCAGCCGGCTCATCAGCGCCGGGTATCAGCGAATGGGATTCCGCGGCGATGCCACGGTGCAGGTGGGCGAGTACACCGCCCTCCCGCACGGATCGGCCACGCCGCAGACGATCCGCGAGGGGACGATCGTGATGATTGACGACGGGTGCACGGCGGAAGGGTACCAATCCGACATCACCCGGACCTTCGTGCTGGGAAAGGCCACCGATCGGATGAAGCGGGTCTTCGACATCGAGCACGCGGCACAGACGGCGGCGCTCAAGGCGGCGCGCCCCGGGGTCGAGGCCCAATCGGTCGACGCCGCCGCGCGCAAGGTGATCGGCGACGCCGGCTTCGGGCCCGACTACAAGTACTTCTCGCATCGCGTGGGACACGGGATCGGCATGGATGGCCACGAATGGCCCTACCTCGTCCGTGGCAACACGCTCAAGCTTGCACCAGGGATGACATTCAGCGACGAGCCCGGGATCTACATCAAGGGCGAGTTCGGCATCCGGCTGGAAGACGACATGCACATAACCGGAAACGGAGCGGAGCTGTTCACGCCGCAGAGCAGGAGTCTGGAAGAGCCGTTCAGCTAGGCGAAAACGGAAAACGGAAAACGGAAAAGGGAAAAGGGGGCGAGAAGAGAAAAGAGAGAAGTCTGTAAGTTTGGTGCTCGTCTCTCGTCTCTCGTCTCTCGTCTCTCGTCTCTCGTCTCTCGTCTAATGCGCGTCGACCTTGCCGCTGAGGCGCCCGGTCCGGAAGAGCAACAGCAACGGCAGCGCCGCCGTGAACGCCACGCCCATCGTCAGGTAGATCTTGTCGTAGGCCAGCAGCGCCGCCTGCTGCTGCAACTTGTAGCTCAGCAGCAGATAGGCGCGCGCGGTAGCATCGGGGAGCGACGCGCCGAGGTGCGTCATCCCGGCGGTCACTTGCCTGATCCAGTCACCGACCCGAGGGTCCGAGGGATCGAGGTGCGGCAGGAGGCCATCGCGCGCTCGTGCGGTGTATCGCGTGACGAGCGTTGCTGCGGCGGCAATCCCGAGCGATCCCCCCAGCTGGCGGGCGAGATTGAAGAGCCCGGTCCCCTGCGCCATCTGCTCCGGCGCGAGTTCGGCGACGGTCATCCCGGTGAGCGGCACGAAGACCAGGCCGATTCCGATTCCGCGCAGGATGATCGGCAGCAGTGTGTCGTGCAGCCCGATCGCCATGGTGAACTGCCAGTGCATCACCATCGACACGAGATACAGAATGACGCCAGCGACGACGAGCGGTCGTGCGTCGATCTTCTGCGCCAGGCGGCCGACGATTCCCATCGTCACCGCACTGGCGATTGCGCCGGGAAACATCACCAGCCCCGTATCCCACGCCGAGTATCCCAGCAATCCCTGCAGGAAGACGGGAAGAACGAAGACGGAGGCGTAGAGGGCGAAGCCGAGAATCACGGCGAAGAGCACCCCCACGGCCAGTTGCCGGTTGCGCAGAATGCGCAGGTCGACCATCGGATGGTCGGCGACCAGTTCGCGCCAGGTGAAGGCGATCACTCCAGTCGCGGCAAGGATCGCTTCGACCACGATTTCGCTCGATGAGAACCAGTCCCTGCTCTGGCCGCGTTCGAGGAGAATCTGCAGCGATCCGATCCCGACGGCGAGGAAGAGGATGCCGAGCCAGTCGATCCCATTGTCACTCCGCTTGACGCTCACCGATGGTTCGGGGACATACTCCCAGCAGAGGAGGGCGGCAATCACGCCGAGCGGGAGATTGATATAGAAGATCCACGGCCACGAATAGTTGGCGGTGATCCATCCACCGAGGGTGGGTCCGAGCAGCGGCCCGACCATCACTCCCACTCCGAAAATCGCGGTCGACGTGCCGCGTTCCTCGCGCGGGAAGACGTCGAAGAGGATCGCCTGCGCGGTGGAGATCAGTGCCCCGCCGCCGATTCCCTGGACTACGCGCCAGAAGACGAGTTCGTAGAGCGAGGTCGCGTGTCCGCAGAAGAATGACGCGATGGTAAAGAGGGCGATCGATCCGGTGTAATAGTTGCGCCGCCCGAAGGTGTCGGAGAGAAACGACGTCATCGGCAGGACGATGACGTTGGCGACGATGTACCCGGTACTCACCCAGGCGATCTCCTCCAGGGTTGCACCGAGGTTGCCCATCATGTGCGGGATCGCGACGTTGACGATGCTGGTGTCGACGAGTTCGAGGACCGACGCCAGCGTCACCGCGAATGCGATGAGGTACCGCGAGCGATAAATATCCGATCCGGTCCGGGCTGCCGGACCGGGGAGAGCAATCGCCGTCATCGGTCAGGACTTGAGCGTGCGGATCGCCACCTCGACCGACATTCCTGGCCGGAGCGGATATTTCGGATCGGCCGGCGACGTGATCGCAATTCGCACCGGGACGTTCTGCACCACCTTGGTGAAATTGCCGGTGGCGTTGTCGGGCGGAAGGAGGGCGAATCTCGCACCGGTAGCCGGCGACAGGCTTTCCACTGTACCGGTAAACTGCCGGCTGTCGTAACTGTCAACGGTGAAGAGCACCGAATCGCCGACCTGGACGTGGCCGAGCCGGGTCTCCTTCACATTGGCGGTGACCCAGATTTCCTTGAGCGGCACCAGGGTCATCGCGGTCTGGCCCGGCTGCATCAGCATGCCGACTTCGGCGCTGCGCTTGGTGACAATCGCCGGGAATGGCGCGGTGACGACGGCATAGGAGCGGCGAAGCTGCGCCGTTGCGACCGTGGCTCGTGCAGCTTCGACGCGTGCGTCTCCGCCGGTCAGCGCCGCCGTGGCGACGCCGACCTGCGCCTTCGCCGCCGCTTCCTGTCGTTGTGCGGCCTGCAGATTGGCGGCGGCCGCGTCCGACGCGGCTTGGGCGGCGTCGAGTTGCTGCGCCGCGACAATCTGCTTGGCGGCGAGTCCCTTGATTCGTTCGAGATCGGCGCCGGCTCGGCGGTACGCCGCTTCGGCGCTCGTCACCGCGGCTCCGGCACTCGCGGCCGTTGCCTCCGACGCGGTGATCTGGGCCGAGAGTTGGCCGGCGCCATGCCCGTTGCCGGCCATCGCGATCGCCGCCGCGAGATCGGCCTGCGCCTTGGCGATGTCGGCGTCGAGATCGCGGGCGTCGAGAACGAGCAGCGTGTCACCGGTTTGCACCACCTGGTTGTCCTCCACCGGCACGCGGACGACGAACGCCTGCAGCTTGCTGGCGACCGGCTCGAGCCGTCCATCAATCTGCGCATTGTCGGTTGTCACGTGGTCGCGGGAGTAGAGGTACTTCTTCCCGCCCCACACGCCTGCCACTACCACGAGTACGCCGACGACGATGAACGGAGTCTTGTTAGCCATGGAACGTTCCTTGGAGAAAAACGGGCATCAGTGCACCTGGTTGAGCAGGCCCATTGCTTGCGCGGCGCCGATTTCGGCGGCACCGGTAGCGAGTCGCGCCTGGATCACGGCATCGTGCGCGGCGGCCACCTCCGACTGGGCATTGGTGGTCTCGACACTGCCAGCGACACCGGCGGCAAAGCGATCCCGCGCCTCGGAGAGCTCTTCTTCGGCGAGACGAACCCGGTCGGTGGCGAGCGCGAGCTGGTCACGCGCGCTGGCAAGATCGAGAACCGCCTGCCGCACGTCGGCGTCGACCTGACTCTCCAGGTCGTGCAGCCGTACCGCTTCGGCGTCGAGCCGGACACGCTGCTCGTCGATACGCCGTACGCGACGGAAGCCATCGAATACCGACCAGGAGAGATAGACGCCGATGTTCCAGGTCCCGGCGAGCGTCGGCGTCGACGTCCCCGAGCTCTCCACGTAGCCCGACGAGGACAATGTCGGAATGAATTCGTTGCGGATCGCGGTGAGGCCGCGCTGCAGCACATCCTGACGCTGACGTTCGGCGGCGAGGTCGGGGCGATGTGCCTTGGCGACGGCGATCGCCGCGTCGATATCGGTCGGCAGGGTATCGGCGGTGATCGACATCTCGGGTCCCACGGCGAGTGGCGTCCCGGGCGGCAGGTCCACCGCGCGCGCCAGTTCGAGCCGGGCGCGATCGCGCTCATTGCGCGCCACGGCGATCTGGATCCGGACCGCCGCCGCTGCGGTCTCACTCCTGGTGCGGTCGATCCGCGGCGACGTGCCGGCGTCGACTTGCGACCGGGCAATGTCCAGCAGCGCAAACGCGGTGACAGAATCCTGTTCGCGCGCGCTCACGGTTTCTTCGGCGCCGGCAAGCCGGAGCCATGCGGCGCCTGCGGCGGCGGCGGCGAGGTCACCGGCACGATCCGCGTCGAGGCCGGCGGCGATCGCCGTGTCACGCGCCTCGCGCAGGCGCGCTGCGAGTCCGGGGTCGAAGATCACCTGGGACGCGCCGAGCCGACCGCGAAAGAGGGTGAACGGATCGGTGATCGCAGGAAATCCCGGGATCGACAATCCAAATTCGCGCAGGTTGAGCGTGCCGCGTTGTACCGTCCCGGTCACGTCGACCTGCGGCAGGAGTGCCCCGGCCTGTTCGCTCCGCTTGAGCGACACGCCCTGCGCGGCGAGGCGCGCCACCGCGGCCGTGACACCGCTGGCGCGGCCGCGTGCCAGAGCGTCGCCCACCGAGATGGTCACCGGTGCCGCTCCCTGTGCCGGTGCCTGGGCCGCGAGGGGAAGCGCGCCGCCAAGAGCGAGTGCCGCGAGTGCCAAGGTGTTGCCGGATTTCATCGAGCCTTCTTTCTGCCGTGCGGCCTGGCACTGCGCCGTGACGTCTCCGCGGCTCGTCCCGGCCGGGTTTTTCGGGGCCGGCCCCCTGGCGTGCAGATGCCGTCGAACACCAGCCCGAGAATCGCGTCGCGCATCGCCCGGGGCGTCGGCGCCGAGCGGTCGAGATCGCCGAAGAGGAACCGGGTCTGGTTCAGTTGCATGACGAGCGAGGGGATCATTCGCGGCACCATCACGACCGCTTCGCGCCGGAACTCGCCGCTGGCCACGCCCCGTTCGGCGATGCTGTGCAGCAGGCGCCGGTGGCGCTGGATCACGTGTTCGAAGTAGAAGCGCCGCACCTCGGGGAACTGGGTCAGTTCGGCCTGCACCAGGCGTCCCATGCAGACCATGTCGGTGCGTGACATCGCGTCCCACATGCGATGGACCATCTCGACCAGGAGCTCGCGCGCCGATCCGGCGTGGGTGCGGGCCATCTCCTCGGCGCTTTCGATCAGCGAGACGATCTGCTTGTTGACGACGCCCCGGAAGAGATCGTCCTTGGAGTCGAAGTAGAGGTAGACGGTTCCCTTGGAGACGCCGGCGCGCGCCGCCACTTCCTCGAGCGTGGTCTGCCGGAAGCCGCGTTCGCCGAACACCGCCAGGGCCGCGTCAAGCAGCTCTTCGGGGCGCGCCTCGGGCCGGCGATGGAAGCGGGGGCTGGTGCGGGCGGCGTCGGGCACGGCGATGCTGTTCCTCTTAGTTACTGACTGGTCAGTAAGATAGACGACTCGCGCCGCGCGGCAAGCACACCCCCGGGGGAGACCTCCGGCCCCCGGTCGCACGCCACCGGACCCGGCGCACTTCACCAACCCGGTCGCTCCCGTTATTTTGCGATCAACCCCACGCGAGGCCACACATCCATGGCGGAGCCCTTCCTCAGCTCCGATGAGTACGATGAAAAGGCCCACCAGCTGTACAACGAAGCTCGCTACGACGCCGCACTCGCTCTCCTGCGTGAAGGGCTCTTCCGTTATCCCGAAGCCGTCGAACTGCACGTGGGGGTGGGATACGCCCAGCTCGCGCGCGAGGAGTACGCCTGGGCGCGCCAGGCATTCGACGCGGCACTCGGCTTCGACCCGGAGCACGAGGACGCGCTCGCCGGACTTGGCGAAACGCTCCTCGTCCTGGGCCAGCTCGAAGGCGCGCTACGCGCCTTTCAGCGCCTCCTCGACCTCGGCTTTGGTGACGATCACGAATTGATGCTGCAGGTGGGGCGAGCCCTCTTCCGCGAAGGATTCTTCGTGGAGGCCCGCCGCTTCTTCGAGTTGTGCCGCGAGCATCACCCGGCGTCGGCCGAAGTGTCGGCGTCGCTGGGCTACACCGCGCACCGGCTCGGGATGGATGCCGACGCCTTCTACTGGTTGCGCCGCGCCCTCGAGGTCGATCCCGAATATCCGGAGCCCAGGATCTATCTCGCCAACATCCTCTACGATCGCGGCGAAATTCCAGCGGCGCTGCTGCACTTCGCCCGAGTCGGTCCCGACGATCATTTCGACGATCTCGGCGTGTGGCGCACGATCGAACTTCTCAAGAGCGCCCGCGACGCCGGTGACGACGACCCCGAAATCCGCCCGTGGCTGGCGCGGCTCGCCGAACTGGGCCGCAACGCCGACGCCGAGGAAATGCTGCTCGCGGAAATCGAGAGCCTGCAACCCGATGGCACCCCGCGCGACCCCAATCAGCTGGAACTCTTCGGCACCCTGATGCGCGAGGTGCCCGGGATGCAGAAGCGTCCATCGGGTGGCATCGGTTCCCACGTGATCGAAACGCTCACCGGCTTGAGCCTGCGGGGCACCTGGGACGAACTGGTGCAGCACCTGCAGACCGTCGAAGGGGCCTGGGCCGACGGCACGCTGCACGAATTCATGCAGGTGTTCGCCCGCCGTGGCACCGCCGAGACTGGTGTGAAGATTCCGGTGGGAAACGCGGAAGCGTTTCTCCGCGGCGCGGCCGCGGCGGGCGTGATCCGCATCCTGCAATGAACCGCTTCGCGCCGCCCGGGCTCGCCTCGGGCGCGCCGCGAATTCTTCTCCCGCGGGACGAGTGAGCCAGGCTCCAACCTCCGGACTCCGGCGCGAACAGCTCTCCAATGGCCTGACGTTGCTGGTGCAGCGGCGCCGCTCCGTCCCGGGCGTGGCGGTCGTGACGCACGTCCGCGCCGGCTTCCTCGACGAAGCCGATGAGGTGGCGGGGATCTCGCACGTCGTCGAGCACATTCTCTTCAAGGGAACGCCGTCACTCGCTCCCGGTCAGCTCGCGCAGCGAACCAAGGCCCTCGGCGGCTCGCTCAACGCGTACACGGCGTACGACCGCACCGTCTACTTCGTCACCGGGCCCGCGCGCCACGCCGCCGAACTGATCGCGCTGCAGGCGGACCAGGTGCGCAACCCGACGATCGACGCCGACGAGCTGTCGCGCGAACTCGGCGTGATCATCCAGGAAGCGCGGCGCAAGCTCGACACTCCCGGCGCCGTCGCGGGCGAGACGCTGCACCAGCTCCTCTTTCAGACTCATCGCATCCGTCGCTGGCGGATCGGAGAGGAGCACGTTCTCGAGCGGTTCACCCGCGCCGACGTGGCCGGCTATCACGCTTCGCGCTATCTCCCCTCGCGCACCATTGTGGCCCTGGTTGGCGACCTCGACGAAGACGCGGCGCTCGACATCCTGCGTGCGACATGGGGCGACTGGGAACGCGCCGCGCCGCCCATCTCGATCGGGCCCGGCGAAACCTCCCCCGCCTCAGTCCGCGCCCGGCGCATGGACGGTGACGTCGTATTCGCCGACCTGGTCGTGGGATGGCGGGCACCGGGAATCCTCGACGACGATGCCCCCGTTCTCGAACTCGCAGGCGCCGCCCTGGCCCTCGGGCGTGGCGCACGACTGCCGCAGCTGCTGCGCGAACCGGGGCTTGCCACCGATGTCGGCGCATCGTGGTATGGCGTGGCAGACACCGGCGTCTTTGCCGTGGGCGCCGAGCTTGGCCCGGCAAACCTCGACGCCGTGCTCGAAGCAATCGCCACGGCGATGTCGGACATCGCACGCCGCGAGGTGGGAGCCGCAGAGTTCCAGCGGGCGCAGAGCCTTCTCCTCGCGCGCGTCGGACGCCGCCTGGAACGCTTTCAGAGCCGGGCGGTTGCCCTCGCCGATGCCGAGGCGCTTGGAGACGTGACGCGTCTCGATCGTGAACAGGAGCAGATACTCGCCGTGACTCCGGCCCGACTGCGCACGGTCGCGGAGCGCTGGTTTGATCTCGACGCGATCAGCGGTGTCGCATACGTCCCGCGCAACAGCGATGTGCCGTTCGACGAGGACTCACTGCGCCGCTCGATGCGGAGCGGCGAACACCAGTCACTCCCGCTCATGGTGCCATCGGCCGCGGCCGGCACGGCCGAGGAGGTCGAGCGCGCGATGGGGTCACCATCGAAGCTCCACCGTGAACCTTCGATCGCTCACGGCGTACATCACCTGACCCTTCCAGCGTATGACATTCTGGCCGCGCGCTTCGGCGACATCGGCCAGACGACGATCACGCTGTATCGCCCGCGAATGATGCGCGAGACGGCGGCGACCGCTGGCCTCGCAGCCCTCGGATTGCGATCGATGCTGCGCGGCACCGACCGGCTCGACACGGCGGCGCTCGCCTTTGCCATCGAATCACTGGGCGGCACGATCTCTCCCAGTCTCGGCGCCGACGTTCTCGGTCTCGGTGCCACCGTGCTGACCGAACATCTGCATCGTGCCGCCGCACTGCTCGCCAGCGTACTTCATCGCCCGCGTTTCGCCGAGGAATCGGTTGCAATCGAGCGGGGCCTCCTTGCCGAGGATGCTCGCGCCGTCGCCGACGACATGGTGCGCTTTCCGATCCAGCTGGCACTCGGCGTGGCATTCGACGACGCGGGCTACGGCGTGCCGACATTGGGAACGCCGGAATCGGTGCAGACTTTCGACACGGCTGCGGTCCGGCGCTGGCATCATGCCATGCTCGGTCACGGAAGGACCACCATCGTCGCCGTTGGCGACGACGATCCCGCACGAATCGCCGAGACCATCGCCATTGCGATCGACGCCGACACCATCGATTCCCCGATCGTGCCGCCGGCTGCGAACGGAGATGCGTCGCGGGATGTCATCACGCCGGGAAGTCGTAGCGCGACACGGGACCGGCAGCAGTCGGCGCTCGCGATGCTCTTTCCCGGGCCGTCGCGGCGGAGTGCCGATCGTTTCGCAGCCGAAACATGGAGCGCTATCGCTGGCGGGCTCGGTGGGCGCCTCTTTGAATCGCTCCGCAGTGCCCGGTCGCTCGCCTATACCGTCGTCGCGAACTCCTGGCAGCGCCGCCGCGCCGGTGCGTTACTGACGTACATCGCCACGGCACCCGAACGGCTCGACGAGGCACGCGGCGCGATGCTCGGCGAACTCGACCGTTTCCGCCACGAGCCGCCGTCGGTCGAAGAAGTGGAGCGGGCCCGCGCGCATCTCGTGGGCGAGGTGGAACTGTCGCGACAGACCGCCGGCGCCTACGCCGGGGAGATCGCCGACGCGTGGTTGCTGGGCGACGGGCTCGCCGAGCTCGGTGCCCTGGCAGCGGGTTATCGGGCGGTGACCGTCGACGACGTTCACGCCGTCACCGAGGCGGCGTTCGATCCAGCGGCACGGGCAGAGGGCGTCGTTGCAGCGGCAGTCGCGGAGTAGCTTTGGCGCCATGACGCCAGCCGGATCAAGGCGCGCGGCGCGCCGCAGCAAGTTCTCCACGGCCGATGGAATCACCCTCATCAGGATTCCGCTGGCGATTGCATTCCCGCTGGTGACCAGCGTGCCGATCCGCCTCGTGGTCCTCGGACTTGCCGCGGCAACCGATCTCGGCGATGGCTGGGTGGCGCGGCGATTCGGCGGTTCGCGCATCGGTGCGGTCCTCGACCCGATCGCCGACAAACTCTTCGTCACGGTCGCGTTCGTCGTGGTCGGCGTGTCCGGCGAACTGAGCTGGTTCGAAGTGGTCGGCGTGCTGGCGCGCGACATCATCGCGACGATCGCCTTCTTCATCACCCTCGCGACCGGGCGCGCGACGGCGGTCCCGGCTCGGCTCGGCGGCAAGGCCGTGACACTGCTGCAGATGGCGACGCTGGTCTTCTTCGTGCTGCATGTGAGCTACTTGCGCCGATTCGCGTGGGCGACTGCCGCGGTGGCACTCTACGCCATTTATGATTACCACCAACCGTTTTTCCGAAAGCTCAGGACCCGATGACCGACGATCACAAGCGCTCCGCTGTCCTCGACTGGACCGGCGGCCTCCGGTTCACGGCGAGCGCGCCCGGCGGTCCCGCGATTGCGATCGACGGCGACGGCCGGGAATCGACCTCGCCGGTGACGACGCTGCTCTGCGCGGCGGGGGCATGCTCCGGGGCCGATGTGGTCAGTATTCTGGAGAAGAAACGGATTACCCTGACACGATTCCACATCGACGTGGGGGGGCGCCGCGCCGACGATTATCCCCGGCGCTTTCTCGAAATCTGGTTGCGCTTCGAACTGTCAGGCGAGGGACTCACCGAGGCCGCGGCCCGGCAGGCGGTCGATCTCTCGGTGCAGAAGTACTGCAGCGTGCTGCTCTCGCTCAATCCGGACATTCCGATCCGGACCGAAATCGTGATCGAATAACAGAACGGGCCGCCCCTTGAGGCGGCCCGCTGTCGCTATTCCTGGCCCACTTCGACCGGTTCGCGCTCGGGAACCGGGGCCCGTTTTACCACCGGCTGGCAGAATCGATCGCCGAGCACCCGTACCTGCACCAGCTCTTCCGGGGTCAGGTCGGAATATCGTTCGGCGATGTACTGCATGGTGTCGTCCAGCCATTCCTTCTGATGCTCGGCCGCTGCCTCGAGAACGCCGCAGCGCAGGATGTGACTGAACAACTCGTCGCGAGCCTGGTCGACTGCCGTCGGCATCGCCGGGGTACGGGGGGCCATCTTCTTCTTCGTCAATCGACCTTCCTTCATGGGTTATCCGGGGCGTCGATGCCCCAATCCGGCATTCGGTTCGGCGCAATATAGAGAATCGTGGCACGTCGGGGCAATTCCGCCTCCACGGACATTAGATTGTCGGCGGCGCCGATCACGGGTCGATCCGGCGAGAGCGCGGCATCATCAGGCATTCCGCGCGTTGGCCGCCGTGGTCCCAGCAGGGATCCCGCGCTCGCCGGCCGGCGCGACCGAGGCAGCATGGCGTCGGGCCAGAAACCGTTCTACATCGCGCTTGCGGTCGTCGTCATCGGCGGTGCCGCCTTCATCGTGTCCCGCATGGTCAGCACTCCGGCGATCTCGATTCCCGCCAACGTCGTGGTAACGGCGGCCGACACGTCGGGGTTCCGCGGATACATCCTGGGTCTGCCGAGCGCGCCGGTCGAAGTCGCTGAATACGCGGACTTCCAGTGTCCGCACTGCGCCGATTTCGACCAGGTCCAGTTTCCCGACGTCAAGGCGCGCCTGATCGACACTGGCAAGGCTCGGCTGCGGTTCCGCGACTTTCCGATCGAAGGCGACGGCAGCCGCGTGGCGGCCCACGCTGCGGCGTGTGCCAACGACCAGGGAAAGTTCTGGCAGGTGAAGGAAGCGCTCTTTCAGCGTCAGGCGGATTGGGCATTCCACGCCAGGCCGATGTCCGTGTTCACCGAGATCGTCAAGAACGCCGGCGTCGATGTGGCCGCGTGGGACACCTGCATGAAGTCCGCGAAGTACGCCGGCCGGATTCAGGCATCGTACAATGAGGGCGTCAAACTCGGCGTGTCGGGGACGCCCACCTTCCTGATCGGCGATCATCTCTACACTGGCCTCAGCAGCGACCGCATGGTCAAGATCGTCGATTCGCTCACGGCTCTCGCACCGCCGGCGGGCGGATCAACCGCTCCGAGCCTTCCCGGTCAGTGACCGAAGAGCGCGCGTCGTCGTCGGGCAAGGTCCTACCGGGCCTCGCCCTGGCGGCGCTGGGAGTCGTGTACGGCGACATTGGCACGTCGCCGCTGTACGCGCTCAAGGAGTGCTTCAACGGTCTCCATGCCGTGCCGATGACGCGGGACAACGTGCTCGGCGTCCTCTCGCTCGTCTTCTGGTCGCTCAACTTCGTCGTCTCGTTCAAGTACATCGCCATGGTGCTCCGCGCCGACAATCGTGGCGAAGGCGGCATCCTTGCGCTCCTCGCCCTGGTGCGGCCGAGCGGCAAGGTCGGGCATCGCCGCGAGATCCTGCTGATCCTCGGCCTCTTCGGCGCCGCGATGCTGTATGGCGACGGGGTCATCACGCCGGCGATTTCGGTCCTCTCTGCCGTCGAAGGACTGCACATCGCCACCCCGGCGTTCCAGCGCTTCGTGATCCCGATCACGGTGGTGATCCTCTCGGGCCTCTTCTGGATGCAGAAGCGCGGCACCGCCGGCGTGGGCTCGGTCTTCGGCCCGTTGATGGTGCTCTGGTTCGGCTGCATCGCGGCCCTTGGCGTCTATGGCATGTCGCGCGATCCCGGCGTTCTTGCGGCGCTCAATCCGTTGCATGCGCTGGGATACCTTCGCCACACCGGGTTCCGCAGTGTCTTCGTTCTCGGATCGGTGTTTCTCGTGGTGACCGGTGGTGAAGCACTCTACGCCGACCTGGGACATTTCGGGCGGGGGCCGATCCGCCTGGCCTGGTGGTCGATCGTTCTTCCAGCGCTGATGCTCAACTACCTCGGCCAGGGCGCACTCCTCCTCCACGATCCCGGTGCCGCCGTCAATCCGTTCTACAGTCTGGTGCCGCATTGGGCGCTCTATCCGATGGTGATCATCGCGACGATCGCGGCGGTGATCGCATCGCAGGCGCTGATCTCGGGGGCGTTCTCGCTCACGCAACAGGCAATGCAACTCGGATTCGTGCCGCGGATGCGGGTGGTACACACCTCGCGGACCGCGATCGGCCAGGTCTACATGCCCGGGATCAACGGCGCGCTGTGGATCGCCTGCGTGGCGCTGGTGTTCGCCTTCCGGACTTCCGACAACCTCGCCTCGACGTATGGCGTCGCGGTCACCGGGACGATGCTGATCACCACCGTCCTTTTCGCCGTGGTGCAGCGCCGGCTCTGGCACTGGCCGGTGTGGCGCGTGACGCTCCTCACGCTGCTCTTTCTCGCGGTCGACGTGACCTTCTTCGGCGCCAACATGGTGAAGTTCGTCGAGGGCGGATGGTTCCCGCTCGCGGCGGCGGCGGTGGTCTATCTACTGATGAGTACCTGGCGGCGAGGACGCCAGCAGGTCACTGCGATCCTCACCGAGAGCTCCCTGTCGCTCGATCTCTTCATACCCGACATCGAGCGCCGCAAGCCGGTGCGGGTCCCGGGCGTGGCGGTGTTCATGACCTCGATTCCCGATGTGGCGCCACCGGTGCTGCTGCATCATCTCAAGCACAACAAGATCCTGCATGAGACGGTGATCCTGATGACGCTTACGTCAGAGGAAATTCCGCAGGTGCACGACAGCGAACGCGTGGCGGTGGAATCGCGGGGCGCCGGCTTCTACCGGGTGCAGGCCCGATACGGATTCATGGAGTCGTTCAACGTCCCGCAACTGCTGCAGGCGATCGCGCCGTCATTGCGTGAACCCGGCCGGCCAGTGCCGTCGCTCAACCTGCACGACGTGACCTTCTACCTCGGCCGAGAAACGCTGATCGTCACGCCACGGCAGCCCGGCGCGCCCCGTCAGCCGGGGACGATGCCCGCGTGGCGTGCCGAACTCTTCGCCATCATGAGTCGTAACGCGATCAGTGCCGCGGCGTTCTTCAGGTTGCCGCCGAACCGAGTGGTCGAGCTGGGCGCGCAGATACAGGTGTGAGAGACGAGAGACGAGAGAAGAGAGAAGAGAGAAGAGAGAAGGGAAAAGGGAAAAGGAAAAGGGGGAAAGGAAAACGTGGGAGAGAAGTGAAAAGGGAGAAGCGGCAGCCCCACGACGCCGCGCACGCCGCCGTTACAGTACGACATCCGCGCGTGGGCCTTTCTGCGGAGACCGGATACGTTGTCTGTCCGGGCGGCGAGCAGGCGTTCGCTTTGCGTCGGAGTTCGCCATCTGGACCCGCAGAATCAAAGGTGACGAGCCCGCCCCTCAGGAAAACTGGGGGCACCCGAGGGTCCCTTCGAAATCAACGGATCAGATCTGTCCATCATGAGGTGATCGGCGCGATCTGGATCTGGTTTGTCCGCGTCGACGCGGATCGGAGGATGTCCTAGAAAAACGTGCTGCGCGACCGGGCTCGTAGTCAGTGGCGAGCCCGTTGCGTAAGATCCACGCGACGAATGAACGGACGACGGGGGGCCGCGATGAAAAGGGTGATTGCAGTGATGCTGCTGTGCGGGGCCGCGATCCTATTCGTGGGATGTGCAGCTGGAACAATTGACCGATCTCAGACTGCAGGATTTTGGGGCGGCTACCATATCGAGATTACTGCCACGCCGGCCTCGCTCGTGGCTAATCGTGGATGTTCGCTGATCACCTTTCCCGGCCCGCTACAGCTGACGTCACGGGATTCATTCACGATAATCGGCGAGATCACCCAGTCTTCTTTTTCCGCCGAAATCGGTATGAAATGGCAGGTCCGCGGGTTGCTGGTCGGGGATACAATGGCGATAACTGCGTCGTATCAATCGCCGGATTCAGCCGTTGGCGCCTGGACGCAGCTGCTCGTGCAGAAGCTTGTGGCCGGCCAGCATGGGACCTTTCCCCAGGATCTGCAATGCCTGGACTGATGTAATGGATTCCACGCGACCCGCCCCACCGTAGCAATAGCCATCCGGATCCATTGGTGGCGCGGCGTCGTGGGGTGCCCGGAGCGCGCCTTAAACGCGCCTTGCATGTATCAGGATCACCGGTTCACCGAGCGCGTTTTTAAGCGCGCGCAGCGGCAGCCCCACGACGCCGGCGCGGTCCACCAAGCGCCTTCTTAAGCGCGCGCAGCGGCATCCCTCGCGCTGCTGGCAACACACCAGTCATTCCTTTTCTTCATACTGCTCCTTGAGCTTCGCCACGACCTTCGGATCCGCCAGCGTCGTGGTATCTCCCAAGGCCCGTCCTTCCGCCACGTCGCGCAGCAACCGCCGCATGATCTTCCCCGACCGCGTCTTCGGCAGGTCGGCGGCGAAGATGATGTCGTCGGGCCGCGCGATCGCGCCGATCTTGGTCGCAACGTGCCGGCGCAATTCGTCGGCGAGCGCCAATGTCGGCTCTCGCCCATCCTTGACCGTCACGAACGCCGACAGCGCCTGACCCTTGAGTTCGTGCGTCTTCCCCACCACGGCCGCTTCCGCCACCGCCGGGTGATCGACCAGCGCGCTCTCCACTTCCATCGTTCCGATCCGGTGTCCCGCCACATTGAGCACGTCATCGACGCGGCCGAGAATCCACCAGTATCCATCGTCGTCGAGCTTGGCGCCGTCGCCCGCGAAATAGCGCCCGGGGAAACGGCTCCAGTAGGTGTCGCGATAGCGCTGGTCGTCGCCGTAGATGGTCCGCAGCATTCCCGGCCACGGTGTCGTGATGGTGAGGAAGCCGCCGCCAACGGTGAGCGGCGCGCCGGCATTGTCGACGAGTTCGGCGTCGATCCCGGGAAACGGAACCGTCGCCGACCCGGGCTTGGTGGTGATCACACCGGGGAGCGGCGTAATCATGATGCCGCCGGTCTCGGTCTGCCACCAGGTGTCGACCACCGGACAGCGTCCGTGGCCGATCTGCTCGTGATACCAGATCCATGCCTCCGGGTTAATCGGCTCGCCGACACTTCCGAGCAGACGCAGACTCGAGAGATCGTGACGCGCCGGGTGTTCGGTTCCCCATTTCATGAAGGCGCGGATCGCAGTCGGTGCGGTGTAGAGCACCGTTACGCCGTAACGCTCGCAGATTTCCCAGAAGCGATCGCGGGCCGGCCAGTCTGGTGCACCCTCGTACATGACGACCGTCGTTCCGCACGCCAGCGGTCCGTACACCACGTACGAATGGCCGGTCACCCAGCCGATGTCGGCCGTGCACCAGAAGACATCGCCATCGCGCAGGTCGAAGACGTACTTCGTGGTGGCCGCGACCTGCGTGAGGTAGCCGCCGGTCGTGTGCACGATTCCCTTGGGCTTTCCCGTGGTTCCCGAGGTATAGAGGATGAAGAGAAGATCTTCTGCGTTCATCCGTTCGGGTTCGCATTGGGGGAGTTGCGCCGCCAGTGCGACATGCCACCAATGGTCGCGCCCTGGCGTCATCGGGCAACTCGCCGGATCGAATGCCTCGCCGCCGCGGTGCACCACCAGGCAACTGCGGATCGACGGGCACGCCTCCAGCGCCTCGTCGGCGAATCGCTTGAGCGGCACTACCTGCCCGCGCCGGTAACCGCCGTCGGCGGTAACGCAGCAGACCGCCTGCGCATCATTGACGCGGTCCCGCAGCGATTCGGCCGAGAATCCGCCGAAGACCACCGAATGGACTGCGCCGATCCGCGCGCAAGCAAGCATCGCGACCGCGGCTTCGGGGATCATTGGGAGGTAGATCGCCACGCGGTCGCCCCGTCTGACGCCGAGGGCCCGCAAGGCGTTCGCCGCCCGGCAGACCTCCGCGTACAGCTCGGCGTAGCTGAGCACCCGGCGGTCGCCGGGCTCGCCCTCCCAGAGCAGGGCGGGGAGGTCCCGCCGGGGGCTACGGACGTGGCGGTCGAGGCAATTCACCGACACGTTGAGTTGCCCGCCCTCGAACCATTTCGCATGGGGCGGGTTCCAGTCGAGAACGGTCCGCCACGGAGTGAACCACTCGAGCTGGGCCGCCTGGTCGGCCCAGAAGCCGATCCGGTCGGTACGGGCCGCGGCGTAAGTCGCCGCGGTGGCCTGCGCCCCGGCGGCAAAGGCCGCAGACGGCGGGAAACGCCGCTCTTCGCTGAGAAGTGTGTCGAGTTGATCTGTCATCAAAGGAAGGTGCGCCGGGGTCGGGCGCGGGAAAAGGGGCCTGGGCTGAAGGGGTCGGACCGATGCGCTGCCGCAACAGTCCTGCCCTCCGAGGGGGAGCCCGCGAATTGCGGCGGCGCATTGGCAAGGCCCTTGCTGTTTTGGCCGGTACTACTGGGCTGGAGGCCCTTTGACCGTGTCGACCATGCAGCCCCAGAGCCGGGTGCTGCAGGCCCCCGAAAACCTTGGACTTGCGACTCGCGAAAGCTTTCGCGAGCAGGCGAACGCCCTGCTCGACGAAATGGGCGCGGGGCGCGGCCAGCTGGTGGTCGACATGGCACAGACCCGGGAGATCGATTCGTCGGGTTTGAGCGCCCTGGTGATGGTGCACCGGCACGCGACCGAGCGCCGGCAGAAGGTCGTCCTCAGTAATGTCGGGCCCGAAATCGAGTTTCTCCTGGTCCTGACCAAGCTCGACGACCTCTTCGTCTTCGCTCCTGGAGAGTGACCGGCGGGCCTCCCGCCGGGGCCGCACCGCCACGCCATTTCCGGCTGATCGCTTCGCCCCTCCGCCGCTTATTATTCCGCCGCAAATGACCCCACTCCGCCCGCCCGTCGTTGAGGTACGCGGCCTTGGACGCCGTTTTGGCCACGTCAGAGCGCTGCGATCGGTGGACCTCGTCATCGGCGAAGGCGAAGTGCTTCTCCTGTCAGGTCCCAACGGTGCCGGCAAGTCAACCTTGCTCCGATTGCTCGCCGGCCTGACTCGCCCCGACACCGGTACGGTGCGGGTCCTTGAGCGCGCGCTGCATGGCAATCCGCAGGGTCGCAGTGCCGTGGGATTTCTTTCCCATCAGACCTTTCTATACGACGACCTCACTGCGCGGGAGAACCTGCGTTTCGCGGCGACACTGCACGGAATCGAGTCTGCGGAACGCGAAATCGCCCGTGTGCTCGAAGCCGCCGGACTGTTGCAGGCCGCCGACACCCGCGCTGGCGTCCTGTCGCATGGCTTACAGCAGCGACTCGCGATTGCGCGCGCCACCTTGCACGCGCCGGCACTCCTCCTGCTCGACGAGCCATTCTCCGGGCTCGACGCACTGGCGGCCGATCTGCTGCGACGCACCATCGCCGCAGAGTGCGCGCGCGGGCGCACTGTGGTCTGCGTCACCCATCAACCGGCGGAGATCTGGGAGATCGCGACGCGCATTGTCGTGCTCGACCGCGGCGCCGTCGTCTTCGATGCCCCGCGACCGCCGCTGCTCGATGATTTCACCGCGACCTACCGCGGGCTCATCGCGGCATGAGCCTCCGCCGAGCGGTGCTGGCGATCGCCGCCAAGGACCTGCGAATCGAGTGGCGGCATCGCACCGCGTTCACCAGTGCGATCGTCTTCGCGGTGCTGGTGCTCGTCGTCTTCATCTTCGCGCGTGACGAGGGGAGTGTGTCGCTCGCCGCGCTGGCTCCGACAGTCCTCTGGGTGATGCTTGCCCTGGCGACGGTGGTGACGCTCAATCGCGCCTTCCTGCTCGAGCGCGAGCATCACGCCCTCGAAGGAATCCTCCTCGCGCCGATTTCGCCGGTGGCGCTCTTCTGGGGAAAGTGGCTGGCGAACCTGGCGCTGGTGCTCGTCGTGGAACTCGTCGCGATCCCGCTCTGGGTTCTCTTCTTCAACATCACTCCCGATCTTCGCATCCTCGGCACAGGTGCCGTCGCGATTCTTGCCGCGATCGGATTCACCGCACCGGGAACACTCTTCTCGGCGATCGCGGTGCGGACCCGCTTCGCCGAGCTGCTCCTTCCGGTGCTGCTGCTGCCATTCGTGATTCCACCGCTCTTCTTCGCGGCGCAAGCCACGGTGCGGCTCCTCGAAGGCGCGCCGGTGAGCGACCTGATTGGCTGGCTTAGATTGCTGGCGCTCTATGACATCGCATTCCTGGCGCTCGCCAGCATCCTCTTTCCCGCGGTGATGGACCAGTGAGTCCGGCGTCCGACGCGATCGACCGCGTCATTCGTCGCGGCCGCGCCATCATGGTCGCGGGCCTTCTCGGCGTCGCCGCCGTCTACGTCCTGTCGCTGGGATTCACTCCGCCCGAGGCAAGCCAGGGGCTCGCCTTCAAGATTCTCTATGTCCACGCGCCGTCGGCGTGGGCGATGGAGACGGCATTCGTGATGGTGGGACTCACCGGCGCGCTCTACCTCTGGCTCGGCGATCGCCGACTCGATGTCTTTGCCGAGGCATCGGCCACGGTGGGGATGGTCTTTGGCGCGATTCTTCTGCTGAGCGGACCGATCTGGGGGAAGACGATCTGGGGCGCCTGGTGGGTGTGGGACCCGCGGCTCACCTTCACCCTTCTCCTTTATCTCCTCTTTGCGGGATACTTCGCGCTGCGATCAGCGCTCAGCGACCCCGTGGAGCGGGCGCGTTTCGGTGCCGTGATCGGGATCATGGGCACGGTACTCGTCCCGTTCATTCACCTCACCGTCTATCTCTTCCGCTCGCAGCATCCGATGCCGGTGCTCGGGCGTCCGCCGTGCCCGCCCGATTCGCCCAACTGCGCGCCGGCGCTGCCGTGGGTGCTGCTCCGCCCGCTGCTGCTGTCGTTCGTGGCGTTCACCACGCTGTATATCGGATTCGTGACGACGCGCTACGGCATCGGACTGCGGCGCGTCGAGGAGGAGTCGCGCGATGCCGGATAACGGCAATTACCTCACCGCCGCGTACATCGTCGCGGCGGTGATTCTCGTCGGATATGCAGTGGTGCTGTGGAGGGCGGGAAAGCAGTAGGCTCTCGCGCGCCTTACGCCGCGACCTTTTCTCTTCCCCACAAACCATATTGCCACAACAGCGCTGCGAGCACAGCCCCAACGATCGGGCCGATGATCCACACTGCCAGCGCCGTCGACGTGCCACTCACCACCGCCGGCCCGATCGCACGCGCCGGGTTCGCCACGCCACCGGTGAGCGGACCACCGACCATGATGATCGGAATCAGCGTCAACCCCACACCGAAACCGCCGATTCTCGGACCGTTGGCCGCTACCACCGTCCCCATCACTCCCGACATCAGCAGGAACCCGAAGATGGCTTCGAGCGCGATGCCGGTCTGCAGCGTCGTGGCACTGTTGAGCACCGGGGTACCGTACGCCACCACGTGACCGACATTGGGCGACACCAGTCCTCGCACCAGGAACGCGGCCACCAGGGCGCCGACCAGCTGCGACACGATGTACACGAAGGCGTCGCGCCCGCCGATCTTGCCGATGGTGAGCAACCCGATCGTCACCGCGGGATTGAGGTGCCCTCCCGAAATCGCCATCGTCCCCGAGATCGCCAGCGACAGGATGATCGCGTGCGTGATGGCAATGCCGAAGACATGGAAGCCGCCACCCGGGAAGAAATCCGCGATGACGACGCCACAGCCAAAGAAGACGAGGAAGGCGGTGCCGAGCATTTCAGCGGTCGCGCGGCGGGCGAGGGATGGCATCAGGCCAGGTCTCCTGCAGATCGAGGGTGTAGATGGTTCGCGGGAACAACCGCGAATCTACACGCCCGGATCGCGAAGCAGGAGCGTGGCGTTGCAGCCGCCGAAGCCGAAGGAATTCTTGAGGACCGCCCGCGGACGGCGGTCGAGTCCGCACGGCGGCACCTGATGCAGCTGGCCCGCCGGGTCGGCGTCGATGCAGTTGAGCGTCGGCGGGATCCACCCCCGTGTCATCACCAGGCAGGCGATCGCCGTCTCCATCGCTCCGGTGGCCCCCAGCGCGTGCGCATGCCACCCCTTCGTTCCGCTCACCGGAAGGGTGTCGGTGTGGTCGCCGAAGACTTCGCGGATGGCCCGCGCTTCGGTGCTGTCGTTGAGCGGCGTCGACGAGCCGTGCGCGTTGACCCATTCCACCTCGTGCGGGGCGCAGTCGGCGCTCGCCAGCGCCAGCTGCATCGCGCGCACTGCTTCGCGCCCGTCGGGACGCGGCTGCGTCATGTGATAGGCGTCGTTGGTGAGGCCGAATCCCGCAATTTCGGCGTAGATCGGCGCGCCGCGCGACACCGCGCGATGCAGTTCTTCCACCACCACGAAGGCCGACCCTTCGCCCATCACGAAGCCGTCGCGGCCGGTGTCGAACGGCCGTGACGCCGTTGCCGGATCGGCGTTCCGGGTACTCATCGCCCGGATCAGCGAAAATGATCCGTAGCACAACGGATAGAGTGGCGCCTCGCTCCCGCCTGCCAGCACCACGTCGGCATCGCCGCGCGCGATCGCATCGAAGGCGTTGCCAATCGCCAGTGTCCCCGACGCGCAGCTCATCGCGTTGGTGGAGTTGACGCCGCACACGCCGTGGGTGATCGCGATGTTGCACGAGATCGCGCCGCCGAACACCGTGAGCGCCAGCAGCGGATCGACGTCGCGCGGGCCACCCTGCAGGTACTTGAGCATTTCGAGTTCGGCGAATCCCACGCCGCCCAGCGCGGTCCCGGCGAGGACGCCGACCCGGTCGGGCGCCTCGCGGGCCAGGTCGAGGGCTGCGTCGTCGATGGCGAGGCGTGCCGCGGCGAGCGCCAGTTGCGAGCAGCGATCGGTGCGCCGTGCCTGCTTGGCCGACAGCAGTTCCACCGGGTCGAAATCGTTGATCTGTGCCGCGACATGCGAGCGGAACGGCGACGAATCGAAGCGATCGATGCATTGCACCGCCGAACGCGGCTGGTGCAATCGCTGCCACACCGCTTCGGTTCCGATCCCGATCGGCGTCACCAGTCCGAGGCCGGTGATCACGGCGCGGCGGCGGGCGTCAGTCATGCGGCACGGCGGGAAGCTCCAGGGCAGCTCGCTCGATTCCGGCGAGGGTCCGTGATGCGATGCCATGCACAAAGACCGGTCCGATGATCCCTGCGGCCACCAGGCCGCCGATCAGCGGCCATCCCGGTCCATCCCACTGGTGCACGATCGTCACGTCGCTCCATCCTTCGGGCGTTGCCTCGATGGTCCACAGCACATCCATCCCTTTGGTGATCCCGCCAATGTGGCGATAGCCGATCTGGTGTCGTCGGGGATCGGCGGTCATCGCCGATCGCCACCAGGTGGGCCAGCGGAAGACGCCGAACGGCCGCCACGCGGCCATCTCGACCGTGCCATCGCCACCCGCATCGCCGGTCTCCCGGGTGACCCACCGGTAATGGGAAAGGATGCCGGGCCAGCGCTCAACGGCTACAGCGTGACGCCAAACGACGGCGGGAGGGGCACGAACGACGCGTCGGTCCACCGTGCGCATCGCGCTCATCCGGTCGATCGCGGCGCATTGCCATCGGTGCGCCACCACGCCACGACGCGCGATACGCCGAATGCTTCGACGCGCGCCCCGCTCGCGCCGGCCGCCTGGCACAGCGACCGCAGCGCGGCGACGGTGTATCCCCGCCGGAGCGATGTGACGCCGTCGCGGATCGTCACGCGATGCATCGCGAGTGCGGCACCGGCCACGCAAAAGCCCGCCGCGGCGAGTCGCCCCGGACGAAGATCGGACACCAGCACGCCCCGGCGCGCGAGCACGCTGCTTGCTCGCAGGAGGTCGATCGTCGCGTCGCGCCCGAGATGATGGGCCACCTGGCTCAGCAGCACGATGTCGACGCTCCCGGGGCGAAGCGGGAGCGCACCGGCGCAACCCACGATGGTCGGGACGCCGGCGTGCACCGCCAGCTGCGCCGCCACCGATGTGCGCTCGAGTCCCGCCGAGCGGAGCGTGACACCGAGCTTCTTCGCCGCCCGCGCCGCGTGCGCCGGCAGGTCGCCGGCACCGGTGCCGATATCGAAGAGCGTGAGCGTGGCGCCGCGATCGGCGGGGCGGAGGAGGTGGGAGATCCCGTAGCGCACCGCAGCCGCGCCGCCGAGCCAGCGATTGGCGCGCACGATGTCGGTGAGCATCCGGCGCACCAGGACCGGATCGGTTGCCGGATCGTCGAGCGCCTCGCTACCGATCGGCGAGAGCGCCAGCGACTGCCGCACGCCCTGGACGGTGCCGTTGGTCACAACGCGTCGCCATCGGCGTAGCCGCCACGATAGTGGAGGAGGGGACGGCCGTGATCGGCGGCGTCGCCACCGGTGACTCGCCCGATGAAGATGGTGTGATCGCCGGCCGCGACCTGCCCCCACACCTCGCACGACAGATGGGCCAGCGTCCCCGCGAGGATGACATCGTTGTCGCCGCTGCGCTCCCACCCCACGCCGTCGAAGCGGTCGGCCAGTCCCGCGGCGAAGCGTCGCGACAGCGCCTCCTGCGACGCTTCGAGGATGTTGACCGTGAATCGCGTCGCCGCGAGCATCGCCGGATGGATCTCCGCGGCGTGATCGACGGCGATCGAGACGAGCGGTGGATCGAGCGACACCGACGCGAACGAATTCGCCGTCATCCCCGCCGGACATCCGCGCACATCGATCGTGGTGACGACCGCGACACCGGTGGCGAAGCGCCCGCAGAGCCGCCGAAAATTGTCGGGATCGATCGGTGGCGCCGTGATCGGTGCGTCGGTCACCAGACCATCCTGGTGAGGTACACCGGATTGATCACCCGCCACGGCGACACGAATTGTCCCGTCACGCCGATGAGCGTGTCGGCCATCCCGCGGCGCTCGAGCCGCGCGACGGCGCGGTCGAAAAGCGCCGGCGCCACCATCCCGTACCCCACCAGCCGTTCGACGATCCACTTGCCCAGGAAGGCGCGTCGCCGGGCGGCGCGATATCCGGCGAGACGCCGCGCCGTGATGACGCCCGGCTGCGACAGCGCTTCATCGATCGCGTCCGCCGCGAGTTCGGCACCGCGCAACGCGCTGCAGATCCCTTCGCCGGTGAAGGGATCGAAGAAGTCGGCGGCGTCGCCCACGAGGAGCACGCCGTCGGCCGTCGTGCGCCGCGACATGGCATCGAACGGGCCCGTCACCATCACGTCGCGCGTCATCCGCGAGAAGTCGATCCGGTCGCGCACCCCCGGGAACGCGGCAATCCGGTCGCCGAAGAATTGCGCACGATCAGCGCGCGCCAGCGCCGCGGTTGCGGCGGGGACAACGAGCGCCACGTTGGTCATGCCGCGGTCGAGCGCGTTGATCCCGGCGTAGCCGTCGTGCGACACGTGAAGTTCGGTGACCGGCGTGACGTCGCGCACTCCTTCGAAGTGCGCCACGAAGGCGACCCGCCGCATCGCCCCTTGCCGGTGCATTCCCGCCCGGCGCGCCACGACGCTGCCGAGCCCGTCGGCGCCAACGACGACGCGCGCCTCGAGGCGACGCAGCGCACCCGATGCATCCCGGGCCATCGTGCCGCCCACGGCACCGCTGCTGTCGCGGAGCAGCTGCTGGACAACTATCTCTTCCATTACCACAGCGCCTGCCTGGCGTGCGGCGTCGACCAGGATGGCGTCGAGGATCCGCCGCCGGAGACCGAGACCGGTGGTGCGGAACGGCGTCCCGCCGGCCCGCGCGAAGCGCCCGGCGAGGCGTGATCCCAGCGGCCCGATCACCTGCGATCCGTCGAGCGCCGCACCGCCGGCGGCATCGATCGTGGCGAGGAGACCGAGCCGATCGAGGAGGCGCACGGTCTCGGGGCTCATGTACTCCGAGCAGGCCTTGTCGCGCGGAAAGCGGGCGCGATCGACCAGGATGACACGCCGGCCGGCGCGCGCCAGGCGAATCGCCGTGGCGCTTCCTGCCGGACCTGCTCCGATCACCAGAACATCGGCGACCGGCTCAGTTGTCACGCGATTCCTTGGCGATCATCTGGTAGATGGTGGCCCGCAGTTCCTCGGGGCAGGTGGCGTTGCGCGCCGCGGCAATCAGCCGGTCGAGAAAGGCCTCTTCGTGCAGCTTGAAGCAGAGGCAGCGGCGACAGCCGTCGAGGTGGCCGCGGAGAAGCAGCGCCTCGTCGGCGGAAAGTTCGCCGCGGCGCAGCGCATCGAGTTGCTGCAGGGCGGCTTCGCATTCGGGTGGAAGCATCGTCATTCCGCGTGATCTGGGGGCGAAAGGAGTCCGGTCGACTCAGCATAACGTCGCAACCGTCCCTGCAGGATCCTGCGGGCCCGGAAGAGGCGGGATTTGACCGTCCCTACCGGGATGTCGAGCGACGTGGCGATCTCGGCGTAGGGAAGTCCTTCCATGTCGCTCAGCACCAGTACCTCACGAAAATCCTCCGGCAGCGCGTCGACGGCCTCGAGGACCTCGTCGTCGACCAGTTCACTGAAGAAACGTCCCTCGGGGTCGGGATCGTTGAGGTCCGCCGGCTCGGGGACGCTCTCCATGTCGATCCCTTCGGGGGATCGTTTACGCGAACGCCAACCATTGATGAACTGGTTCCGCAGAATGGTCACCAGCCAGGCACGCGCGTTGGACCCCGGGCGGAATGAGTTCCACGCCCGGAGGGCCCGGAGCATCGTGTCCTGCACCAGATCTTCGGCTGCCGCCGGATCGGCGGTGAGCCGCAGCGCCACTCGATAGAGCGTGTCGAGGTGAGGCAGCGCTTCGTCTTCGAACAGGGCGATGGGGGCGGCGGCCATGAGCAAAGCTCGTTGGAGTCGAGAGGAGACGCCAGCGCGACCGGCGCCGGACACGTCCCGGCTATCTTCGGACCACCAATGCACCCCACTCCAGCGCTTATTCCGCTCTCGCTCCTCGAGGCGGTGCAGAATATCGATACCCCACCCGACGACGGACTCGGCGCCCTCGAACAGGAGCTCGCGGCCAAGCGGCTCGGTCTCTCGCCGACCGTGGCGGCGCAGGTAGCCCGCTATCGCCAGCAAGTCCGCGCGGGTTCCGATGTGTCGGCCGACGATGCGCTCGCGATCTTCCGCCTGGTGGGGCGCCGCCCCGATGCCGGGCTGGTCTATGCCGATGCCGGGCGCCGGGCTGCGCGACACGCCGCCCGGCGACGGACTGTTGGACAGCGCATCGGGATCGCGATTGCTCCGGGGAAGCTCGGTGTGTCACTGGCGCTGCGCGCGTCGGCGCACATTGCGCAGCGATGGCTCGGCGCCGATCTTCGCGCCGGTGACGGCCGGCTCCGGTGCGAGATGACCGAATCGATGGCGCTCCATGCGCGCGACGACGGCACCGCGTGCCAGTTTTACACCTCGGCCTTTGCCGAGTTGCTGCGCCAGGTCGGTGGGTTGGAGTGGAGCGTGATGCACGAACTCTGTTGCGGCCGCGGCGATCGCCAGTGTCTCTGGCGCGCCATGCGGGCGGAGGCGTACGAATGACAGCGCTGGCGGATCTCGATCGCGACGAAGTCGCCCGGATGCTCACGAAAGTGGGGGCCGACGGCTGGCTCCTCTTCGATTTTCACGGCTGCAATCCCGTGGCGCAGCGCATTCTTCCGGGCGGAATGGGAACTCGGCGCATCTTCGTCTGGGTCCCGCGCCAGGGCGCAATGACGGCGATCGTCCACCGGATCGAGATGCAACCGTTCGAGACCTTCAAGGGAACGATCCTCCCGTTCTCGCGCCACGACGAGCTGCAGGACGCGCTGCAGGCGTCGCTCGGCGGAAAGACGGCGGCGATGGAGATCTCGGCGAGGGATGCCGTCCCCTATCTCGACCGGATCCCGTGGGGCGTGATCGACCTGCTCCAGTCGTTCGGCGTCACGGTGGTCTCGAGCGCCGACCTGGTGACCCGCTTCGCCGCAACCTGGACAGCCGCGGAAACGGCAGAACACGAGAAGGCCGCCGAGATCCTGCGGGAGGTGGCACTCGCGGCGCTCGCGAAGGCAGTCACGATGGGGGGGGCGGGGTATACCGAGTCGGCGATGCAGGCCGAAGTCGTGGCCGCCATGAAACAGGCCGGGCTCAGCTTGACCAGCCATCCGATCGTCGGGTTTGGCCCCAATGCCGCGATGCCTCACTACGAGCCCCACCCGGGAGCGGACCGGACGCTGGCGCGGGATGAAGTCGTCCTCCTCGACCTCTGGGGTGGGATGCGGCCGGGGGCGGTCTTTGCCGACCAGACCTGGATGGGATTCTCGGGAAGTGCTGTTCCCGCAAGGGTTTCTGAGGTATGGACCGTGGTACGTGACGCCCGGGACGCGGCGATTGCGGCGCTGCGCGCCCGGGTTGCCGGAGGGCTTCCGGTGCTGGGATACCTGGGTGACCAGGCGGCGCGTGCGGTGATCGAGAAGGCCGGGTATGGGGACTACTTCGTTCACCGGACGGGGCATAGCATCGATCGCGACCTGCATGGGTCGGGACCCCACCTCGACGACTACGAAACTCACGACGATCGGGCGCTTCTGCCGGGAACCGGATGTTCGGTCGAGCCGGGGGTCTACCTCCCGGGGGAATTCGGGGTGCGGAGCGAGGTCAACCTCTACTGGGGGGGGGAGGGGATCACCGTGACGCCGCGCAAGCCCCAAAGCGCGCTCGTGACCATAACTTGACACTTCTCCGGGGCGCCAACATATTCTCGGCAACCCGACAAAGCTTCGAACTCCAACACCAGCCTCACCAACACGCTCCATGATGCGCGGCCAGTGCGCCGCGTCGCAGTGGTTTCAGTGTGGTTCCGCAACCGCGGAACATCGCAGGATTCAGTCCCGTGCGGATTCGGCGGGTGCTGAACGACGAAGGATTGCTTCACCTCGTACCACGCCTTCGGAGGTTTCCATGATGCAGCGTTGTTTGAGAAGTCTGGCCCGCGTGCTGCTCGTCGCAGTCGCGCTGGTCACCACCGCCGGGATTGCGTCGCTCAGCGCGCAGTCGACCGGCAAGGTTCAGGGCTACGTGAAGGACGCGCAGGGACAACCGGTCGCCAACGCCAGAGTATCGGTCGTCGGCACGGCGTTCAGCGCTCCGGTCAACGCCCAGGGGTACTACTTCATCGAGAACATCCCGGCCGGGACGATCTCCCTTTCGGCGAAGTTCATCGGATTCAAGGAAAAGATCGTCGCCGGTCTGCGTGTGCTGGCGGGCCAGACGGTCAACCAGGACTTCTCGCTCGAAGCCCAGCCAGTCGCCCTCGCCGAAATCACGGTGACGGTGGCGGCGCAGAACGCGCTGGTCCCGCGCGACGAACCGTCCACCAAGCAGACTGTCACCGGTGACATGGTGAGCAAGCTGCCGGTCGATCGTATCGGCCAGGCGCTGGCGCTGCAGCCAGGCATCGTGCAGGTCACCAACTGCGCCACCAACTCGCCGTGCACGCCGCTCTTCTCGGTCCGTGGCGGCCGCGTCGACCAGAACACCACGTACATCGATGGTGTCCCGGTGCAGAACGGCATTCACACCGGCCAGGGGACGTCGACCGGCGGCAGCGCCGTCGCGGGCGCCCCGCAGCTGCAGGTGGCCACCAACGGTTTCGAGGAAGCGTCGATCACCACCGGCGCCAACTCGGCCTCGTTCGGTAACGCGCAGGCGGGCATCATCAACATCGCGACCCGCACCGGCGGCAATCACTTCACCGGCAACCTGCAGTACGAGACCGGCCTGCTGGGCGGCTCGACGTACGGCCAGGGGAACAACAACTTCGCCGGATCGATCAGCGGGCCGATCACCAAGCGCCTGACCTTCTTTGCGTCGGGTCGGGTCGAAGGCGATAACTCGGCGAACGGCGGCGATAACGGCTCGCTCTTCCCGAAGTACTCGGCGGTGAGTATCGACACGACCTACCGGATCGCCAATGGGACGAAGGTCAATCAGGGGACCACGACCGGGGTCACCGACAGCGTCGATGTCAACGTGTACAACTACGCGGTGACCGAAGGCGGCTGCAATTCGTATCAGGGCTCGACGTACGCGCCGATCGCGAGCAACTACGGCGCTACCTGCCACGCGAACCAGGCCTATGCGGCGCCAAACACCAACTACTTCACCACCGACAAGCTCAATTACACCTTCGGTCAGGGTTCGCGGCTCGCGCTGAGCTATCTCTTCAGCGGCAACCAGACACGCGGCGTTCTGGGCGACGGCACGGCGTCGGGAACGGTCGCTGGCTCCAATGTCGCGACCCTCAACTGGACCCAGACGCTGATCCGTGAGGCGACCCACCAGCTGACCCTCGATGCCTATATCTCGCGCCAGTGGAACAACACCACGAGCGGCCGTTTGACGGCGGCATCGGAAGCGGCCACCGAGTCGTCGCCGCTCGGGATCCTGACTCACAAGCTGGCGTTCCGGATCACGCCGTCCCAGTTCCCGATCGATTCGACGCTGATCTACAACGTCCTCCTCAATCGGGTCGGCCACCGGATCGGCCTCACCGATCCCAAGAACACCGGGCAGTACGCCAACGTACCGTCGTACACCCAGAATGATCCGACCGACGGTGTTTGCCAGAACGCTCCGAGTGGTGGCAACTTCGGCGGTGGCGCCTCGTTCACCGGTGGCGGCTCGTGCGCAGCCGGCGGCGGCGGCGGTGACGACAACTCGCTGAGCTACGACATCGAGAACCGGTGGGTCGGCAAGGCCGACATCGACTTCCAGGCCGATCGCTACAACCGGCTCAAGGTCGGTGGTGAATACACCGGGTACAACATCACCGACTTCCAGAACTCGGCGGCCGGCGCCACCACCTTCACCGGGAAGCCAGTTCGCTACGACGCCTACGCCGAGGATCATCTCGATCTGGGTGACGTGGTCCTCGTGGCCGGCGTCCGGTACGACTACTACTGGTCGAAGGCGTGGCGGTGGAACGAATTCCCGCAGATCTCGTCGCGGTCGGTGCCGGCCAATAGTGGCGGCCCAGCCCGGACGCTGACGCAGTTCGGCCAGGATTCGCTCTTCTGTCCGGCCGGCGCGACGCCAAATGCAAACGCCGTCTGCGGCCTGGTGCAGGATCCGTCGCACAACTACGTGTCGCCGCACATTCAGGTCTCTTTCCCGGTGACCGACAAGACCAACTTCCGGCTGTCATACGCGCAGGATGTGCAGTCACCGGACTTCGGCCTCATCTACGCCAACTCGCTCTCCGACATCAACAGCAGCGGCCAGAACTCGCGGTCGCGCTGGGGCCAGGACCTCGACTTCGGCAAGACGGTGGCCTTCGAGTTCGGCGCCCGTCACGCCTTCAGCGAGGATATGGTGCTCGACGTCGCGGTGTACAACAACGACATCGTCGCCGATCCCGCATACGCCTTCGAACACCCGATCAACCCGGTCACCGGTGCGGCGCAGGTGCTGTACGAGGTCGAGAACACCGACTTCGGCAATACCCGCGGTATCGACGTCCGCCTCGATCGGCGCATCGGCAACTATTTCAACGGCTCGCTCACCTACTCATTCCAGGATTCGAAGAACACCGGGACCGATCCATTCTCGTACCTCGGCTTCTTCGAGCCGCTGTCGGGCTTCACCGGGACCCCGCCGACCGCGGCGCTCCCCACCGGCACCTCGCGGCCGCACTCGCTCACGGCGCTCTTCAACGTCCAGTTGCCGGGGGATTGGGAGAAGGGGACGATCCTCAACACAATCCTCAAGCGGACCGGCTTCTACGTGACCGCACGTGTTGCATCGGGCCTGCCGTACACCCGCTGCGACCCGAACGACCCAGGGTCGGTCGGTGTCGTCGCCGGCAACGGCAACACCGGGACCTGCGGCGATCTTGGTGCAGCACAAGGCTTCAACTCGTCGCGCCTGCCGATGCTCAAGCAGTTCGACCTGCGCGCCACCAAGGACTTCCGCGTTGGCCGGTACCAGTTCACCGGTTACGTCGATGCCCGCAACATCCTCAACGTGACCAACGTGGTTGATGTGTACGCCCAGACCGGCACGACGACATCGGGGGCAGCGGCCGCCGTCAATTACACGTCCGATTCGACGAACTTCGCGACCTTCGCCAAGGAAACCGGGCTCCTCGCGGCGAACGGGCAGGACATCAACCTGCCGAAGACGATCGCCGGATGCGGTGCCGTCTCGAACGGGTCGGTGTCGTTCGCCCCGGAATGCTTCTACTATATCCGGTCGGAGCAGCGCTTTGGTAACGGCGACGGGGTCTACACCCTTGCCGAACAGAAGGCCGCGTCGGCTTCGAATCGCGCAGCACAGAACAGCATCTGGAACTTTGTCACTGGTGCACGGACCATCCGGTTCGGTCTTGAAGTGAACTTCTGACCCGGCCCGGAGCGGCGGCAGCGTCAGCTGCCGCCGCGTCCGGACGACTATTCAGACCCGAGGAATCATCAATGCATGCACTGCGTAGTATGCGGAAACTCTCCGCCGGGGTTGTCTTGGCGGCGTTCGCGGCCAGTCTCATCCCTGCCACGGCTTCGGCCTGGCCGGTCAAGGGGGCGAAGCCACAATTCAAACTCTTCGCCGCGGCGTTCGGCCTGATGGCCGTCAATCGCGTGTCTCTCGGCATCGGGGCCCTCGGCAACGTCGGCGTCGATCCGTCGGGCCGCGGTACTACGCAGGGCGGCTTCTGGCCCCGCGGCACGATCGACAACTACATCTTCAACTCCGGCATTCAAGTCGCCGGCCAGATCCAGGGGACCAAGCCCACGAATCCGTGGGGCGGCGACACCGCCGGCGGTCTCTTCTTCGACGCCACCGGCCTGCACGAGCATTCGGAAGGCGTAGAAAACGTCTTCAACTCGGCGGTCCCGTCGGATGTCGCGTCATGGCCAAGCGACGCCTTCGTGCCCCAGGGCGACGCAGTCGCCGACCTCTACGCCGCGCCATTGCAGGGGCTGGTCAGCGCGTCGCAGGGCGACGTGCACTTCATCGCGTGGGAAGGGAATCCGGCGCTCATCAACGGGCGTCCTCACCCGCTCGGCATTCTCGCCGATCACCGACTCCTGGCGTGGAACTATCCGGCCGGCAACCAGGACGTGGTCTACGTCGTGGTGACACTCTACAACATCACGTCGGGAAACTGCTCCGATTATGCCTCGGCGCGGCCCGGAATCCAGCAGCTTCTTTGCGCGCAGGGCCAGAAGTTCCAGGCAATCAATGATGCCAAATTCGGGATCACCCTCCCGACCGGCGGGTACACGATCGGTCCGATGTACATGGCGTACGGCGCCGATCCCGATGTCGGCAATGCCAACGACAACTACGCCACGGTAAACCTGCCGTTCGCGATGGGGATGGCATACGATGCGACCTTCGGCAAGGGGACCGGCGGATGGTCGTTCGATCCGGCGATCTTCGCGCCGCCGTTCTTCGCCGGCGTCGGTATCGTCGGTATGAAGTACCTCAAGGGACCCGACGGTCCCGGGGCGATCCAGCTCTTTACCAATACGGTCAATGCTACGGGCGGCACGCCGGACCCGAGCACCACGTTCGTGCTTTACCGCGATCTGGCCGGAACTCCGATCCAGAGCGACGGTTCCTGCAACATTCCTGGCGTCCCGGCACAGACCCACATCTGCTATGTCCAGAAAGCCAAGTTCGTCGACATCCGGATGATCGAGTCATCGAGCGCGCTGACACTCGCTCCGGGAGAGTTCAAGACCGTCGTCATCGCATTGATCTTCGCGCCGCCGGTCGCCCTCCCGGGCTTCGTGCCGAACGCAACGACCAACGTCGATCCGGGTGATCCGACCTGGACCAACTCGTCCGACTCGA
>DASYAK010000008.1:0-64244 GCA_036501385.1 Gemmatimonadales bacterium | reverse complement strand
TTTCCGCCGCTGGCGAGTGCCACCGGCTATCTCGGCACGGTATTGCCGCTGCTGTACCTGGAGACGCGACTGGCACGATGATGCAAGAGCCACAGCACCCGCTGAACATCGGCGAGATGATCTTTCATCACACCGGCGACTCGCACGACTTCGAGTTCGAGCCGTTCGGGACGATTCACCTTCCCCGATGGCACCCGGTGCACATCGGGTCGTTCAGCGTCGACCTCTCGCCCACCAAGCATGTGGTGCTGATCATTCTCTGTGCGATCATCACCCTGGTCCTGCTGCAGATCACCGCAGTCGGTGTCACGCGCGCACGGCGCGAGGGACGGGCGCCGAGCGGCTTCTCGGGCGGGATGGAAGCGCTGGTGCTGTGGGCGCGGCAGGAGCTCGTCATCGATAACATCGGGCACGAGATGGGTGATTTCTACGCGCCGCTCATCCTGTCACTCTTCTTCTTCATCTGGGTCGCCAACCTGATCGGCCTGGTGCCGTGGAGTGCCACACCCTCGGGCGACCTCGCCTTCACCGGTGCACTGGCGCTGATTGCATTCATCGTGATCGAAGTCGGCGGAATGATCAAGCTCGGCTTCAAGGGGTACATGGGAACGATCTTCCCGCCGATCGAAGGGCTTCCGCCGGCCGGGAATATTGCGATGTCGATCTTCATGGCACCGATTGAGTTCATGTCGAAGCTGGTCAAGCCATTCGCCCTGATGGTGCGTCTTTTCGGCAACATGACGGCGGGTCACTTCGTGATCCTCGCGATGTTCGGTATCGTCTTCATGTTCGGGCATTTCGGTGCGGCGAGTTACGGTATCGGCGGAGTGACAGCACTGGTGGTGCTTGGCGTGATGATCCTCGAACTCGTCGTCGCCACGATCCAGGCGTATGTCTTCGCCGTCCTGACGGCGGTATTCATCGGATTGATGCAGCACGAGCACTGAGCACAACGGCGTCGCCTCGCGCATCCCGCGGCGACGTCGATTGGCGGATGGATTCGCCATCGGAGACTGGGAGTGATCCCGCGGGTCTCCATCGAAGGGCGCCTGTTCCGGAAGAGACGGGTGGTCCGACGAGTGATGCAGCCGACACTTGATCTTCCAACTGACAGGGACTGAACGACATGCTGCTTCCCGTGCTTTTCCAGGCCCAGACCGCGCTCGACGCGGCCAAGGCGACCGCTGCCGGCTACGGCCAGCTCGGCGCCGGCATCGGCATCGGCCTCGCCATTGTGGGCGCCGGCATCGGTCTCGGCCGCATCGGCGGTCAGTGCGCCGAAGCGATCGCGCGCCAGCCGGAGGCCACCAACGCGATTCGCGCCGCCGGCATTCTCTTCGCCGCGCTGCTCGAAGGAACCACGATCATCGCGCTGGTATTCGGACTCCTCTTCAAGCTGATGTAACCGGAACGAGGCTGACTGATGAACAATCTGCCGGCGCCATTCCAGCCGACCTTCGGGGTCGCCATCTGGACGTGGCTCGTCTTCCTGCTCCTGCTCGTGATTCTGGCGAAGCTGGTTTTCCCGCCGATCATGAAAGCGACGGCGGACCGCGAGGCGCAGATCCGGAAGGATCTCGCCGAGGCCGAGCGGCTGAGGACAGAATCCGCAGCGGCGCTCGACGAACAGCGCGAGCTGCTCGCCAGCGCGCGCGGAGAGGCCCAGGCGATCATCGCCGAGGCGCGTCAGGCGGCGGAACGCGAGCGCGCCGTGGGCGTCGAGAAGACCCGGCAGGAGCAGGAAGAATTGCTGCATCGCGCCCGGAGAGAGATCGACGCGGAGCGTGAAACCGCGATCGCCGCGATTCGGCGCGATGCAGTGGATCTGGCGGTGTCGGCAGCGGGGAAGGTCGTCGGTACCCGTCTCGACACCGCGGCAGACCGGCGGATCGTCGAGGAGTACATCGCGTCGATCGGCAGCGGCGGAGCCCGCGGGTGAGAGACGTCACCATCGCGCGCAACTACGCCGAGACGCTGGCGACACTGGCGGACCATGCCGACGCGCTGGAAAAGTGGGGGACGCGGATCGATACGACGGTCGCCGCGTTCAGCACACCGACCATCGAAGCGGTGCTCATGTCGCCGCGCGTGCCGCGCGATCGCAAGATCTCGCTGGTACGTGACGCGCTGCAGGATGACCCGCGGCCGTTTTCCCTCTTCATCATCGCGGTGATTCGGCGGGGTCGCCAGATGCTCCTTCCGCAGATCGCCGACGAATACCATGCCCTCGTCGATCTCCGGCTCAACCGGGTGCGTGCCGGAATCACAGTCGCCCGCGACGTCGACGCGCTGGCGCGGCAGCAGATCATTGAGCGGCTGTCGAAGGCGATCGGCAAGAGCGTGATCGGCGGGTTCACCACCGACGCGGCTCTGCTCGGAGGCGTGGTGGTGCGGATCGGCGACCGGATCTATGACGGCTCGCTGAGAAAAAGGCTCGGCGCGTTGCGGCAGAAGCTTCTCGCCGTATAACAGAAAAGGGAAAAGGGAAAAAGGAGGGAGTGCCGGGTCATTATTTTCCCCGGATGCTTCCTCTCGTTTCGTTTCACCGCTTTCGTGGCGAGGTCCGGCTGGAATCCGTCCGGTCGCTGATTCCATGAACGACCACCCCGGCGATCGGCGCGGCTTCCTGCGCCGGGCCTTTGGCGGCGCCGTTGAGCAGATAGCGCGTGCCACCGAGGAGCGGATCGTCCAGCGGCGGTACGTCCGTCCTCCCGGCGCCCTTCCCGAGGTCGCCTTTCTCGCGGCGTGTTCTCGCTGCGGTATCTGCACCGACGTCTGCCCGCCGAAAGCGATCCGGAACGCCGGGCCCGAAGGCGGGCTGGCATCGGGAACGCCGTACCTCCTTCCCGATCAGGTAGCCTGCATTGCCTGTCCGGAGATGCCCTGCGCCGCCAACTGCCCTACCGGTGCGCTCCTGGTCCCCCCGGGCGGGTGGCAGGATGAACGGCTCGGCCGAGTGGTTTTCCACCCCGACCGATGCGTTACGTTCCGGGGCGAGGAGTGCCGGATCTGCGTCGAGGCGTGTCCGATCGGTGAGGCGGCACTCGCGACCGATGACGCGGGGCGGCCGATCCTCAGGCTCGAGGGATGTGTGGGGTGCGGCGTCTGCGTGCGTGCCTGCCCGACCTTTCCGTCGTCATTCACCGTGGTTCCGCTGGAGCGCTGATGTCTGCTGTGCCACGCCGGGTGGACAAGCCCTGGGGATACGAATTGATCTGGGCGCACACCGACCGTTACGTGGGCAAGATCCTGCACGTCAACGCCGGCCATCTCCTGTCGATCCAGTTTCACCATCAGAAGGACGAGACGATGCACGTTCTCGCGGGCGAACTCATCTTGCGTACCTGGCCGGAGCGGGATGGGGCACCGGTGGAGCGCGCCTTTCGGGCCGGCGAATCGGTGCACATTCCGGCGCCGACAATTCATCAGATTGAAGCAGTGACCGACAGCGACGTCCTCGAGGCATCGACCCCCGAACTCGACGACCTGGTCCGGATCACCGACCGGTACGGGAGAAGCTGACGACATGCAGGTCATCATTCCGCTCGCGGGAAAGGGAACCAGACTCCGCCCGCACACGCATCTCATTCCGAAGCCGATGCTCAAGGTCGCCGGGCGCCCGGTGATCGACTGGGTGATGGATCGGCTGGAGGGATTGCACGTCGACGAATTGATTTTCATCACCGGGCACCTCAAGGCGCAGGTCGAGCGCTACGCCCGCGAGCACTACGCGATCCCATCGCGATTCGTGGAACAGACGGTACAGGACGGCACCGCGGGCGCCGTGAATCTTGCGCGGCCGTTTGTCCACGGCCCGGTGATGATCATCTTCGTCGACACGGTATTCGAAGCGGACCTTGCACTGGCCGAGCAGACGACCGACGACGGGATCATCTGGGCGAAGGAAGTGGAGGACTATCAGCGCTTCGGCGTGGTGGTGACCGACGCCAGCGGGATGATGACGAAGATCGTGGAGAAGCCGAAGGAACCGATCTCGAAGCTTGCCAACATCGGACTCTATTTCATCCGCAACGTCGATGCACTCTGGCGCGGGATCGATCACGTCCTCGCCAGCGCACCCAACAAGGGCGAGTACTATCTCACCGACGCTTTCCAGCACATGATCGATCACGGCTGCCGGATCCGAACCGCCGAAGTCGGGGGCTGGTATGATTGCGGCCAGCTCGAAACGACGATCGAGACGAACGGGATTCTCCTCGAGGAGGGCGCCGCGGCGCATCCGGCGGTCGGCGCCGACGTGCGGCTGGTCGAACCGGTCCTGATCGAGGAAGGATGCGTCCTCGAGCGTTGCACCATCGGGCCGAACGTGACGCTGGAAAGCGGGACGACGGTTCGCGATGCGGCCGTGGCGCACGCCATCGTGGGTCCAGGCTGCGTGATCGAGCGGTCGACTCTCACTCACGCGATGCTTGGCGAGCGCGTGAAGGTGTCCGACTTCACCGGATCGGGAAGTCTTGGCGCTCACAGCGAAATCGCGGGGCGCGCATGAGCGAGCTCGAGCCACTCCTGGCGTCGTATCTCGACCTGGCGCGGCACATCGATCCGCTCCGCTATCCCGAGCACGCACCGCCCGAATGCCTCCACCGCCTGGGCCGCTTCGACGCGGTGGCGCGCCGCGCGCATGTGGCGGCGCTCCGGAGCGTGGCCAATGCGATCGAGGATCTGGAAACGATCGACCAGCTCGACGACGAAGTCGACCGGACGATGCTACTTGACGCCATTCGCACCGATGTCGCCGTCGCCGAGGCAGCGCTCGGGAGCGCGACGTCGAATCCGATGCTCCCGCTGGCTCACCTCGATGCCGCGCTGGTCGGCCTCATGGGCGAAGACTTCGACGCGCGGTCGGAGGCGGCGTTGCGCGATCGCGTCGGAGCGGTGCCGGAATTTCTCGCCTCGCTGCGCGAAGACGCCCGTCCGGCGCCGCCCTTGATCATTGCGCAGGCGCGAATCGAACCGGTGCTCGATCAAGCCGGCCCGCTCGATGCGGCCACGGAGCGCCTCGACGATGCCGCGGTGCAGCCGGCGCTGGTGGCTGCAGGCGAACACCGCGCATGGCTCCAGAGCGTGGCGCGTGAAGGCGGTGACTACGGCTGGGGGAGTGCCGCGGTGGAGTCATGCCTCGCGCGAATGGCGAGCGAGCCTCTTGGCGTCAAGGGAACGCTACGGCTCCTCGAACTGCGCCGCGGCGGGGTGGATCGTTCGCTCGCTGCTGCGGTTGCCGAGCTTGGCGATGAAGAGCCGCTGGCGTGTGCGGCGCGGCTCGGTGCGGTCACTCCATCGAGCGACATGCTCGCCGATTTCTGGCAGGACGAATGGCGGCGCGTGTGGGAGGAGATGCGAGCGCTTGGCCTGCCGGTGGTTGACGCCGACCCGCCCGACCTGCCGGCGACCACGGAGGATGGATGGTCGATGGCGGCACACGCCGTGCGCGATCACGGGGTCCGGATGCTCCTCGCCGAGCGCGCTGCGGGGTCACGGCCGATCCGGGTCGCGTTGCTGGCACCTGGTCTTCTTGCAGGCTGGGGGCGCACTGTGGCCGCACTGCTGCGGGGAACCGACGTCTTCGGGCTCCCCGAGCGGCGAGTGATGATGTCCTATCTCGCGTTGCAGGAGAATGTCGCGGCCGAAAGCGACCTGATGTTGCACGCAGGTCTGGAAGGTGCCGATGCACTGCTCGAGCGAAGCAGCGAAATCGTCGACGGCGGAAACGGCGAGGCGTCGCGCCGCATCGTGAATGCTGTGGCATGCGAGCCGCTCGGTGCCCTCGCCGCTGGACTGGCGCACGAAGCCTGGCAGTCATGGTACGCCGAGGTCGGCGGTGACCCGGTGGTCTTTCTCCTGCAGGCGATGCGGGGCGGCGGTCTGTCGGTACATCTGGCGCGATGGGCGATGAAATCTGGGCGGGAATAGCGGGCCGCGACCTCGTCAGGAGTTTCCTGACGACTCGCCCGCGCGCGCAACGCGCCGCGCTGCCGCGCTAGTCCATCCGTAGCGCCCGCACTGGATCGACGCCCACGGCGCGGCGCGCGGGGATAAAGCTTGCCAGCGCGGCCACGATCAGCAGCACCGCGGCCACCGCCACGAAGATCACCGGATCGTGCGGCGACTCCTCGAAGAGGAGCGGCTCGATCCAGTGGCTCATCCCGGATGCCGCGGCGATGCCGAGTGCGACGCCGACGCCGGCGAGCTTGAGGCCGCCGGTGATCACATGGCTCGCGATGTCACCCATCGTGGCACCGAGGGCAATCCGCACGCCGAGTTCGTGGAAGCGCTGGCTCACGTTGAATGAGATCACGCTGTAGAGCCCGATGGCAGCGAGGACGAGCGCGAGCGCGCCGAAAACCACAAACATCGAGGCGCCAAGCTGCCACGGCTGCGTCTGCTGGCCGATGATATCGCGGATCGGCGTCACCGTGAGGTACGAGGCGCCCGGCATCAGCGGCTGGAGCGCCTTGCGGACCTGCTCCTTCATCGCGTCGGGGTCGCCGTTCACCTTGAGGAAGAGGCCACCCTTGTCCGGATGAAATTGCTCGGCGGAGAGATAGTAGTAGAGTCCCGGGTCGTCGCCGAGCTGGTCGCTCTTGATGTTCTCGGCGACACCGACGACGTAATTACAGGGGAGGGAGTCGCTGTTGATCCGCACGCACTTGCCAAGCGCGTCTTCGTGCGGCCAGAGCTTATCTGCCATCGCCTGGCTCACCACCATCGCAAGCGGCGCGCCGGCGCCGTCGGTCGCTGTAATGCCGCGTCCCCTCAGGATTCGCGTCCCCATCGTGGCGAAGTATTCCGGTGAAACCGCGTCGAGCGAGAACTCCCCCAGCTTGTCCACCGAATCGATTCCCGCCACGTAGAGCCCGAGACTCCAGCTGTTCCAGAACGGCATTGTCAACTGGCGCGACGCGACGGTGACGCCGGGGATTGCGGTTGCGCCGGCATGCAATCGGTTTACGAGCGCCTCACCGGACACGCTATCGAGCGAGACACCGCGCATGTTCCGCTCCACCATCAGCACTTGCTCCGGCGCGTAGCCCAGCGGCGCCGCCTTGACGTGCGACAGCGACCGCACGAAGAGCCCGGCGCCGACCAGGAGTACGACGGAGAGTGTCCCCTGCAGGATCAGCAGAGCGGAGCGGAGCGGCGACTTTTGATACGAACCCTCGCGCATGCCGGCGCGCAGGTCGCGGCTCAGATTGACGCGGCGCGTTTGCAGCAGCGGCGCCAGCCCGCTCAGCAACCCCGCGATGAGCGCAGCCGCACCGGCGTAGATCAGCGTGCGCGGATCGGTAATCACCGTGGCGGTCGATGTCCTGGCGAGAAATTCGGCGCGAAGAACGGCACCGCCCACTTGTGCCACGATCACTCCGCTCACGCCGCCGAGGAGTGCCAGGATGATGCTCTCGGTGAGGAGTTGCGCCGCGAGGCGCGCGCGGCTGACACCCAGGGCCAGACGCACGGCGATTTCACGGCGGCGCTGCAGCGCGCGGGCCAGCAGCAGGTTGGCGACGTTGGCGCAGGCGATCAGCCAGACGATCATTGCCACGCCGCCGATCCAGGTGGCCACCTTGGCGAGGTCCGATTCGTGGGGCCCGCGTTCGCTGAGTACCGATCTCGCGGTGGCACGCGGATGGGCGATGTTGATCGGCTGATTGCTCGAACCGGTGGCGAGCTCGTGCTGGTAGCTACGGACAAACGCCTGCGAGAGATCCGCGCTGGCCTGTGCGGCGGTCACGTTCGGCTTCCGCTGGACCATCATCTCGGCCCACGTCCAGTGATAGGTGCTCCACCAGGTCTCGCCGACGTTGCTGACCTTGGCGCCCTTCTCGGCGCCGACCGTGGCCGCCGGTACGAACGCCACCGGTGGCTTGTCGGGCCACATGCCGAAGAAGCCCCGGGGTGCGACGCCGATGACGGTGTAGCGCGTGGCACCGATCTGCACGTGCTGGCCGACGACATCGCGGCGGGAGCTGTATTGCGTGGCCCAGTAGCCATAGCTGAGCACGACAACCGGCGCCCCGAACGGTGCCGCGTCTTCGGCGGCGGTGTAGTAGCGGCCGAGCACCGGGGTCGCGTTGAAGAAGCCGAAGAAGCCGGCGCTCACCACGCCGACCTGCATCTCCTTGGTGTCGGAGCCGGTGCCGATCGCGAGTTCCTCTTCGGTGAAGAGCGCGGTGCGCTCGAACGATCTGGTGTCGCGGGTCAGGTCGCTGAAGCGCGCGTAGGGGATGTAGTCGTTCTCGGCGATCCCCCACCGCCAGGTGGTTTCGAGAAAGACGCGGTGGGCCCGGTCGGCGTCGTGCATCAGCGGCGGCGCGCGGAAGAGGAGCCGGTCGACGATCGAGAACATCGCGGCGTTGGCACCGATGCCAAGCGCCAGCGTCAGCACCACGGCGAGGGTGAAGCCGGGCCGGTTGCGGAGGCCGCGAAAGGCATAGCGGATATCCTGGCCGCGCCGGTCGAGCCAGCCGATGCCGCGGGCATCGCGGTGTTCCTCGCGGAATCGCTCAACACCGCCGAACGCGATGTGCGCCCGGCGTCGCGCTTCGTCGAGCGGCACGCGCTCGGTCCGCGCAAGTTCCTCCGCTTCCATCTCGAGATGGAGGCGGATCTCTTCGTTCAATTCACTGTCGACCGCTCCGCCGTGAAAGAGGGCGCGGAGGCGCCGCTTCAATTGTGCCGCGCGATCGGGCATCAGGGCGTCTCCGTCAGCTGGCGTGAAGGACCTGTTCGACTGCGGCGGCAAAGAGGCGCCACGCGGAACGTTCGGCGCCGAGCTGCTTGCGACCGGCTGACGTGAGAGTATAGGCCTTGGCGCGGCGTCCTTCGGGGGAGATGCCCCACTCCGACGTAATCCACCCCTGATCTTCGAGGCGGTAGAGCGCGGGGTAGAGGGAGCCCTGGCCCACGCTCAGCACGTCGTCGGAGAGGCGGGCGAGGCGTTTAGAGATCGCCCAGCCATGCACCGGCCCCAGCAGCAGGGCCTTCAGCACGAGGAGATCGAGGGTTCCCTGCAGCAGGTCAGCGCGATTCGCCATGATCGGTCCGCCTCCATTGATACTTTGACATCCGACAACAAGAAAGGGTTGGCTGTTGTCGGATGTCAAGGTATCACGGGGCGCGTCACTGGCCTGCTCGCAGCAACGGCTGATGAGAGGTGCAGGCCATCCCGCAGAATGGGAAGAGCGACGCCAATCAGGCCGCAGCGGCCGGGATGACCTCCAAGTTAGATAGCCGCCTATCTACAATTCGCTTATAATATGAACAGTGCAGAATGGCTGTATTCGTTGGTATAGGGCAGCATATGTAGTCGGCTAATGAGAATTGCAATTACCGCAGTCGTCGCTAGCTTCTCGGCCTTCAGTCGTCCGACCCCAGCCCAGGACCCCCTGCATGTCCGACCTCTCCGCTCCCGCCGGCCGCGTCGATGCCCTGTTCGGCGTGGACACCTTTTCCAAACATGTGATGCAGAAGCGCCTTCCAAAGGCCGTCTACAAATCGCTGCTTCGGACCATCGATCTGGGTGAGCCGCTCGACCCGCGGATCGCCGACATCGTCGCCGCCACGATGAAGGACTGGGCCGTCGAGCGGGGGGCGACCCACTTCACCCACTGGTTCCAGCCGCTCACCGGTCTCACGGCCGAAAAGCATGATTCGCTCGTCTCGCCCGACGGAATGGGCGGTGTGATCTACAACTTCTCGGGAACCGATCTCACCCAGGGCGAACCCGACGCCTCTTCGTTCCCGTCCGGCGGCCTCCGGGCCACGTTCGAGGCGCGGGGCTACACCGCGTGGGATGCGACCTCGCCGGCGTTCCTCACCCGCAACGGCGATGCGGTGACGCTCTGCATCCCGACCGGCTTCGTCTCGTGGACCGGTGAAGCGCTCGACACCAAGATCCCGCTCCTCCGCTCGATGGAAGCGCTCTCGAAGCAGGCGCTCCGGATCCTCAAATTCTTCGGGACCGATGCCGGCGTCACTCGCGTCTTCACCACCGTCGGACCCGAACAGGAATACTTCCTCGTCGACCGCGACGCCTTCTGGAAGCGTCCCGACCTGGTGACCTGCGAGCGGACGCTCTTCGGGGCGCAGCCGCCCAAGGGGCAGCAGTTGGAAGACCACTACTTCGGCGCCATTCCCGCGCGAGTCCTGGCGTTCATGGCGGAGTCCGAAGAAGAACTCTTCAAGGTCGGCGTCCCGGTCAAGACTCGCCACAATGAAGTCGCGCCGGGACAGTACGAGATTGCGCCGCTGTTCGAGACGTCGCACATCGCCAGCGATCATCAGATGGTGCTGATGGAGATCCTGCGCCGGGTGGCCGACCGGCACGGGCTCAAGGCGCTGCTGCACGAGAAGCCGTTCGCGGGTGTCAACGGGAGCGGGAAGCACAACAACTGGTCGATGGCCACGGATACGGGGATCAACCTCCTCGACCCGCAGGACAACACCCACACCAACATGCAGTTCCTCACCTTCCTCTGCGCGGTGATCCGGGCGGTCGACCTGCACGCCGATCTGCTCCGTGCCTGCATCGCCGCCGCCGGCAACGATCACCGCCTCGGCGCCAACGAGGCGCCGCCGGCGATCATCTCGATCTTTCTGGGCGAGATGCTGACCGACATCCTCGATCAGGTGGAGCAGGGACTGCCCAAGCGGACGCTGACCGGCGGAACGCTCGAACTCGGGGCGAGCACGCTGCCGCAGTTGCCGCGGCATTCGGGCGATCGCAACCGGACGTCGCCGTTCGCCTTCACGGGAAACAAGTTCGAATTCCGCGCCGTGGGATCGACGGCGTCGATCGCGTGGCCCAATACGGTGCTCAATACCATCGTCGCCGAGTCGCTCGATGAACTCGCCGCCGAACTCGAGCGCGCGGCCGGAACCAGCCCCACTCCGGCGCGGCTGCAGACTGCCGTACTCGGCGTCCTCAAGAAGACCATCAAGGAGCATAAGCGGGTCTGTTTCGACGGTGACGGCTACTCCCCCGACTGGCACAAGGAAGCGGCGAAGCGCGGCCTGCCGCACCTGCGCGATTCGGTGGAAGCGTTCCCGGTCCTCAAGGCGAAGAAGACGGTCGACCTCTTCAAGAAGTACGGCGTGCTGACGCGTGCCGAGGTCGAATCTCGATATCACATCGCGGTGGAGAAGTTCGTCAAGCAGCTCGGCATCGAGGCCGAAATGATGGCCACGATGACGCGGACGATGGTTCTTCCCGCGGCAATCCGTCACCAGGCCGAGCTCGCTGCCGCGGTGACGGCGACCGAGAGCGCTGGTGTGGACTGCGACGATACGGTGAAAGCACTCGAGTCATTCGCCGGGCTGGTGACGGCGGCGCGGAAGGCGCTGGTGGCGGTGGAATCGACGGCGGCGCATCATGACGACGATCCGCTTCGCCACGCGGCACATTTCCGCTCGAAAGTTCGTCCGGCGATGGCGACCCTGCGCGAGGCCGTCGATGAACTGGAGACGCACGTGGCCGGCGATCTGTGGCCGATGCCGACGTACCGGGAATTGCTGTTTCTCAAGTAGGACTTGCGTTCCCGCTCGACCGGTGCACGATTCACTGATGGCGCGATATGGTGGGTTACTGGCGGCCGTCGCAGTGTGCAGCGCGGGGTTTCACCCTGCATCCGCACAAGGCTTCGGCCGCCGGTCGTTCCAGCCGGTGAACCTCTCAATTGAGAACATCCCTTACGACGGGCGCTTCACGTTTGCCAGGCTGAGTTACACGACGAACAGCCCCGACGGATACTACTATCGCGGCCTTCCGGCGTGGGCTCACGGATACGACCTCGCCGAGCGAAACCTGATGCAGATTCTCAATTCCCTCAGCACCGTCCACCCGCGGCTCGAGGCCGGCGTGGTCTACAACCTCGACGATCCGCGCCTCTTCAAATACCCGCTCGCTTACATGACCGAAGCCGGTTTCTGGGGATTGACGGACAAGGAAGCACTGGCGTTCCGGAAGTACCTGCTCAAGGGTGGCTTCGTCATCTTCGACGATTTCCGCGACGGGTTTCGTGGCGGTGGCGGGTACGACAACTTCGCGGCCAACATGAAGCGGATCCTCCCCAACGGGCGGATCGTCGACCTCACGCCGAAGGACCCCATCTTTCATTCGTTCTACGAGATCAATTCGTTCAGCATCATTCCGCAGTCATACGACCGCGGGCAGATGCTGCTGCAGGGGATCTACGAAGACAACGACCCGAGCAAGCGGCTGATGGCGGTGATCAACTTCAACCAGGACATCTCGGATTTCTGGGAATTCTCAGGCCAGGGGCGCTACCCCATCGATGAATCGAACCAGGGCTACAAGCTCGGCATCAACTACCTGATCTACGCCATGGCGCACTGAGCCATTACTTGACCGGCCACACGACGCCCTGGTCTCCCTTCGCGACCGGCCCGAGTCCCAGATAATCGAACTTCTGCAGCCGGCGTCCCTCGTATGTTTCCGCCGTATAGATGTTCCCCTTGGAGTCGGTGGCAATGCTGTGGACGCCGAAGAATTCTCCCGGCTGGCGGCCGCCGTCGCCGATGGTGGTGAGCACCTCGAGTGACTGCCGGTCCATGATGTAGATCTTCTCATTCTTGCCGTCGGTGACATACATATACTGCTGCGCCGGATCGCGCGAGAACGCGACCTCCCACACCGAGCCGTCGCCCAGCGTTTCCGGCGCGATGATCTTCTCCTTGATGAATGTCCCATCCTTGTGGAAGACCTGGATGCGGTCGTTCTTCCGATCGGTCACGTACAGCAAGCCGTCGTTCGCGAGCATGGCGCAGTGGACCGGGTTGCCGAACTGCTGCGACGGCGGGCCGCCCGGGACGTACGGCGCGTTGACGGCGTCGTCGGGCTTGTGGCCATACGCGCCCCAGAAGCGCTTGACTGCGCCGGTGGTCATGTCGATCACGACGACGCGCCGGTTGCGATAGCCGTCGGCGACGAATGCCTCGTTCGCCTTGTCGTCGAAACTCATGGTCGCGACGCCGGCGAAGTCCGTGGTGCTGAGCGAGTTCTTTCCCGGCGCCGGTTTCCCGAATTGCGCAATGAATTTCCCGTCATGCGTGAATTTGAGGATCTGCCGATCGTTCGCGCCGGTGCTGCCGAGCCAGACGTTGCCCTGGCCATCGATCGCGATGCCGTGCTCGCCGGAGGCACCGGTGCCGTTCGGCCAGTCATAGTCGGGCGACTGTCCGCCCCAGGAATTGACGAGATTGCCCGCCGGATCAAATTCCAGCACCGGTGGCGCCGGTGCGCAGCACTCCGCGGTGGGCGGATTCGCGGCCGCGCCCGACTCCGTGGGGACGTTCACGCTGCGGGGCCGCTGTACGATGAAGACGTGATCATGCGCGTCGACGGCGACGCCGACGGTCATGCCGATGATCCAGTGATGCGGCAGCGGCTTGGGCCACTGGGGATCGACGGCGAAACGCGGTGCGACGACGGTCGCGGCAGGTGCGGAATTGGCTGCGGCGTGCGTCGCGGCACCCCACACGGTGCCCTGGTCTGCCGGCGCGTCGGGAACGACGCCGCGATAGATGAACCGTTGTACCCGCTTCCCTTCGTACGTCTCGGCGGTGAAGAGATTGCCGCGCGAATCGGTCGCGATGCTGTGCACGCCAAGGAACTGGCCGGGATAACGGCCCCCGTCACCAAACGAGGTGAGCGGCTGCAGCGTGCGGCGGTCGAGGACGTCGATGCGCGCATTCATGCCGTCGGCGACATAGAGGTAGCGCTGCGCGGGGTCACGCGAGAAGGCAAGATCCCAGACCGATCCCTCGCCGCGGGTGTCGGCCGCGATCGCCTGTTCCTTCACGAACGAACCATCCTTGCGAAAGAGCTGGATGCGATCGTTGCCGCGATCGCAGACGTAGATGGTGCCGTCCTCCGCAATGCGTACGCAGTCCGGCGCGCGGAATTGCTTCGCCGGTGTCGCGCCCGGGGAATACGCGCCAATGTCGCCGTCGTCGGGCTTCGCCCCATACGCGCCCCACAGTTTGTCGATGGTGCCGTCAGCGAGATTCACCACGGCAACGCGACGGTTGCGGTAGCCGTCGGCGACATACGCGCGGTTCGCCGCCGCATCGAACGCGATTCCCGCCGGAGCGCCGAAGCTGGTCAGGTCACTGCTGTTGCCAGGAGGCTGCGCCACCGGCCCCTGCACGCCGCCGCGCCCACGCCCGCCGCGACCGGCCGTGCTGTCATGCGAAGGAGTCGCGGGCTTCCCAATCTGCCGGATGAAACGGCCATCGTGCGAGAATTCGAGAAGCTGACCGTCGGTCACGCCGCTCCCGCCGATCCAAACGTTGTCATGCGCGTCGATCGCGATCCCCGATGGTGTCGTGGGCCAGTCGTAGCCGCTACCCGGTCCGCCCCAGTGCCCGATCAGCTCACCGGCCTGGTTGAACTCGAGGACCGGCGGCGCGGGAAAGCAGCAATTGCCGGTCGGCGGCGTCGTCGATCCACCGACCTCGGTCCGCGCGTTGAAGGAGTTCGGCAGGTTGAGGACAAAGACATTGTCATGCAAATCGACGGCGACACCTGTCGCCGAGCCAAGGAGCCAGTGATTCGGCAGCGGCCTGGGCCAGAGCGGATCGACGACGAAACGGGGTGCCGGGGCGCGTTGCGTGTCCCCAAGGTCGGGCGGCGTCGCGGCGCGAACGACGCGCTGGCGCTGGGCGAGCGCCGCGACGAGCACAATGGCGGTCGCGATGACGAGGCGCGGGCACGTTCCGAGCATGGAGAGGCTCCGGGCTTGATGTGGGCCGGCGGTCGATCGCGCCGGCTAGTTCCTGATGTATCGCTTGAGGTCGCGCGGTCCGACTTCGGCGCCGTAGATGACGCCACGCGCGTCGACGGCGACGCCTTCGGCGGCGCTGGTGTTGGTGGCGTTGTCAACCGGATCGGGAATGAAGGCGACGACCCTGCCGTCGCGTGCGCTGCCGATGCGGATGCCGCGCTTCCAGTCAGTCCGGTCGCGGGCGACGCTCCCCGATTCCGAATCGGCGACATAGATCGAGTCGTGCTGGTCGATGTAGATCCCGCTCGGCCGCGAGAACTGGTACCAGATGTCCAGGAGCTTGCCGTTCTGGTCGAGGATCTGGATCCGGTTATTGCCGCGATCGCCGACGAAGAGGCGGCCGCGAGAGTCCATCGCCAGCGCGTGCGGCTGGTCAAACTCTCCGGGACCGGTCCCCTTCGTGCCCCAACTGGCGAGCAGCGTGCCGTGCGGATCGAACTTGAGGACGCGGGCCGTCGCACCCGCGGCGGAGCTGTGTCCCTCGGAGACGTAGATCTCACCATTGGGTGCGACGAGGACTGCGTTCGGCTGGAAGAAATACTCCGGCTCGCGGGCGCCGCCCGGTGTACCGAGCGTGCGCAGCAGCTTGCCGGTCGGCGAGAACTCGTAGACAAGATGTCCGCGCGGGGCGGCGTTGGCCGGAAGCGCGCTCGCGGTCGGTGTCGCGCCGCGGGTCGCCGCCGTGTCGGCTCCTCGACCGCGGCCGCCGCGCCCCGTGCCGGTGCAGGCGCAGTCGGTGACCCAGATGTTGTCATCGCGGTCGACGAAGATGCCGTGCGGCGTCACGAACATTCCCTGACCGAAGGAGCGCAACAGATTGCCGGACGCGTCGAATTCGAGGATCGGCGCTAGATCCGACGATGCGCAGCTGTTTGCGCCACAGCGTTCGGCGACCCAGATGGAGGATCCGTCGCGATCGATCGCGACGGCACTCGTCGATCCCCAGCTGCGACCGTCGGGGAGTGTTGCCCACCCTTCGACGGTGCGGTACGGATTCGGGAGGTCGTTGGTCGGTGTTGCCTGCGCCGGCAATGCGGTCGCGGCGACGATCGCCGCGAGTGCAGCGCAGAGGACGATGGGACGACCGGGCACTCAATACTCCTCATCGTCGTCGAAGTCGCCGCCACTTCGCGCCGGGATCGGCTGGCCGCGCCCGCCGCGGCCGGCGGTGTCTGCCGGTGTGCCCGGCGCGGGATAGCCATCCTTCGGAATCCTGAACTGCGCGGCGATGGCGGGATCGCCCAGGACACCCGTGACGCGGTGCGCGACGTATTCGCCGATCACCGGCCCCGACTTGTACGCCTCGGAATTGCCGCCGCCGGCGATCCAGACATTGCTCATCTCCGGATGCTGGTCGATGATGAAGTTGCGCGAGCTGGTGAGTTCATAGTGGCAGGCGTGCGTCGCGAGGACCGGTGCGTCCTTCATCCCGGGGAAGCGGTGGTTGACGAACTCACGCTGACGCGCCTGCGTCGCGATGTCGAACCAGCGGGTGCTGAGATCGGGATCCTGCTGCGCGGGATCGGCAGGTGGACGATTTGCGCCCGCGCCACCGCCGCGCCCGCCGCGCCCGGTGGAATCGCCCGGTGCGGCACCTCGCTGCCCACCGCGTCCCTCGGAATCACCGGTGCCAGCACTCCGCGCCGAAGCCGCAGGAGGCGTCGATCCGGCCGCCGCTGCACCGCGTCCGCCCCGTCCGGTGGAGTCTGTCGCCGCTGGCGCCGGTCGTGGCCCACTCTCGGTACCGCGAACGCGGAAGCCGCGGCTGTCCTCGGGGAGGGCGACCCATCCGGTGACGCCGGGAAAATTGAAGCTCGGCATGTTGGGATAGGTGAACCGATCACTGCTTGGCGGGGTGCCGTAGTACACCACCTGGCCGAGCGGCAGGCGGAACTTGTTGCCGAGGAGATCGGGAAAAACCTTGGGAAGCCAGGGACCGCAGGCAAAGACGTAGGCGTCTCCGCGAAGCTTGTCGCCGTTGATCAATGCCAGCTCGGGCATGCGACCATTCACCGGGTCGGTGGGGCGGGCGTGGGCGATAACCAGCTTGACGCCAAGCGCATGCGTCACGACCGACGCGACGGCCTGCGCGCCACGGCGCGCGCGCACGACGCCGGCGTCGGGTTCGTAGAGGATTGCCGAGATGTTGTCGATGTTGATCTGCGGCCAGCGGTAGCGGCATTCATCGGCGGTGAGGACTTCGTGCGGGACGCTGGCCTTGTCCCAGATCTCCCGGGTTCTCTTGATATCGGGTTGCCAGTCAGGCCGCAGGAACAAGTCGCCGGTTTTCCAGAACATCTGCGACTTGAGGTCGTGGCCCCACTCGCGATCGAACTGCGGCCAGCGATGCATCGCCAGGCGCGCCCACGCCGACCAGAGTTCGCCGACCGGCGCGGCCTTGTCGCCGTATGACGAACGAACGCCGCGCGATTCGTCACCCGACGTGGCGCGGGAGTTCGCCGGACCGTAGGCGTCGACCAGCGTGACGTGGGCGCCGCGGTGGCGCAAGTGATAGGCGGTCCACCCGCCGAACGCGCCGGCACCGATGACCACCACCCGGAACGATGGCGGCGTCACATTCGGGAAGGTGCGGCCCCGTGGCGCGGCTGCCGCTTCGCCGGGTGTGACACTGCCGGCGATCAGCGCGCCGGCGCCAATTCCGGCGGCCTTGAGAAAGTCGCGGCGCGGCAGGGCGGGCGTGTCGATGGGTGGAACACCGCGACGTCGAGGCATCTCCCGCTCCTGTGAGTGAATCGTCTGCCGAATCAGCCGTCGCGGCCGGGGAGGAAATGGTCGCGGGGGGTGGGTTGGCGTGGTGATGGAATGCATGGAGATTACTGCACACAGGCGGTCTGGTCCAGCGATCGAATCGGAGTCTCCTCGGATGTCATTGCGGCGGCGTTCCACTCTGCTCGGCCTTTTCCTCCTGGCTACCCGGATCGGCGCGGCGACCGCACAGACCGATTCCACCGCCCCGGCACCGTCGGCAGCACCGGGGATGTACACCGTGGCGCAGGGAGTTCGCGGCGGCAACGTGTACCAGGCACAGTGCACTCGCTGCCATCTCGAAGCGGACCACACTGGCGGCGACTTCCGGACGGCGTGGCAAGGGCTCACCGTGCGCTCGCTCTTCGACTACCTCCGGAGTACCATGCCGGATGACGATCCGGGGACGCTCTCGGAGCAGGATTACCTCGACGTCACCGCGTATCTCCTCAAGCTCAACGGGATGCCGGCAGGGGGCACGGCACTCACTGCCGACTCCGTTGTGCTCAAGAAGCTGGTCATCGACATTCGCACGCCGCATGACACCGCGACATCTGGCCGACGGCGTCTGCGGCGGTTACGCCTACTGCGATAGCGTCAGCGCGACGAGCGACGTGTTCGACCCGACTCCCGTCGCGAACACGATGTACTGCTTCCCCTGATGCATGAATGTCATCGGCACCGCGCTCGTCTTCGACGGTATCTGGACGGCGCCGACTTGCTTCCCGGTTGCCTTGTCGACGGCGTAGAGTTCCGGCGTCGCGTTCGGCCCACCGCCGCTGCGCCCGGTGCCGTAGATCACCAGCGTCCGCGTTGTGATCACCTCCGGCTGGCCGTTCCCGGCCGGCACCGGCGGCAACGTGATTCCAGCGAACATCGGATCGGTCGACGTCACGGGGCGCATCTGCCCGCCGTTGGGTATCCACCAGGCCTTGTCGCCGGTGTTGAGGTTGTACGCAGTGACCCCACCGAGCTGTTTCGGCTTGACGATCGACACGCCGCCGATAGCGGGTGCACCGCCGCGCCCACCGCCACCGCGGCCGCCGCGAGTCGGAACAGCATCGGTTGCGACGTATCCGGCTGGCGGCGGGAGGGCCCCCGGGAGCCCGCAGCTGTTGTGCATCTCACTGTAGGCGTGCTCCGAGCAGGGATCCTTCTGGATGCTGAGCGGCTGCAGCCCGCTCTGTCCGCCGACGTAGATCATCCCGGTTTCGGGATCGGCTGCGGTGCCGCCGTCGATGTTCACGCCACCGGCAGCGCCAGGCGCATACCAGGAACAGGTGTACTTCGCCGGACCTTTTGCGCCGCGCGCGTCGGCCGGCGATGGCGGGATGAAGTATGGCCCCATGCGACAGCGCTCGGCGAGCTTGAGCGCGGAATCCTTGATGGCAGGCGTGTAGTCGATGAGGTCGCTCGCGAGGAGTCCCTGCTGCGCGTACGGTGCGGGCTTCGACGGAATCGGCTGCGTCGGCCACGTCTGCTCGCCGGGAACTTCGCTCTGTTCGACCGCGGTCTCGGGCATCGGCCAGACCGGCCGTCCGGTGACGCGGTCGAGCACGTAGACCCACCCCTGTTTCGTCGTCGCCGCGATGATCTTGCGCCGCTGTCCATTGATGGTGACGTCGAGGAGATTCGGCGCCATCGGGACGTCGTAGTCCCAGATGTCGTGGTGCACCAGCTGGAAATGCCACTTCCGGACACCAGTCTTCGCGTCGAGCGCTACGATTGAATTGGCAAAGAGATTGGCGCCCGGGCGGTGACCGCCGTAGTCGTCGTTGAGTCCCTCGCCGACACCGATGTACACGAGCCCGAGGTCGGGATCGGCAGAGTACGGCGCCCACGCGTCGTTCTTGCCAACGCCCGGTGTGCCGATCTTCGACCCGCGGGTCCAGGTAGTCGCGCCGAATTCGCCGGGCTGCGGGATCAGGTCGAACTTCCAGAGAAGCTTCCCGGTGTGCACGTCGAAGCCGCGGATGAAGCCGGGAATGTTGTGGAGGTGGAGCGGGAAGTAGCCGTGAATCGCCGAGTTGCCGACGACGATCACGTCGCCGACGACGATGGCAGGTGAACTCGATGCGATTTCGCCATTCGCCGGGTCGATACCGACGCTGCCGTCGGCACCGGTCCGCGTCGCCGCGTTCCAGGATTCGCCCGCGCGCGCGCGCCGCGCCGGATTCGCTTCGCTGATCTGCAGCCCGCCGGTGTCGTCCACGGCGAGCGGCACGAGCGGGTAGCCCAGCCCTTCCTCGAGGTCGACGATGCCGTTGTGTCCGAATTGCGGGTCGAGCTTGCCGGTTTTCGCGTCGATCGACACGAGGTGATACCCCGGCGTGATCACGATGGCGCGCTCTTCGCGATTGTCGGTCCAGTAGGCCAGACCGCGACCGGCGAACATCCGCGGCGCTTTCTGGTAGCGGATCCCTTCGGGATTGATCCATTGCCAGATTGTCTTTCCGGTCACCGGATCGATCGCGAAGGCATCCCGGTGCGTCGTCGCGACGGTCAGGATCCGGCCGTCGGCATAGAGCGGCGTAGTCCGATAGTACTCGTCGGCTCCGAAGTCGCCGGCTTTCCATTGCCACGCGATGTGCAGCGAATTGAAGTTGGCGGCGTTGATCTGGTCGAGTGGCGAATAGCGGGTACTCCATGCATCGGCACCCCAGTACCGCCATTCGCCGGGGGCGTTGCCGCGGACGAGCGTCACCCGTTGCGCGGCATGGGCCCGGTAGCGATTCACGCCGGCGAGGGCGACAAATGTGAGCGTGGCAACGACGATGCTACGGCGCAGGATCGAATGTGCAGCCATGGTTCCGTCTCCGGGTATTCAGCGCGTTGCGGGTGGTACATCGATGATATCTCGTGCCAGCGCGAGCGTGTCCGCCGGCAGTGGCTTCAGACCTGACGGCATCCCGTTCGCCTGCAGCAGGAAGGCGACGACCGCGAGATAGTCGTCCTGCGGCAGCGATCCGGGATCGTTTTGCGGCATGTTCTCGCTGATGAACGTGTAGAGCTCGCCAACCGGGTGACCATTCCACTGGGTGCGGAAGGGCGCGCCGGTGTGATTTCCCATCCCGGCGTGGCACGACATGCACATCCCGGCGTACACGTCTTTGCCGCGCGCCGCCTGGGCAGTAGTGTAGAGTCCGCTCGCGCGGCGGCCGCACCCGGTCGCGGCGAGCAGCATCGCCGCGATCGCGACGATACGACGGATCCGCCCGTCCCGGCGCCGTGCGACGCCTCGCACGCGGCCAGACTCCAGCCCAGAGAGGTTCGGCATGACCAGCTTTCGGATATCGTGTGCAGGTAGTGTGATGGCATGGATCGTCGCCGCAGTCGCGGGGTCGGCGCAAGCCCCCGTCCGTCAGGTGATCGGCAGTTCTACCGCCACCCTCTCGCCGGCGATCCGATTTGGCGACTTCGTCTTCGTCTCCGGACAGCTCGGCGTGAGCCGCGCAGCACCCGATTCTACGATTCAAGGTCAGACCGCGAAGGCGCTCGACAACGTTCGGAGCGTACTCGAACAGGCAGGCACGACAATGGCGAACGTAACGCAATGCACCGTGTTTCTCGTCGACCTCAAGGATTTCGGCGGAATGAACCAGGCATATGCCGCGGCTTTCCCGAAGGATCCGCCTGCTCGCTCCACCGTGATCGCAGCGGCGCTGGTGAGTCCGGCTGCAAAAGTCGAGATCGAGTGCATTGCCGGCGTGCCGCGGTAATCAGCAGCAGCGATGGAACCCGCCGTTGTAGCGGCCCTGAAGATACGTCTCGTAATACTCGCGCTCGGTGGGTACCTGGCAGCCGGGATGCTGGTCGCGCAGGTGCGCCACGTAGGCGCAGTAGTCCGGCATCCCGGCGATCCGGCGGAGCGCCGTCATGATCCGGCGCGCACGCGCGCGCGGGCCGCCCTCGGCCGAGGGACTGTTGCGACTCACGCGATCCCTTCCGCGTTCGGGATGGGTTGCATTGCCGGCGTCCGCACCGATCGCAGCCAGACCCGCGCCGACGACAGGACGACGGCCCAGGTGATCGCCAGGAAGAACGCGCAGAGCGCTGCGTCGACGTGGTCGTTGAGGTTGAGCCGGGCGCCGCGTGCTGCCTCGATCGTGCCGGCCGCCACCGCGGCGGTCGTCTGGGCGGCGTGGCTCAGGAAACCGAGGTGCGGATCGGCTGAGAAGACTTTCTGCCACGACGCAGCGCTGGTCACCGCCAGCACCCATCCGAGCGGTACCAGCGTCACCCACGCGAATCGCGCCCGCCCGGAACTCATGATCAGCGTCGTCCCCACCGAAAGCGCCACTGCGGAGAGAAGCTGGTTGCTGATCCCGAAGAGCGGCCAGAGCGAGTTGATTCCGCCGAGTGGATCGTTGACGCCCTGCAGCAGGAACCATCCCCATGCAGCGGCGATCAGCGCCGACGTGATCACGGTACTCGGATACGACGACGTGTGGCCCAGTGGCTTCCAGAGATGACCGCCGAGTTCCTGGATCATGAATCGCCCGACCCGGGTTCCCGCGTCGATCGTGGTGAGGATGAAGAGCGCCTCGAACATGATCGCGAAGTGATACCAGAGCGCCATCATCGGGCGGCCGAAGACGCCGCCGAGAATCTGTGCCATGCCGACCGCGAGAGTCGGCGCGCCGCCGGTGCGCGCCAGAAGCGTGGTCTCGCCAACCGAACGTGCCAGCGTCTCCATCTGTCCCGGCGCCAGGACGAATCCCCAGTGCTGCACCGCATGCACCGCGCCCGTCGCGTTGCCGCCGAGGAGCGCCAGTGGCGCATTCATCGCGAAGTAGACGCCGGGGTCGAGAATCCCCGCGGCGCACATCGCCATCACCGCGACGAATGATTCCATCAGCATTGCGCCGTAGCCGATGACGCGCGCGTCGGATTCGCGATCGAGCATCTTTGGCGTCGTCCCGCTCGCCACGAGTGCGTGGAAGCCCGAGATCGCGCCGCACGCGATCGTGATGAAGCAGAACGGGAAGAGCGATCCCGCGAAGACGGGGCCGGTGCCATTGATGAATGGCGTCACCGCCGGAAGCTTGAGCACCGGCAGCGTGAGGAGGATGCCGCACGCGAGCGCGAAGATGGTGCCGATCTTGATGAAGGTCGAGAGATAGTCGCGCGGGGCGAGGAGCATCCACACCGGGAGCACCGACGCGAGGAAGCCGTAGCCGATCAATCCCCACGAGATCGTCGTGGCGCTCATCGTGAAGACCGGGGCGAGCGTCGGCGACGCCGCGACCCAGCGTCCGGCGACGAGCGCCAGCAGGGTCAGCACGATGCCGCCGGCTGTCGCCTCGAGCGTGTGTACCGGGCGGACCGCGCGCATCCACCATCCCATCGCGAGCGCGATCGGGATGGTGCAGAGGAGCGTGAAGACACCCCACGGCGATTCCGCGAGCGCCTTCACGATCACCAGCGCGAGGACCGCGAGGAGGATCACCATGATCGCGAGGATGGCGATCATCGCGAGAATCCCGGTGAACGGCCCGACCTCTTCCTTCGCCATCTGACCGAGTGACTTGCCGTCCCGGCGCACCGAGCCGGCGAGGATCACGAAGTCCTGCACCGCGCCGGCGAGAACCACGCCGACGACAATCCAGATCGTGCCGGGAAGGAATCCGAATTGCGCGGCGAGGACCGGGCCGACCAGCGGTCCGGCGCCGGCGATCGCCGCGAAGTGGTGGCCGAAGAGGACCCAGCGCGACGTCGGAACGAAGTCGCGGCCGTTGGCAAGTCGATGGGCGGGCGTGATGCGCCCGTCGTCGAGCGCCACGACGCGAGCTGCGATGAACCGGCTGTAGAAGCGGTACCCGATCAGGTAGGTGCAGACGGCAGCGAGGACGAGCCATGCCGCATTGACGGTCTCACCGCGATGCAGCGCAAGCATGCCCCAGCCTGCGCTGCCCACTGCCGCGACAAGTATCCAGATCAGTGTAGCCATGCGCGTCCTAGAATCGGGGGGCGGCGTATCGTTCGAGCCACTCGTCGCCGTTCTCGGCGCGGGCGAGATAGACCGCGCCTTTGCCGAAGCCGACGAGGCGAGTTCCCGGGGGAATCTTCACCTTCTCCACCAGACCTTTTCCTTCGGCAATCACGTCGTACGTCTGGATCTGATCACCCCGAACCCGCTCGCGCGGAATCCAGAGCATCCCACTCGCATCGAACATCACCAGTGATTGCGCATTCGCCGGCATCGGTGGTTTGTACGCCGGGAACGTGGCGAGCGGCTCGGCCGCCATCTTGTCGATCATCGCCTTCATGTCGACCGGGGTTGGGGCACTACCGGCGGCACCGGCTGTCGCCGGGACTCCGCCGGCCGGCGCCGGTGCGGCTCCTCCGGCAGATGAGGCAGGGAGCGGCGCGCCCGCGCCACCACCGACGAATACCATCGTGCCAGACCCGCCACCGACCATCGCGGTCATCATGACCGGCCCAGCGGCCCCGATCGATGCAATGCCGCCGCCCGCCAGCCCCGCACTCCCCGGGCCGTTGAAGGTCATCGTCTGGCGGTTTCCGCTGGTCATGCTCCGCAGCTGCGCCAGCGACGAATCCTTGATGGCCTGCTCCTCGGCGACCGAAATGGGAATCTCATCGAAGGGCAGCGGACCAGTGCGACCAACTTCCTTCCCGTCGCGCGACCAGATCACCTGATAGGTGTCCGCCACGATGCGGGCCACGAGCCCGTCGCTCCGAACCGCGACCGCATCGCGGAAGATGAACGGCATGAACGGCTCGCCAATCTTCTGATTCGCGGCCCGCGTGCGGTAGGTGAGGAGCGGCTGATCGACCGTCGCGCCGCGCGGGAGGCGCGAGATGCCGGCAATCCCCGAGTACGCCTTCGCGACGGTGTCGAGGAGCTCGGGCGTTGTGAAGTAGAGAGCGCCCGATGGATCGCCGCCAAGGAGGACGCCGAGCCGGTGTCCGGGAACCGGGGACGGCATTGGCACGAATGCGCCGATTGCACCATGAGCGGAGATGTGCAGCATCTTGCGGCCCTGGGGATCATACAGGGCGAGCGAATCATCGCCGAGCTTGATGATGCTGGACGCGCGCCGATAGGACGCGGAATCGTCGCCCTGCGTGCCGAGCGGGGTTACGTCACCCTTGGCCAGGTCGACGATCCGGAAGATCCCTTCTTTGGCATCGGCCTCGACGACGCGGCCGTCTGCCAGTTCCTGAATCGAGACGATCCGGCCAAGGGTGTACTTGGAGCGCGCGGTGCGCTTGCCGAGTTCGACGGCACTGGCGCCGGTGGCCTGGGCCGCAGCTTGCACGGTCGCGGCTCCGAGGAGCGCGGCGCCGAAGAGCGCAGTCGTGAGACGGGGAGATGGCATGCGAACCTCTAGATAAAGGGCGGACTGGAGGCGGACGCCGGTAACGATTCCCCAGGACGGGCCGGGGTTGCATCCCGAAGCTACTCCGGTTGCGGGTTGCTCGCCTCCCGCACGGCCCGTAGCTTCGCTGGCGATGCCCCTTTCCTTTGGTGGCCGGCACGAGCCATGGATGGCTGCTGCGTCTCCGTCGACCGCCGCGCCCTCGACGTTGACCGAGTCGGCCGCGGCACCGATCGCCGATGCCTGGGCTGGACGCGTTGCGGTCGTCACCGGCGGCGCGACCGGCCTCGGCCGCACCATTGCGATGGAATTTGGCCGGCGCGGCTGCAAGGTGGCCTTCTGCTGGTATGAAATGGACGGTCGCGACGTCGAGGCGAACGCCCTCCTCACGGAAACTTCGCTCTCGTCGATGGGAGCCGAGGTGCATGCGGTCCGATGCGACGTGCGGGACCGGTCGCAGGTCGAGCGATTCATCGCCGGGGTGCGGCGGCGGTTTGGCGCGGTGCACTATCTCGTCAACAATGCCGGAATCGCGCACGACGGCGCACTCTGGCGGCTGTCGTCGGCGGCGTGGAGCGCGGTCCTCGACACCAATGTCACCGGAGCATTCCATTGCGTGGCGGCGTGTTCACCCCACTTTCGCGGACAGCGCTGGGGCAAGATCGTCAATGTCTCGGCGCACCAGGCGACCCGCCCGGGCTTCGGTGTCGCATCGTATGCGGCAAGCAAGGCTGCGCTGGAGGGATTGACGCGGGCCGCCGCCGTCGAGCTCGGGCCGTCCAACGTCAACGTCAACGCGATCGCGCCCGGTTTCATCCGGACCGAGCGGCTCGACCAGCTTCCGCGGGATCTGATCGAGCGAACCCGCAAACGGTCGGTGCTCGGCCGCCTGGCCGAACCCGACGACATCACGCAGGTGATCGTCTTCCTTTGTTCGGACGCCGCGCGTCACATCACCGGACAGACGATCGTGGTGGACGGAGGTCTCTCACTGGAATAGGTTTCGACATGTGATTCCATCCATTGCTCCCGGTCGATCCCCACAGTGGCGCGCGCCCTTCGCGGCGGCCTTTGCACTGGCACTGGTGGTGTCGACTGCCGCGGCGCAACAGCATGGCAAGCAGCCGAAGGCGCCTTCGGCACCCGCGCTCTCGTTGACACCGCTCGTTGGACTTCCGATTCCGGTCCTTCCCGCGACCTTCCTGGTGGCCGACACGGGGATCGTCGGCATCCCGGTCGGGCGTGTCGCGCAATTGGCGTGGGCCGATTCGGTCCTCCTCGACGCATTGCAGACGCGCGGGCCGGAGGCGAACTGGATGGGCCCGGCAGAATTGCGGCGGGCCGCCAAACGCGCCCCGGGGATGATGCCCGATCCCGATCACATGAGCCAGTCTGCGCTGCGTTTCGAGAGCATCAAGCGCGTTCCCGATCCGATTCTCGCCAATCTCCGGATGATGATTGCGATGACCAACACGCGGTATGTGATGGTTCCGGCTTCGGTGCGCTTTCGACGCATGGCGGACGGCGTGGAAGCCACCACCGTTCTCGTCCTTGCCGATCCGCGAAGTGGCGAGATCCTCTGGCGGAGCACCCCGGTCGCCGCCGCCGCGACCGCCGGCGCGGCGCTTGCCGGTACCATCGCGTGGGTTCTCCCGGACACGCGCTGATGGCGTATGACGTGACGCTGATTCCCGGCGACGGAGTCGGCCCCGAGATCACCGCCGCCACGTTGCACGTCCTCGAGGCAACCGGCGTCGGGTTCAACTGGGATTGGCAGGTCGGCGGGATGGCGGCGGTCGCCGCAGGGGGAGATCCGCTCCCCGACGCCACGGTGCAGAGCATCCGGCAGACGCGCCTCGCCCTCAAGGGGCCGCTCACCACGCCCGTGGGCGGAGGATTCCGCTCGATCAACGTGGCGCTGCGGAAGGAATTCGAACTCTTCGCCAACGTCCGGCCGGCCAAGACGATCATCCCCGGCGGACGCTACGACGGGATCGACATCGTCCTCGTGCGGGAGAATCTCGAAGGGCTGTACATCGGGAGAGAGCGGTGGGTCGAACGGAATGGGGACCCGCAAGGGCAGGCTGAATCGGTCGCCGTGGTCACGCGCGATGGCGCCGAGCGGGTGATCCGCTACGCCTTCGAGTACGCGCTCAAGCACCAGCGCCGCAAGGTCACGCTGGTGCACAAGGCGAACATCCTCAAGCACACATCGGGGCTCTTCCTTGCAGTTGGCCGCGAGGTCGCGCGTGAGTACGAAGGACGCGTCGCCGTCAACGAACTGATCATCGACAACTGTGCCATGCAGCTGGTGATGCGGCCCGAGCAGTTCGACGTGATCGTGACGACGAACCTCTTCGGTGACATCCTGAGTGACGAGATTTCCGGCCTGGTGGGCGGACTCGGTCTCGCGCCTGGCGGAAACATCGGCGAGCATGGCGCGATCTTCGAGGCGGTACACGGGTCCGCGCCGGATATCGCGGGGCAGGGGATCGCCAATCCATCGGCGCTGATCCTCGCCGCGGCGATGATGCTCGATCATCTGGGCGAGACCGCGGCGGGCGACCGGGTCCGGCGCGCGATCATCGCCACGATCGTTGCCGACCGGGTGCGGACCGTCGACCTCGGCGGCGCCGCCACGACTGAGGAATTCGGCGATGCCGTCGCCCGCCGGGTGGCGTGAAGTTCCCTGCACCGAGTGTGGCCGTTTCGTCGAAGGGATAAGTTTTGGAGATCGATGCGACGTCTGCCTCCGGCGCCGGTCGGAGCGTGCGGGACGGCTGGCGTCGCGAGTGGCACTGGTGGCGACGATACTGATGGCGATATGGACCTTGCGGCGACTCCCCGACACTGCACTGGCGCGCTGGTACGCCGGCCTGGGGATCGCCGCAACGTATTTTCTGGTGCGGCTGATCACCCGGCGGATTGCCATGGAGGTGCTGCGATGAATCGGAAGCTCGGAGTGGTGCTTGGCTTCGCCGCACTCGTGGCGGTGGTCGCGCCGGCGTCTGGACAAGGCGGCGGAGCGGCTGCACCGTTGGCATCGGTGACGCTCTTCAATTCAGGCCGTGTGCTGGTGCGGCGGGCACTGCCGCTTGCCGTGTCGAGTGGCGAAGGCACCTACACCGTCGCGCTGGGCGAGTTCAATCCGGTGACGTTCGCTGTTCTTGATCCCGGCGTGCAGGTGGTCAGCGTGACCACCGACGCGGCGCTTTCCGAACAGACATTGCTCCGTCGGTACGTGGGACGCACCCTCGACATCGACACCGGATCAGGTCGGGCCGCCAGTCGCCAGGCGACACTTCTCGCGGTCGATCCCGAACGCTGGGAATGGGCCGATCGGCCCGGCGTCATCTTTCAGCGTCCCGGTCGGATCGTCTGGCCCAAGGAACTCGTCCCAACCGTCAAGCTCGCTGACATCACGCTCAGCAGCGATCGCGCCCGCTCGAGCGTGAAGATGATGTACGAGACCTCCGGAAGTTCGTGGGCGGCGGCGTACCGTCTCTTCCTTGGTTCGAACGGTCGCCTCGAAGGAGCGGCGCTTCTCGGCGCCGGGACGTTGCTCCTGCCGAATACCGAGGTGCAACTCCTGAGCGGCGACATCGGGCAGGGTGCGCCGCCGCAGCTGGTGATGGGAGGAATCTCCGCGAATGGGTATATGGCGGGCGGGTCGTTGGCCGCTCGCGACGAGCCCGGCGTTCGCAAGGCAATGATGATGGAGGCGACGCCATCGGTGAGCTCCGAGGCGGCCGGCGAAGGACATCTCTACACACTTCCCAGGCCGGTGTCATTCACGCCCGGTACGTCCGTCGTGGTGCCGCTCTTCGAACCGGTTCCGGCCAAGGCCGATCGCGTCTATGTCGTCAATGGCGCGATGCCCTACTACGGCGGATTTGGTCAGCAGCAGAATGAGGAAGAGGTTCCGGTAGGCGTGAGCTACCATCTCGCCCGCCGCAATGGCACGCCCTTCGGCGACCTGCCGCTTCCCGGCGGCTATGTCGGGGTCTTCGATCTCGACAAGAGCGGCCGCGTGCAACTGGTTGGGCAAGGCTATATCGGCCACACGGCGCCGGGCGCCGAGATGATGGTCGACGCGGGAAGCGCGTTCGACATCACCGCGAAGCGGGTCCAGACCGATTACAGCACGACACGAACCGGTGGCGGAGTCGGTACTCCCGTCCGGACGGCCGCGATCGCGGCATATCGAGTGACGCTGCAGAATGCCAAGGATTCCGCAGTCGAGGTCGAGGTGCGCGAAGACCGCGGCGGCGAGTGGTCGATCCTCGACAGCTCGGTGCCACCGATCAAGCAATCGGCCACCCGCACTGTATTCATGGTTGCTATACCGGCCCGCGGCACCGCGACGCTCACCTATCGCCTGCGCGTGGTGTGGTGAGCCGGATCACGATCCTGCACTGCGCCGATCTCCATTTCGGCCAGGACGTCGATCTCGACCAGATCGCCGGGCTGGAGGGGCTGGCCATCGATCTGGCGCCGAGTGCGGTGGCAATCGCCGGCGACATCACGCAGCGGGCACGTCACGGCGAATTTCAGCGCGCGCTGGTCTTCGTGCAGGCGCTCCGCCGGCTGGCGCCAACGCTGATTGTCCCCGGAAACCACGACGTGCAGTGGTGGGCGACGCCTTTCGACGTGATCGGCGCCGGCCCCAAGTACGAGAAATACCGCCGCTATTTCGGCGACGACCTTACGCCGACCCTGGTCATCGACGGGGCGATTCTCTGCGGCGTCCTCACCAGCTACGGTGTCGTCGCCGGCTCGATGACGCCGAACCTCAATGACATGGCAGTCAAGGGACATCTCCCCGCGCGCGAGACCGAGCGGGCCGCGATGCGCTTCACCGAAGAGAGCCCCGACCTGCTCCGGGTGATGGTGATGCACCAGAATCTTCTGCGCGGCCGGATCTCCGAGCGGATGGGGCTGGCGCGCTGGCGGGAAGCGTGGCGCAACGTGATGGCCACCGGCGTCGACCTCGTTCTCTGCGGCCATGATCACGAGGAGCGCGCCGGCATTCTTCCCAACGGATCGGTGGTGGCCACCGCTGGAACGCACACCAATCGGACGCGCGGGAAACGACCGTCGGCGTGCAATCTCATCATGGCTGACACCACGTCGATCACGGTGCGCCACTACATCTGGGATCTGACCGACCGGGTCTTCCGCGCTGGACCGGAAATCGTCTTCCCCCGCCCGCGCGTCGCGGAGATGCAGCGCACGGACGGGTAATGCGGTGCAGTTGACCCTGGAAATCCCGGCGGCGGTGCCGCCTCCCGCGGCCGCGCCACTTCCCGATCGGCTCTATCGCCTCGGCCTCCCGCGCCACACGCCCGTGACGCTTACCCGCAATCGAACCATCCTCCTCAGTTGGCATGCGCGCAGGGGACTCCGGGTGCACGCCGGTTACGCCGCTGCTCCTGACGACGTGCTGCACGCCATGGTCCGATTCATCGTGCGGCGCCTTCCGCGTGCCGAGCGACTGGCGGCTCGACGGGTTTTCATGGCGTTTCCCGCGCACAGTCACGCGCCGTCCCGACCTCCGCGGGTGAGGGCGCGGCCGGTCGCGCCAGCCGATCTGCCACTCGTCGAGCGGTTGTTCGCGGCGCATCACGAACTCAATCAATGCCATTTCGATGGCGCACTCGCGACGATACCGATTTTGCTCTCCGACCGGATGCGGCGCCGCCTTGGCGAATTCCGCATTCCGCGCGACGGCCGCTCCGCGGAGATCGTGCTGTCGCGGAGACACCTCCGTCGCGACGGCTGGGAGGCGGCGTGCGAGACGCTGCTCCACGAGATGATTCACCAATGGCAGGCGGCGACCGGCCGGCCCGTTGATCATCGGCGTGACTTCGGGCGGAAAGCCCGGGCAGTGGGGATTTCTCCCCGGGCGGTCGTCGATCTGTAGGACCGAGGCCCGGTGCGCTCCCCTCGCATGGTTCGGTCGGCGTCGCTCCCTTTTCCCTTTTCCCTTCTCTCTTTGGTCTGCTATGTTCCCGGCCGAGCATTCCCGAGGACGCTGATGGCCGGATCCGGACAGTACACAGGCGTGGATTTCTATGACGTGGACGGGCTCCTCTCCGAAGAGGAACGCGCCGTCCGCGACACCGTCCGCGCATGGGTCGACGAGCAGCTGATGCCGGTGATCGGCGACGCCTACATCACCGGCCGATTCCCGAAGGAATTGATTCCCGGCATGGCTGAGTTGGGGCTATTCGGCGCGAACTTGCCGGAAGAATACGGCTGCGCCGGGCTCAACAACGTGGCGTACGGCCTGATCATGCAGGAACTCGAGCGCGGCGACAGCGGGATCCGCTCGTTCGCATCGGTCCAGGGCGCGCTGGTCATGTATCCGATCCATGCCTTCGGGTCCGACGAGCAGAAGAAGCACTGGTTGCCGAGGCTCGCCTCAGGACAGGAAATCGGCTGCTTCGGCCTCACCGAGCCCGATTTCGGATCGAATCCCGGCGGGATGATCACCACCGCGCGCCAGACGCCGGACGGGTGGGTTCTCAACGGCGTCAAGATGTGGATCACCAACGGCTCCCAGGCAACGGTCGCGATCATCTGGGCCAAGACCGGCGATGTTGACGATACCAATTCGATCCGCGGATTCATCGTCCCCGCGAATACGCCGGGATACGCCGGAAAGGATCAGAAGGGAAAGCTCTCGCTGCGCGCGTCGGACACCAGCGAGATCCATCTGCAGGACGTGCACCTTCCTGCCGACGCGATTCTCCCCAAGTCGGGCGGGATCAAGTCGCCGCTGATGTGCCTCAGCCAGGCGCGCTACGGCATCGCATGGGGCGGCGTCGGTGCCGCGATGGCGTGCTTCGACGAGGCACGGCGGTATGCGCTCAACCGGATCATGTTCGGCAAGCCGATCGGGCAGACGCAGCTGCAGCAGGAACGGCTCGCCGACATGCTCACCGAGATCACCAAGGCACAACTGCTCGCGTTGCAACTCGGCCGGCTCAAGGATCAGGGGAAGGCGACGCCGGCGCGAGTTTCGCTCGCGAAGCGGAACAACGTCAGCATGGCATGCGACATCGCACGGGAAGCGCGCCGCCTCCTCGGCGCCAACGGGATCCTGGTCGAGTACCACTCGATGCGTCACCTCGCCAACCTCGAATCGGTCTACACCTATGAGGGGACGCACGACATGCACTCACTGATCCTGGGCCAGGAGATCACCGGACTGGCGGCGTTCTGACCGCGTCGCGGATGCGACGCGGTCATCCTGAGCGGAGCCGCCGGAGGCGGCGAAGTCGAAGGATCGGCTTGAGACGAATCGGGCCCTCGCTCCGCTCGGGACGACAAACTTTCGCAAGGATGCCTGCTGAATGAAGATTGCCGTCTGTCTCCGCCGCGTCCCCGATACCACAACGAAGATCGTGATCGCGGCGGGTGGGAAATCGATCGATGAAGCCGGCGTGAAATTCGTCGCCAATCCCTATGACGAGTATGCCATCGAAGCGGCCCTCACGCTCAAGGAAGGCGCGGGCAGCGGTGAAACGACGGTGATTGCACTCGGCGGCGATTCCGTCCAGGAAACGCTGCGCACGGCCCTCGCGATCGGGATCGATCGCGCCGTCCATCTGCAGGGGACGCCTTCGCCCGACGGACTCGCCAACGCACGCGTCCTTGCCGATCATCTGCGTGGCGGCAACTACGACCTGATCCTCTGCGGCAAGCTTGCGGTCGACGACTACGGTCAGCAGACCGGCGCGATGATCGCGGAGTTGCTCGAACTTCCCTGTGCAACGGCGATCACGAAGCTCGACGTATCAGGGGGGCAGGCGTCGGTGGAACGCGAAGTGGAAGGCGGAGTCGAGTCCGCGACGTGCGCACTTCCCGCCGTCTTCACTTGTGACAAGGGCCTCAACAATCCGCGACTACCGTCGCTCAAGGGGATCATGGCGGCGAAGAAGAAGCCGCTCGACGTAATCGCCGTGTCGCCGGGCAACGGCGGTGTGACCGTGATCTCACTCGCAGTCCCGCTTGAGCGAGCTGCGGGACGGATCGTCGGTGAAGGTGCGGCCGCAGTCCCGGCGCTGATGCAGGCGCTGGTATCGGAAGCGAAGGTGATCTGAGCCATGGCCGATATTCTCGTGGTGCTCGAAGTCCGTGACGGAGCATTGCGTAAGGGGGCGGGAGAGCTGATTGCGGCGGCGCGGCGGATCGCCGACGGGTCGGTGGACGCGCTGATCTGTTCCGCCGCTTCCATCAGCGGTCTCGACCCGCTCGGTGTCGCCGGCGCCGACCGGGTCTTGACGGCGACTCACGCCGACTTCGCGACGTATTGTCCCGACGGGATTGTCGCGACCGTCGCATCGATCGCGTCGCCGTATCGGGCGATACTCGTTGCCGGGACCGCGACGGGGAAGGATCTCGGCCCGCGCATCGCGGCACGGATCAATGCGCCGTGCGCGATGGACATCACGGCGATCGATGCTTCGGGCAATGCGCTCAAGGCGGTGCGACCGGTGTACGCGGGGAAGGCGTTGCAGACGATCGAACTTGCCGGCCCCGCGGTCATCGTGATGCGTCCGGGCGCGGTCGCGGCGGCTCAGCATGGGCGCGCCGGCGCCACCTCCGCGGTCACCGTCCCGCCCTTCACGAGGCGACTCACTGTCGCCCCGGTGCGAACTTCGGAAAGGGGATCGCTCGACGTTGCCGAAGCGCGCGTGGTGATTTCTGGCGGACGTGGCCTCGGTGATCCGAAGCATTTTGCGCTGCTCGAAGAACTTGCCGCGGCGTTTGGCGGCGAGGCAGCTGTCGGAGCATCGCGCGCCGTGGTCGACGCCGGGTGGGCCGAGCACGGTGCGCAGGTCGGCCAGACCGGAAAGACGGTCGCCCCTGAACTGTATATCGCCGTGGGTATCTCGGGCGCGATCCAGCATCTCGCCGGGATGCGTACGGCGAAGGTGATTGTCGCGATCAATCGCGACAAGGATGCGCCGATCTTCAAGGTCGCCGACTACGGCATCGTCGGCGATCTCTTCGAGGTCGTGCCGGCGCTCACCGCCGCGGTAAAGCAGGCCCGGGCCCACTAACCGGCTACCGTCGGACCGGCTTCGGCCCGTCGATTATCGCATCGGCCGCTTTGGGCGCCTGGCCGCTCCCGCCGTATATTTTCCGCCCATCGAACCTCTTTCCCGGAGCGCGCGCGTGGGCGTTGTCGTGCCGAGTCGTCACCAGGTCCCGCTGCCTTCGTCAATGATTCTGCCGGACAAGCCGCATGAAGAAGCGATCGACCTCGACGTCCTCATCGTGGGTGGCGGTCCTGCAGGCCTTGCATGCGCCATCCACCTCGCGCGGACGGATCCGTCGCTCACGATCGGCGTCCTCGAGAAGGCCGCCGCGCTTGGGGAACATTCGCTGTCGGGTGCGGTGATCAATCCGGTGGCGATGCGGGCGCTCTTTCCCGAGCGTGCCGACGCCGATTTCCCGTTCCGCCAACCGGTCGAAGGCGAGGCCGTCTACTACCTCACGGCGCGCGGGAGCGCCCGGATTCCGACGCCGCCCACGATGAAGAATCACGGCAACTTCACGGCCTCGCTCTGCGAGGTGGTCCGCTGGCTCGGCGAGCAAGCAGAATCGCTCGGCGTGAATCTCTTTCCCGGCTTTCCAGCGGCGTCGTTGCTGGTCGATGGCGATCGTGTCATCGGGGTGCGGACCGTCCCGGGCGGGCTCGATCGTGACGGCAATCCCACCGATGTGTATCAGGAACCGACCGATCTCATCGCTCGCGTGATCGTCCTGGCCGAAGGGACGCGCGGCGCGCTGGCCCAGGCGTGGCGTGACTGGCGGCAGGTGGGAAGCGCCAATCCGCAGATCTTCGCACTCGGCGTCAAGGAAGTCTGGGAAGTGGCCCAGCCGCTCGACCGGATAATTCACACGATGGGATGGCCGCTGCCGTCTACCGTTTTCGGTGGATCGTGGTGCTATCCGATGGGACCCAGCCAGGTGTCAATCGGCCTCGTCGCCGGACTCGACTACCACGCCGCCGCGTTCGACGTGCACGAATCATTGCAACGGATGAAGCTGCATCCGCTGTTCCGCGAGATCCTGGCCGGCGGCACGCTCGTCGAATGGGGCGCCAAGACAATTCCCGAGGGCGGCTACTACGCCATTCCCGAGCGGCTCCACGGTGACGGTGTCGTGATGATCGGCGACACGGCTGGTCTGGTGGATGTTCCATCGCTCAAGGGGATTCACTACGCGATGGAATCGGGGATGCTCGCGGCATCGACGATCGCGACGGCGCTGACGCAGGCCGGACCGGCGATGGCGTCGGCATTGGCATCCTACGATGTGGCGGTGAGGGCGTCGCGCATCGGCCGCGACCTGCACGTCACGCGTAACATGCGGCTCGGCTTCAAGGATGGATTCTGGCGCGGCGCGTTCAAGGCGGGATTGATGACGCTGAGCCGCGGGGCGATTCCCGGCGGACGCATCGCGATGCCACCCGATGCCGATGCGCCACGCGAGAGTGGACCGGCGGTCGCATTCGTCCCCGACAACGTGCTCACGTTCAGCAAGGTCGACGCGGTGTTCAAGTCGGGAAATTCCACCCGCGACACGATTCCGTCGCATCTCGTCATCGGCCGCGATATCACCGGCGAGGTGGCGGATTTCTACGCCCACGTCTGTCCCGCCGGCGTGTACGAACGCGACGGCGACACGTTGAGAGTGAATCCGCCCAACTGCGTCGATTGCAAGGCGACCGACGTGCTTGGGCCGCGCTGGACACCGCGCGAAGGGGGAAGCGGCCCGGCATACCGCCTCATGTGACGCGATCGCTCGGCAGGTCTTCGTTGCGTCGATGCTGACAGTGGCTGCCTGAGTTCCGCAGTTTCTGGTACCGAAGATCCCTACTCGCGTGGAAAAGATCAGTCAATCGTTCGTTTGACCTGCATTTTGCCTTTGCAAATGACTACCGGCGCCTCATATCTGTTCCGTCCCAACCCTTGAGCGCCGCCCGTGTTCCTGCTTCGAACATTCGGAGCCCTTGAGCTCACGACCGAAAGCGGCGAACCGGTCGCCGGCGCTGCGGCGCAGCGGAAGCCGCTGCTGATCCTGGCGCTCGCGGCCCTTGCTCCCGGCGGCATCCCACGCGAGCGTCTCCTGCGCGCGCTCTGGCCCGGAGTTGACCGCAGCCGGGCCCGCGCGACGCTCAAACAGCATCTGTACGCGCTGCGTCGCGCGACCGGCAACCCGCGCCTCGTGACGGGATCACCGCGGCTCCGCGTCGCTGCCGACACGGTTCGCGTCGACGCGCTCGCCTTCGTCGAGCATGTCGAACACGGACGTCTGCACGCCGCCGCCGAGTTGCTGCAAGGCGAAATTCTCGAAGAGATCACGGCAGCACGGGGCGAACTCCTCGGCGAGCTGATCGACGAGATCCGCGCCAGCTACGCCCCCAGGGTCATGCTGGTGCGCAAGGCTGTCGCCGCGCAACGCAGTGCATCGACGTCGCTTGCCCACGCCGGCGCGATTGCACCGGTGTGCGCCGAACGGGAACTCACCGCCGAACGCGAGCTCGCGGCTGCGGTACGGCGCTTCACCCGGGGGATGGTCACCCTTCCCTCGGACGCCGTCGAAGCGTCACACCGCACCGCCTCGAGCAGCCATGATCTCCTCGAGGCACTGCACGCCGCCGAGCGATCCGACCTGCCACCCGAGCGAATCGATCACCTCCTCGCCGAGGCGGTGTCGGTCTGGCGTCGCTCGGAACTGGTGCGGCAGATGATCGCGGTCCCGCTTGGCGAGCCGGGGAGCATGGAAACATTGGAGTGGCTTCTCGAAGGCGGCCTGCGCACCAACGACCCGGTCGGGCGCGCGCTCGAGACCCACCTCCTGGAATCGCCATTCGCCGCCCAGCTGCGGACTCGCGCCAGCTGGGAGGTGGCGCACGTGCTTCAACTGCTCGCCGGCCCGGCCGCGAAGTCGCCGCGACTTCTCCTCCTCGGTCCCCGGGGCGGGCGGACACTGGCGACGATTCTCCCGGTGCTGCAGCACGCCGGCACCTGGGTCGTCGTCAGCGATGTCGATGACGACGCACTGTCGCTGGCGCGGCTGCGCCTGGCTCCCCTCGGCGAGCACCTCATGACCTTCAGCGGCGACACCTTCAGCCGGCTCGGCGAAATCGCTGCGACCGGCCCGTTCGATCTGATTCTCGCCGGGACGGTGCTCGACAGTCTCGCGGCACGCCACGCCACGTGGCTCACCGAAAAACTGGTGCGTAGCCTCGCGCCCGGCGGAGTGCTCTGCCTCAGTTCGCTGACCGCTGGCGACAGTTCGGGGGCCTGGTTGCGGCATGTCGTGCGGTGGTCGATCACCGAGCGCGACCGGGACGACGTCGTGATGCTCACGGGCGATGTCGCAGGGGAGTGCGATCTTGATCTTGAGCGCGGCCCCGCAGGTCATGCCTGGCTGGTCACCCTCAGCAGCAGAGTACCCGAGGATCGTCAGAGCGGGCGCGCTGCTGCGTAGCGGATGTTGTTCGCGCGCGGGCATTCTGCTCGCCGCTGCAGGTCCATTCGAATCCAGGGAGGTCACGTGAGGACGTTCGTGCCGATGCAGGGAGGCGGGGTCCGCGCAATGTGGTACACCACCGGCGCACTGATCGCGATCGCGACCGCAGGATGCTACCACGCGACGATTGAAACCGGTCTGCCACCGTCGCCGCAGGTCATCGACAAGTCGTTCGCTTCGGGGTGGATCTACGGCCTCGTCCCGCCGAGCACCGTGTCGACCGTCGCGAAGTGCCCTGACGGCGCGGCGAAAATCGAGACGCAAATTTCATTCGTCAACCAGCTGGTAAGCTGGCTCACCTTCGAGATCTACTCGCCGATGTCGATCAAGGTGACATGTGCTGCGAAGCACGTCGGGGAGGTTGTTCCCGGCGCGATCCAGATGAAGGTCGGCGCGGGAGCCAGCGGCGATTCGATCCGGTCGGTCGTCACGGCAGCTGCGGCCCAGTCAGCTTCGACTGGAATGCCCGTCACCGTCCAGGTCCACCCGCCAATCGATCCGTGATCGCTGGCGCATCGCCCGCTATCAGGACGGTCCAGGCGAGGTGATACATCGACGATTCCGGTGGCTGGGCCACTTCGGCTATTCGCCGCGGTGGTCCGGTCGCCGTGATGCGGCAACGGCGCCGAACAGAATGACGATCACCCCGGCCAGCGTGCCGAGTGACGGTACGGTGATCCAACGGCTCGCCAGCATCTTCAATCCCACGAGCACCAGGACCACCGCGACACCCACCCGGAGATAGCGGACCCGTTCGATCAATCCCGCCAGCAGGAAGTAAAGCGCCCGGAGTCCCACGATCGCGAAGATGTTCGAGGTATACACCAGCAGCGGATTGCGGGTAATCGCGAAGATCGCGGGAATCGAATCGGTGGCAAAGACGAGATCGGTCCATTCAATCACCAGCACCACAAGCAGGAGCGGGGTGGCGAGCAGACGGCCGTTGCCGCGGGTGAAAAAACGACGGCCGTCGAAATGATCGGCGAGCGGGATCAGGCGCCGCGCGCGGCGAATCATCGGGTGCCGCGCCGGCTCGAGCACCACTATGTCGCCACGGGCGAACATCCTGACGCCGGTCACCACGAGGAGGAGGCCGAGCAGATAGATCACCCAGTGAAACTCCGCGAGCACGGCAGCGCCGCCGGCGATCATCACGCCGCGCATGACGATCGCTCCGAGGATGCCCCATTGCAGTGCCCTCGACTGCAACGCCTCGGGGACCGCGAAGTACTTGAGCAGGATCATGAAGACGAGGAGGTTGTCCACTGACAGCGACAGCTCGATGACGTACCCGGTGGCGAAGAGAGTGGCATCGACGCGGCCCCGGCGCAGCCAGAGGATGGCGCCAAAGATGACCGCCGCGGCGAACACGGCGCCGGTCCAGCCGAGGGCGCCGCGAAAGCTGAGGGGATGCACTCGGCGGCTCAGCACGCCGAGGTCGATGGCGAGGAGGAGCGTGATCGTAGCGGCGAAGAGGAGCCAGATCATCGGGAAGCGGGTCCCACCATGCGGGGCGTCAGAGGTGGCACGACGGGTATCTACCGCGGGAGCGAGGTGAGAGCAAGCGCGCGATTGACGATGGGTTTGCCTTGCCTGGATCGCGTCCGGGCGGAGATTCGCGGACCCATACTCGCGAGGCCGATGTGTGCGTCCCCCGAATTCCATTGATCGATCAATACAATCGTACGGCGCGGCGCGCTCTGCTCGCGCTGGCCGCGGTCGTGCTGGTGGGGTGCAGTGGTGACAGCGGGCCGTTGGGTGGGAGCGGGTCGGGAGCGCCGGCGCTCACGCCCGCCGCGATGGTGGTTGACTCGTCACGGTTGATTCTGCAATCGAGCGCGGATGATCTGGCGGACGGGGTCTACCGTTACGCAGTCATCGGGACAATGCCATCGATCGACAGCGGCGCGGTGATCACCGGCGCCGCGAACGGCGGCTACCTGCGGATCGTTCGCTCGGTGAGTCAGGGGGGCGGACAGTTGATATTGCAAACCGACCCCGCCGCCCTCTCCGACGCCGTCGAGAGTGGTGAGTTGCACTATGCAGGCTCGACGCAACCGTCGTCCGATATGCGGCCAGTGCCGGGTACGGTTCGTTGGGGAGCGATTACCAGGAGTGCGCTGTTGGCTGGTGTGACGATCGCCGATGGTCGCATCAACTTCAACGACGCGCTGCTGCTTGGTAGCGGCGGTTCCGGGCTTTCGATCCGCGATGGCAGCCTCACCTTTACGCCGTCAACGACACTGGATGCCTCGTTCAGTCCGTTCGTCGGGGTTACGCACCTCGAGGTTGCCGTCGGCGGATCCATCTCGCTGAACGCCGACCTGGTTCTCGGCGTGAACGGGGCGTTGTCTCTACTTCCCGACTCCGTGGCGATCGCGCAGACCAGCCAGCCGTTCGTCGGGGCGATCGGTGGTTGGCCAGTGTACGGGCGACTGGTCACGACCGTCAGCCTGCTTCCGACGCTTGACGTTGCGGGTCAGGCGAGCGTCGAAACAACCCTCAATGCATCGGCCGGCGTGAAAGTGGGCGCCCGTTATGATAACGGGGCATGGCAGTCCGAGACCGGGCCGAGCGGGAGTATCACGGTGCAACCGCTCGTCGTGACGATTGGCGCCACTGTGGTGGCACGACTCGGCGTGAAGATCGAGTCGCAGATCCTGCTCTACGAGACCTTCGGTCCGTACCTCTGGGCCGAGCCATACCTGGAAGCTGACGCGGCCATCGACCTTGCCCACAACAGTTGGGCGACATCGTGCACCGCTGCGATCAATGCGGGCGTTGGAGTCTCAGTGAAAATTTTCGGCCGTTCGCTGGCCGATTTCAATAGGAGTGACGATTTCCTCAAGAGCAATCCGGCCGGGTGCGTTCGATCCGGAGCGCTCACAGCCCAGGGAGTCATGTCGTCGGTGTCTGGTGACCTGCAGACGACGACCGCGGGGACGCGTCTGCCCGCGCCGCTGATGGTCCGCGTTCAGAGTGCGAGCGGGTCGCCGCTGGCCGGCGTGCCCGTCACGTTTTCCTCGGCGGACGGCGGAACTTTCGCGCCAGCGACGAGTATCAGCGATGCGCTAGGCATGGCGCAGACGACCTGGCTGGTCGGGCCTTTGCCGGGAGAACAGAAGGCAACTGCCACGGCGGCTGGATTCATCAATTCTCCGCTGCAATTCTCCGCCGTTGCATCGAACACCGCCAGCTGTCCGCCGACGCCGTACACGCTTGGCAGTGCGGCGGGTGGCACGCTGACATCGAACGACTGCGTCTATGATTTCGGGAATGCGTCGAACGTGGGCGTGGCCGACGCGTTCGTGACGATGCTCGGTGCCCCGCAGACGGTGCAACTCACCATGACCGCCTCGTTTCCGCCCCGGATTGACATCAATATTGAGCCATCGAGTTTCTACAACAGCGGCTTTCTCGCCACCAATGGCGCCCACACTGTGAGCCTCAAGGCGATCGTGCCCGCAGGGCCGCTGTATATCCGTCCCAATGGCGGCGGGCCCGGCGTGACTGGTACGTATTCGTTTAGCGTCACCGGTAATGCGGGAGACATCACCAACTGCGAAAACGTGGTGCTGGCGGCCAATGTTGCGGCGGCAGAGCAACTGTCATCGTCTGATTGCACCGGGCCGGGCGGCCACTTCGACCGGTATCAGATCGCGATTCCGCCGCTCTGGACAGCGGTTCTCACCATGCGATCGGCCGCCTTTGATGCATTTCTCGATTTGAACGATGATCTCGGGAGGCTGCTGCTGTCGGATGATGACGGCGGGGGTGGCCGCGACGCTCGAATCACATACACCAACTCCAGCGCGACCGAATTCTCCGGGTACCTGGTCGACGCCCGGTCCGCCGTCGGCGGTTCGACTGGCGCTTATACCATCCAGCTGACACTGACTCCTCCGGCTTCGCTCGTCGCCGCGCCGGGTACGCGGTCACCGACTGGAGCATCGCTTCCGGCGTCCTCGCGTGTGGGATCCCGGCCGTAGCAAGCATCGGTCAAGCCGTCACTTGACCGCTGGTTTGCCTTGCGAGGTCGCGGCGGATCAAGATGTTAGGGGTACGATCCACGATTCGCAGTTGTCACCGCAACACTACCGCAGCCGCGGCGGCGCGTCATTGTGCGCCGTCCCATCCCACACAGGAGGAGTTCTGATGCGTGTCCGTGTGCAGGTCCTCGCTGTTGCCCTCGCAAGCACTCTCGCGGTTGGTCTTCAGGCGCAAAGTCCGTTCAAGGCGGGAACCAACTACATCGGGCCATCGGTCTCGCTGTCCTCCTACGGAAGCTCAGCCGATTTCTCCGGCAACTTCGAGCACGCCATCAACGACAAGTGGGGATGGGGACTTTCCGTCGGATACTTCTCCTATTCCTTTGGCGACGTGGACGGCTACAGCTACAGCGTCATCCCGGTCGCCGGCACAGCCGCCTATCACTTCGATGCCCACAACGAGAAGCTCGATCCGTTCGTCGGCGGGAGCGTCGGCATTTTCATTTACAGCCACAGTTGCCCCTCCGACGTCCCGGCCGACCTCTGTAGTCGCGGTGCGCAGGGGAGTCGGCCGCTGATCGGCGGCTTCGGTGGCGTGCGCTACTGGACCAGCGACAAGCTGGCGCTGGTCGGTCGCGTCGGATTCGGTCTCGGCCTTCTCTCGGTCGGCGTCGATTTCAAGATGTAGGGCCTGGGTTCTCCGAATTCACGAAAGCCGAGGGTCAATGCGGTTCGGAATCATGGCAATCGCAGCCATGCTGGTGCCGGCGTATGCGGCACCAGCGATGGCGCAGGCGCCCAAGAGTACCGAGGTGCTGACCAACCAGACCGTCGTGCAGATGGTGCTGGCCAAGCTCCCCAGGGATGTCATCCAGGCGAAGATCCAGTCCACCAAGAACGATTTCGATATCACCGTCGCCGGTCTCACCGGGCTGCAGGCCAACAAGGTTCCCACCGAAATCATGAAGTCGATGATGTCGGCCGGGCCGAAGAAGGCTTCCACCGAGGTGCTCACCAACGAATCGGTGATCACCATGGTGACAGCGAGAATCGCCAGGGACGTGATCCTCGCCAAGATCCAGTCGACGAAGACGAATTTCGACGTCACCAGTGAAGGGCTGGTGTCGCTCAATACCAACAAGGTGCCGCAGGATGTCATCAAGGTGATGATGACACACGGTGCGTAGCGCTGCTCCCCCGGGTCGCGCAGGCCAATGACCGGGGTTCCCGCATGATCGAGGACTCGATGATCCGGACACCAACGATTCGCCGGGCGGCCGCCTCGGTCACCGGCCGCACCAGGAGCGTCCACATGCGCCATGTCCTTGGGGCTGCGGTGCTGCTCGCCTGCCTCGTCCTGCCGATCGCCGCGCAGCAACAGCCCGATCTGGTGCGCATCCACGCCGACCGGGCCAATGTCCGCGTCGCGCCGTCGCTCGACTCCGCCGTGATCCGCACGCTCCCCAAGGGAACGGTTCTGACCGTCGTGGGGCGCGACAGCGGATGGGTCAAGGTCGAACTGGCTGAACTGCAACTGGCTGGCTGGGTCGCGAAGAGCCTCGTCGAGCCGGTGGGAAGTGGCGCCGCTTCCCCGGCGGTTGTCGCGGCAAAAGCAACCGCAGCGCCCGCTGCCGCGGGCGCGCCGCCTCCGCCGTCATCATCGGCCTCGTCAGTGACACATGTGGCCTCGCCACCGTCCGACGTCGTGCCGACGAATCCCGCGCCTCCACCGCCGTCGTCGAGCCGGACCAGCAATTTGCCACCGTTGGCCGCGGCACCCGCTGGTGCGCCCGCCAGTGACCATGTGCGTATTCAGCTCCTCGTCGGCTGGCTTCGATTCACGGAAACCGGCAGCGCCGCCGATCCCGGATCCGCCCATGCGGTGCAGGGCGACATCGGATTCGTCATCCCAGTGGGCACCAACGTCGGTCTGATGCCGGAAATCGGTATGAATCGCGCGAGCAACTCGGTGAGCGACGATTTCGAAGATACCGACGTCACCGAATTGAGAGTGGCGTACGACGCAGTCGCGTCGTTGCTGGTGAGGCCGCGATTTGGATCCGCTAGCCATTCGATATTTGTTGTCGTTGGTCCCACGGTGACTTACGACGTCCACTGCTCAGGATCAATCCAGGGTGGCGGGCAATCCGAATCCTTCTCATGCACCGGCACGGGAAGCCAGCGGCTGGACTACGGTCTCACCGGCGGCATCGGCGCGACCCTCGGTCCCCTCTTACTCCAAGCGCGATTGACCTTCGGTGTGCGCAACCTTGATTCAGATCCCGGCGAGAGCGTGAAAAGCAGGACGCTGCTGCTGGCCGGCGGTCTGCTCTTCTAGCGGTCTTCTGTGGGCCGCGGCGTTGTGAATTGCGCTGCGGCACATGTCACATCAGGTTGATCATCTCCACCCTGGCCCCCTCTGCCACCGATCCCGCACCGGCCGGGATCAGCACCAGCGCCTCGGCACGCGCGACCGATGTGAGCATCCCCGATCCCTGGGGACCCGTCGTGGTCGCCCGCGGTGGACCGTCCGCCGGCCGTTCGAGGACGCACCGGACATACTGATCGAGGATCGGATCGCGCGGCACAGCATGCGTCAGGATGGCGCGCTCTCGCGGCCGATGCGGTGTCCTTTCCCCACGCATCACCCGGATCGCCGATCTCCCGAAGAGTTCGAACGTCACCATCGCACTCACCGGATTCCCCGGCAGCGCCAGCCAGGGGAGTCCGTTGGGAAAGTTGCCGAACACCGTCGGTCCGCCCGGACGCATCCGCACCCGGTCGAACGCCGTCACGACGCCAAGCGTGGCCATGACCGCGCGGACGTGATCGTGATCACCGACGCTCACTCCACCCGCCGTGATGAGGAGATCGATCCCTTGAGCCGCCTGGATGGCTCCCAGGAGCGCCTCCGGGCTGTCAGGAGCGATCCCCAGCGGAACCGGAACGCCACCGGCCTCCCGCACCAGTGCTTCGAGCGCCGGTCCGTTGACGTCGGCGAGGCGTCGAGCGGCCAGGATGTCGTCAATCCGATCGAGGCTCACGACTTCGTCGCCGGTGGCGAGGATCCCGACTCGCGGCGCCCGGTGAACCATGGGATGCGTTGCGGCGAGAGCGGCCAGAAGCCCGAGCTGCCTCGGCCCGATCACCGTGCCTGCGGCGAGGGCGATGGCGCCGCGTTCGAGATCTGCGCCAGCGCGACGCACATTGCTGCCGGCATCGCGGTCATCGAAGACACGAACCTCGTCGCGTTCTCGATTGGTGTCTTCCTGGCGAATCACCGAGTCGGCGCCATCGGGCACCGGTGCGCCGGTGAAGATGCGGATCGCCTCGCCATCTTGCACCGACCGGACTGGAAAACTTCCCGCCTGACTCGTTCCTACGACCGTGAGGACGACGGGCGTGTCGCGGCTGGTACCGCGCACGTCGACACTCCGAACCGCATACCCGTCCATCGCGGCGTTGGTCCAGGGCGGCAGGGGAATCGGTGCGATGACATCTTCGGCGAGGACGTGGCCCACCGCATCGGAGAGCGGGATCCGGACCGCGGGCTGCGGTGAGAGTCGCGCCGCGATCGCATCAGCGGCGTCCGCGGCCGACACCACTCGCATCGGCTAGTAGCGTCTCCCGCGGTTTTTTTCGAGCACGACATCGAAGCCGACCATGACGCTGGTGAAGTGCTTGAACGAGTGATTGATCGCCGGAATGAACCCCTGGCCCTCGGCGACCGGCCCCGCGACCGCCGACAGCGGCATCCACGTTTCCCGGACTTCGGCGCGAAGCTGGTATCCGCCATTGGAGGCCGTGGCGAATCCTGCCGCAAGCGAAAGCGTTGCACGCACCGGTTTCCAGTCCGGATCCCGGTAGACGGTAATCTGAAGCACTGCGGTATCGGCGACGACGCCGTAGATCGATTCCATTTCGACGGTGCTGAGCGGGGTGAACGCGAGACCCGCCATTCCCTTGAAATACGGCTGGATCAGCGTCCGTGTTATCGGCCGGTAAATGGCGCCGCCCTGGATCGTGGTCACCGAAGCGGGTCGCTGATCTCCCTTCAGGGCGTCGCACGCAGCCTGCAGATCGGGATCGCCGTTGTCGTGCACGATCGTGCAGTCATCGGTCGATCCGAGGCCGAGATAGGTGAATTCACCGGTGATGCCGAGGTGTGGTTGACCGAAATAGGTCACCTGCCCGCTGATCGAGATGTCGGATCGGAGTTCACGCTGCAGGTGCCAGATGCTTGGATTGCAACTCGCGCCGACCGAACAGATCGGCTGGTCCACATTCCACAGGGGCACCGACGAGATGTATCCCGCCGACACGCCGACAGTGACACGCGCCTGATCGTTGGTCTGGGCGGAAACGGCTGTCCGCGTTCCGGCGAGCGCGACGAATGCTGCGAACCACACGAGGGGACGGTGACGCGCGGTCATTGATGCCTCCACCGAACAGCAGAAGGTCAGCCGACTCCGGTGCAATCAGCCCAGAGAGTGGCGTCCTCCGCCACGCGGACTCGTTCGAGTTGCACGCCGGAAGGGAGACGTGGTGCGATCTGGCGCCAGCACCATGCCGCGAACGCTTCGCACGTCGGCAGCCAGCCGTCGGAGGCAAAGTCCGCGATCGCCTCATTAAGGTGGCGCCCGTCAACCGGTTTGGCGATCTCTTCGGTCAGAATGCCGTCAAGGGTGGCGAGGTCGATCACCGCCTGGCGCGCGCCATCGATCAGGCCGCGCACCGTGACCTCGATCCGGTAGAGGTGGCCATGATCGCCGGCCGAACCGGCGTCGGGATACCGGTGGCGGGCGTGCAACGAGACGGCACGCGTCAAGGAACAGTGCGCTGTATTTGTCGTTACCACCATGAAAAGCCCAGCCCGATCCGGATTTCTGGCGTCAGGGTGTACTGCGACGAGACGCCGGTCGGGTTCACCGCGTTCGGCGCGGTGAGAGTGCCAGGCTGCTTCGACGGTTCGAGGCTGTACGACGCCGGGTACTGCAGATTCCAGAAGAGACCTCGCGCCTCCAGCCGCAGGTAGAGTCGCTGCGAGATGAAAAGACGGGCTCCCGCCGCCGGGCCGAAATAGACCTTGGTGCCGAACGAGTATCCGGAAGTGTCGGTCGCCGGTCCGCTCTGTCCATGGAGGAACCCGAAGTTCACTCCGGCAAACGGCGCCACGCCGTGCCAGGTCTTTCCGCCGCTCAGGTTGAGTTGAATGCCGATCTCGCCCGCGATGAGCTGCTGATGGAAGAGCCCCTTGTTCCGCGTCGCGACCGAATCATCGGCGTCGATCACGCTTCGCACCGTTCCGGCGGTCCAGCCACCGAACGAGAATTGCAGGGTGTTCTTCCCGCGCAGCACGAAGCGGACGCCTTCCTCGTCACCATCCCGGGGTCCGAGGAGGAGGAGACCGCCTGTGCCGAATATCCGGCCGCCGAGCGCCTCGACGAAGGTGCCGCGCTGGATTGCATGATAGGGCGACTGGGAGGGCATGAAACCGACCTGTGCCGCAAGCGGCGCGGCCGCAGTGACGGCAAGTGCGAGAACCGGAAAGATGCGCATTCCCAAAACTAGCCGCGGATCAGCGGTTGGCCGGTCATCTCCGCCGGCTGTTCCAGACCGAGAAGGGCGAGAAGGGTCGGGGCCACGTCGCAGAGGGCGCCGCCCGGGCGGAGCGAATGATTTGCCCCCACGGTGATGAACGGCACTGGATTGGTGGTGTGTGCCGTGTGCGGTCCACCGGTCACCGGGTCGATCATCTGTTCGGCGTTGCCGTGATCCGCTGTCACCATGACCGTCACTCCGGATTCGTCCGCCACGCCAAGGATCCGGCCGAGCGAGTCATCGACCGTCTCGACAGCGCGGATCACGGCCGGGAGGACGCCGGTGTGGCCGACCATATCGGCGTTGGCAAAGTTGGCGAGGTAGAAGTCGTGCTCACGGTGGCGCAGGGCGGTGCACAGCACCTCGGTGATGCCGGCGGCGCTCATCTCCGGTTGCAGGTCGTACGTGGCGACCTTGGCCGATGGCACGAGCTGTCGCTCCTCGCCCGGCCACGGCGGTTCGTGTCCGCCGTTGAAGAAGTACGTCACGTGCGGATATTTCTCGGTTTCGGCGGTGCGGAATTGGCGGCGCTCGGCGCCGCTCAGCACCTCGGTCAGGATGCGCACCATCGAGAACGGCGCGAACGCCTGGGGGAGCGCGAAGGTCTGATCGTACTGCGTCATCGTGGCGGCGAAGAGCTCGGGGCGGTCGCCAGTCGGGAAGCCGGTGAATCCCGCCGACGTGAGCGCGGCGACGATCTGCCGCATCCGGTCCGAGCGGTAATTGAAGCAGAAGATGGCATCACCACCACGCATCGTCGCGACCGGCAGTTCCGCGTGCGTCACCACGAGCGGCTTGATGAACTCATCGGTTTCGCCGCGACCATAGGCGTCCCGCACTCCCGCGACGGGATCGGTGATGGCGGTGCCGGCTCCGTGCACCATGGCGTCGTAGGCCAGGCGGGTACGCTCCCAGCGCTTGTCGCGATCCATGGCGAAGTACCGGCCGGTGAGCGACGCGATCGCGGTGCGGCCGCCGCCGATCCCCGCAATGTCGTGCTGGAGCTCGGCCACGACATCGGCCGCCGACTCGGGAGGCGAATCGCGGCCGTCGAGGAAGCCGTGAATCGCGATCCGCGGGACATCGAGCCCGATCATCGCGGTGATCAGCGCGCGAAGGTGCGTGTCGATGGCGTGCACGCCTCCGGGGCCGAGCAGCCCGACGAGATGCACCGTTCCGCCGGTCTTGATCGCGTGGGCCGCCACCGACTCGATTGCCGGAAGGTGAAAGAATTCGCCCCGCTCGATGCTCTGGTTGATCCGGACGAGGTCCTGGGGCACGACCCGGCCGGCGCCGAGATTGAGGTGCCCCACCTCGCTGTTCCCCATCTGACCCGCGGGAAGGCCCACGGCCAGCCCGCTCGCGTCGAGGAGGGTCATCGGCCTGGTGGCGACAAGGCGGTCCCACACCGGGGTGCGGGCCATCGCGATCGCATTGCCGTCGGTTTCCGGTCGCCATCCCCAGCCATCGAGGACGAGTAGCAGCACTGCGGGAGAGGATCGGGAGGTCACGGTCAGTCGCGCTCCGGCGGTACCGGGAAGAGAATCGAAAGTAGCCGGACCTCACGACCCGGCCAACCAGCGATGCACAGCGGTATTCTTCTGCAACCTTTGACGCGCGCCCTCGCGCGCGATAGACTGCCCTGCGAATGCTGCGTCGTTTCCCGTTTGTCGCGATCCGCGCCCTTGCCGGCGTCGCCCTCCTGTCGGTCGCTGGCAGGAGAGTCGTCGCGCAGACCTCGCGCCCGCTCACCATCGAGACCGACCTCGACAAGGATCCGTCGGGGACGCCGCTCCTCCATCTCGCCCGCGGGACGGCGGTGACGGCAGGTGCAGCTCGCGGCACGTGGACCCAGGCGACCGTGGACGGCTGGATCGTGCAGACGGCCCTGCACGATGACAAGCGCGACGGTTTCGACGTGAGTGTGAGTCTCACTGCAGGAACGACGCTGCGCGAGCGTCCGGGCGCTGGAGCCGTACTCGCGACAGCCCGGCTCGGCGCACTTTTCGACCGCGTCGAGATAAAGAGCGGCTGGGTCCATGTCCGGCGCACCGGGTGGATCAGTTCGACGGCGCTGGTCACTCCCAAACCGGCGACTCCAGCTCCCGCAGCGCCGCCCCCGCCGCCGGCCGCCGCTGCGCCATCCCGTGCCACGACCAGCATCATTTCGGGAACTGCCATCTCGGCGTCGCCGGGAAACGCTCCCGTCGCCACGATCGAAGCGCCACTTCCGGCCGATGTGATCGAGCACAAGGGCGGATGGGCGCACGTGCGGATCGACGCCTGGGTCCATGATGCGTCGCTCGGCAACGCGCCGGCGCCGAACACGATCACGGCTGCGGAGATTCGCGCCGCGCCCGACAAGTATGTCGGACAGACCGTCGAATGGACGGTGCAGATTCTCGGGATCGAGAAGGCCGATGAACTCCGCCCGGAACTCCCGGCCGGCGCACCGTATCTCCTCGCCCGCGGGCCGCTCCCGGAAACCGGGTTTCTCTACATCGGGATCACCAACGAGGAGGCCGATTCGTTTCGACACCTGGAGCCGTTGGCCAAGGTGCGGATTCGCGCCACGATTCGCGCCGGCCGTTCCCGCTTTCTTCCCACGCCGGTGCTGAGTCTCATCCGGCGCCTCGACTGAAGGATCGACCGTGAACGATCATCTCAAGGACCGGATCCAGCGCGCCATCGAGACACTTCCCGACGAGCGCGCCTACCAGATTCTCGACTATATCGACTTCCTCGGCAGCAAGTACGCCGAGCGCGCCAACCCGAGCAACATCTTCGCGAAAATGACCGACAAGGCCGAAGATCTCCTCCGCGCGGGGAAGATGCCGCTCGATGCGATCAGCGGGACGGTGACCTTTTTTGACGGTGCGTCGAAGGTGATGCGTGGGCTCGCGTCGGCGGCGCAAGCAGTGGTCGAGGAAGCATCGCGCACGGCGCAAGGGATCACCGCGCCCAAAGAAACGGGAGCGCCGCCGGGGCCGCCGGCCGGACCGGGATCACCCGACTCCACCGGGACGCCATAGCGCGGAGCGCGGTCAGGGGTAGGTGAAGACGGCCTTTCCCAGCGCGGCGAGATCGGGACGCACGCCCAGTCCCGGCTCGCTCGACGAAGCGAGACGCCCCGCCGTGCGACGCGGCGCACCATCGGCGAACGACACCGTGACATACGAGTTGAAATCCGTCGCCGAAAAGAGCAGGTGTTGCGGCGTGCTGTGCGCCAGGTGCGCGATCGCCGCGGTGATGATGTCGCCGCCCCAGGTGTCCTCGATCGTCATCGCGAGGCCGAGCGAGACACAGAGATCGCGAATCTGGCGGGCGCGCGTCAGTCCGCCGACCTTCGAGATCTTGAGATTGATCACGTCCATGGCGCCATCGCCGGCTCCGCGCACCACCATGTCGATGCCGTCGATCACTTCGTCGAGAATGAACGGCCGGTCGGTGTGACGGCGCACGGTGAGACACTCTTCATACGATGCGCACGGCTGTTCGATGTAGACGTCGACGTCGCGTACCGCTCCGGCGACGCGAATCGCGGCGTGCTGCGTCCATCCGGTGTTGGCGTCGGCAATCAGCACGTCGCCCGGTGCGAGGACCGCAGCCGCGGCGCGAATCCGCTCGATATCCGTGTCGGGGTCGCCGCCGACCTTGAGCTGGAATTTGGTGTATCCCTCGCCGCGATACTGGACGATATGCGCCGCCATCTCCTTGGGTGATTCCTGCGAAATGGCGCGATAGAGCGCGAAGTCGTCTCCCACGCGGCCGCCCATGAGTGTCGCCGCGGGAAGGCCGGCGGCCTTGCCGAGAATGTCCCAGCAGGCCATGTCGATCGCCGACTTGACGTACGGATGTCCGCGCATCGCGGCATCCATCGCATCGTTGAGCCGCGCCAGCTCGGTGGGGTCGGCGCCGATCAGTTGCGGAGCAAGTTCGGCGATGCCGGTGCGGGCGCCGCGCGCGTACGCCGGGAGGTACGCCGGCCCGAGCGGACAGACCTCACCCCAGCCGGTGATCCCGGCATCGGTGTCGACCGCGACGACGGTCGAGTCGAACACCGTCACGGCGTTGCCGCCCGACCACTTGTAACTCCCCTCGTGGAGCGGAAGGTCGATCCGGTAGACGCGAATCCCCGTGATCTTCATCAGGCGACGCTGGCGGCGTTGCGAGAGGCCATCCACAGGGTGATCGCGGTATAGAGCAGCACGCCAACGACGACCCACTTGACCACGCTGAGCGGCAACTCCTTGACCAGGAACGCGGCGATCAGGACGCCGGGGATCCCGCCCACCGCAAGGCCGATCGCCGCCCGGCGATCAAAGCGGCCGGCGCGGTAGAAGCGCAGGGCGGCGGCGGGGAGGATCAGCGATGCCGACGCCGCCATGATCGGAAAGACCGCCTTCTCGTTCATTCCCAGCATGTAGGTCATCGCCATCGTTGGCGCGTAATTGCCGATGCCGAGCGAGGTGAGCGATCCGATCACGACGCTTCCCGCGACGGCGGTGATCAGCGCCAGTCCGGCGAGGCCGGGCGTCCCGGCCGTATGCGAAAGATTGAGCAGCATGCGGATCGCCATGAATGCGGCAGTCACCACCAGCGCGATCGCCATCCCGCGCTGAATGGTGCGGCGCGGCCAGTGCGCCACGACGCCGGCGCCGAACCAGGCGCCGATCCCGCCCGCGATCACCATCGTGACGATCGTCGGAAGGTCGATCAGGCCGCCCAGGATGATGATGAAGATCACGGCTTCGGTAATCGTCGGGATGGCGTGGCCGACGTTGAGCGTTCCGGGAATGTTCTCGTCGTCGACGATGTGCCCCAGGCGAAGGATCGCCGTCGTCGTCGCAAACGATCCGATCCCGAGGGTGTCGAAGAAGTCGGTCACCGTGCCGAGGAGGAAGAGCCCTCCCATCGGCGTGGCGCGCGGAGTCCGGGCCGTTGCAGATGGCATGGCAGGCATCAGGGTCCCTTCGTCGAACGGTGATGGCGCGGTGATTTCCGGATGTCGATTGTCGGTGTCTGATGATAGCAGAATCGGACGCGCGCCGTGAGGCTCTCGGTTGCCTGCCTCCGTTGCCTGCGCTAGACTTCTGGATGTTCCCGCCCACACAATTGTCTTGGCCGTGAGTCGACTGCGACCGGAATACGGCTTGACGTTCGACGACGTCCTGCTCATTCCCAGGCGGTCGAGCGTCCATCCGAGAAACGTCGCAACCGCTTCATCGTTCACCCGCAACATCCCGCTCAACATTCCGCTCGTCTCTGCCGCCATGGATACCGTCACCGAAGCCGAGATGGCGATCGCCATGGCACGAGCCGGTGGTATCGGCGTGATCCACAAGAACATGTCGATCGACCGTCAGGCAGCCGAAGTCGACCGGGTCAAGCGCAGCGAGAGCGGGATGATCATGAATCCGATCACCCTGGGCCCCGATCGTCCGATCCGCGAGGCGCATGCGTTGATGCGGCGATTCCGGATTTCCGGTGTGCCGATCGTCGACGGAAACGGACGCCTGATCGGCATCATCACCAATCGCGACCTGCAGTTCGAGTCGAACCCGGGGCGGCCGATCGCCGAGGCGATGACGCGCGACAGTCTGATCACCGCGCCGGTGGGCACCACGCTCGCCGAAGCCGAAGCGATCCTGGCGCGCCACCGGATCGAGAAGCTTCCGGTCGTCGATGGCGACGGGATTCTCAAGGGATTGATCACCGTCAAGGACATCTTCAAGCGCCGCGATTTTCCCGATGCCAACAAGGATCAGCACGGCCGGCTGCGGGTAGCCGCCGCGGTGGGCGCCGGCGCGGAAGCCGCGGTTCGCGCCCGGGCGCTCGTCGGTGCCGGCGTTGACGTCATTGTCGTCGACTCGGCCCACGGTCACGCCGACGGCGTGCTCGACACCGTCGCCGCGCTCCGCGAGTCCTTTCCGGACGTACAATTGGTGGGCGGCAACATTGCCACCGAGGCGGGGGCGCGGGCGCTGGTCGAGCGTGGCGTCGACGCCGTCAAGGTCGGCATCGGACCGGGGTCGATCTGCACCACGCGGGTGGTGACCGGGGTCGGCGTGCCGCAGGTCACCGCGATCGTCGATGCCGTGCGCGGCGCCGGGGACATTCCCGTGATCGCCGACGGCGGCATCAAGTACTCGGGCGACATGGTCAAGGCGCTGGCTGCCGGCGCCGCCAGCGTGATGATGGGGTCGATGCTCGCCGGAACCGAGGAGAGCCCCGGCGAGAGCATCCTCGCCGAAGGGCGGCGCTTCAAGCTGATTCGCGGCATGGGATCGCTCAGCGCGATGCAGGATGGTTCGGCCGACCGGTACTTTCAGGAAGGCGAAGTGTCGGTGGCGAAGCTCGTTCCGGAAGGAATCGAAGGGCGGGTGCCCTACAAGGGGCCGGTCGCCGATGTACTCTTCCAGATGGTTGGCGGGCTGCGCAGCGGCATGGGGTACTGCGGCGTCGCCGATATCGCAGCACTCCAGCGCGACACCGAGTTCACCAGGATCACCTCGGCCGGGTTGCGCGAATCGCATCCGCACGACGTCACGATCACCCGGGAAGCGCCGAACTACAGCGTCTGACGCTTCGTGGGGCACCATCCACTCCAGTCGGAGAATCGCATCATGAATCTGTGGGCCACCAAGTCCATCGGAGAGCTGCGTGCCGAAGCGGAGGCCACCGGCGAGAAGAGCCTCAAACGCTCGCTCACCGCCGGGAACCTCACCGCGCTGGGCATCGGCGCGATCATCGGCGCCGGCATCTTCGTGCTGACGGGACAGGCGGCGGCGCAGCATGCCGGGCCCGCGGTTCCGCTCTCGATGATCATTGTCGGCATCGCCTGCGCCTTCGCCGGTCTCTGCTACGCCGAGATGGCGAGCGTGGTGCCGGTCGCCGGAAGCGCGTACACCTACTCGTACGCGACGATGGGCGAGCTGGTCGCATGGATCATCGGATGGGACCTCGTCCTCGAATACGCCGCCGGTGCTGCGACGGTCGGCGTCGGCTGGGGCGGTCATCTCGTCGATCTCTTCCACAACCTCGGCATGGAACTCCCGGTGACGCTCACCAGCGCACCGACACGCTGGTGCGAGGCGGAGGACGTGGCCAAGGCGGTGGCCGGGTGTCCCCATACCGGGATCAACATGACCGGGGCGCTCCTCAACTTCCCGGCCATGTTCGTCGTGGTGGTGATGTCGGTGATTCTGGTGATCGGCATCAAGGAATCGGCGACGTTCAACAACTTCATCGTGATCCTCAAGGTGCTGATCGTCCTGCTGATCATCGCCGTCGGGCTCGGACATATTCACCCCGCGAATCTCCACCCCTTCATCCCGCCCAATACGGGGACCTGGGGAACGTTCGGCTGGTCTGGCGTGCTGCGCGGCGCCGGGATGGTCTTCTTCGCCTATATCGGATTCGACGCGGTGTCGACCGCGGCGCAGGAAGCGAAGAATCCTCAGCGCGACCTGCCGATCGGCATTCTCGCCTCGCTGGCGATCTGTACCATCCTCTACGTCGCCGTGTCGGCGGTGCTCGTCGGCATGGTGCCGTACACCGAGCTCAACGTTGCGGCGCCGATGGCGATCGCGATGGACAAGATCGGTGCTCCGTTCATCATCCGGCTCCTGGTCGACGTCGGCGCGGTGCTCGGTCTCGGGTCGGTGGTCCTCGTCATGCTCCTCGGTCAATCGCGCGTCTTCTACTCGATGTCGCGAGACGGTCTGATCGGCGGATGGGGCTCGCGAGTCCACCCCAGGTTCCGCACGCCGTATCTCTCGACGATCTTCACCGGGATCGCGGTCACCGTGGCGGCGGGAATTCTGCCGCTCGACCTGATCTCGCAGCTGGTCAACATCGGCACGCTGCTGGCGTTCGTCCTGGTGTGCATCGGCGTCATGGTGCTGCGGAAGACCCGGCCCGATCTCGATCGTCCGTTCCGGACGCCGTGGGTTCCGCTGGTGCCGATCCTTGGCATCATCTGCTGCTTCGGTCTGATGCTGACGCTGCCGGGATACACCTGGCTGCGGCTGGTCGTGTGGCTCATCATCGGTCTGGTGATCTACTTCTCGTATGGCCGGAAGCACAGCACGCTGCAGCGCTCGCTCGCCAGTGGAGGAGCACCGCGCGGCTGACCTGGCGCGCGGGATGGAGAGGGATCGGGGGCGTGGCGCCAGCACGGGGCCACGCCCCCGGTCGTTGTTAGCTTCACCGGATGACTGAGACGGGACTCGACCGTGACGCGATCGCGGCAATCACCGAAATGGCCACGCCTGGCCGGCGGATCTGCCTGACGACGCACGTGAATCCCGACGGAGATGGCCTGGGAAGCGAAGTCGCTCTGGTTCATCTCCTTCGCGCAGTCGGTGCCGACGTGTGCATCACCAATCCAACACCGACGCCGCCGCGCTTCGGGTTCCTCTTTGCCGACATTCCCGGCGCCGATCGCAGCGACCACGCCGTCAAGGATCTGCGTCGCGCCGATGCGATCATCGTCGTCGATATCGCCGATCTCACGCGCCTCGGCAGCCTCGCCGAGACGGTTCGTGATCGCGGCGTGCCGGTGGGATGCATCGATCATCACGTCAGCCCCGGCACCTTGCCCGCGGGGCCGCGACTGGTCGATCCAGCCGCCGCCGCGACCGGCGAACTGGTGGCACTCCTCGCGCGCGAATCGGGTTGGCGGGTGTCTCCGGCCGCGGCCCGCGCACTCTACGTGGCGCTCGTGACCGACACCGGCGGATTCCGATTCTCCAACACCCGTCCGCGAACGCTGCGGGTCGCGGCCGATCTCCTCGAAGCCGGAGTCGATCCCGAGCAGGTCTATCTCGATGTCTACGCTGGCGCGCCGCCGGGCCGGCCCAGGCTTCTCGCCGAAGTGCTCGCGACCCTGGTGCTCGAAGAGGAGATCGGACTGGCGTGGATCACCGTGCCTCCCGGCGCGCTCGAACGCCACCAGGTCGACTCCGACGACCTCGACGGGGCGGTGGAACATGCCCGCTCGGTGCGCGGCGTGCGGCTCGCGCTGCTCTTCCGCGAAGTCTCCGGCCATCGCATCAAGGTCTCGTTCCGCAGTGTGGGCACAGTCGACGTCGCCGAGCTGGCGCGGAGCTTCGGTGGCGGGGGACATGCCAAGGCGTCGGGCGTCGCGATTCAGGGAACGCTGGCGGCGGTGCAGGCGACGGTGCTGGCCGCGGCGCGCGAGTATCTGACGCCGTGAGGTGCGGGCGATCGAAGATCTCGCCACCCTGAGCGCGGCGAAGGCGGAGCCTCGAACCGGATCGGTGCTTCACTCCTTCGCTTCGCTCAGGATGACAACGCTCCTCACGCCTCCATTATCTTCCCCGCCATGTCGACCGAACTCGATCTTCTCGAACGCATCGATCGCACGATCGACGAAATGCGCCCCTACATCGCATCCCACAAGGGGAGCGTCGAGGTGGTCGACTTCGACACGGCGGACGGGCGGCTCCTGGTGCGTCTCGGCGGGCACTGCGCCGGTTGTTCGGCCTCGACCGTCACGCTCAAGCAGGGGCTCGAAACGCGGCTCCGCAACGCCGTCCCCGAGGTGCTTGCCGTCGAGGCCGTGTGAGCAATACCCGGCACGACGAGATCCGCGCGGCGCTCGACACGGTGATCAATCCTCGCACCGGGCAGGGCCTCGTCGCGTCCGGGATGATCGATCGCCTGAATGTCGATGAAAGCACCGGCGACGCATCGTTCACCTTTTTCCTGCGCCGCGATGATCCCGCCACGCTGGTCCGCCAGGCACGCCACGCCGTGGTAACGGCGGGGCTGCCGCAACCCCGGATCGAGGTTGTCGATCCCGCGGGTCCGGCCAAGGTCACCCACGGCGCTCCGCAGAGTGCGCAGGCCGCTGTTCCCGCCCCGGTGCCAATGGAAATCCCCGGCGTGCGAAAGGTGATCGCCGTTTCGTCGGGGAAGGGCGGCGTCGGCAAGTCGACCGTTACCGTCAACATCGCCGTGGCACTCGCCGAAGCGGGATACCGGGTCGGCATCGTCGATGTCGATTTCTACGGTCCCGACATTCCCAGGATGATGGGCGTGTACGAAAAGCCGGCGGTGCGTGAGGGCCGGATCGTTCCGCTCGAGGCGCACGGTATCCGGTTGATGTCGATTGGTTTTCTCGTCGATCGCGATGCGCCCGCGATCTGGCGCGGCCCGATCATCACCAAGATCCTGCATCAGTTCCTGCACGATGTGGAATGGGGCGACCTCGACTTCCTCTTTGCCGACATGCCTCCAGGCACCGGAGACGCCCAGCTTTCCCTGGTACAGCAAGTGATGGTTGCCGGGGCGGTGATCGTGACGACGCCGCAGGAAGTCGCCGTCGGCGATGCCTTGCGCGGTGCGCGGATGTTCGATCGCGTCAATGTTCCGGTGCTCGGGGTCGTCGAGAACATGAGCGGCTTCATCGACCCGGTCACCGGCGCGCGGCACGACCTCTTCGGCGCCGGCGGCGGCGCGCGGCTCGCCGACGAACTCGGCGTCCCGCTCCTGGGGCAGATCCCGCTGCAGCCGGGGCTGACCGATGCCGCCGACCGTGGCGAGCCGGTGGTGCTCGCGGCCCCGACCTCGGCTGCAGGCGTGATGTTGCGCGAAGTCGCGGCGCAGGTCCAGCGCCGTGTCGCGGCCGCCAGCATGTCGCTTCCGATTCTCGAATGACCGGGCGCAGACGGGCCATGGCCGCGGCCATCGCCCTGCTGATCATCGCCGGCGTGCCACGATGTGTCCGGGCCCAGCAATCGCTCGCGACCGCCGGAACGCAGGTCGCAATTGCAACGTTTCTCGGCTCGTTGCAGCATGCCGTTCGCGCCGGAGACCGCGCGAGTGTGGCGCGGCTGGTGCACTATCCGCTCCGCGTCAACCACGGCCCTGCTCGCCATCAGACGATCCGCAATAGCGCCGAACTGCTGGCGAGCTACGCCAGAATCTTCGCGCCGGCGATCCGTTCGGGGATACTCGCGCAAAAGGTGACCACGCTCTCCTCATCGCCGTCGGGGATCGCCATCGCGCAGGGCGCGGTCTGGGCTCAGATGTTCTGCAATCCCCGCTCGCGGCCAGTCTGCCGCGTCGGCCTCACCAGCGTGAACCTCGGCGGCTGACCCGGCACTCCCGCGACAACCGCCCCGGAACTCGCCCAGGATTCCGTACAGATTCGGCGCCAACCGCTGGTCAGCGCGCCTCGAATCACTCCGCATGGCGATCAAAGCGGCCGCAATGACGACTTATACTCCGCGCGAGGTCGTCCATACGCCCAGCATGCTGACCCAACCACCCGATAGGACGACCCATACTGGGCGCGAGATGATCCAACCGGATTGCGCGATGATCAAAACATCCGGGATGACGACAAAAACGAACTGCGAGACCATCAAGACAAACTGCGAGATGATCCAGCCGGATTGCACGCTCATCAAAGCACCCGCGACGACGATCAAAACAGACTGTGAGATGATCAAAACAATCGAACAGATGACCTCGACAAACTGTGAGATGATCCAGCCAACCGACACGCTGATCAAAGCAGCCTGTGAGATGATCAAACCATCGAGCGAGATCCTCACCACGGACTGCGAGATGACCAAACGGCGTTACCGCGCAACCAAAACAGTCAGTGACATTACCAAAACGTGTTTCACAACAATCAAAACAATCCGCGAGATCGGCCTAGCTCCGCGTGAGATGCCAATACTCCGGACTGAATGACCAGAATTCCAGCCGGGAGAGCCAGAACAGCTACCGAAGGGAGGTTCCGCTAGCTTTTCTGGCGCCCGGGGCGCTTGACCACCGGGACGCCGAATTGCGGCGTGGCCCAGAGGTATTCGTCGGTCATCGTCTCGGCGCCGAGCAGCCGGCCCGCGAAGTGTTCGTGGATGCCGCCGCGCGAGAGCAGCGCCGCTCCAAAGCCCACCGTCGCAACTGTCCAGGTCGACAGCGCCGCCACCGCGAGCATCAGCGTGCCGGCAAGCGGGACCCAGCCGAAGAGCACCCACCCGATCCAGATCGCCGCAATCGCCGCGAGTCCGGTGACGAGGTAACGGTACGAGTTGGGTGACACGAGGATACCGCGCGCCATCCGGCGTCGGGTGATTCGCTCGCCCATCGCGTGCGCCACGGCGAGCAATCCGCCCACCGTCGCGATCAGCGCCAGCAGCACGTACACCGTGATGGCGAAGGGCAGGAGGAGCACGCCGGCGATGGTGAGCGCCAGGCCGCCCACCAGCAATGCGAAGGTGGGAAGGACCAGCATCTGTCCCAGGAGCCCGGCGAGGAAGGCGCGGCCGAGCGAGTGGGTCACCGTGTCGGAGACGATCTCGAGATTCGGTCGCAGGAAGGTCACCAGGCCAAAACCGAGAACGATCAATGCGAGGGTGAGGCCGACGAGCCCGGCTGCGTGCTCGGCGATCTCGCCGCCGATCGACACGGACTGCTCCGGTGCGAGAAGTCCCCCGTCGAGCGCCTGATCAGGTTCGCCGATTGGTGTGTCGCCGCGATGGCCGGTTCCGCCATCGACCTTGCGCAGAATGCCGGAAGTCGACCCATCGGGACGCACCGCGATGCCGTCCTCGGAGAGGTCGAGATTGGCCGGGATTGAGAGCAGTTGCCGAATCCGCTCGGGAATGTGTCCTGCGACATCGTGCACCGGTGCCGCCAGTAGGCGGCTTGTGGAAATCAGTGCGGCAATGACGAGGAGCGCGGCACCCCGGTTACCACCCCGCATCGGTCGCCGGCTCCGCCATCAGCCGCCGAAAACCCGTGAGGGCGATCGCATAGGCACCTGCGCCGCCGATGAAGAGAAGGAGCGTTCGCACCGGCATCGCGACGCTGTCGCGGATCGGCGAGAACCACGGTTGCGCGGTGGCATTGGTCGCCGCGGCCTGCAGCGAAAGCCAGAGCGCATGCCCGGTCTGCTGAAACGCCGGCGCCGACCACCGGATCGCGTCGGCCGGGTGAGCGGTTGCCCAGGCGAATCCCGCCGCCATGCTCGCCCCGGCGACGACGAGCGCGGTCAGGGCACGGGGTCGGGCCGCAGCGGCTCGAGGCGTGATGATCGAAGCCCGGACGCTCGCCGCTCTCGACGCGGCAACCAGGACTCGCTCTTCGAAATCGCGCGGCGGATTGAAGTACGGCAGTGTCGCGAGCGCAGCCACGAGCCGCGCGTCGGCTTCGACCATTACCGCGCACGTCGGGCATGTCCCAAGGTGGGACAGTACTCGTGGAGAGCTGGACTCGGTCAGGAAGGCGTCCAGCTCGTCGGCGGTCAGGTGCTGCAGGTCGTGCGAATTCATGCTATTGCCCTCATACGGTGGCGGTGGAGTCCGGTTTCATCGGGCCGGGCTGCGGCTGGGGATCCGGTCATTCGCGCGTCTCCTGCAGCAGAATCCGCAGCTCGTTACGAGCCCGGTGGATGTAGGTCTTGACGGTGCCGAGGGGGAGGCCGAGGATCTCGGCGATCTCTTCGTACGGGCGGCCATCGATGTGGCGCAGGATGATGCAGCTGCGGTATTCGGGCCGCAGCTTGCCGATCGCCGATTCGATCTGCGATCCGAGCTCGCGGCTGGTGACCTCTTCGAGTTGCGACTCGCGCGAGTCGCCGATCTGCAGCGTGGTCGCTTCGATTGCGTCGGGGGTCGACGCGTGCGGCGATCCATCGAGCGACAGGGTGTCGAGTCCACGGCGTCGCAGCTGATCGATCGCCGCGTTGTTCGCGATCTTGAAGATCCAGCTGGAAAACTTGTACTCGGGCCGGTAGCTGTCGATCGCGTTGAGGACCTTGATGAACGTTTCCTGGGCCAGGTCTTCGGCGAGTTCGCGGTCGCGCACCATGCGATAGATGAGCGAGAAAACCGGACGCTGGTAGCGACGGATCAGCTCGCGATACGCCGCTTCGCGCCCTCGCGCGGCATGGCGCACCACGTCCTGGTCGGAGAGCGCAGCCCATTCGACCGGCGTGGGGTGGGTCATCGGCGCGCCCGCAGGCGCCGGCTCGCTGTATCGGCGCGCGTTGCCCCCGGAATCGACAGTCCGGTACCTTTCCCGCCAATGCCCGCACTCGACCAGCCGCTACCGGTCACGGGAGGCCCCGCGAAGCGCGAGTACGTGCGCGGTGTCTTCACGGCGATCGCGCCCCGCTACGACCTGCTCAACCACCTGCTCTCGCTCAATGCCGACCGCGGCTGGCGCCGGGCAGCGGTCGACCAGCTGCGTTGGGAGGATACGCCGAGCGGGCGCTATCTCGATCTCTGTGCGGGTACCCTCGATCTCGCAGCCGAACTGGGAAATCGCCCCGGGTTCATCGGAGAAGTCATCGCGGCCGATTTTGTGGCGGAGATGCTTCGCCGCGGCGAAGGAAAGTCGCCGCGGGTCGTTCCGGCTGCCGCCGATGCGCTCCGGCTCCCGTTTGCCGACGCGACCTTCGCGGGCGGCACGGTCGGCTTCGGAGTACGCAATCTGATGGATCTTGATGCCGGCCTCCGCGAGGCTGCACGGGTACTGCGGCCAGGTGCGCGCCTGGTCGTGCTGGAATTCTCGACGCCGCGCCGCCAACCAGTCCGGGCGATCTACCTGGCCTACCTGCGACACGTGCTGCCACGCATCGGGCGCCTCGTGTCGAAACATAGGAGCGCCTACGACTGGCTTCCAGCTTCGGTCCTTCCATTTCCCGACCCGCCGGCGCTCGCGGCGCGCCTCGAACTCGCGGGATTCACTCCGGTGAGCTGGCACACTCGATGGGCGGGGATCGTGGCGATTCACACCGCGGTCAGGGCAGTTCGATGAGTCTCGACACCGTCTCGCAGTTTGTCGCCGCGATCGAGAAGATCGGCGAACTGGTGCGCATCACCGAGCCGGTACATACCCATCTCGAGATTGCCGAGATCGCCGATCGCGCCATGAAATCGCCGCGCGGCGGCCCGGCGCTCCTCTTCGAAAAGCCGCTCCTCGCCGATGGTGGGGTGAGTCCGATCCCGGTCGGGATCAACCTCTTCGGATCGGAACGCCGGATCGCCCTGGCCCTCGGCGTCGAGCGCCTCGACGACATCGGCGACCGGATCGGCGAGATGGTCAACCTCAAGGTGCCCGACGGTCTCCTCGCCAAGCTGGCGCTCCTGCCGCGCCTCGCCGAGTTGACGAAGTTTCCGCCGCGAGTGGCATCAGGGCGACCGGCATGCCAGCAGGTGGTCTGGCGCGGCGACGAGATCGACTTCGACCGGATTCCGTTCCTGCAGACCTGGCCCGGCGACGGTGGACGCTACATCACCCTTCCCATGGTGATCACCCGCGACCCGGTGCGCGGCACGCGTAACGTGGGGATGTATCGGGTGCAGATCCTCGGAAAGCGCGAGCTCGCGATGCACTGGCAGCGCCACAAGAGCGGTGCCGCACATTGGCGCGAGATGGCGGCACGCGGCGAGCGGATGCCGGTCGTGATTGCCATCGGTGGCGATCCCGCCAGCGTCTACTCCGCGTCGGCTCCGCTTCCGCCGGGAATCGACGAGTTTCTCTTCGCCGGATTCATCCGTCGCGAACATGTGACGCTCGCTCGCGCCGTGACATGCGATCTCGATGTCCCGGCCGACGCCGAGATCGTCATCGAGGGGTACATCGACCCCGCCGAGGCGCTCGTGACCGAGGGGCCGTTCGGCGATCATACCGGCTTCTACTCGCTCGCCGATCTCTATCCGCGGATGCACGTCACCGCCGTGACGATGCAGCGGGAGCCGACATACATCGCGACGCTGGTGGGACGGCCGCCGATGGAGGATTACTGGCTCGGCCATGCCACCGAGCGGATCTTCCTGCCGCTTCTCAAGCTCACCATTCCCGAGATCGTCGACTACCACATGCCGGCGGCCGGGATCTTCCACAACCTCGTCTTCGTGTCGATCGACAAGCAGTATCCCGGGCAGGCCTACAAGGTGATGCACGCGCTCTGGGGCCAGGGACTGATGTCGCTCGCCAAGGTCCTCGTCGTGGTCGACAAGGAAGTCAACGTGCACGACGCCGACGAAGTGTGGTGGGTGGCGCTCAACCACATCGATCCGCAACGCGACACCGAATTCGTGCGCGGCCCGGTCGATGTTCTCGATCATGCGTCGCAGCAGTTCACCTTCGGCAGCAAGATGGGGATCGACGCCACGCGCAAGTGGCCCGAGGAGGGCTTCACTCGCGCCTGGCCCGACCGGATCGAGATGGACGACGCGACGCGGCGGCGGATCGACGAACTGTGGCCGAGGCTGGGCATCAAGTGATGCGTGAAGGCCAGACCTTTGCGTCGGCGCACGTATTCGCGCGCTACGCGTCACTCGTGAAGCTCCCGCACACCGTCTTCGCGCTGCCGTTTGCGCTCCTGGGCGTGCTGGCGGCGTCACACGTCACGCCACTCACTGCACGAACCGTCGTGCTGGTGATCGTGGCATTCTCGTCGGCACGCTTCGCCGCGATGGGGTTCAATCGCCTCGCTGATCGCGCATTCGACGCGAAGAATCCGCGGACCAGCAGCCGGGAAATCCCGCGCGGCGCGATCTCGGTGTTCGAAGCGTCGATCGCCGTCGCGGTGGCAGGCGCGGTCTTCATCGTCGCGGCCGGTTTGCTCAATCGCGCGTGCCTTATTCTGTCGCCGCTGGCACTCGGATGGATCCTGGCGTACAGCTACACCAAACGGTTTACCAATTGGCCGCACCTGTGGCTTGGCCTGTCGCTGGCGATTGCCCCGGTGGGCGGGTGGCTGGCCGTGACCGGCGCGTGGAGTGATCCGTGGTGGCTGCTCGTGACGATCACGATCGCAGTCGCGACCTGGGTCGCCGGGTTCGATGTGTTCTATGCCCTTCCCGACGAAGCGTTCGATCGCGACGCGGGATTGCACAGCGCCGTGGTTCGCCTGGGGCAGCATCGCGCGATCCTGGTGGCCAAACTTCTTCACGGCATCACCATTCCCGCGCTGGTCGCATTTGGCTGGGGCGCCCACTTCGGCGCCGTGTATTACGCGGGCGTCGTCGTGGCCGCACTGATTCTCTGGTACGAGCATCGCCTGGTGCAGCCCGGCAACCTGGCCCGTCTCGACGCGGCGTTCTTCACCATGAACGGCGTGATGAGCCTGACGGTGTTCGGGTTTGCGCTGGTGGACCGAATCGTGGCGGGCTGAG
>DASYAK010000007.1:0-1781 GCA_036501385.1 Gemmatimonadales bacterium | reverse complement strand
CGGCGCCGAATGGATCGCCCGCCACCGCTGGGTGGAGTCGGGGAAAACGGTGTCCATCGCCGTGACGTGCTGCACGAAGGTCCAGTTGTCGCCGTAGTCCACGATGTTGTTGAACGCGACGAGTCCCAGGAGCAGCGCCATCGCCGCCACCAGGCTTGCCTTGCAAAGGCGTATCACCATCCCCGGATTGATTTTGCCCACGCCACCCTTCCCCGATCTTTTCGACGGCGACGTTAGAGCAGTCCGCGAGGTGCTCAACGAGTCGAAAGTGCTCGTAGCGATGGCGACCGCGAACCGACTGGGCGCCCAGCCGAGGCGGCAAACGGACACCGCCAGGATCGGTCAGGGGGTGGTTGGCCGCCGTTACCGGCTCCGATCCGGAACCGAGACCCGGCTTCCAACCGGAGCGGGTCCCACATGGCGGCTGCGATCCATCTCGCGTCTTGACGGCGATGCCCCTCGGGGTAGCGTCGGGTGATGAAAAAGGTTCTGTGTGTCTGTGCTGGCAACATCAGCCGCAGCCCGATGATGCAGGCGGTGCTACAGCAGCACCTCGGCGCCGCCTTCCTAGTGGAAAGTGCCGGCGTGCGTGAGGCGTTGGCAGGTCGTCCCGCCAATCAACGCTCCGTTGCGTGTATGAAGGAACGCGGAGTCGACTTGAGCGTCCATGTCAGTCGCTGGGTCGGGGACCTGGATCTCGACCAGTACCAATGGTTCATTTGCGTCGGCCACGATGAGGCCGACCAGGTCCGTTCCTTCCTCGGCGCAGACAAGACACGCGTGATCGTCGCGAACGAGCATAAAGGCGGCATCCCGGACCCCTATGAACTTGGTCTGGCGGGTTATCGGGACTGCCTGGCTCTGCTGGACGAGGTCATGCCGCACGTCGCGCGGCGCATCAGCCAAGCTCAATCTGCAAACACGGATGGACATTGACCAGACGCTCGGGGGCGGGAGCGATGAGGCTGTTTTTGGTGCGACACTGCCAATCGACTGGCGGCTTGCCGGAATCGGCCCTGACCGAAGGGGGACATGCAGCGGCAGCGCGTCTCGCAGATCGGCTCATCCCATCAGGTCCAGACGCGATCTATGCGAGCCCGTACGCAAGAGCGGTGTCCACCGTTTCCCCGTTGGCGAGACGACTGCAAACCGAAATCAAGGTCGACGATCGACTTCGTGAGCGTGTGCGTTCGAGCGAGGAGATCGAGGATGTGGTCGGTTATCTCCATCGCTCATTTGTCGACGAGTACTACCGGGCCGTCGGAGGCGAGAGCCTGAGGCAAGCCGCAGACCGAGGATTGGCGGCGCTTGCCGATATTCGCAGGGCCGGTCATCGCTGCGCCGTCGTAGCAACCCATAGAACCCTGATCACGTCGATCCTACGCTCGATCAATCCACGGTTCGGGTTCGCCGAGTGGCGCGAAATGGTGACCCCGGATGTCTTCAGCCTGCGGTTCGAGGGGCTTCGTCCCATCGCATTCGAGCGTCTCTGATGAGACACGCAGGCTCGTGAGCCCCGCAGGCTGCGGCTCTCGCGACGCATGAGCCCTACGCGCGAAGCGCAGTCGCTGATAGCGACACTGGCGGGCGCCACGCGATAGCATGAAGACGCGTCGGCGCTGGGCGTCTGCTTCGGATCGGCGGACTAAACCGCTCTCGCGGTAATGGCGCCCGGCGGCGGGGGCTGTAGCAACTCCCGCTCGCCGGGTCCGGCCGAACCTGTCTGAAGCTCATGGGGTCCAACCCTCTCAGACAGGAGACCCCCATGACCATAGGAACGG
>DASYAK010000006.1:0-63603 GCA_036501385.1 Gemmatimonadales bacterium | reverse complement strand
CTCTTTCCCACCGACGATACCGGCCAGCTGCTGGCCACGACCGAGGCGGCCGAAGGGGTGTCGTACGACGAGCTGGTCAACCGGGAGGCCGATGTGGCCGCGGTCGTCGCGCGCGACCCCGATGTGGAGTCGGTGACATCGTCGGTCGGCACCACGGCGGCGGCGAACCAGGGGCAGCTCACCATCGACCTCAAGCCGATCGACCAGCGGCACCGCAGCGCCGAGCAGATCGCGCACGACCTGTCTGCCGCGACGTCGAACGTGCAGGGGATCACCACCTTCATCCAGAATCCACCGGCGATCTCGATCGGCGGCCTCGCGTCGAAGAGCCTCTACCAGTACACCCTGCAGAGCGGGGACATCGTGGGGCTCGACTCGGCGGCCGCGTCGCTCGAGCGCAAGCTGCGCCAGCTCCCGATTCTGACCGATGTCACCAGCGACCTCCTGATCGACAATCCCCAGGTCACGGTTGACATCAACCGCGAGGCTGCCGGCGAACTCGGCGTCTCGGCGAGCGAGATCGAGAACACGCTGTACGACGCGTTCGGCCAGCGGCAGATCTCGACGATCTACACCGCGACGAACGAATACTGGGTGGTCATGGAGGTGATGCCGAAGTACCAGACCGATGTCGCGGCGCTCGGGAGTCTCTACGTCCGGTCGTCGCGCGGCCCGGTGGTCCCGCTCAGTTCGGTTGCGAAATTCGAATCGACCGTCGGACCGGTCACGGTGAACCATTCTGGCCAGATTCCCTCGGTGACCATCTCGTTCAACCTGGCGTCGGGGGTCTCGCTCGGGACGGCAGTGAAAGCGGTGCAGGACCAGGCGGCGTCGGTCCTCACGCCAACGATTGCGGCGTCGTTTTCGGGGATCGCGGCGGCATTCATGAGCACCCAGCAGGGGCTCCTCCTCCTCCTCGTCCTTGCCGTCTTCGTGATCTATGTCATTCTCGGCGTGCTGTATGAGAGCTTCGTGCACCCGATCACGATCCTCACCGGCCTCCCGTTCGCCGCGTTCGGCGCCCTTGTCACGCTCCGGCTGGTGGGACTCGATCTCGATATCTACGGCTTCGTCGGGATCATCATGCTGATCGGCATCGTCGAGAAGAACGCCATCATGATGATCGACTTTGCGATCGAGGCGGAGCGCGCCGGCGACAAGCCCGCGAGCGAGGCGATCCTCCAGGCGGCGAGCGTCCGCTTCCGTCCCATCATGATGACGACGATGGCGGCACTGATGGGCGCCATTCCGATTGCCGTTGGATGGGGCGCGGGAGCCGCGACGCGTCGTCCTCTCGGCGTGGCCGTGGTCGGTGGCCTCGCCTTCTCGCAGCTGGTGACGCTCTATGTCACGCCGGTCTTCTATACCTACTTCGACGAGCTGCAGCGCAAGTTCTCGCGCCGCGCGCCCGCGACTGCGGAGTCAGCCAGCGGTGAGGTGGCACTGGGGCACTGAGGGGCGGTGCTTGCCTGTTCGAGTTGCGCGTCCCTTTGGCAACGATTCACTCAGGGAGGACCGCATGTTCGCCACGATCGCCGTCATTCTGTTCATCCTCTGGCTCCTGGGATTCCTCGTTTTTCACGTCACCAGCGGCTTGATCCACCTCCTTCTCCTCGTTGCCATCATTTCGTTCGTCTGGCACCTCTTCGCGGGACGACGCGCGGTCTGAACGCAATCATGCCCGGGCAGCGCGATGCCGCCCGGGCATGATCACGCCCTTCGGTCGATCACCGGCCGCGCTTCGTTGCGACGGTCGTCCTGGGCTGGGCCAGCAGCTTCTCGGCGATCTGCTGGTGCTTGGCGAGCGTCGGCATGATGTCGTGCAGATAGGTCCTCACGCTGTCATTCCGGGCGGCGGGCAGGTACCAGTTGGTCACCTTCGCGATCTCGTTCATATGATCGTCGCGGACGGCCTGCAGGAAGACCCGGTCGAATTGTCGTCCCTTGGCGGTCCGCAGCGATGCCATCTCGACGTTGTGCCGGCTGACCAGGGCACTGTCGGTGTCTCCCGGGATATTGATCCGGACCTTGAGTCGGTCGGCAATTCCCTTGGCGCTGTTCTGCGCGTTACCGTGACCGCGCAACAAGCTGCGGGCGAAATCCCTGACCGTTGGTGACGATGCATGCTTCACTGCCCACTGCGCGGATTCGATTTCCTCTTCATCGACTGTAGCGCGCAACCCGAGAATGGTTGCATCGTTCATCGGAATCGCATGCGCGGTTGGAATGCCCTGGCGGAGGGTCATGAACATGGTGAGTTGAAGACAGGGAGCGCAGGGACGAGGTGCGGCGAGCACCAGTAATGCGAGCAACATCGGGCACCTCACGGGCCGGGGTGATGAGAACGCGCTACTGACCGGGTGACGATCCATGGTCCAGACTTGGCACGTCAGCGGATGTTCTTCATCTCTGAGACCCCGTTCCAGGATGCCGCCCTGGTGTCGTTGCGGTTTCAGGTCAGCTGATTGCGCTCGCGACGGTCGGCGGGATCTGGATGGTTTAGGAGGTGGCCGCAACCCGCCGGCGGCTGCGCTTCGGTCGTTCGGTCCTGCGGCTTCGCCGGCGCTGATCGGGGCGCCGCTTGGGGGCCCGCGGCGCCTGTAGCGCCGACATGATCACCACCTCGCACTCGAGTTCGTGGGCCAGCACGTCGGCCTTGCGCGTCGCGCCCCACACTTCGAGCGACACGTCCGCGTCCTGCAGCCGCGGCGAGACCCGCATCACGCAACGTCCCTTCTCGATTGACACGGCCACCCGCTCGACGGCCGCCGTGTGGCCGCGATCGAGTCCATCGGCCACGCGCAGCAACGCGCTGACCCGCCGCACCGTGGCGCGATCGTCAGGCGTGAGGCGGTCGAACTCTTCGTGCTTGCGGGTGGGCCCGCGCTTGCGGTGGTAGCGCGAGATTACGGCAACGAGCGCGCGCGCCCGTGAATCGAGCCCGAGGCGGTCCGCGTGCGAGATGAGCCGGTAACTGTGCTTGTGGTGATTGCGATACGACACCAGCTGTCCCACGTCGTGGAGGAGGGCCGCCGCCTCCAGGAGGGCGGCATCCTCGACACCGCATCCCAGGGCCGCCGCGAGCTGCTCGTAGAGCGCCATCGCGAGGACGCGCACCTGCTCCACATGCCGGCGGTCGCCGCGGCAGCGATCCACGAATTCGCGGATCAGCTGCAGCGGATCGTTGAGCCGCGCCGGCTCGTGCACGCCGATCATCTCGAGGAGGACTCCCTCCCGCAATCCGAAGGCGCTCGCCGTGAGTTCTCGTGCGTCGAGGAGTGCCAGCATCTCGGCGGCAACCGCCACGCCGGCCACGATGATGTCGGCGCGCTGCGGATTGAGTCCCGGAATCTGCGCCCGCTGCTCCGGTGACTTGTTCGCCAGCCATTCGAGGAGCGATTCGACTTCGCCGGTTCCGACCGTGGTGCCGTGGATCGCGTTGCCGAGATGACCGGCGCGTGCCGCGGCGATGCGCGCCAGGTTGGTGAACGATCCACCCGATCCGATCACCACCGCCTGCTTCCAGTCGCGCCACGGTAGTGCCTTGCGCAGCGTCTTGCGGATGTGCTTGCGCAGCGTGTCGAGTTCCTTGCGCGTCGTCCGTTCACTGGTGAGGAATTGCTCAGTCAGCCGGACAGCGCCGAGCGGAAGCGACGCGGTGATCTCGACCAGTCCGTCGACGGCGCCGATCAGTTCGAGCGATCCGCCGCCGATATCGGCCACGAGGGTGCGCGCATTCTCCAGGCGGAAGTGGTGCGCCACCGAGCGCCAGAGGAGCTGGGCTTCGCGATCGCCCCCGATGATTTCGAGCGGGATTCCGAGCTGGCGCTCGACCCGCCGGGCGAATGCCTCGCCGTTGCGAGCGTCACGCATCGCCGAAGTCGCCACTGCGGCGAGGCGTGTCACCCCCCGGCGGTCGGCCACTTCCTTCATCCGCTTGAGCGCGGCGAACGCCCGGGTCATGGCGCCCCGGTCGAGCGCTCGTGTCTCCTCGACGCGAGTCCCGAGTCGCGGCTGGTCCTTCACTTCATCGATGATCTCGAACCCCGTCTCGGGGTCGTACTCGGCCACGACGAGGCGGATCGAGTTCGATCCGACATCGATCGCGCCGATGCGCTCCCGCCCCGGAGGCGCCGCCGTCACGCGGCGGATTCTCCCCGGTCTTCCGCGTGGTGCTTGATCGACTTTCCCTCCACCAGGAAGACCACGTCCTCGCCGATGTTGGTCGCGAGGTCGGCAACACGTTCGAGATTGCGGGAGACGAGGAAGAGTTCCATGCCTGCACTGATCATGTGCGGATCTTCCATCATGAAGGTCAGCAGGATCCGGAAGACCGACCGGTGCAGCGAGTCGACCTTGTCGTCGCGCCGGCAGACTTCGCGGCCGGTGGCGGCATCGCCGCGGATGAAGGCCTCGAGCGCATCGGAGAGCATGTCGCGCGCCAGCCGCGCCATCTCGATGATCTCCGGCTCCGGGGCGATCGGACGGCTCTGGGTCAGGCGTTCGGCCGACTGCGCGATGTTGACGGCGTGATCGCCGACCCGTTCCAGGTCGTTGGCGATCTTGAGCGCCGACGTGAGCATGCGCAGGTCGCGAGCCATTGGCTGCTGCAGGGCGAGCAGGTTGACCACCTGCTCCTCGATCTCGACCTCGAGCGCGTCGATATCCCGATCTCCCGCGATCACCGCGTGGGCCTTCTCCAGGCTCCGCTCGAGGAGCGCCTCCACGGCAAGTTCGAGCGCGGCTTCCGCCTCGCCGGACATGGTGAGCAACCGCGACTTGACCTGCGCCAGTTCTTCGTGGAAGTGGCGGTGCGTGTCGACGCTCATCCGAATCTCCCGGTGATGTACGCCTCAGTCCGTTCGTGCTTCGGATTGGTGAAGATCTGGTTGGTGTCGCCGAGTTCGACCATCTCGCCGCCGCGATCGAAGAAGCCGGTAGAATCGGACACTCGTGCCGCCTGCTGCATGTTGTGCGTGACGATCACGATGGTGTACTCGCGCTTGAGCTCGAAGATCAACTCCTCGATCTTCTGCGTGGCGCCTGGGTCAAGCGCCGAGCATGGCTCGTCCATGAGCAGCACCGACGGCCGGTTCCCCAGCGCGCGGGCGATGCAGAGGCGCTGCTGCTGGCCGCCGGACAACCCCGTGGCCGGCGCTTCGAGGCGATCCCGCACTTCGTCCCAGAGCGCCGCGCGGCGGAGACACTGTTCCACGAGGTCGGGAAGATCGCGGCGCGCGCAGAGCGCATTGAGAGCGGGCCCGTACGCCACGTTGTCGTAGATCGACTTGGGGAACGGATTGGGGCGCTGGAAGACCATCCCGACCCGCTGGCGATGCGCCACCAGGTCGATGTCATCACCGTAAACCGACGTCCCCTCGACGATCAGCTCGCCGATCGTCCGGGTGTCGGGAATCAGGTCGTTCATCCGGTTGATCGATCGCAGGAAGGTCGACTTGCCGCATCCCGAGGGACCGATCAGCGCCGTCACGGCGCGCCGGGGCACCGTCAGCGATACATCCTGCAAGGCACGGGTAGACCCGTACCAGAAGGAGAAATTGCGGACCTCGATCGCGAGCTCGCCAGTCGCCACCGGCTGCTCAGCCGGCCGGCGCGGGCCAGGCGCGACGCGAGGCGCCGGCAGGCGCACCGGCGGCAATGGGGCATCCAGAGTGGTGCTCATCCGAACCGTCCTGTGATGTAGGCTTCCGTCTGGTCATTGGTCGGTGTGGTGAAGATCTGTCGGGTCGGACCATGTTCAATCATACTGCCGAGATAGAAGAAGGTCGTCGTGTCGGAGACCCGGGCGGCCTGCTGCATGTTGTGCGTCACGATGATGATGGTGAACTCGCCCTTGAGCTCGAAGACGAGCTCCTCGATCCGCTGGGTGCCCTGTGGATCGAGCGACGCCGTCGGCTCGTCGAGGAGAATCACCTCGGGCTCCGGCGCGATTGTCCGCGCCAGGCAGAGCCGCTGCTGCTGCCCACCCGACAGCGCGATGGCGCTTCCGTACAGCCGATCCTTCACCTCGTCCCAGAGTGCTGCGCGTCGCAGTGATCGTTCCACGGTTTCATTGAGTTCCGCTTTCGACCGTCCACCCTCCAGCACCAATCCCGCGGCGACATTGTCGAAAATGGACTTGGTCGGGAAGGGGGTTGGCTTCTGGAACACCATCCCGACCCGCCGCCGCAGCTGTATCACGCTGACGTCGGGGTCGTAGATATCCGCACCGTCAAGAAGGACTTGCCCGCTTGCCGACCCGCCGACCGACATTTCATGCATCCGATTGAGCGTTCGCAGAAAGGTCGACTTGCCGCACCCCGATGGACCAATCAGCGCATGGACCTGGTTGGCGGGAAACGCGAGCGTCACTTCGCGCACCGCCGTGAACTTCCCATACAGCGCCGAAAGCTTCCTGGTCTGCAGGCGGGGCAGCACCTCAGTCACGATAGGCTCCGAACCGCTGTCGGGTGACGATGCGCGCCGCGATACTGAGGATCAGCACCACCAGGATGAGCACCAGTGCCGCAGCCCACGCGAAGCGATGCCATTCCTCGTACGGTCCGGTTCCGTACGTGAATACCACGAGCGGCAATGCTGCCATCGGCGCGTTCGGATGGAACGAGAGATACTGGTTGCCCAGCGCGGTAAAGAGGAGGGGGGCAGTCTCGCCCGCGATCCGGGCAATGGCCAGCAGCGTTCCGGTGACGATCCCCGGGAGCGCGGTGCGGACCATGATCGACATCGTGGTGCGCCACCGGGCATACCCCAGGGCAAGGGCTGCCTCACGCAGCGAATTGGGGACGAGCTTGAGCAACTCCTCGGTCGTCCGCATGACCATCGGAATCATCAGGACCGCGAGTGCCACGCTCCCGGCGATCGCTGAATAGTGATGCTGTGGTGCCACGATCAGCGTCCAGGCAAAGACACCGACCACGATCGACGGGGTGCCGTTCATCACGTCGGAGACGAACCGGACCAGCAGCGCAATCCGCGACCCGGGAAACTCGGCACAATAGATCCCGGCACCCGCGCCGAAGGGAACGCCGATCAGCGCGGCGATACCGACGATGATCAGCGTGCCCACGATCGCATGAAGGACTCCGCCGCCGGTTTCGCCGGCGGGCACCGGCAGGCGGGTGAAGAAGGCGAGCGAGAGGTTACCCGCGCCGCGGATGAGGAGCGATCCCAGGATGAACAGGAGTGGCAGGACGGCAACGATCACCGCCGCGATCATCAGCGCCACCATCGCGTTGCTCTTGAAACGCCGAAAAGCCCGGCGGTTCACAGTACCGCTCCGCCAGCAGAACGGCCGCGATTGACGCGCCAGATGAGGAGGCGCGCCGCGGCGTTGACCAGCACCGTGATCCCGAAGAGCAGCAGCGCCAGGTAGGTCAGCGCGGAGTAGTGCATCGGCGTGGCCGCTTCATTGAATTCATTGGCGATCGCGGCGGCCATCGTGTAACCGGGGGCGAACAGCGACGTCGAGAGATCGTGGCTGTTGCCGATCAGCATCGTCACGGCCATCGTCTCACCCAGGGCGCGCCCCAGCCCGAGGATGATTGCGCCGATGATTCCCGATCGCGCGTACGGAATGATCGCCGAACGGACCGCCTCCCACCGCGTGGCTCCGAGCGCCATCGCGGCCTCGCGCTGGCTGTTCGGCACGGCGAGCAACACTTCGCGGGCAACCGACATGATGAACGGCATCACCATGATCGCCAGGATGATGCTCGCCGCGAGCACCGAAGGGCCGTAGATGGCGCCCCGGAAGAACGGCAGAAAGCCAAGGAGGCTCCGGAGCAGCGGGAAGATCGCGTGCTGGAGCACGGGAATCAGGACGAAGACGCCCCAGAGGCCGTAGACCACGCTGGGGATCGCGGCCAGCAATTCGATCAGCGTCGCGATCGGCTTGCGAACGACTTCAGGCGCGAATTCAGTCAGGTAGACGGCGACGCCAAGCGAGAGCGGCACCGCAATCAGCAGCGCCAGGAATGCGGTGAGGAGCGTGCCGACGATCATCGGCCACGCGCCGAAGACTCCCGCAACGGGGTCCCAGACGCTGGAGGTCACGAACGAGAAGCCGAACCGGGTGAGTGCCGGCCACGCGCTCCGGGCGAGGAGTACGACGAGCGCGACGAGGAGAACGGGAATCGTGAGTGCGCAGGTCGTCAGCAGCAGGCGAAAGACCTGGTCGGCGCGGGCCGTGCCCACCAGCGACCTGCCGCTCCGGGCCGGTGAGGGACGCGCTGCGGATGCGGCAGAGGTTGTCATTGCGCCTAGAGGTTAGTGCAGGGTGGCGCGAGGGTCGTCACGCCGGTGTAACGACCATGTCACGCCTGTCCGAGAGGACGAGCGACCCGCCCGGGCCATCACCCGGGCAGGTCACCCCAGAGGCTACATCATCGGCTTGCCGTTCGCCTTGAGCGTCTTGAAGCGGGCGATCTCCAGCGCAATGACTTCCTTCGGCAGCGGCGCATAGTCGAGTTTCGTCGCCATCGCCTGCGCCTCCGGCGTCACCATCCATTCGAGGAAATCCTTCATCGCCTTCGCCTTGGCGGCGTCCTTCATGTTGGGACGGACGAGGAACCAGGTGAACGACGAGATCGGGTATGCATCCGGCCCCGGTGCGTTGGTAATCGACACCCGGAAATCCGTATTCGGCGGGAACTTCGCACTTGCGGCAGCGTTGGTCGTCGTTTCGAGTGACGGCGTCACGAACGTTCCTGCTGCGTTCTTGACGTCGGCGAACGGCAACTTGTTGGCGACGGCGTAGATCAGCTCGACGTAGCCGATCGTCCCCTCGACCGACTTGACCTGCTGGGTCACGCCCTCGTTTCCCTTCCCGCCGAGGCCGACCGGCCAATTCACCGAGGTCGCGAATTTGACCTTCTGCTTCCAGTCGGGCGAAACCTTGCTCAGGTAATCCGTGAAGATGTATGTCGTGCCAGAGCCGTCCGAACGATGGACGACGATGATGTCGGTCGACGGCAGCTTGACGCCGGGATTAAGTGCCGCGATGTGCGAGTCATTCCACTTGGTGATCTTGCCGAGATAGATGTCGGCGATCGTTGGCCCGTCGAAGCGAAGCTTCGTGCTTCCCAGCGCCGGAACATTCCAGGTCATCACCACGGCGCCGAGCGCGGCGGGAATGTGGATGACGTCCCCCTGCACAGCGCCCATCTGTTCGGCGGTCATCGGCCCGTCGGACTCACCGAAGTCGACGGTTCCCTGGGTGTACTGCTGAATGCCGGCGCCCGAGCCGATCGACTGGTAGTTGATCTGCACGCCGGTCTTCTTCTGGAAGGCGGGAAACCATACGGTGGCGAGCGGGTTGATAAAGGTGCCACCGGCGCCCGTCAGCGACTGCGCGGCGGCCGCTACCGGGACCAGAATCACACTCACCGAGGCTGCAGCGAGGAGGAGTTTCTTGACCGTCATTGCGCGATCTCCTTAGAACTTGGCTTCAGTGTGGAAGAAGAGCATCGACCGGTTCTTGTCGAACGCGTTGGTCGCCCCGTTCTCGAGCGAATTCGTGTCGATGTCGAGGAGGACGCGCAGATTCGGTGAAATCGCATACGAGATGCCGCCGATGAATCGAGTCTGCTTGTTCACCGCCACGTTGCCGGCGTTGTTCGCCTGCACCGTGCCGCCCGTGGCGGTCCCCGTCGAATCAGTGTTGGGGTCGAACGTGTCGACGCGGCCGATCAGCGCGACCTTCGACCTGGGGATGTTGTAGACGCCGTACGCAGAGATGATCTCCTGCTTCTGCTTTGGGTGGGTCGCGTTGATCGAATCCTGCCCGACGCCGATCTCGGCCGCGAGCGTGACGGCCTTGCTCTTGTAGGCGAGGTTGCCGATGAAACGGGTACGCGTGCCACCGCCGTTGGCGTCGCCCAGCTGCGCGTAGCCGGTGATCCGGAGCCCGCCGCTGCGGCCCGCCATGTCGGTCTTGGCGAGGCGGTAAGACAGCCGTCCTTCGACATCCTTCCCTGGATCGCCCGGCGTGGCGCTGTATCCCTCACCGTCGTAGACACCAACCTGCATGTTGACCTGATCGTAGTTCCAGCTGCCGTCAATTCCCGCACCGAAGTCCGACGCCGGGAACAGCTTGTTGCGGTCGAACGCCACGGTGCCCTGCATCCGGTAGTCCCAGAGGCTCTCTTCCCAGTCGATCCACGGCGTCTGCATCAACCCGAACTTGTAGGTCAGCGGGCCCTTGGCGTCGGGCTGCCAGGCGACGAAAGCGTACTTGAGGCGGAGCGTGAGCTGAGTCTCCGAGGTGCCGCCGAAGGAGAGGCCGCGGCTGTCGATGTCGGAGGTGATCCGGGCGGAGACGCCATCAGCGAACTTTGCGTTGAGGTTCACATAGGCGCGCGTGACGTCGAAGTTGTTGTCGTGCCCGGCACTGCCGGTGGTCGCCACCAGTCCCGAATCCGGTTTGAGCGAATAGCCGAACTGCGAATAGACCAGGCCGCCGACCGTCACCTGTGCCTGGGCCGCTGCTGCGTGGACTCCAAGACCGAGTGCCACGACCAGCCCGACCCGGCGCGCAACTGAAAGACGCATGAAACCTCCGCCTGCCCGAAAAGGACTAACGCTCGGCGAGCGGGTGCGGCGGCAGGAAAACCGCGCCATCGCCTGAACGCGGACTAATAGGCGCCAAAGGGATCACGCGAGGGTGTCGGATCTGTCACGGGACCGTAACAGCGGGACCGGCGGTCAGCGCTCGCGGTCGATGAACAATCGGTGGGTGGCCCGCTCGGGATCGCCGGGGGCCGGGATTCGCTGGATGTAACTGCCGTCGGGCTGCATATCCCACGCTTGCCGGTTGTCCTCCAGCATCGTCTCCAGGAGCCGACGGATCTCGGCGCGATGCTTCGGGTTCTCGATCGGAACCGCCTCTTCGACCCGGCGATCGAGGTTGCGCGGCATCCAGTCCGCCGACGAGATCCACACCTTGTCGCTCCCGCCATTGCCGAAGACGAAGGCGCGGGAATGTTCGAGGAATCGGCCCAGGATCGAAATCACCCGGATCCGGTCGCTCAAACCGGGAATTCCCGGACGCAGGCAGCAGATCCCCCGTACGATCAGGTCGATTTCGACCCCCGCGATCGACGCCTGGTAGAGCGCTTCGATGATGTCGGGATCGACCAGTGCGTTCATCTTGGCGAGGATCCGCCCTTCGCCGCCGGACCGCGCGCTGTCCCGCTCCTGGTGAATCAGGTCGAGGAAGCGGTGCTTCATCCAGCGCGGCGCGACGAGAAGCTTGCGATACCCCGCGGGTTCGCCGAACCCCGTCAGCACGTTGAAGAGGTCGCTCAGGTCGGCACCAAGTTCGGGGTCGGCGCTCATCAACCCGAAGTCGGTATAGAAGCGCGCCGTCCGCGGGTTGTAGTTGCCGGTGCCGATGTGCACATACCGCCGGATCGACGCGCCTTCGCGCCGCACGATCAGCAATACCTTGGCGTGAGTCTTGAGTCCAGCCACGCCATAGCTCACATGCACACCGATGTCCTCGAACCGGCGCGCCCAGCTGATGTTGTTCTCCTCGTCGAAGCGCGCCTGCAGTTCGATCAGCACGGCCACTTGCTTGCCGCGCACCGCGGCCTGCGCCAGCAAGCGCGCGATTTCGCCACCGGTGCGGTACAGGGTGATCTTGATCGCCAGTACATCGGGGTCTTCGGTGGCGAGCTCGATCATCCGCTCGACCGACGTCTGGAACGAATCGTACGGATGGTGCAGCAGCACATCTCCCTCGCGGATCACCGCGAAGAGGTCTCGATTTTCCGCCAACCGTCTCGGCGTGGACGGCGTGAATGGCGGATCGCGCAGCTCGGGGATGTCGAGCGATGAGATCGGCATCATGTCGTTTACATCGAGCGGCCCGGAAACCTCGAAGACGTCTTCCTCGGTGAGCGGCAGCCCTTCGCCCGCATCGGCGTCGTTGAACTCCTCGATCAGGCGCTGACGGAGTTCCCGCGGCATCGACGCGTGCACCTCGAGGCGGACGACCTCACCGAACTTCCGGTTGCTGACCTCTTCCTGAATCAGCTCGAGGAGATCCTCGGCCTCGTCGCTCGGCCCGCCACCCAGTTCGAGATTCAGATCGGTGTTCCGCGTGATCCGGAAGAGATGCCACCCCGAAATCGTCACGCCGGGGAAGAGCGTCCCCAGGTGCGCGCCGATCAGGTCTTCGAGCCCGAGAAAATGATTGGGAATCGACAGCGGAACCCAGCGCGGCAGGAGCTTGGGCACTTTGACCCGCGCGAACCTCGGCTGCCCGGCGTGGTCGACCAGCGACACCGCAAGCGAGATCGACAGGTTGGAGATGTGCGGGAAGGGATGGGCCGGGTCGACCGCAAGCGGCGTGATCACGGGGAATACGTGCGACCGGAAGTAGCCGGCCAGATGTTGGCGCTCGGCCGCGGGAAGTTCGTCGAAGCGACGGTGGATCTGGATTCCGTGCGCCGCAAGCGCCGGGAGCACATCATCCACCAGGCAGAGAGAGTGCTGGGTGACGAGCGAGCGGACGGCGTCGCGGATTGCCGCCAGTTGGAGGCTCGGTGGCGGCGGCTCAGTCCCCCGCTCGAGTCGACGCGCCGCGACCTGCTCGCGCACGCCCGCCACCCGCACCTGGAAGAATTCGTCGAGGTTGCTCGAAAAGATCGCGAGAAACTTGACGCGCTCCAGGAGCGGCGTCCGGGCATCGAGCGCTTCGTGCAGGACTCGCCGATTGAATTCGAGCCACGCCAGCTCACGATTGAGATAAAGGGCGGGGTCGCGGAGGTCAGTCGGCGCTGCCGCCCGGATGACGACCGGTTCCGACAAGATGGCGCTCATTCAGTCGCTCCGCCGGCCATCCGCTCAGCTCTCCGCATCTGCATCGTCAGGAAACCAGCATCGAACCATGGTTCCAACTTGCAACTCACTTTCGGCGTGGACTGATCCTCCATGAGCTTCTACCAAATGGCGGACGATCGCCAGTCCCAGTCCTGTACCACCTTCGTCACGAGACCTGGCCGGGTCGACCCGGTAGAAGCGCTCGAAGACTCGGGGCAGATGGTTACTGGCGATTCCCGACCCGTTGTCCGCGACACTGAGCGTCACGCCGCCGTTCGACCGGACCGACGAGCAGCGAATCTTCCCGCCTGCCGGCACATATCGCAGGGCGTTGTCGACCAGGTTCGCCAGGATCTGCCGCAGTGCCTCAGGGTCGGCCCAGACCCGGCCGGCGTCGGCCGACACGTCCACCGCCAGTTCGACCTCGCGGCCCTCCGCTCTGTCGCGGAACGGCGCCCACGCGTCGTGAATTGCCAGCGATACGTCGATCCGCTGTGGCCGCGGAATCCAACGCCCCGATTCGATTCTCGAAAGATCGAGAAGATCGTCGACGAGCCGCTGCATCCGCCGAGCGTTGTTGATAATCGTTGCAAGGAATCGCTGCCGGGTGTCCGGGTCGATTGTGGAATCGGTGAGCGTGTCGGCATAGCCGGCGATCGAGGTGAGCGGTGTCTTCAATTCATGGGAGACGTTCGCGACGAAGTCACGCCGCACGGCCTCGAGCCGTCGCACCTCGGTCAGGTCGTGCAGCACGAGTACGGCGCCTCGCCCAGGAAGGGGCCGGGCGTTGATCGTGATCACGGTCCCGTCGCGATCGAATTCGCAGTCGTTCACCTCGTCGCCGGCAAGGACGCGGGTCACCGCTTCCCGCGCGGCCTTGTCGCGAAAAAGCGCTGGAAGTTCGGGGAGGCGTGCGTCGACTCCGTAGCCGAGAAGGCGGCGCGCGGCGGGATTGGCGGTCACGATAGTTCCGCGGCCGTCGGAGGCGATCACCCCTTCGACCATCGCATTGACTACGGCATTGCCACCGACTTTTTCATGCTGCAATTCGACCACGCGATCGGCAAGATCGCGATGCAGCCGTCGCAGCGCGCCCACCAGGGCGTCGACTTCCGGAATCCCCGATCGCGGAAAGCGTGGCGTTGCACCGGCTGCGATGTCGCGTGCCGCCTCAGAGAGCGCCACCAGCGGTTGTGCGATCGAACGTCCCGCAAGCCAGGCCAGTACCAGCGAGATCGCGAGCGCGATTCCAACCACGACGGGAATCCCCTGGTTCAAACTCCACGCAAGGATCAGGATCGTGACGAGGACGATGGTGAATGTGCCGAGGACGAGCCGGGTGGCTAACCTCACTTCGTCCTGCCGCTCCGATCGCCGGCGGCGAATCGATAGCCGAAGCCGCGCACCGTCTCGACCAGATCGCCGAGATCCCCCAGCTTGGTGCGAAGGCGCTGGACGTGCATGTCGATGGTCCGCGTCTGGATGTCCGGTTGTGCCTCGAGCACCGTTTCGAGGAGTTGCGAGCGGGCCTGAACCCGGCCACGCCGTTCTACCAGCGTCACGAGAAGTTTGTATTCGGTAGCGGTGAGTCCGAGTTCGCGGCCGTCGACTGTGACCCGGTGCGCGGCCCGGTCGATCAGGAGTGTCCCGGCAACCAGCGTCGAACCGCCAGCCACGGCGGGCGCGGTCAGACGCCGAAGCAGCGCTTGCACCCGGAGCACCAGCTCGGCTGGCGAGAACGGCTTGGTGAGGTAGTCGTCGGCGCCGAGTGTAAGGCCCTGAATGCGGTCGGGTTCATCGCGACGCGCGGTAAGCAGAATCACGCCGACATCCCGCGTCTCGGCGCGGCGCCGAAGCTCTGCCAGAACGTCGTATCCCGGAACGCCGGGGAGCATCAGGTCGAGGACAACGATGTCCGGGCGCTCTTCGCGGGCGGCCCGCAGCGCCTCTGGCCCGTTCGCCGCGGTGGACACGCGGTACCCCGCCTTGGCCAGATGATAAGCGACCAGGGCGGTGATGTCGGGTTCGTCATCAACCACCAGGATGCGATGGCTCAATCCGGCTCCGGAAAGGAAGGCGGGCCAAACGAATACCTTGCGGCGTTGCCGTCGCAAGCGGCGCGGCGTTGCTCGAACGATACTCGTGACCGGATATTTACGTTCCGATGCCCGAATCCATTCCTGTGTTCCTGAACGGCTCTGCTCTCCAGGCTGTGGCCGGAGGGACCCTCGCGCAACTCCTCGCGACCGTCGACCCCGAGCTCCTCGCAGCCCTCGACCAATCTCTGGCCAGTGCCACCGACGGGCGCGGTGTGCCTGTGGATCGAGATGTCCTGCTCGTCCCGGGCGCGATCTTCCGCGTAAACCGGAGCGCCCGCCGCACCGCGGAGCCCGGCGATGCGTGACCTCATCCACCGGATGCCCAAGGCCGAATTGCATGTCCATCTCGATGGATCGCTTCGCCCCGCGACGATGATCGAACTGGCGCGTGGTGCGGGCGTGGTTCTCCCCACCACTGACCCGGCAGCGCTCCAGCAGTGGATGCTGGTGAGCGACGCCCGCAACCTCGATGATTATCTCGCCCGTTTCGAGTACACCATCGCGCTCTTGCAGACCCCCGAGGCGATCGAGCGCGTCGCCTACGAAATGGTGGCCGACGCCGCGGCCGACGGCCTCCAGTATCTCGAGGTACGCTACTGCCCGCGGCTGAGCACGCGCCAAGGACTGACCATGGACCGGGTGATCGCCGCCGAATGGCGCGGGCTCTCGCGCGGGACCGCCGATTTCGGTGTCCCCGCGCGGATCATCAACTGTACCCTCCGCCAGTTTGACCCCGATGTCTCGATCGCGATTGCAGAGCACTCGGTGGCGATGCATGGAATGGGTGTTGTCGGATTCGACATCGCCGGACCGGAGGCAGAACATCCCCCCGAATTGCATCGCGAAGCCTTCGACATCGCCGCGCGCGGCGGCCTCGGCATCACGGTCCACGCCGGCGAAGCGGCCGGCTGGCCGTCGATTTTCGAGGCGATTCATGCCTGCCGGGCGGTGCGGATCGGACATGGCACCCGGCTGTTCGAGAATCCAGCGCTCCTGGACTTCGTGCGCGACCGCCGGATCTGCGTCGAAATCAACATTACCAGCAATGTGCAGACACGCGTGGTCAATACGGCGACAGCGCACCCGGTTCGTCGTTATTATGACGAAGGCGTCGCGGTGACGCTGTGCACCGATTCGTGGTTGATGAGCGGCGTCTCGTTGACCGACGAATACGTCACCGCTCACGACGCACTCGCCTTCACACGACACGAACTTGAAACCATGGCGCTGACCGCCTTCGACCACGCATTCCTGCCCTGGCCTGAACGGTCCATCATCGCGGCGCGCGCCCGCGCGGCGATGACGAGTGTTACCTGAACCGCGGCGCGGCCGCGGCGGAGCTCCGTCGATGAATCTCTCCCGTCGCACCGCATTCCTCGTCGCCGTTGCTGGAATCGGCGTCGCCATTGCTGGTGGCTGGCTGATTCCTGGTGCCGCGGGGCGCGGCATGGCGACGCTCGCCGCGCAGGCCACGCAGATGGCCAACGGACCGATCCGCGCGCCGGTCGCGGCACCGGTCTCGCTCGCAGCGCGGTGTACCGGACTGATTGGCATCGCGCTGATCCTCGTCCTGGCGTACCTGATGTCGCACAACCGCAAGGCGATCAGGTGGCGCACCGTTGGGTGGGGACTCGGTCTGCAGCTCGTCTTCGCGGTCTTCGTACTCCGAGTTCCCTTCGGGACCGAGCTCTTCCGCCACCTTGGCGACGCGATCACCTCGATCCTTCACTTTTCGTACGCCGGATCGGAGTTCGTCTTCGGCGAACTCGGCAAGTCCGATTCCAAGGTCGGCGTGATTTTCGCGTTCCAGATCCTCCCGGCGATCATCTTCATTTCCGCGCTCTTCGCGATTCTCTATTACCTGGGCGTGATGCAGGTTGTGGTCCGCGGCGCCGCAGCGGTGATGACCCGCCTCCTCGGCACCAGCGGCGCCGAGAGTCTCAATGTCGGCGCGTCGATCTTCATGGGACAGACCGAAGCACCGCTCACCATCCGGCCGTTCCTGCCGGGGATGACCCAATCCGAACTGATGACGGTGATGACCGCCGGAATGGCTCACGTCTCCGGCTCGATCATGGCCGCGTACATCGCGTTCGGCGTCGAAGCTCGCCACCTGCTGAGTGCCGTGATCATGACCGCGCCCGGTACGATCATGATGGCCAAGCTCTTTGAACCGGAGACGGCAGTCCCCGAGACCGCTGGCACGATGCGAATCGAGATCCCCAGGACCGACGTCAACCTCCTCGATGCCGCGGCGCGTGGCACCGGCGAAGGCTTGCATCTCATGCTCAACGTCATCGCGATGCTGGTGTCGTTCATCGCGATCATCGCGCTGATTAACGGCGGGATGGGGTGGGTTCACACCAACCTGGCTGCGTGGTTTCCCGCCGACATGCAGACCGTCCTCTCGTGGCTCGGTCGTCCCGTGGCGTGGGTCCTCGGTGTCCCGTGGAAAGACAGTGGCGCAGTTGGCGGTCTGCTCGGCACCCGGGCCGTTCTCAATGAATTCATCGCCTTCTCGCAGCTCGGTCCGATGAAGGGAACTCTTGATCCGCGGTCATTCACGATCGCTTCGTTCGCGCTGGCCGGATTCGCCAATTTCTCCTCGATTGGAATCCAGATCGGCGGGATCGGTGCGCTGGTTCCCGATCGCAAGAGCGATCTGGCGCGCCTCGGCTTTCGCGCGATGCTCGCCGGCACACTCGCCAATTTCCTGTCGGCGGCAATCGCCGGGATTCTGATGTGAGCGCCGCCGATGCGGTTGCGCGCGCGGCGGATGCGGTGCGGGCGCGTCTCGCGGGCGCCACGCCGCGAGTGGCGATCATCCTCGGCAGTGGTCTTGGCGGGCTGGGTGAGCGCGTCGTTGCCGCGCAACGGATTCCCTACGGCGACATTCCCGGGTTTCATCTTCCGACGGTGCAGGGGCACAAGGGCGAGCTGATCGCAGGCACTCTCGCCGGCGTCGGCGTGATCATGCAGAGCGGGCGATTCCACATGTACGAGGGACACCCGGCGCACGTCGCGGCACTTCCGGTTCGCGTGTTCGCGTCGCTCGGTGCCGACACGCTGATCGTGACCAACGCGGCCGGCGGGATCCGCCGGGCGTTCGGGCCGGGAACGCTGATGGCGATCAACGATCATCTCAATCTCACCGGCCGCAACCCGCTCGAGGGTGAAGTCCTGCCCGGAGAAACCCGCTTCCCCGACATGACCGTGGCGTACGACGCCGATCTCCGCAAACTGGCGCACCGCGTGGCGGTGGAGCACGGAATCGCGCTCGGCGAAGGCACCTATGCGGCGTTGCTGGGCCCGACCTACGAAACTCCCGCCGAGATCCGGATGCTCGAGCGCCTCGGCGCCGACGCGGTGGGAATGAGCACTGTTCCCGAAGTGATCGTGGCGCGCGCGCGCAGCATGCGGATTCTCGGGATCTCGACGATTACCAACCCCGCGGCCGGGATCGGGATGGCGCCGTTGCATCACGGCGAAGTGATGGACGTGGCGAATCAGGCGGCTGCCAGGCTGGCCACCCTTGTCGAGGGAGTAGTCGCCAACCTCTGACGACGCGGTCGACTGGTCAGCCCGCGGGATCGTGCCACATCGGTCCGTGGCCGGCTCCGAGTCCCGGTGCGGTTCGCATCGCCGCCTGAACGAACTCGATCGCGGCGGGAACTGCGTCATCAATTCTCACTCCGAGCGCCAGCTTGGCGGTGATCGCCGCCGAGAGGGTGCACCCGGTTCCGTGCGTGGCTCGGCCGGGAATCCGACTGCGGGTGTAGCGCCGAGTCCCTTGGGCGGTGACGAGGACATCGACGACGATATCGCTGTCGAGGTGGCCGCCCTTGACCAGCACGGCACGAGCTCCGAGATCGAGAATCGCCTGCCCTGCCTTCGCCATGGCCTCGGCGTTCCGAACAGTCTGGCCGGTCAACACTTCCGCTTCGTCGAGGTTCGGCGTGATGCAGGCGGCCAGCGGCACCAGGAGTCGGCGCAGCGCGTCGACACCTTCGTCATCAAGGAGTACCGCACCCGACGTCGCGCGGATGACCGGGTCGACCACGAGGTTTTTCCACTCGCGAGTCCGCACGACTGACGCGACTTCGTCGACGATATCACGAACGCCGAGCATCCCGGTCTTGCAGCCGTCGGGCGGGAGGTCATCAGCGACCGCGCTGAGCTGGGCGGCGACGATGTCGGCGGGTATGGTATGAACGGCGTGCACGCCGAGAGTATTTTGAGCGGTGACCGCCGTCACTACCGACGCGCCGTAACAGCCAAAGGCAGCAAAGGTCTTGAGGTCGGCCTGGATCCCGGCTCCGCCGCCGGAGTCCGAGCCGGCGATCGTGAGCGCAATCATCCGTTTCTCCTGTCTCATTCCACCTCCGGACTCATGGCCCTGGTGACCGCGATTCGTGATCTGCACCGCCGCAAGGGGCGCGAACGACGGGGGCTCGCCCTTGCCGAGGGAATCCGCCTGGTCGAAGAGATGCTCGCAGCGAACGCCGCCTGCAAGGGTGCAGTCGCCTCACCCGCGCTAGGCGCGACGGCGCGCGGTGCACAATTGCACCGCGAGCTATTGCAGCGGGGGATCGAGGTCGATGAGGTCACCGACGCCGAGCTTGCCGATCTCGCCGATACCGAGCATCCGCAGGGCATTGTCGCGGTATTTCAGGTCCCGATCTGGCCGATCGACAGTCTCGCGCCGCGACCCGGTCGCCCGCTTGTCGTCCTCGACGGCGTGCAGGATCCGGGAAACGTTGGCACGATCGCCCGTACCGCACGCGCCTTCGGTGCTGCGGGCATTGTTGCGCTTCCAGGTACGGCCGATCTCACCAATCCCAAGACGGTGCGAGGCGCGATGGGTGCGCTCTTCACCTTGCCGCATCTCCATGCCGCCGAAGCCGACCTCGTCGATCGGATCGCCACGTGGGGCGCTGACTTGTGGGCGATGACGCTGACCGGCCAAGCGCTCTCGTCCGAATCGGCCGGCAGACCGATCGCCTTGGTATTCGGTAACGAAGGCGCCGGCATCCAGCCATCCATCCTGGCGCTGGCAACCCGGCAAGTCACCATTCCGGTGCAACCCGGAACTGAATCACTCAACGTCGCAACCGCCGCAGGTATCGCGCTCTATCTGGTGAGCCGGTGACTTCGCCGCTCGCGTTTGTCGTTGTGGCCGGGCTTCTCGGCCTCCTGTTCGGATCGTTTCTCAATGTCTGCATCGTGCGGTGGCCCGCGCTCGAATCGGTGGTGACCCCGCGGTCTCGCTGTCCGCAATGCCACAATCTCATTGCCTGGTATGACAACATGCCGGTCGCTTCGTGGCTGGTATTGCGGGCGCGTTGCCGGCATTGCGCGCTGCCGATTCCCTGGCGTTATCCCCTCGTCGAACTCTCGGTCGGTGTGCTCTGGGCGAGCGCCGCCTTGGCGTACGGACCTGGCCTGGAGGCACTGCGAGCGGCGGTTTTCGGAACCATCCTCCTCGGCATTGCCGTCACTGACGCGCGGGAATACATCATCCCCGACGAATTCTCGATCGGCGGCACTGCGCTCGGATTGTTGTTTGCCGTTGCGGGCCACTGGACTGGCCAGGCTGTCAGCGCACACGCACTCCCCTGGCCGCAGGCGATTCTCGGCGCAGCGGTCGGATTCGCACTGCTCTGGACCGTGGCATGGTTGGGGGGGAAGGCGTTCGGCAAGGACGCGATGGGCGGGGGTGACATCAAGATGATGGCGATGATCGGCGCCTTTCTTGGATGGCAGGGCGTGCTGCTGACGCTCTTCCTCGGCGCCCTTCTCGGGACGGTGATCTTCCTGCCGTTCAAGCTTGCCGGGCGGGAGAAGCTCGTGCCATTCGGGATCTTCCTCGCGATCGGCGCGGCGGCGTGCTGGATCACCGGACCCGCGATCCTTACCTGGTACCAGGGAGTATGGCGATGAAGCGGTGGCGCCCGATCGTCCTCCTTGCGATTCTCATCATTGCCTGTCGCGGCGCCTCTCCATCGGCTCAGTCGGTGGGCGACCGGCAGCTCCGCGCGCTGGTCGATTCGCTGATGCCATCGGTCTCCAGGGCGGTGGGGCTCAGCTTCAAGTCGTCGCCGAAATCCGCCGTGCGGACCCGCGACCAGATCCACACGTATCTCATCGCCAAGATGGCGCGCGAGCTGCCACCCGCGAAGCTCGAGGGAATTTCCGCCGCCTACCGTCTCCTCGGCATGCTTCCGGATTCGCTCGACCTCCGCAAGCTCTTCCTCGATCTCTACACCGAACAGATTGCCGGCTTCTACGACCCCGATTCGACCACGCTCTTCGCCATCGAAGGTTCCGACCCGGCGCAACTTCGACTGGTTCTCGCGCACGAACTGGTACACGCGCTGCAGGATCAGTACGTGGCACTCGATTCGATTCTTCGCGATTCAACCGATGCCGACCGCCAGGCCGCGGCCCAGGCCATTCTCGAGGGACAGGCGACCCTCGCATCGTTGGTCGTCATGGTGCCGGGGATGGATATCGTCAACAACGACGGATTCTGGTCGACCTTTCGCGATCAGCTGCAACAGCAGCAGACCGGCACGTCGGTGTACGCCAGCGCACCGATGGTGATTCGCGAAGGGCTGACCTTTCCCTACGTCGCAGGCGCCGAATTCATGCGCTGGTTCGACAAGAACCACCCCGGTGCGGTGCCCTTCGGTGCGGCAATGCCCCAGTCGACCGAGCAGATCCTCCACACCGAGCGCTACGTGAGTGGCGATCGCCCGGTGCCCGTGCGCTTCACCGGTGACACGGCCGGAGTCATCTTCGACGACACCTTTGGCGAGTTCGACATCGACCTCCTCCGGGCCGCTCTGCTGGGCGCCACCAGCGCCCGGACCGATCCGGCGATCGGCTGGGGGGGAGATCGCCTCCGCATCTACCAATCGCCAGCCGGCCCGGCGCTGGTCTGGGTTACCGTCTGGGACGCCCCCCGCTTCGCCGCCCAGTTCCAGACCCAGATCGCTGGGCCGCTGGCGAGCCACCCGCGGACCGGGTACCGGATCGCCGTCGATTCAATGACTGTCGGGGGCTCGCCGGCCATACGGGTAGTCGTAGCGCCCACCAGCTGGGCGCGGTGGCGTGCCCTCCCGCCCGTCCAGGTCGAGGTGTTGCCAAGCCAGTAGCCTCCAACCGCAAGTCCCCCTTATCTTTGAAGGCTATGTTCGACGAGCTGTCTTCCAAGCTGACGGATACACTGCGGCGCCTCACCGGTCGCGGAGTCCTGACGGAAGCAGCGGTCAAGGAGGGGCTGCGCGACATTCGCAGAGTCCTCCTCGAAGCCGACGTGTCGTTCGAGCTGACTCGCGAGTTTCTCGAGCGGGTTGAGGCGAAAGCCGTCGGCGAGGACGTCATCAAGTCGGTCAGGCCAGGGCAGCAGCTGGTCAAGATCGTCTACGACGAGCTGGTGGCGCTCCTCGGCGAGAAGCAGGCGCCGCTGGCGTTCGCGCCGGTGCCGCCGACGATCATGCTGCTGGTCGGGCTGCAGGGGAGCGGCAAGACGACGACCGCCGGGAAGTTGGCGCGTCGTCTCAAGGCCGAGCAGAAGGCGCCGTTCCTCGTCGCCGCCGACGTCTACCGGCCGGCCGCCGTCGAGCAGCTCGAGACGCTGGGGCGCCAGGTCGACGTCGGCGTTCATGGCGAGGCAGGATCGACCGACGTCGTCGGCATTGTCCGGCGCGGGATCGAGGCGGCATCGAAGGCGCGCGCGCGCACGGTGATCGTCGACACTGCCGGTCGGCTGCAGATCGACGCCGAGATGATGCAGGAGCTGGTGCGGCTCAAGGACGCGGTAAAGCCGCACGAGATCCTTCTCGTGGCCGATGGGATGACCGGGCAGGATGCGGTCCGGATTGCGCGGGGCTTTCACGACGCCCTCGGCGTGACCGGTGTGATCCTGACCAAGATGGATGGTGATGCGCGCGGTGGTGCGGCGCTCTCGATCTACGGAGTCACGCGAGCGCCGATCAAGTTCGTCGGCACGGGCGAGACGCTCGATGGACTTGAGCCGTTCCACCCCGACCGGATGGCGGGGCGGATTCTCCAGCAGGGCGACGTGCTCTCGCTGGTGGAGAAGGCGCAGCAGAACGTTGATGAAGACGAAGCGAAGAAGCTGGCGCGCAAGGCGACCTCGAAGCGCGGGCTCGACCTCGAGGATTTTCTCGCCGCGATGCGCCAGATGCAGAAGCTCGGACCGATGAAGAACATCCTCGGGATGCTCCCCGGAGTGAACCCGGCGATGCTCAAGGGTGCCAATCTCGACGAGAAGCGCCTCAAGCACGTCGAGGCGATCGTGCTCTCGATGACGCGCCGCGAGCGGAGCGATCCCGACGTGATGAACGGATCGAGGCGCGCCCGCGTCGCCCGCGGATCGGGGCGCAGCGTGCAGGAAGTCAATCAGTTGCTGTCGCAGTTCAAGCAGATGCAGAAATTCATGAAGGTCGCGGGAAAGCCGGGGATGAAGTTGCCCTTCGGCGGACGGTCGTTCCCCCCGCGCTGAACCGCAGGACCTGTGAGGAGTGTCATGGCCGTTCGAATCCGGTTGCGCCGCGAGGGGCGCAAGAGCGTTCCGATGTACCGCATCGTGATCGCCGACAAGGAATCACCCCGCGACGGGCGCTTTATCGAGACGATCGGATCCTATCGCCCCAAGAACGACAAGGATCCGTTCACCGTCGACGTCGAGAAGGCCCGGCAATGGATCGCCAAGGGCGCCACGCCGACCGATACGGTCGCCTCCCTCCTCAAGAGGGCGGGCGTCTAACCTCGATGCCCGACGCGGTGCCACCGCCGATCGTAGTCGGCCGGGTGCGCAAGCCGCACGGATTGAAGGGCGAGGTGGCGATCTTCCCGCTGACCGACGACCCGGCGGCCGTTTTCACCGTGGGTCGCGCCGTGCAGCTGCGGGATCTCGCCGGCGATCTGGTGGGCGAAGCGACGATCGAGGTGGCGAGGATCTATCATCGCGAGTGTCTCGTCAAGTTTCGCGGCCATGATCGTCGCGAGGCAGTGGAAGGGTACCGGCAGCTCTTCGTCGCGGTGCCGCGGAACGAGCTGGCGCCGCTGGCCGATGGCGAGGTGTACCAGCAGGAATTGCTGGGGTGGTCGGTGCGCGACGAGTCGGGAGAGCCGCTCGGGATCGTGAGCGAAGTCTACGACCTGCCGCAGGGGCCGACGATCGAGGTGCAGGGACAGCAGCGCGAGTTCCTGCTCCCGTTTCGCGGTGAGTACGTGAAGACGGTCGATCGCGCGGAGCGGAAGCTCGTCGTGGTCGTCCCGGAAGGGCTGCTGGACTAGGATGCCGCTCACGATCAACATCGTGACGCTCTTTCCGGAGGCCCTCGCACCGTATCTCGCTGCGAGCATTCCGGGCCGGGCGGCGGCATGCGGGGCGGTGCAGTATAGGTTGGTGCAGTTGCGGGACTTCGCCCATGACCGCCATTTGACGGTTGATGATTACGCATTTGGCGGCGGGGCGGGAATGGTGCTCCGTGCTGAACCATTTCTGGAGGCGGTCGAGAGCCTCGAGCGCGCGGACCCGGTCGTGGTGCTGTCGGCGCGGGGAAGGCGTTTCGGTCACGCCGACGCAGTCCGATGGTCGCTGGGCGGACAGCTGACGCTGCTCTGCGGCCATTACAAGGACATCGACCAGCGCGTGGTCGATCTCCTCGACGCCGACGAAGTGTCGCTGGGCGATTTCGTCCTGTCGGGTGGCGAACCCGCTGCGCTCTGCGTGGTCGACGCGATCGTCCGGCTGCTGCCGGGGGCGATCGGCGATCACGAGTCGGCAAGTTCGGACTCGCACTACGATGGATTGCTGAGCGCGCCGAGCTACACACGGCCTGCCGAGGTGCGAGGAAGGGGAGTCCCCGAGGTACTACTTTCGGGAAACCATGCGGCCATTGCAGCATGGCGGCAGGAGCAGGCAGAAGTTTTGACCAGACAGCGACGCCCGGATCTGTGGGCGGCGTACACGGCAACGGAGCATCACGATGGTGATGCGAAGTCCTGACCAGCGACGCGCGAGATGCGCAGGGAGATGACGATGGGAATGGAACTGCTCGACAAGATTTCGCGTGAAGGACTGCGGACCGACGTGCCGAAGTTCGATGCCGGCGACACCGTCAAGGTGATGGTGCGCGTGCGCGAAGGCGACAAGGAACGACTCCAGGCGTACGAAGGCGTCGTGATCGCCCGCCGTGGTGGCGGGATCAACGAGACGTTCACGGTGCGCAAGGTGTCGGCTGGCGTTGGCGTGGAGCGGGTCTTTCCGCTGCACTCGCCGATGTACGCTTCGATCGACGTCGTCCGCCGCGGACGCGTCCGCCGCGCCAAGCTCTACTACCTGCGCCGCCTGAGCGGCAAGAAGTCGCGGATCACCGAAGACCGCGACTAAAGCAGAGCGACGGGGCAGTAATGCCTCCCCTTCGCTACGAACGCCTCGCCTGGGCGTCGGGACACCTCCTGATCGGGATTGACGAGGTCGGGCGCGGGCCGCTGGCCGGGCCGGTCGTGGCCGCGGCGGTCTGCTTTCCGCAGGATCATCGCGGCATCCGCGGTGTTCGCGATTCGAAGCAGGTCCCCGATCGCGTCGAGCGCAACAAGCTCGCGCACAGGATCCGGAAGGAAGCCCTCGCCTTCGGTCTCGGCGCCGCGAGCGTGCGCGAGATCGCCCGTGACAACATCCGGCGGGCAACCGCCCTGGCAATGCGTCGCGCACTGGCGCGTTGCCGGGCAGGGCTCGCGGCCGACGTAGCGGTCTCCATCGTGATCGACGGACTCAGGCTCCCCGAACTCAATGAAGATCACGAGGCGCTGGTCCAGGGCGACGCCATTTGTCACGCCATTGCCGCCGCATCGCTCGTGGCGAAGGTCGCCCGCGACCGCCTGATGATCGCGCTCGCAGTTCGGCGCCCAGGCTACGGCTGGCACACCAACGTCGGCTACGCGACGCGCGAGCACGTGGACGCGCTGCGAGTCCGCGGGCTCACGCCGCATCATCGCATCCTCTTCTGCGACACAGCGTTGGGCCAGCGCGACCTGTTTCAGGAGGCCGAAGATTGATCGCGGCGGTACTCGTCGCGGCGCTGTGGTGGCGAGGCTGAACATCTTCAAACGGGGCCTTCGGCCGATACTCGACACGATCACCGGCGGAACTCGCGACGATGCCCACACGGTTCTATCATGTGAACGGCTCGACAGATGAGACGATTGGCGAATGGATTGCTCGAGAACCGCGACGATCACCGACATTCGATCATCCAGTTCAGCGGGGTTTTCCATTCGAGCATCGGGCACGGGTCCCCGCGCGGCTTCACTGAAGGCGACCGGGGCAGTTAGAATCATGCCGGGCGCCCATAGCTCAGCCGGTAGAGCAATCGCCTTTTAAGCGACAGGTCGCAGGTTCGAACCCTGCTGGGCGCATGGGCAACTTGCCGCGGCATACCAATCGGATTGGAGCACAGCGATGCGTCGATGGATGCCTGCCGGTCTCGTGGTTGCGGCGACGGCGTGTGGTGCGAGGCAGATCGCGCCGCCCACCACAACTCCCGAGCCGGACCCGGTGGTCATCGCAAGCCAGCCCGCCGCGCCCACTCTTCCTGACACCGCGCCCGCAATATCGTCTCAATTCCAGATTTTCGCGCCAGCTTACGACACCACTCGCCTTGCCTCGGCAGTGGATTCTGCCACCGACGCTGCCGTCCTGGACACGCTTGCCAAAGCCGAACCTGCGGCGACCCTTCCCGACATACCGATCGACGCGCACGTCACCTGGGACCTCAACGTCGCCGACTTCGCCGACCAGCCGAGGGTCAAGTACTATCTCGACTTTTTTACTGGCCGCGAGCACGACCGGTTCCAGACCTGGCTCGACCGGATGGCGCGCTACGAAGGGTATGCCCGCGCAGAATTCGCCACCCACAAACTCCCCGGCGACTTCGTTTATCTCGGATTGATCGAATCAGGATTCTCGCCCGAAGCGGTCAGCCGCACCTACGCTGTCGGGATGTGGCAGTTCATGCTCGGCACCGGGAAGCTCTACGGACTCCGGACCGATTCGTGGGTCGATGAGCGGCGCGATCCGATCAAGTCAACCGACGCCGCGGCGCGGGATCTCGATGACCTGACCCAGCGCTTCGGATCGCATTACCTCGCGGCGGCGGCGTATAACGCCGGTGCCGGACGGGTCGGACGGGGACTTGACCTGATGGGCGGCGGGTCCGACAGCGATTCGGTCGATGTCACCAGCGATGGCGCATTCTTCTCGCTCGCCGACACCCGGATGATCCGCGACGAGACCAAGAATTACGTTCCGCAGCTGATCGCGGCGGCGATCGTAGCGAAGGAGCCCGCGAAGTACGGCTTCGAGCCCGCCCGTGATGTGGCGCCGTTTCCCCGGGACTCGGTTCTCGTCGATGGCGGGACCGGGCTCGATCTGATCGCGAAACTCGCTGACACCACGCTCGACGCGCTGCGCGACCTCAATCCGCATCTCCTCCGGCTGGTGACGCCGCCCGATGGCCCCTATCCGGTCCGTGTGCCGGCCGGAAGCGCCGAGCGGATTGAGGATGCGTATGCGGCGCTGCCCGACAGCGAGCGCCACGCGATCGTGCCGCATCAGATGAAGTCTGGGGAAACAGTGGCGACCGTCGCGCGTCGATATCATGTGGCCGCCGAGACGATCCGGTCGGTGAATCGGGTCGCGCGCGCACGCTATGTGGCACCGGGGACGACACTGTACATCCCGGCCGCAACCACGCTGTCGGCCGCCGACCTTCGCGAACCTGATCCGCCGCGGACCATTCGCACCGTGACGCGGACCGTCGTGGTCCGGCGCGGGGAGAGCATTGCGTCAGTGGCGCGCCGTGCCGGCGTATCGGTGGCTCGCCTTCGCAGTGAGAACCAGCTCGGCGATCACGCCGGCGTGCACGCGGGGGAGCGGCTGATTACCCGCCGCACGACGATCGTATCGGGTGGCAGGACTGTTGCCGCAGCGTCAGGACGGCGCGTGGCGCCGCAGCCCGGAGCAGAACTGCATGTCGTGCAGCGTGGCGAAACGGTCGGAGGGATTGCGCAGCAATACGGGATACGGCAATCAACGCTGATCGCACTCAATGGCCTGGCACGGGGGAGCGCCCTCCGCACGGGGCAGACGCTCCGGATACCGCCGCGCGGCTGAGATCAGCCGCGCCGGCGGACCCCGCTCATGACCGCCTTCGAGTAGCGCCCTTCGACAGCCATCCCTGAATCCTGCTGCGCCGACACGAAGGTCGGCCCCTTGTTGTACGCTTCAAGGGCGAGCGGAAGATTCTGATCGAATCGCGCCAGCATGTCCTTGAGGTAGCGGAAGCCGAGCTTGAGGTTGACATTGGCGTTCATCAGGTCGCTCGGATCGACGGTTGGATCGTATCCACGCGCCGTCGCCACGCGGAGCTGGGTAAGCCCGATGGCGGCCGCAGGACTCTGCGCCGAGTTCTGAAACCCGCTCTCTACCTTGACCAGCTGGAAGCCCACCGATGCCGGGATCCCCTCGGCGACCGCAATGTCATAAATCTGGGCCGACAAGTCCGCCGGAATGCCGTAGCGCGACGAGAACTCGAGAACCTGGTGTGCGCGGTCGAGTTCACGGCGGGTATCGGCCAATTGGGTGCGCACCACGGCCAGCACCGTGTCCGGCGCTTCGACCGCGGGCGCCTTCCGCGTGGCGATGAGGTTCGACACCCCGGCCATCGATCCAAGTGCCATTATACCGACAACCAGTACCGCGATTCGTGCGAAGAAGCGTCTCATGCCGGCGTCTCCTCGTGTCATTCAGCTTCGGCGCGCCATGCACCGCGCGCGCCGCCCGTCTTCTCCAGCAGGCGAATCCCCGTGATCCGCATTTCCCGATCGACACTCTTGACCATATCATAGACCGTAAGGCAGGCGACGCTCACCGCCGTCAGCGCTTCCATCTCCACGCCAGTCCTGGCCGTCGCCGTGGCTGTCGCAACCACCCGCACCCCCGGCCACTCGTCGACGAGTTCGGCTTCCACCGCGACCTGATCGAGCGCCACCGGATGGCAGAGCGGGATCAGTTCGCTGGTCCGCTTGGCTGCCATCACACCGGCGAGTTCGGATGTTGCCAGCAAGTCACCTTTGGCGAGGGTCGCGTTCCGTACTTGTTCGAACGCAACCGGGGACATCGTTACGCGCCCCTCGGCAATCGCCCTGCGCGCGGTCACCGCCTTGGCCGCGACATCGACCATTCGCGGGCGGCCCGACCTTTCGTCGACGTGGCTCAGCGTCATGCAGCCTCCAGTTCGCTGAGTTCGTCTGCCAGCGACGCAAGGAGGAGCTGCGGGTTGACGTTCCCCTGCGCCCGCTCTCGCGCCATCAAAACCCGTTCAATCGCCGCCAGGAATCCGGTCAGGCTCTCCGTGGTGACGCGGTGGCCCTGGTCCGCTGCACGCCGACTCCGGTTCATCAGTTCCGCCGCGAGGGCGTCGAGGAGGGAGGTGAAGTCGCCGCGGGCCTGCCACGGCCCCTGCCGGAGGGCGCGCTCGACTGGCGTGCTTCCGCCGGCCTCGATGGCCTCGAGGAACGACGATGCCGCTGACATCGCCTTGGCCGCTGCATCGGTCGATTGGCCGAGTGCCGCTCCGATTGAACCACGGGCGCGGGCCACGACTGCATCCGTGGCAAGATCCGGCTGGTTGGCCGCGAGGAAACTCCGCACCTCGGCATCGGTGAGGCGTTCCAGCCGGATCGGAATTGCCCTCGACCGGATGGTTGGCAGGATCATCCCCGGCTCTGCTGTCGTGAGCACGAAGAGCGACCTGGCCGGCGGCTCCTCCAGCAGCTTGAGCAGCGAATTCGCCGCTTCGGGACTCGATTCCTGCGGGACCAGCCGGTCAGCGTCGCCGATGATGAATACCCGCCAACCGCCTTCGACCGGCGTCATGGTGGCGTGACGCTGGAGGAGGCGCGCCGAAGCCACCCCGTGCGAAAGCATGCCGTCCGGCGTGGCCCATGAAGGAACCGTCCTGCGTTCGGCGATTACCGCCTCAAGTGATTCGGAGACTTCCTCGAGCTGCTTCTCGAAATCGCCGGCCTTGGGACGCGGAACGGGAATGAACCAGTGAAGGTCGGCGTGCGCGAGGCCGAGAACCTTGCGACACCCGGCACAGCTACCGCACGGGGCCCCCGTTTTCGCTGAACATAGGACTGTCTGGGCAAACCAGAGCGCCAGGCGCTGCTTCCCGACCCCGACTGGACCGGTCACCAGCAGGACCTGTGGGACACGGCCAGCGACCACGGCGGCGAGGAAGTTCTCGCGGACGCTTACGTGGCCGGTTATCGGGAACAAAGACATGTGCAAAGGTAGCCTCCCGGAGCTATCGATCCAAGGGTATATGAGAGCGTAAATCGTTTTTCCACAATGATTTATGACAATAATGGCGCAGAGATGAGCGCCACTTTGACCGGCATCATGGAAATCGTGGAAGAGCGATCACTCACATTCATCGATGTGATGTGAGCAGGCGCTCATTTTCGGGGTATCCGTCGGCTTCTATGCCATTGCGGTCGCGCGAGTTGCCTATGGGAGAAGTCGGCTCAACCAGGCGGTCGCAGCTTTTTCTGCGGCATCAAGCCGCACCCACGGTGTCACTGCCGAAAATCCGCTGATTCAGCTAATTTGACCCGCCGACGCTGGCTTTCGCGCGGTGAAGCATTCCCGAGTAGCTCAGTCGGTAGAGCAGCTGACTGTTAATCAGCGGGTCGGGGGTTCGAGTCCCTCCTCGGGAGCTGTTTGTGCTGCAAAACCTGGCGCGGGTGCTGGTGTGAGATCCCCGCTCCGATACTGTGGAGTGATGCCAATGCCCCGGCTGATTCCGCGCCTCGCGCCACTCCTGCTCCTCGCCGCTCTAGGCAGTTGCCGAGCGCCCTTCGTTCCCGACACGGGCGGTGCCACACCGCCCCCGCCGCCGCCCCCGGGTCCACTCCTTCCACTGCGCATTGGTGCGTCGGGGCCTGATTTTGCCCGCGCTGTCGCGACGGATCCCGCGGGGAATGCGTACGTCGTGAGCTACTTCGCGAATACCGTCGACTTCGACGGCGGATCCAGCGTCACCGCAAAGATTGCCAAGGGGCCGTACGACATCGCGCTGGCCAAGTACGCGCCGGACGGCACATTTCAGTGGGTCTATTCCATCGGCGGTACCGACGTCGATGTGCCGTACGCGGTCAAGATCGGGCCCGACGGTGCCGCCTATGTCGCTGGCTACGCGACGTCCGGCGCCATCTGCAATGACCATGTCGTTCCCAACCATGGTGATCATGACATCCTGCTGATGCGAGTCACCTCGGAAGGGACCTGCGACTGGGCAATCGGTGTTGGTGGCACCGGACCAGACGAAGCGCACGATCTCGCCATTGATACCAACGGTGACCTTCTTGTCACCGGATTCTTCTCTGATACCGTCGATTTCGATCCGGGAGCTGGCGCGACGTCGCTGATCTCGCGCGGCGGGACCGACATCTTTGTCGCGCGATATGGATCGGATGGATCGTTCAAGAACGTGTCGCAGTTCGGTGGACTCGGCGACGATGCCGGCAACGCGCTGGCGATCCGGACCGATGGCGACATCGTAGCGGGCGGCTCTTTCAGCGGTGGCGCGGTGTTCGGATCGGTACTGGCTCCGCTGACGCTGATCAGCGCGGGCGGTCTCGACTACTTCGTGGCCCGTTTGTCCACGTCGCTCGATCTCGAATGGGCTATTCGCGGCGGTGGCGGCGGTGACGACATGATCAACCCTGGCTGCATCGTCGCAAATCCGACCGGTCTGCTCTATGTCGCTGGGACCTTCAATGGGTTCGCGTCAGTGGGACCAGGGGTTGGCGGTCAGGCGCTGCTCAGTCACGGCGGAGCCGACATCTTCCTGGTCGGATACGATGGGAACGGCGATTGGACCGGCTTTGCCCGGGTTATCGGTGGAACCGGGACCGACGCGGTTGGGTCGCTGGCCCAGGACGTGGCCGGCAACTTCTACCTGAGCGGATCGTTCCAGGGTGCCGTTGATTTCGACCCGGGATCCGGCACCCACGTCGTCAACGGCCAGGGCACCGGCGGGGCATCCGATGCCTTCGTCCTGTCGCTCAGTCCCGGAGGCGATCTGCGGTGGGTCAACCCACTTACGGCGGTGATTTCGGGCGACACCTTCCTTTCAATTGCCAATGGCGTATCGCTCGCCAGCGACGGATCGATCTGGGCGGTTGGACGTTTCTTCGGGCTAGTCGACTTCGATCCGGGCTCGGCCGATGTTTCGCGACAGAGCGTTGGCGATGCCGACCAGTTCATCGTCCGATACGACCAGACGACCGGGTCAATACTCCGGTAGGCGGCCGATTAGGAGGATGGCCATTTCCCAGGGCTGCCCCCTACCGGATCGACCCCATCCCAGCCATCTTGGTAGGCTGTATTTTCTCGACCCCAAGATCGGACCATGGCCAAGACCAGCTCGATTCAGCGCAATCTCAAGCGGATGAAGCTCGCCGCCAAGCACGCCGACCAGCGAAAGAAGCTCAAGGCGGTCATTCGCAGCACCACGGCGTCCGACGTCGAGAAGGAAAAAGCGACCCGGAAGCTGCAGGCGGTGCCGCGCAACGCGTCGCCGGTGCGGATCCGGAATCGCTGCCAACTCACCGGTCGGTCGCGGGCGTACGTTCGCCGCTTCGGGCTGTCGCGCATCGCGTTCCGCGAGATGGCACTTCAGGGGAACATTCCCGGCGTCCGCAAGGCGTCCTGGTAACCGCGGAGAACGACGACCATGGCCAAGAAGGGACGCGTGCAGGTCAAGCTCCGCAGCAGCGAGAGCGCCTACGTCTACGTCACGACCAAGAACCCGAAGAAGCATCCTGAGCGGATGGAAGTGCGCAAGTACGATCCGACGCTCAAGCGGCACACGGGGTTCAAGGAAGAGAAATAGACCTCGAAGAGTTTCGCCGCCACGGCCACGAGCTGATCGACTGGCTGGCCGACTACTACCGCGACATTGAATCACGCCGCGTGGTTCCCGCCACGCGCCCTGGGGACCTCCGCCGATTGCTGCCGGCATCGGCGCCGGACGCAGCTGAACCGTTCGACACCATCCTCGGCGATTTCCGTGAACAGATCGTTCCGGGGATGACCCATTGGGGTCATCCCGGATGGTTCGCGTATTTTCCCGCCAACAGTTCGCCGCCTTCGGTGCTGGGTGAAGTGCTCGCGGCAGGTCTAGGTGCGCAGTGCATGAGCTGGGAGACGTCTCCGGCGGCCACTGAGCTTGAACAGACGGTGATGAGCTGGTACCGCCAGCTCCTCGATCTTCCGGACGCCTTCACCGGTGTGATCCAGGATACCGCCTCATCGGCGACGCTCGTGGCATTTCTCACCGCGCGTGAACGGGCCGGGGGCGATCCATCGCGCCTGGTTGCGTACTGGTCGGCCGAAGCCCATTCGTCGGTATCCAAGGCCGCGCGTCTTGCGGGAATCCCCGCATCGCGTCACCGCGTCGTGCCGGTCGATGCCGCTTTCGCGATGCGCCCCGCGGCTCTCGCCGATATGATGGCGGCCGATGCCACGGCCGGTCTCGTTCCGGCGATTGTCGTCGCGACAATGGGGACGACTTCCTCGACTGCCTGTGACCCGCTGCGCGCGATCGGCGAAGTCGCCGCCGCCCGCAACGCGTGGTATCACATCGATGCCGCGTTTGGCGGCTCGGCGGCAATCGTCCCAGAACTCCGGCCGCTCCTCGACGGCGTCGAGCTCGCCGATTCGATGGTCACGAACCCGCACAAATGGCTGCTCACCAACGTGCATTGCAGCAGCTACTTCGTTCGTGACACGTCGGCGCTGATCAGGACCTTCGGCGCCACGGCCGAGTACCTCCGTACCCGTCATGACGCCGATGACGCGACGGTCAACTTTCGCGACTGGGGCATTCCTCTCGGCCGCCGTTTCAACGCGCTCAAGCTCTGGTTCGTGCTGCGCAGCTACGGCGCCGACGCACTGCGCGAAATGATTCGCCAGCACATCCGATGGGGACACGAGCTGGCGGGCTGGGTCGACGAAACGCCCGGTTTCGAACGGCTGGCGCCGGCGCCGCTCGCGCTGGTCTGCCTTCGCCATGTTCCCGACGCGATGGTGGGCGACGAGCCCGCGCTGGCGGCGCACAACGCAGCACTCATGGCACGAGTGAATGCCACCGGCCGGGTCCATCTCACGCATACGAATCTCGGCGGGAAGTACGCCATCCGCGTCGCGATCGGGGGTTTTCGCACCGAGCAGCGCCACGTCGAGGACGTCTGGCGCTTGCTGCGCGAAGAATCGGCGCGCTAGCTCGGCGAGCGCTGCAGCGGTTCAGCCTGCCTGCAGGGCCTCCGCGAGGTAGCGGCCAGTCCAGGACTCCGGGCTCTGGGCCACTTCTTCGGGGCGCCCCATCGCGACGACATGCCCACCATCGGGCCCCGCATCGGGGCCGAGATCGATCACCCAATCGGCCCGCTTGATCACGTCGGTATGATGTTCGATCACCACGACGGTGTGACCTGCGTCGACCAGCTTGTCGAGGACGCCGATCAACACGCGGACATCATCGATATGCAGACCGGTGGTCGGCTCGTCGAGCAAATAGAGCTTGCGACCGGCGCGTTTCTGCGCCGCAAGGAGTTCGCGGGCGATCTTGAGTCGTTGCGCCTCGCCACCGGAAAGGGTGGTTGCCGGCTGGCCGAGCCGGAGATAGCCGAGCCCCACTTGTTGCAGCTGCCAGAGGGCGGTGCCGAGCTTCGCCTGATGGCGGAAGCGCCGGATCGCCTCGTCAACGCTCCATTGCAGCACGTCGTGGATCGAGAACCCCTGGACTCTGACGTCGAGCACTTCGCGCTTGAATCGCGTTCCGCCGCAGATCTCGCATGGGACGAAGACATCGGCAAGGAAGATCATCTCGACCTTGACCTGGCCTGCCCCCTCGCAGGCCTCGCAACGGCCGCCTGCCACGTTGAATGAGAACGTCGTCGGCGTGTACTTGCGCTGACGGGCGAGCGGCTGTGCCGCGAACATCTCCCTGACTTCATCGTAGGCGCGAATGTAGGTGATTGGATTGGAGCGCGGCGTCCGGCCAATCGGCGTCTGGTCGACGAGGACCACGCTGTTGAGGAGCTGCCAGCCGTCAAGCGAGTCGACGTCACCCACGATCTCGCCGAGATGGGTCTTGGCCGAGTGATCGCCTTCGAGGTGGCGCTGGAGCTGGCGGTAGATGATGTCGTAGACCAGGGTGCTCTTCCCCGACCCCGAGACCCCCGTGATCGCGGTGAGCGTGCCGAGCGGGATAGTGACGTCGACGCCATCGAGGTTGTGAAGCCGCGCGCCGCGGACGGTCAGCCTGGGTCCATGAATGTCGCGGCGCACCGAGGGCACGCCAATCCGTTTCACCTGGCTCAGGTATTCCGCCGTGAGGGTCTGCCGAGCGCCGCTCACGTCGCCGGCGTACACCAGCTGCCCGCCGTGCTCCCCGGCGCCGGGTCCGAGTTCAATCATCCAGTCGGCACCACGGATGGCGCTGAGGTCGTGCTCGACGACGACGAGAGTATTCCCGAGATCACGCAGACGGCGGAGCAGCGCCAGGAGGCGATCGGTGTCCCTCGGGTGGAGGCCGATCGACGGTTCGTCGAGGACGTAGATCGCGTCGACCAGTCGCGCGCCGAGTGCATTTCCCAGGGCGATCCGCTGGGCTTCGCCTCCCGACAAGGTCCGCGTCTGGCGCTCGAGGGTGAGGTACCCGAGACCGACGTCTCGCAGATACTGCACTCGCGCGCCAGTGTCGTCGAGAATGAGCTCGGCGATCTGTCGGGCACTGCCCGCCAGGTCGAGACCGGACAACCACTGATGGAGCTTGTCGATCGTGAGTGCCGCAACCTGGGCGATGGTGGCACCAGCGACGTGCACGGCGAGCGATTCGGGCTTGAGGCGTGTTCCATGACAGGCCTGACATTCGCGCGCCATCTGATATTGCCGGAGGAAGACCCGGATGTACTGCTTGTAGCGCTTCGCCTCGAGCGCGCGAAGAAACGGAAAGATTCCGACAAATCGTCCGCTGGTTTCATTGAGGAGTGTGTTGCGCGCCGCCTTGGGCAGTGCGCGCCACGGCGTGTCCATCGATACGCCAAGCTGCCTGGCCGCGGTCGCGAGGAGGCGTCGCCGTCCGTCGTAGCGCGGCTTGGTCCACGGATCGATCGCCCCTTCGCGCAGCGTGCGCTCCTGGTCGGGGACGATCAACCCGATGTCATACTCCAGCGTGGCGCCGAACCCGTTGCACACCGGACACGCGCCCCGGGGGTTGTTGAATGAGAAGAGTGCCGGCGTGATGCGCGGCGCTGGAGTGTCGCACACGCTGCACGCCGGTGATTCGGTGAAGCGCAATCTCGTCTGCTCGCCGAGAGCCAGGGCGATTCCGTCACCCTCGTCGAACGCGGTGGCCACTGACTGGCCGAGGCGGCCGGCCTGATCAGCGGTCGATCCGAGCCGGTCGACGACAACGAGAACGTCGTCTGCCGTCGAGAAGTCGACCGACGTCGGCAGGTCATCGAGGTGGTACTGGGTGCCGTCAACCTGGATTCGCACGAAGCCGAGGGCGCGCAGATTCTCGACCGTTCCGGCGTGCGTGACGCGGGCGGTGGCCGGAAGCGGAAACGCGATCTGGATCCGGTCGAGCCCCGAATTGACGATCGCGTCGGCGGCCGATTGCGGCGTGTCGCGGCGGACGGCTCCGCCGCACCGGATGCACGATGCGATACCGACGCGGGCCCAGAGGAGTCGGAGATGATCGTAGATCTCGGTCGCGGTTCCCACCGTCGAGCGTGACGACATCGACGGCGCCTGCTGCTCGATTGCCACCGCGGGCGCGATTCCGTCGATCCGGTCGACCAGCGGCTTCGGCATCCGCTCGAGGAACTGCTTCGCGTAGGTCGAAAGCGACTCGATGTAGCGCCGCTGCCCCTCGGCGTACAGCGTATCGAACGCAAGCGAACTCTTCCCGCTTCCCGATGGACCGGTGATGACAGTGACGGTGCGGCGCGGGATTTCGACAGTGATGCCCTTCAAATTGTGCTGGCGGGCGTTCACGACGCGGATGACCGTTTTCACCGCTGAAACGTAAACCGCCGCTGGGCACGGTCCGCTTTTCGCCTTCTCTCTTCCCGGGTTTGACGGTACGTTTGGCGCACATGCCTGGCATGATCACGCCCGCGCGACTTCGGCAAGGCTTCGCGCTCTTCGTTCTGATCTCGGTGATTGCGTACGCGGCCGTGCTCCTCTACGGCCACGACACGCACGGTTTTGTGGTGTCGCTGTCGCGGTTGCACTGGCGGTGGGTCCTGGCCGGCGTGGGGCTGGCATCGATGGACTGGTTTGGCGGCGGCTTGCGGCTCTGGGTCCTGGCGCGTGAAGTCCATCCGAAGCCCCAGCTCAAGGGAATGTTCATCGCCGGCGGGATGGGGGCGTGGGGCTCCTATGTGACACCGGGCCAGGCCGGTGCTTCGCCGATCATGATCTACGCCATGAAGCGCACCGGGATTCCGGTGCCGAAGGCAATGACCACGACGCTGATGTCGTTCATCGCGACCGTGGCGTTCTTTGCCATCGCCGGGCGGCTGGCGCTCTGGTTTGGCGCCGGAGAATCGCTGTCAAAGTACGGCGACCTGCTGGGACTCAATCTTCTCGACCTCTTCAAGTGGAGCAACCTCGCGTTCGCGATCCTCGGCGTGCTGTTGTTGCTGGTGATGCTGGTGCCGAAGCTCGTGTCGGCTGGCGTACACCGGGCCGCGACAGCGCTCGGGCAACGCAGTCGCCGCGTCGCCAGACGACTCGACAATTTGCGCGCCGGGATCGATCAGGCGCACGAGAGCATGCAGCGATTCAATTCTCCGCGCGGCTGGCTGGCACTCTTCTGGGCGACGGTGCTGTCGGGTCCGAGCCACGCGAACAAGCTGCTTGCGGGATATGTCGCGTGCCGGGCGATCGGAATCCACGTCCAGTTCTTCGATATCCTGCTGCTGCAGACGTTCATCACGTCGGCGCTCTACTTCGCGCCCACGCCGGGGGGATCGGGATTCGCCGAATTCCTCTCACTGGCCGTGATGGCGCCGTATCTCCCGCGCGAATTGACACCAGTTTACACCCTCGTCTGGCGGTCGATCCTCACCTGGTTCACCATCGCGGCCGGGTTCATTGTCTTCTCGGCGTGGGTGCGCCGGGGCCTCAAGGAAATCGAAGTTCCCGACGCGTGAGTATCGCGGCTGACGAAACCCATGACAGTGCCGATCCGGCGATGGGACGGCGACTGGTCGGATACATCCGGCCGTACTTCGCACCGGTCGGCGCCGCGGTCGGATTGCTGCTGCTCGATGCCGCACTGGCACTGGTAGGACCCTTTCTCACGCAGCGCGCACTCGATGTCGCCATTCCCGCGCGCGACGCCGGTATGCTCCTGACCCTCGGCGCCGTGTACACCGGGGCGCTCGCCCTCTCATTCGCCGGAGAATACGCCCAGACGGTGCTGACCACCTGGGTGGGTCAGCGAGTGATGTCGGACCTGCGCCGGCAGCTCTTCGCCCAGCTGCAGCGTCTCAGTGTCCCCTATTTCGATCGCCAGCCGATCGGCCGGCTCGTGACGCGGATGACCTCCGACGTGGAGACGCTGAACGAGCTCTTTTCGTCCGGCGTCGTGACCGTGGTTGGCGACATCGCGACGCTGGTCGCGATCAGCGTCATGATGGTGGTGGTGAATTGGCGCCTGGCCGTGGTGGCGTTCGCCGTCCTCCCGTTCATGCTCGCCGTGGTGGCCTTCTTTCGCCGATCGATGCGACTGGCGTTTCGCGATATTCGTGCGGCCGTGGCGAAGCTCAATGCCTACCTGCAGGAACAGCTCTCGGGCGTGCGGGTGATTCAGCTCTTCAACCGGCGTGCGGCGAGTGCGCGCACGCATGGCGACGTGAATCGCGAGTTCCTGGCCGCCAATCTCCGCTCGATCACCCTGTACGCTCTCTTCTTCCCGGTGGTCGAATTTCTCACCGCCGCCTCGATTGCCCTGCTGCTCTGGTACGCAGGCCTCAGGGGCGCTGGCTTGGGCCTCACGGTGGGCGTTCTGGCGGCGTTCATCCAGCTGGTCCGGCGGTTCTTCCAGCCGCTGCAGGACCTGTCGGAAAAATTCAACCTCCTCCAGAGCGCCATGGCGAGCGGCGAACGGATCTTTCGCCTGCTCGATACCCCGGTAGAGATCCCGGAACCGGGCCGTCCGGTCGCACTCCCGCAGCCTGTCATGGGAGAGATCGTCTTCGACGACGTCTGGTTCCGCTATCACGCCGACGCGCCCTGGGCCCTCAAGGGCGTCTCGTTCCGCGTTCCGCCGGGGGCAACTGCCGGGCTGGTAGGTCACACGGGGGCAGGGAAGAGCACGGTTCTCTCGCTTCTGCTCCGATTCTATGCGCCGACCCGCGGCCGGATTACGCTCGACGGGGTCGACCTCGCCGCGGTTCCGACCGGGATGTTGCGCCGCGCTGTAGGATTTGTGCCGCAGGATCTCTTTCTCTTTCGCGACTCGCTGGCCAGGAATCTCCGACTCGACCGCAATGTGAGTGATGAAGACCTCGGCGAGGCGCTGATGGCGGTAGGGGCCGGCCGGGTCATCGACCGGCTGCCCGGTCGCCTCGATCACGTGGTGGCCGAACGGGGCCGCTCGCTGTCGGTAGGCGAGCGGCAATTGATGTCATTTGCGAGGGCACTGGCGGGCAACCCGGCCGTACTCCTCCTCGACGAAGCCACCAGCGCCGTCGATCCCGAGACGGATGCGCGGATCCAGTCGGCGCTGGTCCGGCTCCGGGCCGGGCGAACTTCGATCGTGGTGGCGCACCGTCTCGGGACCATCACCGATGCCGACCCGATCCTGGTGTTCCATCACGGCGAACTCCGCGAAACCGGGTCGCATCGCACTCTGATGGCCCGCCGGGGGCTCTATCACCGCCTGGTCCTCCTCCACAAGGGACCTTGTCGCCGCGCGCCGCATCCGCATGATTCTTGCCCGTTCCGGCAATCGACGGATAGGTTTCGCCGCCATCAACGGCAACGCCCCCGAATCGGAGAGATGACACTGGACGGAATCGCGGCTTCCGACCATGCGACGCCCGAGGCCTCAGCAGGGGATTTCCTCCCCCTGGCTGCCCTGCGGGTCCGGTCGGGTCCCCACCGGGGTGCGACGTTGCCCGTCAACGGCGCGATTGCGTCCGTTGGAGCGGATCCGGCCAACAACCTTGTCGTGACCGGCGTCGACGTTGCGCCGCGTCACGGCCAGCTTCGGTTGCGTGGCGGGGTCTGGACCTTCAGCAATTTCGGTGGTCCGGCTGCCGCCGCAGTGGATGGGGAGCCGGTTCATGGCGAAGCGGTACTCGCCCCAGGATCATTGTTGCGGCTGGGACAGGTTCTGGTCGCCTTTGCGCCACAGGACAGCTGGGGCGATTCCCGGCCAGCGCGCTACGCCGATGATCCGATGCCGCTGGTCACGATGCCGGTCGAACGCGCTGCGTTCTGGCCGCGAATCTGGTTCGCTCTCGCCGCTTGCGCCCTCGTCACCGCCATCATCCTTCTCCTCCGGAACATCTGAATGCGCTTTTCATGCGCGGCCCGCACTGACGTCGGCGTGGTTCGTTCCGGCAACGAGGACACCTATTTGATGGCCAACGACCGCGGCCTCTTCATTGTGGCTGACGGGATGGGTGGCCACGCAGCAGGTGAGGTTGCCAGCGACATGGCGACCAGGATCATCGCCGAAGAGTTCCACCCGGTCCGCGGGATGAGCGACGACGAGTTGATGTCGCAGCTGGTCGCGTCGATTCGCGCTGCCAACGATGCGATCTTCCGCCGTACCCTTTCCGAGCACGACAAGCGCGGGATGGGAACCACCACGACGGTCCTTGATCTTCTCCCGCGTCGCTACCTCATCGGTCAGGTCGGCGATTCGCGCGCCTACCTCCTGCGCGGCGGCGTCCTGTCGCAGCTCACCAAGGACCACAGCTATGTCCAGGAGCAGGTCGATGCCGGCCGCCTCACCCCCGAAGAAGCGCGAGTCCATCCGTACGCCAACGTGATCACCCGGTGCGTCGGCTCCAGCAGCGATGTCGTCCCCGATCTCTACCTTGGGACGCTCGAGGCGGACGATCTTCTCCTGCTGGCGTCCGATGGACTGACCGGGATGCTCGACGACGAGGATGTCAGGCAGATCCTGAGCGCTGGCCCGGGCCTCGAGGAGATTGTCGATGCGCTGATCGCGGGAGCCAATCACCGCGGCGGACTCGACAACGTGACCGTGATTCTGGTGCGGATCGAGGAAGTAGCGCCGCCGACAGGCGAAATCCCCGCAATGCGGGCGTGAGCATCCGCGGCGCCGGCCGGTTTGCGACCAGGTAATTACTCCGTGAGCAATGCATCCATCGACGGGATCTCACGAACCTCCCGCGTGAAGACCCGCAGTCGCCGCGCGCTCCGGTAGAGCTCGCCGGCAATGCGCGGCAGGCCGAGCGCTCCGGTCCGCCCGGCATCAGTCAGCCGCTCGACGGCACCTGTCCCCGTCCTCAGCGGCAAGTCAACGCTCAACATCGATTCTCGCTCGGGGAAGTCGATCAGCACGCCGTGCGGTGGCAGGCCGAGCGCGGTCGCTGCTCGTTCCTCGATCTCCCGGCGCAATGCCAGATCGTGCCACATCGGGTGCGCCGCAATGCGATCAGGAACATCGCTCGCCGCAAGATCGAGAGCCCGTTTGTACAGGCGTCGTTGGCGCAGTGCCTCGGTCAGGCCGGTGGGATCGGCGCGTCGCATCACGACATCGATCTCGGCATCAGTGAATTGCTCCACGTCGGCCGGGTTGAGAGTCCCGCGGGCGACGGTTTCCGCCACCGCGCGCTTGAACATGCAGGTTGCCGATCGCACGGCGTGATGCCAGTAGACGTTGCGGTACATCTGGTACTTGGCGAACAGGACCGTCTCGAGCGCGCCGATCCCCTTCTCGTGCACTCCCGTCTCGCGCGAGCCATTGTCGTGACGGACGAGAGTCAGTGACGCGAGCAGGCGGTCCACATCGACCGTCCCGTACGGCACGCCGCACATTCTCGCGTCCCGGCTCAGATAGTCGATCTTGTCGAGATCGAGGGACCCCGACACCAGCCCCGCGAGTGGCGAGTCGCCCGTGCCCTGGATCAGCCCGGCAATGCGCTGCACCAGCTCGTCGCCGCCCAGCGAGCGGAGCAGGTCGCCGAGCTCTCCCTCTTCCAGGCGGCGCGCTCCGATGGCCTCGTGGTCGCCGAAGCCGGCTTCCTCGAGGGCATGCGAATATGGGTAGTGCCCGAGGTCGTGCAGCAAAGCGGCAAGACGCACCGCGAGGCATTCGCGTTCATCGATGCCGACCAGATCGCCGCGCTCCGCGAGCGCGGCGAGGGCCCGCCGGGCGAGATGATACGCGCCGAGGGCGTGCTCAAACCGCGAATGAGTGGCCCCGGGGTAGACGAGGAAGGCATGCCCCAGCTGGCGGACGTATCGCAGCCGCTGCATCGCTGGAGTGTCGATCGCCGCGGCCGCCGCTGGCTCGAGGCGAATGTTCTCCCAGAGCGGATCGCGGACGATTCTGTCGGCTGGCATGGGCGGCGCCGGCTAGGCGGTTTCCGGTTCGAGCCGCCACTGCGCATCACTGCGCCAGAGCGCCGAGAGGATCAGCTCACGCATCCACATGAACTCCTGCGGGAGGCGGTCGTAGAGCTTTTCGAAGAGTTCCCGGTGACCCAGGAGTTCTGCCTTCCATTTTTCGCGATCGACGGTCATCAGGCGGAGGAACGCCTCCTTGGGGAAGTCGAGGCCGTCCCAACGCAGGTCTTCGTAGCGCGGCATCCACCCGATCGGACTTTCGATTCCCGACGACCGGCCACGGACCCGGCCGACGACCCATTCGAGGACTCGCATATTCTGTCCGTAGCCGGGCCAGATGAACTTTCCCTGATCATCCTTCCGGAACCAGTTCACGCAGAAGATCCGCGGTGGATCGCTCAATCCCCGGCCCACTTGCAGCCAGTGATTGAAATAGTCGCCCATGTGGTAGCCGCAGAACGGAAGCATCGCAAATGGATCGCGGCGCACATTGCCCACGGCGCCGGCGGCCGCCGCGGTCGTTTCGGAGCCGATGGTGGCGCCGAGATAGACGCCAAAGCTCCAGTTGAACGCCTGATAGACAAGCGGAACCGTGCTGGCGCGGCGGCCCCCGAAGACGAACGCGCTGATCGGCACGCCGGCGGGATCTTCCCACGCGGGGTCAATCGACGGACATTGTGACGCGGCGGCGGTGAAACGGGCGTTGGGATGCGCCGCCGGGGTCTTGCTCGCGGGGGTCCACGCGTTGCCGCGCCAGTCGGTCAGCCGCGCGGGGGGCTCATGCGTCAGCCCTTCCCACCAGACATCGCCGTCTTCCGTGAGCGCGACATTGGTGAAGATCGCGTTCCGCGCCATCGTTTCCATCGCGTTCGGATTGGTTTCGTATGACGTGCCCGGCGCCACGCCGAAGTATCCCGCCTCGGGATTGATCGCGCGCAATCGCCCGTCAGGCCCCGGCCTGATCCAGGCGATATCGTCGCCTACTGTGGTGACACTCCAGCCTTCGTACCCCTTGGGCGGAATCAGCATCGCGAGATTGGTCTTCCCGCACGCGCTAGGGAACCCAGCCGCGAGATATGTCTTCTCGCCGGTCGGGCTCTTGACGCCGAGGATCAGCGTGTGCTCTGCCATCCAGCCTTCGTCGCGCCCCATCACGGATGCAATGCGCAGCGCAAAACATTTCTTGCCGAGCAGCGCGTTCCCCCCGTACCCCGACCCGAACGACCAGATCTCCCGGTCCTCCGGAAAATGGACGATGTACTTCTGCGTGGCGTTGCACGGCCACCGGACGTCCCGCTCGCCAGGACCTACCGGCTTCCCCACCGAATGAACGCACGGGACGAACTCGGCGTCGCCGAGGGCGTCGAGGACGGCGCGACCCATCCGCGTCATGATCCGCATGTTCACGACGACGTACGGCGAATCGGAGAGTTCGACGCCGATATGCGACAGCGGCGAACCAACCGGGCCCATCGAGAACGGGATCACATACATCGTCCGTCCGCGCATGCACCCATCGAACAGGCCCCGCAGCGTCTCGCGCATCTCGCGTGGCTCGACCCAGTTATTGGTCGGGCCGGCGTCCTGTTTCCGATGACTGCAGATGAAGGTGCGGTCCTCGACGCGGGCCACGTCGTCGGGGTCGGAGCACGCGAGGTATGAATTGGGGCGCTTCTTCTCGTTGAGGCGGACCAGCATTCCGGTGTCTACCATCTCGCCGCAGAGGCGATCGTACTCGGCCTGCGATCCGTCGCACCAGTGGATCTGATCGGGGTGGGTGAGAGCCGCGATTTCCGCAACCCAGGCGACGAGGCGCGGGTGTCGCACCCATTGTGGTGCGGCGATCTTGTGCGAGGATGTGGCCGTCATCAAGGCTCCAGGCGATCCGGATGGCCGCGGCTAGCGGCGACCGGTGATGGTCAAGGTTGACGGGACATGGTAGACGACGGTCGCCGTCTGCCGATCCCGGTCGCTGATACCGTCAAACATGGGGTTGGCAAACATCACGTCCCCGATGTCAGGCGAGTGCACCAGGAGGCCGATCGCGTGTCCCATCTCGTGCGTCATCGTGATGCTGAAGCAGGTCGGGATTCCGGGTATCTCGTCGCCGACGACGGCGAACATGTAGATATGGATCGGCAGCGTCAGCGTGTTGTTGCTGGTGTCGATGTTGAGGTCGGTCTCGCCGTCACATTGCGGTGCCCGGGCGAGGATCCCGCCGCCACCGTTCGACGGCGTGTTCTGCACGATGATGTCGGCGACGCCCGAATCGGCCACCAGCGTCGCGCGGAACTCGCCGTAGAGGAAGGCGTTCTGCCAGCGGTCGATCGCCGTCTGGACGTTGGCGCGGATCGGGCTGTCGGGTGCCACCCAGACCCGGACCGGCAGCATGCTCCGTTCCCAGTGGAAGGTGAGCGTGTCGCCGAACTCCACATCGCGGTATTCGTAGACGTTGGTGAACGCAGGCGAGGCGATGTTGCTGCAGCCCGCCACGGCAAGAATCGCCGCCACGACCGGCACGCGCATTACAACCTCCGGGTCACGCCGACGAGGAGCGACAGCCGCTGCACCGCTTGCTCGGTGCCGTAGTCCCGCGCCTGCAGCACGCCGGTCGTGAATTGGTGTGAATCGATCCGGGCCGTGACAAGCAGATCCATCGTTGGCGTGACAGGATGCTGGAGCGACAGGCCGGCGGCCACGATCCATCGATGCGTGCCACCGTTCTGAAAGACGCCCTGGCGCTGTGACGGGAGATAGAAGATCGCGCCGCCGCCAACCTGCCAGTGGAGTTCGCCACGGACCGGCCCCTCGGCCAGGAGCTCGGTCGTGACCGTGCCGACCGCGGCAAGTTGATCGTGCAGGCTGTCGGCGGTCACGTTGAGCGGCGCGCGTCCGTAAGTCCCTTCAAGAATCGCGCGGAAAGGTCCCTTTCCGGTCGGAATCGTCACTGCGCCGCTGATGGTGGGGGCGAGCGCCGGACGAAGCTTGGTATTCAACGTGCCATCGACCACGATCGATGAGCTGTAGGTGACACCCGCGGCCAGTCGGCCGGTTGCCTGTCCGGCAACCGGGGCCGCGACCAGCATCCCAAGTGAAGCGATCACGAAACGCATTGAGCCAAGATGGGGCCACCCCGGCCGTCGGGTCAAATCAGTGCGACAGGCCGCGCAGGAGTTCGAGCATCCGCCGGTCGTTGGTGACGTCATCGTCCCCCTTCGGCGTCTCGAGCACCTTCGGGATGCTTGCAAAGCGCGAGTCGTTCATCAGGCGCCGGAACGGATCGAGCCCCAGCGATCCTTCCCCAATCAGTTCATGGCGGTCGCGTCGCGAGGCGAACGGAGTCTTGGAGTCGTTGAGGTGAATGCAGCCGAGGAGGCCGAGCCCCAGGATCCGGTCCCACGCCTCCCAGACCCCGTCGTAGTCGCCGACCAGGTCATAACCTGCGCTGTACAGGTGGCAGGTATCGGCGCAGAAGCCGACCCGGTGGCGGACATCATCGGCCACAAGTTCGCGAAGGGTCCGCAGCTCGTCGAAGGTGCGTCCCAGAGCCGTGCCGCTTCCGGCAGTGACCTCCATCAGGACCCGCACGCCTCCCGGGACCTTCCGCAGCGATTCGGAGATCCCGGCGGCGTTACGCTCCAGGCCGGCATCCCGGTTGTCGAGATAGTTTCCCGGGTGGGAGACGATCGCGTCGAGGCCGAGAATCTCAGATCGCGACAGTTCACATTGGAACGCGAGGATCGATTTTGCCTGCAAAGCGGGGTCCGGAGATGCCAGGTTGATCAGGTATGAATCGTGCGACACAATCGAGCCAATATGATGCTCATCCCGGGCGCGGCCAAAGGCGGCTGCGATCTCGGCGGTCACCACCGGTTCACGCCACATATTCGGGGTCTTGGTGAAGATCTGGATAGCGCTCGCCCCGATTGCAGCACCTCGCCCCGGAGCCGTTGGTGGCCCACCGGCGGTCGAGACATGAGCCCCGAGGTATTCGCGGTGGCCTGCCCCAGCGGCGGCGTTCTTTCGCAGGTGAGGTTGCGTGGCTGACGTCGGTCGTTTCATCGAATCCTCATCGGCATCGGCCCGGCCGGCTACCAAAGGCCGTGGCACTCGCCCGTTGATCGTATTGTTCGGCGACCACACCGCTCGCCCTGACGGGCTCGAGCGCGACCTCCTCCACGCCGGCTTCCAGGTGGCCGAGGCCGATGACATCGAGCATCTGCCGTCGCGTCCATCACTGGTCGTCGCGACCTGTGCCACGCTGGCGGGCGATCGACATCACCTGAATGAAGCCTTCACATCGGCCCGGGCAACAGGGGCCCAGGTTGTCGTGCTGATCGGAGAGGGGGAGCCGGAGGATCTGATCCGCGCTGCCGAGGCCGGTGCGGATGAATCGATTCTCCTCCCGATCGAGGCCCCACTCCTCGTCACCAGGCTCCGCGCCCGGCTGGTCGCTCCGAGGATGACGTTGCACGGTCCGGGAGGCAGCGATCTCAAGCTTTTCGAGATCCTCCAGGATGTCGCGACGGAGCTGCATCGCGACGAAATGCTCCATGCCCTGGTGCGTTCGCTGGGTGCTGCCCTCGATGTCCGTTCGGTTTCCTGCCTCCTGCACGCCGATGGCAGCGCGACCGGGCGCCTGGTTGCCGCCACTGATGCGCCCAAGGTACGCGACATCGACGTCGAACTCGAGAAGTGGCCCGACGCAGTTGCTGCCTTGGCGACCGGCGAGACAATTTTCGTCCGCGACGTGAACGCGTCACCGATCTTCGAAAACGCCGCAAGCCGGAGCGGATCCCCGGGACTTCCAGACCTCGAAACCGCCGCTGCAGTGGCCCTGGCACCGCTGGGCCGTCCGATCGGTTCGGTGGTGCTGCGGACTCGGCGCGGCGAATCGGCACTGGCGCCTGGTGCGGTCGCGTTCGCCGAACTCGCCGTGGCGGCCACCGCTCGGCTCCTCGAAACCGATGACCGCCGCGGTGCGATCTCCCGACGGCAGGCACTGGCATCGCATGTCGATCCGCTCACCGGATGCGGCACGCTCGACGCTCTCGACCGGCGGATTCGCGAGGAGTTCGAACGCGCCCGTCGCTACGACGTGACGTTCGCGCTGGTGCTTCTCGATGTGGACGGCATGCGGGTGATCAACGAACGGCTGGGACGCGACGGTGGGCACCGGGTGCTCGCCGACCTCGGACGGCTGCTGCAGCGGGAACTCCGCGCGCCCGACTTCGTCGCGCGCTACGGCGGCGAAGAGTTCCTGCTCCTTCTCCCCGAAACCGATCTCGAAGGCGGGCGACTCACTGTCAACCGGATTCGCGAGAAGCTCGGTCCCGCCGGGCTCGGCGAACTCCACCTCGGTGTACGGTGCCACCTCACGGCCGGAATCGCGACCTATCCGCACCCCGGCGTACACAAGCCGGAGGATCTCTTCTCGATCGTGGAGCAGGCGCTGCTGCGTGGCAAGGAACAGGACGGCGAACGGATCGGCAGCGCAGCCTAGCTAGTTACGGCTCTTGATCCACGCGATCGGATCGAGGGCGATCTGATTGTCGCCGCGGATTTCGAAGTAGAGATGCGGCCGCTTGAGCGCTGAATTCTGTCCCCCCACTGTTCCGATCACACCACCCCGCGCGACCTGGTCGCCTTCTTTCACGCCGGCAGTCTGCAGCTGGAAATAGAGCGAGTAGTAACCGTTACCATGCTGCAGCACCACTCCGAGACCATACGTCGACAGCCGCTGCACCCTGACCACCTTGCCGGCCGCGACCGCTTTCACTGGCGTCCCCGCGGCGGCAGCGATTCCGATGCCGGTCCAGCGCACGACGCCGCCGTCCTTGAGGGTGTCGGGACCGAAATTGATCACGATGTCGCCCTCAACTGGCCAGTCGAGCTTGCCGATATCACTGGTCGACATCCCGCCGGTGGCGGGCGGCGCGTTGACCGTTTCCGGCCGGGCGGCGCGGATTGCGGCGGCGGCGCGCTCGCTCTTTTCAAGCGTTGCCAGCAGGTCGCTGATGGTCGCTTCGTCGCGTTGCGCGGCGGTGAGTTTCTGCTTCGTCTGCTGCGAGTTGCGCTGCAATTCTGCCAGCTGCGCCGAGCGATCCTGGGCGAGCTTGTCGTAGTGGTCCATCTCGGTCTGGCGTTCCTGGCGGCTCTCGTCGAGCTGCGAGCGGACGCCGAGGAGCCGGTCATGCTCTCGCTGCACGTTGGTATTGAGGCGGGTGACGTCGTCGACCAGGGAGCGATCCTGCCGTGACGTGAGATAGAGGTACTTGTACCTGGTCAGCAGATCGCCGAATGATTCAGCCGAGAGCAGCACCTGGAAGGTGTAGAGCGGACCGCGGCGATAGATGTCGGCAAGGCGCCGTTGAAGGACCGCCTTGCGATCGGCGAGGTTGTCCTGGGCCAGCGTCAGTTCGGCCGCCGAATGGTCGAGTTCGGATCCGAGCCCGCTGATCTGCCGCTCGATTTCGTTGACGAGCCGGTTGGTCGCGTCGCGCTGTCGCTCGAGGTTCCGCAACGCCGCTCCGACATCGGTCACTTCACCCTGCAGTTGGAGCTGCTGGCGTTCGAGGGTGACCCGCTCCTGGCGGATTTCGTCGAGGCGCTTGCGGGATTGAGCGAGATCGGGCTGCTGCGCCGCGACGCCGGCTGCGAGAAAAAGAAGCAGCGCCGCAGCGAATCGCATCGCGCCTGCGGGCAGTGCCCCGCGCCGCGCGGTGCCGATGGCACCCGCTGGCGTTGTCGTCACACCTTCCTCAAGTGGCGGCCAACGCTGACCAGCGATCCTCCGAATCCGAGGAGTATGCCGAAGATCAGCAGGAGAAAGACGTCTCCCGGTCCGAAGAACGACAGCCCGATCCCCAGGCCCATCCGCTGCGCCTTGAACGCCGCGAAGACGCTGGCGCAGAGAATGGTTGCGACGATGCCGCCGAGAAATCCCTTGATTGCGCCCTCGAACAGAAACGGACCGCGGATGAACCAGTCGGTGGCCCCGACCAGGCGCATGATGCTGATCTCACGGGCCCGCTGCAGCACGGTGATCCGGATGGTGACGCCGGTGATCACGATCGACACCAGGGCAAAGGCGCAGCCGATCGCGAGGCCCACCAGTCCGGCGATGTTGCGCAGCGAATCAAGCCGTTTGACCCAGTCCTGTCCGTAGCGGACATCGTCGACGAAATCGAATCCCTGCAACCGCTCGGCGACCGCGGCGGCGTGGGTTGCGTCACGATCCTGCGGCTTCAAGGTGAGTTCGATCGACGGCGGCAGCGGATTCGTTTCGAGGTCCTTGTAGGCTTCCTGGAATTCGGTCAATTCCCGCTTCGCCCGGGCAAGCGCCTCGTCTTCCGAGACATACTGGACGCCGAGCACCTCGGGAAACGCGGAGATGTCCGACATCGCTGCGGTGATCTGCTGGCTCGGCGTGTCGCGCTTGATGAACGCCACGACCTGGACGCGCTCGGCCACCTGCTGCATCGCGCTGCGGAGATTGAGGGCCACGAGCCCGAAAAGACCGGTCACGAAGAGCGCGAAGGCGATCATCGTCACTGACAGCGCCGACAGCGTGCGGGTGCGCTTGAAGGAGAGCAGCGCTTCGCGGGTGACGAGACTCACCAGTTCTCCGTGGCATCGGCGTCGGAATCGAACACAAGGCGACCGTCGCGCATCTCCAGCGTCCGCTTTCCCGCGTGGCGCACCAGATCGAGGTCGTGGGTCGCCATCACGACGACCGTCCCCGATGTATTGATGTCGCAGAGGAGCTGAAAGACGCCGCGAGTGGCGCGTTCGTCGAGATTGCCGGTCGGCTCGTCGGCGAGGAGGACCGGCGGGTCGTTGACCAGCGCTCGCGCAATCGCGACTCGTTGCTGCTCGCCGCCCGACAGCTCGCGCGGAAATGCGTCGGCCTTGGCGGCGAGGCCCACCTGGTCGAGCACCCGCGCTACGCGGGCCGGAATGATATCGGGGCGAGCGCCGGTCACTTCGAGAGCGAACGCGATGTTCTCCGCGGAGGTGCGGTCTTCGAGAAGCCGGAAATCCTGGAAGACGATCCCGAGCCGGCGCCGCAACCGCGGCACTTCGTCACGCTTGAGCGATCCGATGCCGAAGCCCGACACGCGCACATCGCCGGAGGTGGGACGCTCCTCGGCGAACATCAGCTTGAGAACCGTCGTCTTCCCCGCGCCCGAATGCCCGGTGAGGAAGACGAACTCGCCCCGGCCAATGTGAAACGAGACCTCGCCGAGCGCGGCGTCGGTGCCGGTGGGGTACTGCTTGGTGACTTTCGTGAACCGGATCACTGCAGCGCGCCCGCCAGGTCCTTGAGCAAGTCCTCGGTGTCTTCGCAGCCGCAGGAGAGACGCAGAAAGCCATCGGGGACGCCCTGGCTGGCGCGGTCCTCCGGGCTGAGCGCCTTGTGTGACGTCAATCGGGGTTCGCTGATCAGCGACTCGACACCGGCGAGCGATGGCGCGTGGGTGATCACCTTGAGCCGCTGCAGGAAGCGGGTCGCTGCCGGTGCACCGCCCTTGAGCACCAGGCCCACCAGGCCGCCGTAGCCATCGAACAGCCGCGCCGCGATGGCGTGATCTGGATGGGATCGAAGTCCGGGATAATGCACTTTCTCGAACTCGGGGCGTGCGGCCGCCCACTTCGCCACGGCCATCGCGTTGGCGTTGGCCCGCTCCACACGCAGCGGCATCGTCTTGAGCCCCCGCGCCGTGAGCCACGCTGCGTGCGGGTCGATCGATGGCCCCCACGCCCGCATCAGGCGGGTGACTTCATCGATCACCGACGCGCTCCCCGCCACCGCTCCCGCAATGACGTCGCTGTGTCCGTTCAGGTACTTGGTGGCGCTGGTGATCACAATATCGGCGCCGGATTCGATTGGTCGGAAGTTGACTGGCGACGCGAAGGTGGAATCGACAATGAGGGCGATCCCATGCTCCCGCGCGAGTTTGGAGAGGACCGGCACGTTGACGACGCGCATCACCGGATTGGTCAGCGCTTCGACGAAGATCGCCCGGGTATTCTTGCGGATCGCCTTGCGCCAGGCACGCGGTTGATCGGGATCGACGTAGGTCACTGTGATCCCGTGTCGCACGAATTCACCGTCAAAGAGCACGCGAGTCCCGCCGTAGATCCAGAGCGACGACACCAGATGATCGCCCGGGCGCAGCACCGCCAGGTGTCCCAGCGCGGTCGCCGCCATGCCGCTTGCGACGAAGATGGCGCGTTCGGCGCCTTCGAGGAGCGCGTACTTGATGGCGAGGTCGACCTGGTTGGGATTGTTGCCGTACCTGGTGTAGAGGACCTCGTCGTCACTCCCCAGCGGGTTGCGGAAGGTGGCGCTCTGATAGATCGGCATGACTGCGGGCGACCAGTCGTCGCCGCGGCGTGGCTTGCCGTGAATCGAGATGGTGGATAACCCGTGTCGGCGCGTCATGCGACTGCTCCAGTAGCAAAAGTTGCGTCGGGGTAGGCCACCACGCAGCGGTGGCTCTCCAGACCTCGAAGGGCATCGGCGGCGCGCGCGACGGGCCATGCCAGCGCGTCGGCCACCGGACGGATCGGCGCGCGACCCAGCCGCGCCAGGGCGCCGAATGCGGTGCGCCAGTCGTCGGTCGCGGCGCCCAGCAGGCTCGGCTCCACGCCATCGGCGAGGACTGCGACGATCACCAGGTCGTAACGCAGCAGCGCCTGGTCGATGGCGTCGGCATGATGCTCCTGTACGCCGCGCAGCACCAGACGCGGGATGCGCTGGCCGAGAGTCACCACCAGCAACTTGGCGACGACTTCGTCGGCGCAGGAGAAATCGATCAGTCCGACCTCGGAGAAATCGAGCGCGGCGTCGTCGTCGACGGTGTCGCGCAACACGGTGATGACCCGATTGCGAACCGCCGCCCCGGTGGGACGAGTGACCAGATCGCGATACGGCGTCGCCACCGCTTCCCGCAGCACGATGTCGAGCCGGATGACCGTACTCATTGTGCCGGGTCCTTCCCGGGGATCGCGATGGTGACCTGCGAACCCGGAAACCACGGCAGGTGTTCCATTCGGGGCAATTCGTCATCCCATCCCGGTACGATCGCGACTCTGGCGGTGCCGCTGCGCACGGAAATCTTTCCTTCCCAGCGGGCGAGGTAGCGCTTGATGCCGGTGAATCCCTGGCCGCGCCCCGGATCGCGGAACCGCGACACGCCGTGGATCAGCGCCGTTTCGATCGCCTGCGCGTCGCTCCACCGGTCGCCGAATCGCCGGCTCTGCGTGGCATCGAGTGAGCGCCGGAATCCGATCCCCGCGTCGCTGACGGCGATCACCGCCACCTTTCGCCCGCTGAGCCGCCGGCGATAGACGTACACATGCACGGCAACCCACCCGGCTGTACCGGCGTGCTCGACGATGTTCTGGCACGCTTCGGACAGTGACTGGCCGAATCCGCCCACGACACTTGGCTCGAGTTGCAATTCATTCTTGAGGATCTGCGTGGCGTGCTCCGTGAGCCGGCCGACAATTTCCATCACATCACCGACATTCCGAATGATCGTCAGCGGGAGGAGGATGTCGCTAGTCTCGTCGACCCGCCGCCGCGGCACCTTGCCGTGCACCTGGAAGAGGCGCTCGGCGTCGCGCACGACACCGGCCTTGGCCCAGTACGACGCCACTCCGTCTGCCGCGGGGAGCGCCAGTTCCGGTGTGGGCGCGCCGATTTCGGCGAGCGCCTGACCCAGAGTCAGCAACGCCACGAACCCCGCCGGAGACGCCCACTCTGTTGCATGAGCATCGACCAGGATTCGCTCTTCGGGAGGCCAGCTGCCGAGCCCGGCAGCGAGCTGATCGACCGAGAGATGATCAAGATGCTGCGGCACCGGGACGACGCGCGTCACGCCGGGACCAGTTCGCCACGAAGATGCCGGGCCAGGCCGCCGGCGCCGCGAAAGGTGACACTCCGCGCCGCGGCGCGATTCGCCCCTTCCAGGGCTGCCACGACAGAGTCGCCCGCAATCAGGCGAGCGCAGCACGTCGCCCCGAATACGTCGCCGCACCCGGTGGGATCGCCGGCATCGGCGGCAGGGGGGGCGAGAATCGCCGTGCGCAGGATCGCCTCGCGCGGCGGGATGTCGCGCGGCGAGCCGGCACGTGCATCGAGCCGATCGAATCCCGGCCGGGCGACGTAGGCGACGCCGCGAGGTCCGAGAGTGACATTGAGGAGGGAGACTCCCGCCGCGATCGCATCAGAGGCGATCGACAGCGGATCGGGGCCAAGCTGCAGCATCTCGTCCTCATTGAGCTGGATCATGTCGAAGTCGGCGAACCATGCCGGCGCGTGCGGCAACGGCTGGAGGCGGCGGATCCCGTCGGCGTGCATGCCGAGAAAAAGCGAGTGAAGGTCGGCGTAGATCGGGCCGCGAAATCCGTGGCGCAACGCATCGGCGGTCCCGAGACACATCTCGAACCCCGAGATAAAGTTGACGTACAGTGCGTCGAGATCGCGGACCAGCGGGCCAAGCTCGGGCCAGGTCCATCCCGGTACACCGCCGGACATCCGCTCGCAGCGCCGCTCGGCCGACTGATACCAGAGGGTCACCCGGTTGTTGGCGACCGGCACTTCGACGCAACGCGCCGCGGGCGCCAGGCGCTGCAGCGTCCCGAAGAGTTCGGCGGCGCGCGGCGCCAGGTCGCGGCCGACCTTGATCAGCGGCACCATTTCCCAATCGGCAGGAAGCGCCGCATCCATCCCGGCAAGAGCATAGGCGATTCCGCCCCACTCTTCGGCGATCGCACCCGACGGATCACGCCCGTGGATTTCGTCCCACACGAGCGAGCCGAGGACACCGATCCGCGGCATCAGATCGTCCCGACTTCGCGCTGATCGAGAAAGGCGCGCGCGGCACCGTACACGCCGGCCAGGCCGTGGAGCGCGCCGGGGACGATGGCGCATGCCTCGACCGCCGACCGGAACGCGCGCGCGGCGACCTCGCGCCGTAGTGGCTCGAAGAGCTGGTCGCGCGCGTGCGTCACGCCGCCAAGAATCACGACCACGTCGGGATTGAAGATGTTGAGGAGGTTTGCCACGCCGATTCCAAGATACCGTGCTGTGTCGTCGGCCACCTGTCGAGCCAGGGCATCGCCCTCGCCGGCGGCCTGATACACCAGTTCGGCCGTCACCTTTGAGAGGTCGCCGTCCACCAGCGCCGTGAGCATGCTCGCCCGGCCGCCCTGGAGAAATTCGCACGCCCGGCGCGCGATGTTCTTGCCCGACGCGAACGCTTCGAGGCACCCATGCTGGCCGCAGCCGCAGAGCGGCCCGTTGATGTCGATCACCATGTGCCCGAATTCGCCGGCCGCGTCCGACGCGCCGTGATAGAGCTTCCCGTCGATGACCAGCGCTCCGCCGATGCCAGTTCCGAGGGTCAGGCCCAGCACATACCGCCCATGCTGCGCCGCGCCAACCCACGTCTCGGCGTGCACCGCGCAGTTGGCGTCATTCTCGATCGCAGTGGGCATCCCGGTGCCGCGCGCCAGTTCGTCGCGCAGCGGAAGATCGGTCCATCCGAGATTCGGCGTCACCAGCACGATGCCGCGACTCACATCGAGCGGACCAGGGACACCGGCGCCGACGCCGAGCAGCTCGGCGCCGGGGTCGGCGTCGCGCACCGCCGTCCTGACCTCCACCGCCATCGCGACAACGTCGGCGATGACTGCTGCCGGGCCGCGCGCCGGGAGTGTCGGTCGCGAACGATCGCCGACGATCCGCGAGCCGTCCGTGGCAACCGCACCGACGACGCAGTTGGTACCACCAATATCAATGCCGATGATCCATTGCATCAGCGGGTACGTTCCATGATTCCCTCGGGGGCCGGAGCGGTCTCCGGGAGCGGGTCGCCGGTGAGCACAGCATCGTAGACGGCCAGAAGCTGCGACGCCAGCCGGTCGCCATCAAAGCGGCGCGCATGCGCCAGTCCGTCACGTCGCATCGTCTCGGCGAGCGCACTGTCACCGAGAATCCGCGCGATCGCGTCGGCCCACGCGGGTGGGTCATCGGCCGCGACGTAGCAGGTCGTGCTGCCGCCCGCTTCGTGCAGGTGGCCGCCCGCGGTGGCGATGACCGGCACGCCGGCGCTGAGCGCTTCGACGATCGGCATCCCGAATCCCTCGATGCGTGATGGGTACAGGAGGACCGCTGCCCCCTGCATCACCGCGGGGAGGTCAGCGGCGGGAACGGTCGTCAGAATCCGCACGCGGTCGCTCAAGTGAGCCCGCTGGATTGCCAGGCGCAGCGGGCCGGCTTCACCGCCGTCGCGGCCCACCAGGACGAGCGGAATCGTGAGGTCGGGCGGGAGCCGGGCCGCCGCATCCACCAGCACGGCGTGATTCTTCCGCGCTTCCAGCGTGCCCACGCTGAGGAGATATTCCGACGGAAGATTATGCCGCGCGAGTATCGCGGCGCGTTCGGTGGTGCCGATCGGTGCCGCGAACGCCGGATTGCGCGGCGGCGGGACCACGGCGACGCGGGCCGGATCGACGGCATAGCGCTCCACCAGTTCGCGACGGGTGCGCGCGCTCACCGCCACGATGGCGGTGGCATGGCGCGCGCTCCAGCGATAGCGCCAGCGGTAGCTCCACCGGTCAGCAATCGGAAACCATCCGGGGTGCGCTTCATAGATCAGGTCGTGGAAGGTCACGACCGATGGGATCCCGGTGGGCGGCAAGTCACGCGGGATCTCGTGCGTCAGGCCGTGATAGAGGTCGATGTCGTCGCGCGCGGCGTCACGCCCCAGATCGAAGGTCCGCCAGATGGCGCGGAATCCGGTGTGCTGCCATCGCTCGGGCGGCAAGTGCAGTTCGGCGCCAAGATCGGCTGGGAGACCGGCGAATTCAGGATGCGGCGGCTGCGGTGTGTAGAGATGCATCTGCAGCGCCGGTGCGGCGCGTCGCAGCCCGGCGAGAACGCCGCGGGCGTAGCTTCCGAGCCCGGTGCGGTTGCGCAGCGCACGGACCGCGTCGAACCCGATCCGCGGGGCGGTCATCGCCGCTAGTCGACCTGCAGGACGGCGAGGAAGGCCTCCTGCGGAATCTCCACGCTTCCCACCTGCTTCATCCGCTTCTTCCCTTCCTTCTGTTTTTCCAGGAGCTTGCGCTTGCGGGTGATATCGCCACCGTAGCACTTGGCCAGCACGTCCTTCCGGAGCGCCGAAATCGACTCGCGCGCGATCACCTTGTTGCCGATCGCGGCCTGGATCGCAACGGCGAAGAGCTGGCGCGGAATCAGTTCCTTGAGTTTCTCCGCGATCTTCCGTCCCCATTCGTACGCCTTGTCGCGGTGGATGATCACGCTGAAGGCGTCGATCGGGTCACCGTTGAGGAGCATGTCGAGCTTCACCAGCGGCGATGCCCGGAACCCGGCGAGTTCATAGTCGAGCGACGCGTATCCCCGCGAAATCGACTTCAACTTGTCGTAGAAGTCGAGGACGATCTCGCCGAGGGGAAAGTCGAAGGTGAATTCCACACGCGCCGCGTCGAGATAGGTCATGCCGAGGTACTCGCCGCGTCGTTCCTGTCCGAGGTTCATGATGCCGCCGATGTATTCCACCGGCGCCATGATCCGCGCCCGGACATACGGCTCCTCGATCCGGGTGATGCTGGCGGGGTCGGGGAGGGCGCTCGGATTCTCCACCAGCATCATGTCGCCGTCGGTGCGATATACATGGTATTCGACCGTCGGGACGGTGGTGATCAGCGAGAGCCCGAACTCGCGCTCCAGCCGCTCCTGCACGATCTCCAGATGAAGGAGGCCGAGGAAGCCGCAGCGGAAGCCGAAACCGAGGGCGGTCGATGACTCCGGCTCGTACTGGAGCGAGGCGTCGTTGAGACGCAGCTTCTCCAGGGCGTCGCGAAGGTCCTCGTACTGAGCCGAGTCGGTGGGATAGACTCCGGCGAAGACCATCGACTTGACCTCGCGGTATCCCGGCAGGAGCTCGCCTGCTGGCGCCGACGCGTCGACAATCGTGTCGCCTACCCGGGCATCGCGCACATCGCGCAGATTGGCGATGAGATAGCCTACTTCTCCGGCCGCGAGCGCGTCGGTCGGGCGCTGGCCCAGGGCGAGGACGCCGACTTCGTCGACCTGGTAGACGTCGGCCGGGTGCGCACCGAAGGCGACCTGCATCCCGGGGCGCAGCGTCCCGTCGACGACGCGCACACTGGGAATCACGCCGCGGTAGCGGTCGTAGTACGAATCGAAGATCAACGCGCGGAGCGGAGCACCGGCGGCTCCTCGCGGCGCCGGAACGCGCGCCACCACCGCCTCGAGCAAGTCGGGCACGCCGGTTCCGTCCTTGGCCGACACGGCGAGGATCTCCTCGCGGCGGGCGCCGATCAGGTCGATGATCTCCTGCGCCCGCCGTTCGGGCTCGGCACCCGGCAGGTCGATCTTGTTGACGACCGGAATGATCTCCAGCCCGGCGTCGAGCGCGAGAAAGAGATTCGACAACGTCTGCGCCTGGATTCCCTGCGACGCATCGACCACGAGAATGGCACCCTCGCACGCCGCCAGCGACCGCGACACTTCATAGGTAAAGTCGACGTGCCCCGGCGTATCGATCAGGTTGAATTCGTACTCGACGCCGTCACGGGCGGTGTAGGTCATGCGCACCGCGTTGAGCTTGATCGTGATCCCGCGCTCGCGCTCCAGGTCCATCGTATCGAGGAGCTGCTCCTTCATGTCGCGCTTGGCCACCGTGCCGGTGAGCTCGATCAATCGGTCGGCCAGCGTCGACTTGCCGTGGTCGATGTGGGCAACGATGCAGAAATTGCGAACGCGGGCCTGATCCATGCGCAAATATAGAAGCAGGCCGCACTATATTGCCGCCTCAATGTCGCCAGACCGCCGCGGTCTTTCGCCCCAGTTCGGCATGCTCCTCGTCGTCCTGTTCTGGGCCGGCAATTTCACCGCGGCCAAGATCGCCTTCACCCAGCTCGACCCGCTGGCCTTCACGGCGTTGCGCTTCGTCATTGCGTCGGCCGTCTTCTGGATGATCGTCCGCTTCGCCGAGGGCCCGATCCCCCTGCCGCGCGGCGCCTTCTGGCCGCTCGTCGGGCTCGGCGTGATCGGCAATACCATCTATCAGATCTGCTTCATGGAAGGGCTCGAGCGCACCTCGGCCACCAAGAGTTCGCTGATCATCGCGGGAATGCCGGCGCTGGTCACGATGACCGCCGGACTCCTCGGGATCGAGCGGGTGACGACGGCGCAGCGGATCGCGGTTCTCGTGGCCACGGCGGGTGTCGTGGTCGTCGTCGTCGGTCGCGGTGGGACGCTCGATCATGGCTTCGGGCCGGGCGAAGAGCTTCTGCTGGGCGCGGTAGTCATGTGGACCGGGTACACGCTGCTGCTGCGCCGGTGGAACCTCTCGATGTCGTCGCTCCGCCTCACCGCGTGGACGATGTACACCGGGACGCCGGGGCTGGTGCTGGTGGGGATCCCGGCGCTGCGGCACACCAACTGGATGCACATCGGCGCGGGGCCATGGGAGGGGCTTGCCTACTCGTCGCTCCTGTCGCTGGTGGCGGCGTACACCTGCTGGAACCGCGGCGTCGCCATGCTGGGGGCGGCGCGGACTGTAGTGTTCAATACCATAGTGCCCCTGGTGGCCACGGTGATCGCGATGGTGATGCTGGGAGAGCGACCTGGTCTGATTCACGTGGTGGGCGGGGCGCTCATCGTGGGCGGGGTGCTGCTCACCGGGAAGAGCGGGCCGCCGGAGGGGTAGGGGGGTGCGAGAAACTGGCGTCGACCGAGTGAGATTCCCGGCGCCACACCGTGGCACAACCGGTCCCGAGCGAGCTCACCGAGGATCTCCGGTGCCCCGACTGTTCAGCAGCGTTGAAGGGTGAATCTGCTTCACACGCATCACCACCTTCGTGTATTCCGGCCCCATCTGCTTGGTACCGAGCGTCCCTCGAACCCACACATGGGTTCCGGCACCCGGAAGGACGACATCGCCCTCAGGCTCAATCTGGATTTCTTTGATGTTGTGATACTCCTCGGTGTCGACGTCGTTCGTCGGGGGTCGGCATGTATTAATGCGTTTGTAGAGTTTGAGCATCGGTATGTTCAGGCGCCGGTCCGTTTTCGGGCTCTTCGACGCTCATCGCCGGTCGTGGTCCTGCTGCCCATGCGAACCGGGGGTGAAGATCCAGCACGCCCAGCCGATTGCGTAGCTCCCACGGCAGCTCATCCTGATGCTCCTGGCGATTCCGGCTCCCAGAGTACTCGCCGAATGAATCGTATGAATGGCCAGACGTCGCGAAACCTTCCCCGCCCACCGCAAATTGGCAGGTCGATCGCCGTGCCGGACAGAGTTCGAATTCGCAAATGGTCAGAAATCTCGTAATCTTCGCGATGCGGGTAAATGATTTCTCCGATATCATCGTAGTCCAGCATGACCCATCCGGTGGAACGCCGTACTCTGATGCCGAATGTAGTAATGAGCAGCGCGTCGCTAAGTGACTCCAACACATTCCAATAGACTCCGATGAATATCTCCCCCCGCAGTCTGTCTGGCAGATCGCGTTCCAGCGGCGAGTCTTGCTCGAGCGGGTGATAGCGGCGCAGGCTACGTAGCTTCAAATTCGCGATCCTGGCCGACACTGTCCGACGCATTCTTGGGCCTTTCGAGTGTGCGAAATCTCGATGCCATCATCTGGATGGCAATCCCGGTTCGAAGCGTCGCGGTCTTTCATCGTCGGCAGGTCTGGCCAGGATCGAACAGGACGGTACCCGGCTCACCAATCATCGGCGAGACGACATCGTCGGCGGTCTGCTACCTTCCATCGACACCAGATGATCGAGCGAGCGGACCACGGGCGGTCCAGGCAACCCTGAGGTGGCGGTCCCAGGCGTCGATAAAGTCGACTGAATCAGAGAGGAGTCGATCGCGAGCCGCCGCGGATCAAACGTCTGCGCCCGCATCGACACGCCGGACGTGGCCCCCGCGCCGGGGCGTACGACTGTGGTGCTTCGAATTCCGAATTGAATCATCTGGTCGCGCGCTTTGCAATGGCGACGTGGTTGGCAACCACGTGATCACTGACACTCAGGTCCCGGTTGGGTCCGGGAGCACGGCGGCCAAAACGTCGCACGCGCAAAACCCAATGCGGTATTCGCAATGCCCTGAACAGCGCCTCTTCGCGTTCCGCCACCTTGTCCTCGGTCCACCATTTCCGGTCGAGTTTGGCAATGGCCTGCACTGCAAGGGCGTCACCGTCCGGCATTCGACGCGCAAACCGCGCTTCCTCGGCGACACAGAGCCGTTCGACGCGTTCTTGCGTTGCCCACGAACCGCGAACGCCGCGCGCATGGATCATCGCGTGCGTCGCTTCATGCACGACAAGCAGCGTCAGATCAGCCAACGTGCGAAGAACGACCGATCGTTCATTCAGCACGATCGCGCGTAAATCGCGATCGAAATGATCGCCCCCGTCGCTTACCAGGACGAAGGATCGCACCCGCGATCGTATTACCGCGAGGCGCCTCTTGTCATATAAGTCAATGGTGGCAATCACCTCATCGATCCGCGCCACGAACCGTTGCCAATCCACATCATTGGACAGCGCGACAAGGCGAAAGCCGCTGCGGTCAACATGCGGCCGCGTGTGGCAAGCCAACTCGATCGCCATTCGTCGCGTTGTCGACCGCAATGCTTCAGCGGCCGCGAGTAGTCCCCGACGCATGGACATCAGACGGTCCTTAATGCGGCCCAAGCGGTTCGGTGTCTCCGGAGCGTCGTTTTGTTCGCGGTGACGGTTGCAGGACCTCCGTCTATCCACTGCCTCCCGTCATCGTATGATCTCCGGCCTCCAGGTGACCTGGGTTGACCACACCACCACGATAATGCCAATCGTGGTACGGGAGCAACCGCGCGGGCCCGTTGAGCCACGCCGCGAGCTTCCGCAAGTCACGACGACTCCGACAGACGGTCGACAGTCCGCCGATGTTTCCGAACAAAACGACTTCCGACCTCCCAACCGATCGTTGCATCCCGCTCTTCGAGTTCATTTGCATCGCTCACGCCGACAAATATCCACTGGACGGTTTCACGAGCAGAGTTGTCGTACGAGTGCTGGGCGGAGACGCCGTATCTACGCGCCGCTGCTATGGCTGTAGGCTCGTCCTCAGCCACAAACAGGACGATTCGTTCTTCGCACAATGGCCGGACGCCGATAATCCCCGCCACACGGCTTTCAAACACAACGATGACGGAAAACCAACGGCGTTCGGTCGTCATATTGGCACCTGGATGCTCCGCCGCAATTGTTCCTGCACGTCGAAGCGCTTGTCCGTGAGAAGCCTTCTCACGGTTTGAGCGGCCTTATCTCCCCGATTCATGCAGCAGGAATCGGCTGATCTGGACCGGCGCAGCAGCAATTCGATTCTGGTTCACGCCGGATGAGCACCGGAATGCACCCTCCAGGACTGGACCTCTGAAGCCCTAAGGCCCAATAGCGCGCCGGGCACGTCTGCTGCAAAGCCGGGCGACCTTAAGACTTGTAGTACCTCGTACAGAATCTCCGGCTCAGAAGTCTCATCGACCTCGATGATGCGGACGACCAGCTGCGATCCCCGATTGAGCACAAGTTCAATCGGCACTGCCATATTTGCTTGCAGGGCGGCGAGCGAAATCACGGTCCCTCCGGAAAGATGAGGTGGGTGTTTCCAACCTGGTCGCCGCCAACCTTGCGAACGAGGTTTGCCGCAGTTCTGCCGGCGTTTGGCCCCGACTTCTTCAACGCCGGAAACCGATAAACACGAGTCTGATCGGCACTCTCGCGTCCGATGGCTGGACCAGTTCGACCGCCATGGGTCTCGAGGATGTCCCGCGCACCCTCTCCGACAAATCGGTTGCACGCGGTTTCCGCTTCACGGGCACTGCCCACCTCGACTGTCACGTCACCAACCGCGGACTCGGCTGTGCCAAGTGCAGCGGCGATACGTGCCTCCGCTGCAAAAAGTTTAGCATCGACGACTCCTCCGACCACTGCCAGAATCAGATCGTTCGCGGCGGAGACCGGTCTAATCTCGCCCTTGTCCGGCTGGATCACATGAGTCTGGCCCTTTGGGTCAGTAGGCGGATCGCAGAGCCCGAACGGATCGCTGAAGCTATTCGGGTCATTGCCGTTGTACTGGTACAGATTGACCCCGCCCGCGACCCCGGTCGGATCTTCCTGCAGCCACTTGCCGGTCGCCGGATCATACTGCCGCGAGCGGAAGGTCGAGATGGTGTCGATCCCGCCCGGCGTCGCCCAGCGCCGCGGATTGAAGCTCCGGCTGTGACTGGTGAGCCCCGAGCTGTTCCACAGGCCCGCATCATACTCGGGGCCGGTGTACGAGCTGTTGAGCTGGCCAGCCGAGTCGGCGATGGCGATCAACTCGCCGCGCCCGTCGCTCACGACCGGGAGCCATTCGCCGGTCCCCGGCGCGCGCTGTACCGCCAGGATCGGTTCATCCAGCCCGGGCCCGGTGACATACCACCAGTCGCCTTCGTGCTCGCGCACGACGAGTACTTCCCAGGTGTTCAACGCGCCGCCTCGGCCCACCAGTGCACGTCCGACTTGAGAGCTTGTTGCGCGTCCGGCCACTGAAGGGCAGAAGTTCTTCGAGCAGGCGCTCGATGCGACGATGGCAAGCCGCGTAGTTCATCGTGGTTATCCCTATCCATCCATCCCGCGACCTCGCTTTGATCAGGCGTCCCAATTGATCGATGGATCCTCTTTCATGCCCACGATGGCGTCCTCGGGTATCCATGATAGATCTAGTACGATCGCCAGCGTACCATCATTCGACTCCAAGATTTGTGCTGCGAAATCCTGATCTTCCGAGCTTGTTACGTCTAGAGGGCGCGGATGTCCGAAGAATACAGAAAA
>DASYAK010000005.1:0-43847 GCA_036501385.1 Gemmatimonadales bacterium | reverse complement strand
GTGTCGGTCTGCACCAGGTCGGCGTCCTGCGGGCGGCTGGTGGTGTGCACCATGAGTGAATCGCCGTGCCACGAGACCAGGCTCGTCGCCGCCGTCGATGTGCCGACCAACCGGAGCGTATTGGTCCTCGGCGTTCCGTCGAGCGCGTAGACGGCGTGCTGTTTCCCGGTGCCGGGGCTTTCGCGATCGAGCACCAGCGAATCACCGCGCTGCACGACGACCCACGTCGCCGACTTCGGCGTGAACGAACTGGAGTCGCTTCGCGCGGCGTCGAGGATCCAGGTGCCGCTGAAATCGGGGTGGCGCGCCGGCGATTGCGCAGACGAAGAGGTTGCAACCGTCGCAACGGCGACGAACACCATGGCGATTCGCGGCAACGCGTGCGCAACCAGTCCGCTGGTGTGCTTCAATCGAGTCATCAACTGCTCCCTGTCAGGTTGTGGGAACTATTGCCGCGAAGCTGCTCGTCACCCTTCCCCGCTCACGGCTTGCGACGCAGCAGCACCAGCCCCGAATCAACATGGAGCCACAGCGGCCACGCGCCATCGTCGCGCGCTTCGCGAATCCGTGCCATCGCGGCATCGCCGCGGCCGAGGAGCTCCGCCACCCGCGCCCGGTAGACGCTCGCGCTCCACCCCACCCGACTCGTCGGCTGGGCGGCGAGCCACTGATCGAGCGAATCGGCGAGTACCGTGTCGCCGCGTTCGGCCGCGAGCCCGGCAAGTTCACCACGAAAATCGACGTTGACCGAATCCTCAGCAATCAGCTGCGCAGTCAACGCTGCCGCCTCGGCATAGTTCCCCAGCATCTCCAGTGACCACGCCGCGACGAGGCGCTCCTCCACCGTGCCGCGCTCTTCGGGCGAGCGCGCCCGGTACCAGGCCACCGCGCGCGTCGCCGCCTGGCGCGCCGCGACGGTGTCACCGTGCACAGCGAGTTCGTGGGCGACCCAGTCAGCAACCCAGGCCGGCGTGGCGGAGTACTGCGGCCGGCCATTGGTGAACGGAGCGAGACCGATGAAACCGGCCGCCTCGAACGGCAATGTCATCGCGCTGTCAAGCAGCGCGAGCACCGCCGTGGGACGGCCGAGGGCGGCGAGGGCGCGGGCCCGCATCCAGATGCGATTGAGCGGCGCACTCGACGGCGCGTGATCGGCGGCGGCGAGTTCCTCGCGATGGCGACCGAGGACGTGCAACGCCTCGGTGAGGTCGCTCCAGTAGTCGAAGTGCGTCGTGTCAGTACTCCACGCGAGGTCGACCGCAGGGTCGAGCCGCTGCAACAGTGTCACCGTCAACTGCGGCCGGCCGGCCCAGAGTGCGGCGGCGGCAACCGACAACCTGTCGCCTGACGTGTTCGACTCGAGGTCGGCACGCTCGACCGCCAGCCGAAGGGCTTCGTCGTTCTGGCCCCGGCAATGCGCTGTCGCGATCTGCAGCGAGAGGCGATTGACGCGGTCGATTACCTGCGGACGGGCGTCGAGTACGCCGATGATCGAATCGACCAGCGCGCAATGGTTGGTGTTGGCTGCTGCCACCGACGCGGCAATCGACGCGGCGGCAAAGGCGGTGTCCTGGTGCGCAGCGCGGAGAAACAGGACCTCCGCTCCGGGACCATTGCCGTGCCAATAGGCGTCCCATCCCTCGACGTATGCCTGATACGCATCGTAGGTGGGAATCTCGTCGACCTCCCTGAGGTCCTGGGTAGCGCGCACGTCGATGACGGAGCTGAGCGCGGTCATGACCCGCGATCGGAGATCATCGAGGCCGGCAATCGGCGTCGCGACGCTGGACCTGATCGGGCCCACGACGCGAACGATCCGGCCGGCATGAACATCAAGCACCGACGCCTGCAAAAGCAGCGTGTCGCCGGTGCGATAGTAGCTGCCTGAGATCACAATGGCGGCACCGGTGCGGCGTGCCAGCGTGACGGGATCGACCGCCGCTCCGGTGGCAGTGTGCCCCTGCACGAACGCGGCACGAGCATCGACGAGATCGACAAGATTCATCCGAAGCATTCCCTGCGCGATCCAGTCCTGCGTCATTCGCCCCAGCGATTGGAGCGCGGTGTCGCCGGTCCGGTTGTCGAATGCCGCGACGAGCACTCGCTTCCGCATGGCAACAGGAGGCTCCGCTCGCGCGCCGGTGAGTCGCGCGGTTCCGATGGCGACTGCACCAATCACGACAAGCACGCCACCCCAGATCGCGACGCGTCGCCGGTATCGCGTGCGAGGCGCTGCGGGGCCGGGCGATGGCGCATGCGCGGGTGGGCCGACCGGCGCGACTGGCGACGCGCGTAGCACTGACTCGACGATCACCACCGGGACCGCAGCGGGAGTGGGGACCACAGCGGGAGCGGGAACCGCAGTGGGAGTGGGAACCGGTGCGGGAACCGCCAGCGGCACCACAGGCGGATTCGAAGCCGGCTTTCTGGTTCCATCGCGAACTCGCGTCGCAAGCACCTGCGTCTCGGCGCTTGGCGTCGCGGCAAATTCCGCGGCGAGCCGGCGAGCGTAGGCGTCATAGAGCCGAAGCGCGCCGCCGGTGTCGCTGCCGCGATCGAGCAAAGTCATCGCGCGACGGAGCCAGCGTTCATCGCCCGTGATCAGTGAGCAGGCGCGCTGGGCCCAATGCGCGGCGCCGGTGAAGTGGCCGGCCTCTTCGTCGCGCTCGACCAGCGCCTCCAGCGCCCGGAGGACCAGGTCGGTGACGCGCCGGCGCTCGGTCGAGAGCCATTCCTCGAAGCCTTCGCCGGCGTTGGCGAAGTGGATACCGGCGAGCAATTCACCGCGATAGAGCTCGACCGCGTCCTCGTTGTGCCCGGCGTCGACGGCGTCGCCGAGGCGGGCGACGTCGCTGGTGAGCATGGCGCTATTGATCGACACGGCATCGTCGCCGCGGGTGACGATCACGCCGTCGCCGAGGGCTTCTCGCAGGTGATAAAGCGTATTCCTGAGCGCGCGGCGCGCCGCGAACTGATCGAGGTCGGGCCAGAAGATGGCAGCGACGGTATCCCGACGGCGGTAACCGCCACCGCCGAGCGCCAGGTATGCGAGGAGCGCGAACCGTTTCGGTTGCGCCGGCAGCGAGGTGATCTCCCGTCCATCCGGGCCGCGGAGGACGTGGGGGCCGAGCAGGCTGAGCTCGATCATGAACGGTTGAAAGTAGGTCTCGCGCCGTCGCCCAGCAACAAACGGTGAAGCGACAGCAGGGCGACACCCGGCCGGTAGCTTGGCCCGCGTCGTGATTGTGCCATCAACCGGAGAGGACCATGTCGATCATTCGGATTCGGGGGAAAATCGGGTTCGCGCTCGCGGCGGCGAGCTGGGCGGGAGTGGCCGCCTGCTCGACCGCCCAGGCCCAGGACCCCTGCGCCCTGCTCTCGGCCGAGGAAGCGGCGCCGTATGTGGGACCGCTGGCCACCTCGCCGTACCGGGCAAGTGACGGCGCGGCCGACGTCCATGGCGACCAGTGCATGTACCGCGGCAAGGACGGGCGCCAGGTCACGGTGGCCCCCGACTGGAGCGGCGGCGGGGCGACCGCGGGCTCGGCCGTGCAGGGCGCGGCCAATCTCGTCGGCGGCGCGCTCAACCAGGCGACGGGTGGTGGTGCCGGCGACGCGATGGCCCAGCGGGTGGTGAAAAGCGAGGCCGGTCCCTGGGACAAGGCGACGTGGATTCCCGGGGGATCACTCTTCGCCTCCAGGGGCACGGAGTCGGTACAGGTCGATGTGAGCGGCTCGAGCGGCAAGGAAGATGATGCGATCGCGCTGGCGAAGATCATCATGCCGCGCTTCGGCCATCCGCTCTCGTACGATGGCGCCAAGGCGGTGGCGCTGGTGCCGAAACCGCCCCCGCATCCCGCGGCCGCCTGCGACCTGATTCCGCGCGCCGACGTCGAAGCGGCGATCGGTCCGCTCTCCGCTCCTCCCACGTCCGACGCTCCGGAAAGCTCGTGCACCTGGCGAGTCGCGACACCACAAGGCGGACGGGAGTACACGGTGGAGTTCGTCTGGGACGGCGGCCAGAAGAACTACATGATGGTGAAGCACCAGATGGCGACGGTCTCCGCAGCCACAGGGATGCCGTCGAGCTCACCGCTCGACACGATGAAGCTGCCGCCGCAGATGCAGGGGATGGTCGGCGGGATGATGAAGATGGTCGGCGGTTCGGCGGCGAGCGGGAAGGCGCCGGGTGCAGCGGCGACGAACGGCTTCCAGACCGACACCATGCTCACCGGGCCGTGGGACAACGCCTCGCTGCTCCACGGTACGCAGCTCATCGCCGTTCGTCACGACGTGTTCGTCGGCATGGGACTCGAGTCGGCGGATTACGAAAAGGCAAAGGCACTGCTCGCTGCGATCTGTTCGCGGCTCTGAACAACACGATCCCTCAGGAGAACGGACCACTGATATGAAAGCGCGATCGATATTCCCCGTCATCACCACGCTGGTGCTGGTGACGACATCGTTGCCGGCGCAAGCGCCGAAGATTCCGGCCGCCTGCCAGCCGATGGTCGACGCAGAGCGCAAGGCGATCGCCGCGCCGCGCCATGTGTACTCGACCGAGGGCTCCGGGCGCGCCAGCGACAAGGGAACTACCTCGGAACTCACCTCGACGGGCGGCGTGACCTATATCCAGGTGAACGAGTACAGCAACGTGCAGGCGCCGGCCGGCGTGAAATGAGTTTCGCCGGACCGCAGGTTCACCATTTCATGAAGAGGAATACGACAATGCGCGTGACCTATATATTCGCCCTGGCCGCCGTGGCGGCAATCGGCGGTTGCAGCTCCAGTGCCGGCGGCGATGACAACGCCAATAGTACCGGATGCACAATCACACTGACGGGTGCATCCACCGGCTCGCCCGCATGCACACCGATCGGGACGTTCTGGACCAGCGATGACAACATGACCGCCTTCGGCTTCGTCCCCGATCTCTCCGATCCGGGTGCGCTCGTGACGATCTCGTTCACCGGCCAACCGTCCACGAAGACCTATCGCGAGACCGATCCGGGCACGGTTGCAGCGATCTCGATCAGCAGCGGCGCCAGTCAATGGGCGATGCAGACTGCGTCCGACGGCACCCCGGCGAGCGGTGGGTTCACACTGACCATCACGTCGGCGAACACGATCACGTCGGCCGCCGACGCCAGGACCTATCAACTCCACGGCACGCTCACCGCCACGCTTCCGGCGGTCGCCGGGACCGCGGCGACAGGGACCGTCACGCTCAAGGCGACATTCTAGTCACCGCACATTCCTGGAGATCACAATGTTCCGGATTCCGCCTGTACTTCTCGCATCCGTTCTTGTCACGTCGGCCGTCGCCGCGTGCAGCCGGTCGGCCGCCTCCTCGCGATCCACCGGCACCGCCGCAACCGCAACCGCCACCACCGCCGCGGTCCACGGCAGTGCCTGCAGCCAGCAGCTGCTCACGGTGGCCGATGTCGGCGGCATACTGAGTGCGCCGATCACCGGCACCGAAGAGGTCCCCGGCACCAACGGGAGCACGTGCAAGTTCACCACCGGGAGCTTCACATCGATCTCCGTGACCCTCCGTCCTGGCGCAGGGAAGGTGAGCCTCGGGATCTGGCAGGGTGGACACATGCCAACCGCGTCGGCGCCGCTCGCCGGGGTCGGCGACGAAGCGGTGTGGGTGCCCTCGCTCAACGAAGTCGTCTCCGAGAAGAATGACCTGCTGTGCGACATCATGGCCCAAGGAGTCGCCAGGGATCTCGCCGGACCGGTCGCCGTCGTGCAGCAAAAGGTCGGCGCGCTGTGCAACAAGATCTTCGCGGCAGTCAAGTGATATCGCACGAACGCGAACGGAGTGGTCTGACCGGCGGGGAGGCGTTGCGCGACCATATATTGTTCACGAGGCCGCTACCAACCATCGGCGGTCAGCCGCCGGCCTCATGCTGGAGTGTGTCCCATGCGCCATGCAGCACTCTTCCTGACCGCCGCAGCGCTGGCCGTAGGTGCAGCGAACGTCCACGCGCAGACGCCGAACTTCGCCGGCGTCTGGACGCGGCTCGCCGACTCGGGCGCCGCGGCCGCTGGTGGCGATAACGGTGGCGCGCCGGACGGGTTGACGATCGTGCAGGATTCGAAAACGCTGACGATGGACGCGCAGACGGCGCGCGGCAGTGAAACGACGTTCGTCTTCAACCTCGACGGAATCGACAACAAGACGACGTTGACCGATGGCAACGGCAACCAGTTCGACCTCGTGACCCGCGCCAAGTGGGACGGGTCGACGCTCCGCGCGACAATGACCCGCGATCTCGGCGGCGCGGCCTTCGTCGTCACCTTCGCCTTTTCGCTCGACGCCCCGGGACACCTCGTGGTCGTCGTCAGCCAGACACCGCCCGGCGGCGATCCGATGACCAGGAGCTCATCCTACAGGAAGAACTGATCAAGGTGTCGACGCCCCGGTCTGCGGTCTTCTCCGCTGCGAAGCGACTCCTGGTCGCCCTCTCGTTCGCCGCGCCCGCGATGGGACGCGCGCAGGACGTGCCGTGGATCCACACGGAGCCGACGCCGGCGCAACGAACGGCGCGACTGCTCGGCGCCATGACGACCGCCGAGAAGTTCGAGCAGATCGTCGGTGCGCCAGGCGTCGTGCCTGACTTTCCGCAGTGCTACGGCACGCGCCACGTGCCCGGGATTCCCAGGTTGCGGATCCCGACGCTTCGCGTCACCAACGGTCCTGTCGGCATCGGCGCGAGCGACTGCAAGGCGCAACCGGCCACCGCGTTGCCGTCGGGGATGGCGGTCGCCGCGTCGTTCGACACCGCCGTCGCGACACAAATGGGTGACGTCATCGGCGCGGAGGCGCGGGCGCTCGCCCTCCAGGTCGTCGAGGGACCCGGACTGAACCTCGCCCGCGTGCCGCAGGGCGGACGCAACTTCGAGTACTTCGGTGAAGATCCGTTCCTCACGGGCGCGATGGGTGTCGCCGAGATTCGCGCGATCCAGGGTCACGGCGTCATCGCCATGGCCAAGCACTTCGTCGCCAACGACCAGGAATCGAACCGAACGACGGTGAACGAGACGATTGCCGATCGGGTGCTCCACGAGTTGTACCTGCTCCCGTTCGAGATGGCCGTCAAGGATGGCAAGGTCGCGTCCGTGATGTGTTCCTACAATGCCGTCAACGGACCTCACGAGTGCGAGGACCGCCACCATCTCACCGATGTCCTGCGTGGCGAGTGGGGATTCAGCGGCTACGTGCAGTCGGACTTCTTCGCGGTCCACAGTACGGCGCCGACTCTCCTTGCCGGCATGGATCACGAAATGCCGGGATCCCGCGACGGCAACCCGGCAAACGGCCCGTGGTTTACGCCGGAGAGGTTGCAAGCCGCGCTCGACGCGCATGCGATCACCATCGCCGACATCGACACCGCGCTCGCTCGCCGGTACCAGCAGATGTTCCGCCTCGGGATCTTCGATCAGCGGATAGTGCAGGCGCCCATCGATGCGACCCGCGACGGCTCGATCGCGCGGTCGATCGGCGAGGCGGCGGCTGTGCTGCTGAAGAATCGCGACCACCTGCTTCCGCTCGATGCGAAGGCGCTGCACTCCGTGGCGCTCATCGGCAAAGTCGAGTATGCGACGAAGGCCGTCGCCGGCTGCTGCAATGGCAGTTCGGACGTCCTGCCGCTCTACACGGTCACGCCGATCGACGGGGTGAAGCAGGTGCTGGCGTCGCTCGGATCGACAGCGACGGCGACGCTCGCGGTGGTCGCGAAGGACAATGGCAATCTCGCCGACGCGGTGGCGCTCGCGCGATCGGCCGACGTCGTAGTCGTGCTCGCCGGCACGCTGTCTGACGAGGGACGGGACCGCCCGGACATCGACCTGGGAGACGGACAGGATGCGATGATCGCGGCCGTCGCGGCCGCGAATCCGCGCACAGTGGTCGTCCTGAAGGACAACGCGTCGGTGCTGCTCCCGTGGATCGATCAGGTTCCGGCGGTGCTCGAAACGTGGTTTCCGGGCCAGGAAGACGGCGACATCGCCGCCCGCCTTCTCTGCGGCGTCGTGACACCTTCGGGGAAACTGCCCGTCACCTTTCCGAGGCGGGGCGGAGACCTGCCGGCGAACACAGCGCGCCAGTGGCCCGGTGTTGCTCCGCAGGGCAACGCCGTTTCCGCAAGTCGCAACGACAATGGTCCCGCGGTCGAGTACTCCGAGGGGCTCCAGATCGGCTATCGCTGGTACCAGGCGCGCCGCATCACGCCGCAATTTCCGTTTGGCTTCGGCCTGTCGTACACGACGTTCCGGCTCTCACAATTCGCTGTCACCCCGCGCGAGTCTGACGGCGCGCACCCGATCATCGTCCAGTTCGTGGTCGAGAACACCGGACATCGTCGAGGCGCCGAGGTACCGCAGCTGTACCTGGGGTTGCCAGATTCTGCCGGCGAGCCGCGGGAGCGCCTCGTCGCGTTCGACAAGGTCTGGCTCGAGCCGGGGACCAAGCGGGTGATCCGGCTCGTGATCGACCCCAGGGCATCCAATCATCCGCTCAGTTGGTGGGACACCAAAGCGCAGAAGTGGGTGGTGGGCGATGGTCAGTACCGCGTGTCGGTCGGAACCTCGTCGGCCGACATCGTGTTCGCGGACACCGTGCGCGTGACTGCCGGAAGTAGAATGCCGTGACGGACCGAGTGCAGCGAAGTTTCGACGGCGTCACGGCTTCTTGTTGAAAAACAACGTCACCAGCGGAATGTCCTGGCCGCCGGCGCTGCCGGAGCGGAGCATGGTGAACGATTTTCCATCGGCGCCGGGGACGACGCGGTCCAACTCGACGAGATCCGCGCCCTGGATCGTTCCGGTCGACAGGAAGGCCGCCGTGTCGTGCGCCCAGCCTCCTGTCGATGAGAGCTCGAAGGGGCCGGCGGGACCGGTGACGTTGTTCTTCCAGGCCTTTCCGTCGAGACCAAGCACCATATGCGTCGTCACCGTGCCCATCTCGCTGGTGGTCTGCTGGTCCATGGTGATGGTGTCGCCGTGCTGGATGATGGTGTACGTCGCCGCGGTCGGCAACGCCGCGCCATCGCTGTGCGCCGGGTCGAGGATCCAGGTGCCGGTGAGGTCGGGGTGCCTCGCCTGCGCGGGAGCGGCGGCGGCCATCACGAGTCCAAGTGCCGACACGCCCGCAATCATCCGGAAATTGGTCTGCATGGTCGCCACCTGTCGGTCAAGAAGGGATATTGGCCTGCGGCATCATGTCGTTACGGCTTCTTCGAGAAGACCATTGTGAGCGGCGGGTAGTCCTGTCCGCCGACGTGTATGGTGCGAATCATCGTCATGATCTTCGCGTCACTCGACATGAAGATCCGGTCATCCTCACTGAACTCGTTCCCCGCCAGCGAACCGCTCTGATGCTGCTCCAGCGTGTCATGGGCCCACGACGCGGTGCTGGTCAACTCGACGGTCTGGCCCGCGGCGCTGGCGCTGTTCTTCCATTCCTTGCCGTCGGTGCCGATCACGGCATGCACCGTTGCGTCACCCATCGTAGTAGTCGTCACGCGATCCATGGTGATGGTGTCGCCGTGCTGCGCGATGGTGTACGTCGCTGACTGAGGAAGGAGGGGGCCACCCTGACTTTTTGCCGTATCGAGGGCCCAGGTTCCGCTCAGATCGGGATGGGCTCCTTGTGCGGGAGCGATACCGACGCGCGCAGCAGCAACCAGCAGGGCAACGAGTGCAACGCGAACGATCGTTCGATGATTCGTTGGCATGGTCTCGACTCGAATGATGTGATCGGAGCTGCGGAAGGCTACGGCTTGCGGGTGAAGTACATCGTGGCGGATTGCACGGTCTGTTCGCCCACCGTCACCACGCGCGTCGACGTGAGCGATTTCCCATCGGCGCCGAGGGTCCAGTGATCGGTCTGCACGAAGTCGCTTCCCTGAAGGCTTCCCGAAGTCTTCACCACGAGACCCTGCGCATCATACGAAGCGATGTTCGTCGTGTTGACGGTGATTTCCGGGCTGAGCGGAACTGCATTGTCATACGACTTGCCGTCAGTCGCAACGACGACGTGCGACTGGAGCGTTCCGGTTGCGAGGATCGTCGTGCGGTCGACGGTGATCGTGTCGCCGTGGTTGGTGATCGTCCAGGTTGCCGACGTCGGCAGCGGTGCCGGATCGCTCGAGCTCTTGTCCGCCTGCATGATCCAGGTGCCGGAATAATCGGGGTGCGCGGTCTGCGCCATTGCCCGGCCTGCGATCATCGCCGCGGCCACGAACGCCACCGCGATCGTGGCGCGCTTCACGCGACGAGATCCTTGAGCTTCTCGCCGGTTTCGCCTTCGCGGAGACGGACCAGGGCGCGGTCGCGCAGCTGACGGATCCGCTCGCGGGTGACTCCCATCATCCGGCCGATTTCCTCGAGAGTGCGCGGCTGGCCGTCGTCGAGCCCGAAATAGAGGCGCAGCACCTTGGCGTCGCGCGGCGGGAGCGAATCGAGGGCCGCCTCGATGTCGGCGCTCTGCGAATTCGCCATCGTGTGGGCGTCGGTCTGCTCCTGCTCGGCCAGCGCGAAGCGCTCCATCCGCTCGTTGCCGTCGCCCTCGCGGGTGGGGTGATCGAGGCGGACGGCTTCGGTGTTGAGCGACGAGAGCGACCGGACGGCCTCTTCGGTGAGCCCGGTGGCGCGCGCGAGTTCGTCGGTGGTCGGCATCCGGCCGAGCTTCTCCTTGAGAAGCGTCGTCGTCTTGCCGAGGCGCGACAGGTCGGCGGTCCGGTTGAGCGGCACCCGCACCGGACGGCCGTGGCGCGCGATCGCCGCCTGCACCGCCTGACGGATCCACCACACCGCGTACGAAATGAACTTGACGCCGCGATCGGGATCGAACTTCCGCGCCGCCGTCATCAGCCCGAGGTTCCCTTCACCGATCAGGTCGACGAGCGGCACGCCACGATTCTGGAACTTCTTCGCCACCGACACGACGAAGCGGACGTTGTGCCGCGCCAACCGCTCCTGGGCGAGGATGTCGCCCTGGAACGCCCGGCGCGCCAGCGCCATCTCTTCCTCACGATTAAGCAGGGGGACCCGCGAAATCTCGTCGAGGTACAGATCGAGACTCTCCCGTCCCTCATCAACCGCCCGGGCGATCTGCGCCGGACGGAGCGACCGCCGCTTCCCGCGAGCACGAATGGTCACGTCCGACTCTCCTATCCCCTCGGTCCCGCCATCAGGGAGCGACCCCAAGTCGCACCACTATGGCGAGAAGATCGGCCCAGCAAAGCGAGGCGAAAATAACTCCGAGACCGTCGATTCGCAAGCTAGAACCGTAAGACACTGTGAAACATGAGCTTTCAGAAACGAATTCCACCGTGAAACACTGCGGCCAACCCTCATTCTCATGCGACATACGCACGCAAGGTCCCCTGCGTTCCCCACCTGACAACTATCTGACTTTGGTGCGCCGCGAGCCAAGCGGTATCACGGAGACGCCTGAGAGGCCCGAACCGTCACTAGAGCGCCTTGATTTCGGTCACGAGTCGGGTGAGGGACGCCTTGGCGTCGCCGAAGAGCATCGCCGTCCGCGGCTCATAGAAGAGCGCGTTCTCGATACCGGCGAATCCGGCGCTCATCCCGCGCTTGAGGACGATGACGCTGCGCGCCTTGTCGACATTAAGGATCGGCATGCCGTAGATCGGCGAGGATGGGTCGGTGCGTGCTGCGGGATTGACGACGTCGTTGGCGCCGACGACCAGGGCGACATCGCACTGCTCGAATTGCGGGTTGATCTCCTCCATGTCAAGCAATTTGTCATAGGGAACGTTCGCCTCGGCGAGGAGGACGTTCATGTGGCCGGGCATCCGCCCCGCCACGGGATGCACGGCGTACTTCACGTCGCCGCCACGTTTCTCAATTTGCTCGGCGAGTTCCTGCACCACGTGCTGCGCCTGGGCGACTGCGAGTCCATAGCCGGGGACGACGATCACGCGAGAGGCATAGGCGAGCTGCACAGCGGCGTCCTCGGCCGTGATGCTTCTCACGGTGAGCCCCGCGGACGACGTGGTGCTGGCCGGAACCACCTGGCCGCCGAACGCGCCGAAGAGCACGTTGGCGAACGAACGGTTCATCGCCTTCGACATCAGGACCGAGAGAAGGAATCCCGACGCGCCGTTGAGTGCCCCGGCGATGATCAGGACGTTGTTCCCGATCGCGAAGCCGGTGGCCGCCGCCGCGAGGCCGGCGTACGAGTTGAGCAGCGACACCACGACCGGCATGTCGGCGCCGCCGATGGGGACGACGAAGAGGACGCCGATCAGGAGCGAGACGGCGATCATCCCCCAGAACGCCATCGGATTGGCCGGATTGACGATCAGCCAGGCGAAGAGGCCGAGGTTGACGAGGAGGAGGCCGATGCTGGTGGCATTCTGCAGCGGCCAGGTGATCGGCCGGCCGGGAAGGATTTCCTGCAGCTTGCCGAACGCCATGATCGAGCCGGTGACGGTGAGCGCGCCGAAGAGCGTCTCGAAGCCCAGCGCCACCATGGTGCCGTGACCGATGCCGGCGCCGAATCCGTCGACGATGAATTCGTTGACGCCGACGAGCGTTGCGGCCAGCGCACCGAATCCGTGCGAGATAGCGATCTGCTGCGGCATCGCCGTCATGGGAACCTTGGTTCCCATCGGGATTCCGATCAGCGTGCCGATCACCAGGCCCACGATGATCCACTCGTACGTCACGATCTGCTGCTGCACCAGCGTCCCGATGATCGCCAGCAGCATTCCCGCCGCGGCCTGGTTCATCCCGCGCCGCGCCTTGTCGGGATGGGTCAGCGACCGGAGGCCGAGGATGAAGAAGACCGACGCCGCGAGATAGGTGATCTGCGTCAGCAGTTCGCGGATATTCACTTGCCCGCCTCCGGGCGGGCGGGCTCGGCGGGCTTGTGGCGGAACATCTTGAGCATCCGGTCGGTGATCGCGAAGCCGCCGACGACGTTGACCATGGCGCACGCCACCGCGATGCAGCCGAGGATGTTGCTGATGTGCCGATCACCCGATCCCGCGGCGACGATCGAGCCGACCAGCGAAATCCCCGAGATCGCGTTGGTGGCCGACATCAGCGGCGTGTGGAGGAGCGGCGGCACCCGGACGATGACCTGGTAGCCGAGGAACGCCGCGAGGACGAAGACATAAAGCTGGATTACGGTGGTTGCGGTCATTCAGGAGACCATCGCTTTCACAATGTCGTCATCGAGATTGAGCACGAGCTTGCCATCCTTGCGCAGCAGATCGAGGAGGTTCACCACGTTGCGCGCGAACATCTGCGACGCGTGCAGCGGCATGGTGCTCGGCAGATTGAGCGGACCGATGATGGTGACGCCGTGATGCTCGATCGTTGCGCCCGGCTGCGTGAGTTCGCAGTTGCCACCGGTTTCGGCGGCGACGTCGATGATCACCGAACCCGCCTTCATCGATTCAACCATGGCAGCGGTAATCAGTCGCGGCGCCGGCTTCCCGGGGATCGCGGCGGTGGAGATGACCAGGTCGGCGGGGCCGATCGCGCCGGCGATCGCCGTGAGGACGCGCTCCTGCTGATCTTCCGCCAGCTCGCGCGCGTAGCCGCCGGCGGTCGCCGCGTCGGCCGTGACCGCTTCCGGGGCGAGGAACCTGGCGCCGAGCGATTTTACTTCTTCGGCTGCCGCAGGACGGACGTCGAAACCGGTCACGACACCGCCCAGGCGGCGCGCGGTGGCGATTGCCTGCAGGCCGGCGACACCGGCGCCGAGGATCAGCACCTTGGCCGGCGTGAGCGATCCGGCAGCGGTGGTGAGCATCGGAAGGAAGCGACCCAACTCCGTGGCGCCGATGAGTGCCGCCTTGTAACCAGCGACGGTCGCCTGCGACGAAAGGACGTCCATCGATTGCGCGCGCGTCGAACGAGGGACCTTCTCCAGGGCGAGAAGTGTCACGCCGCGCGCGGCAAGTGCGGCGAGCGGCGCTGACGGCTCGCGGCCCGCAACCGCAATGACGACGCAGTCGCGGCGAAGGAAATCGACCTCGGCGTCGGAGGGTCGCTGCACCTTGCAGAGGATGTCGGCCAGCACCACCTCATCTGGTCCCGCGACAGTGGCACCCGCCGTGGCGTAGGCCTCGTCGGCGAACCACGCGGCGACACCGGCTCCACGCTCGATAGTGACGGAATCGCCGGCCTTGACCAGCCGCGTGACGGCGTCGGGGGTGAGTGCCACCCGGCGTTCGCGCGCAGCGGTCTCCTTCAATACTCCGACGTGCATGAGGTGATGCTCCCCGATCCGAGGAGCAGCCAAGGTAACCCCCGCCGCCGTGGACTTTCAACGGATCATTCGACAGGTTGCGCCGATGCGCCAGACCGCAACGGCATTCGCACCCGGCTCGATCGGCAACGTCGGCCCGGGACTCGACATCGTCGGCCTCGCAGTCGCGGGGCTTGGCGACGCCGTGACGCTCGCCCGGCGCGAAGGGAGCGACAGCGGCATCGAGATTATCGATCCCGGCCATCGCGACCTCCCCCGCGACCCGGCGCGGCATGCCAGCGCCATCGCCGCGGCGGCGGTCTTCGAGCGCGCCGGATGCTGCGCCAGCGTGACGATGTCGGTACGGAAGGGGCTTCCGCTCGCCGGAGGTCAGGGAGGGAGTGCGGCATCGGCGATCGCAGGTGCGGTGGCCGCGAATCACCTCTGTGAAGCCGGTCTCGATGCAACAGCGCTCCTCGAATGCGGACTCGCTGCCGAATCGACAGTGGCCGGGCGGCATGCCGACAATCTCGCGCCGGCGCTACTGGGTGGCCTGGTGCTGATCCGGTCGCTCGACCCGCTCGACTTGATCCGCCTTCCCGTCCCCGACCGTTTGCGCATCGTCCTGGTTCACCCGGCGCAGCAGCTGCGCACCAGCATGGCGCGCGCGGCGCTTCCCGAGATGATTGCGCGCGAGGTCGTCCTGGTGCAGGCCGCGAACATCGCGGGAATGGTCGCCGGGGCGTATCTCGGGGACCTGGCATTGTTCGGACGCAGCGTCGACGATCGCATCGCCGAGCCGGCGCGGCGCCATCTGCTGCCGGGATTCGACGGCGCGAAGGCAGCGGCGCTCGCGAGCGGGGCGCTGGCGTGCTCGATCAGCGGCGCCGGACCGACGGTGTTCGCGCTGGTCGACGATCCCGGCGTTGGTGCGAAGGTTGGATCTGCGATGGTCGCGGCGTATGCGCGCGCCGGCGTCGACGCGCGCGCGCGCGTCGACGACGTCGATACCCAGGGTGCGAGAGTGTGTTCATGACGCGGAAGAGCTGGCAGCGCTGCGACGATTGCGGTCATGAAATCGACGAACTCGATCGGGCGGAGCGGTGTCCGAGGTGCCGCGGATTCCTGGCGATCGTGCACGATGTCGATCGCGAGGGGCTGCGAGCGCGCCTCGACGCCAATCGGTCGACGTCGGGTGTCTGGCGTTTCGGCGAACTGATCCTCCCCACCGGCGTCGATGTCGCCGTGTCGCACCCGGAGGGAAACACGCCGCTCCTGGAGCGCGCGGCGGTGACGCGCTGGGCCGGAGCCGGCCGGCTCCTCCTCAAGCACGAGGGCCACAATCCCACGGGATCGTTCAAGGATCGCGGGATGACGGTGGGAGTGACGCAGGCGAAGCGGATCGGCGCTCGGGTCGTCGGTTGTGCGTCCACGGGCAATACGTCGGCGTCGATGGCGTCGTACGCGGCGCATGCGGGACTCGCAGCACTCGTCCTCGTTCCCGACGGACAGGTGGCACTGGGGAAGTTGACGCAGGCGCTGGCCTACGGCGCGCGCACGCTCCTGATCGAGGGCGATTTCGATCGCTGCCTCGCGTTGATGCAGGAGGCGAGCGAAACGCTCGGCGTCTACCTCCTCAATTCGATCAACCCCTTCCGGCTCGAGGGACAGAAGACGATTGTCTTCGAGTTGCTGCAGCAGCTCGGCTGGACGCCGCCCGACTGGATCGCACTCCCCGCGGGCAATCTGGGCAACACCTCGGCGTTCGGGAAAGCGATCGACGAAGCGTACACGCTTGGGCTGATCGACCGGAAGCCGCGGATCGCCGCGATACAGGCGGCCGGGGCCGCACCATTTGCTCACGCGTTCGCGCGGGGATTCGACGAGCTGGTACCGGTACACGCGGAGACGGTGGCGAGCGCCATCAAGATCGGGGCACCGGCCTCGTATCGGCGCGCCGTGCATGCCATCCGCTCGACCAACGGCGTGGTGGCGAGTGTCACGGATGCGGAGATCCTCGCGGCGAAGATCGAGATCGACCGCGCCGGTGTCGGCTGCGAACCAGGGAGTGCCGCGTCGGTGGCCGGCGTGCGACAGTTGCGACAGAACGGGACGATCGGCGCCAACGAGAGCGTTGTCGCGGTGCTGACCGGGCACATCCTCAAGGACACCGGGATCCTGCAGAAGATTCACGAGCGCAGTGATGCGATGATGCACGGTGCCAATCCGCCGGTCCGGGTGGATGCAACGGTGGCGGCGATCGGAGAAGCGCTCGACGCGATGGAGGACTCCAATCAGGATTAATCAGGTTCGTTTCGTCGCCATTCTCGCGCTTGCCAGCGCCCCGGCCCTGGCCGGACAGGGGGCCGGGCGTACCGGCGCCGGTGTGGTCGCCAATCCATTCCTGGGAAAACAGCTTCCGCTGGAGCCCGGGTACCGCGTCTATATCGTTGCCGCGATGTCGGGTATGGGGACCGCTGTCGACGCACGCGAGCTGTCCCCCCCGGTCGACGGCGCGCCCCTGTCGGCAACGGTCAACAACGCCGACTACGAAACCCGGTTCCGCTCGCTGTTCACACAGGAAGCGAATGCCGCGGTGCATGGTGCACGACTCGCGGGCGCCGGATCGATCGTGGTGAGCGACGCGCACCCGGCCAATAATTTTGGCAGCATTCTCCCCTGGGAGATCGACAGCTTGGCGACGCTCGTCCGCGGCTTCCCGCGTCCGCTCTTCATGATCTCAGGACTCGACAGCACCTTCGGCACCGTGATGTTCATCGGGGCGACGGCGAGCGCGGGAACGCCCGGCGTCCTTTCCCACACCTTTGGATTCGATGCACTCGCGATCGACGGCAAGGTGATGAACGAAGTTACGGTCAACGCCTTGATCGCCGGGGAAATGGGCGTGCCGGTGTCGCTCGTGGCCGGCGATGACGCCGCGATCGCCGAATGTCGGGCCATTCTCGGATCCGATTTCGTGCCGGTGATCACGAAGTATGCGGTCGGCACGATGGCGGCGATCACGTTGAGCCCGGCACGCGTGCATCAAGTCCTGGCCACCGGCGCCACACTCGCCGTGCAGAGCGCGCGCGATCATCGTCTCAAGCCGTTCACGATGGAGAAGCCGTATCGCGTCGAGTTCACGCTGGCGAAGACGCTGCCCGACTCGGTATCGGCTGAGGTCGCCGCGCTCACTGGCTTCGGCCTCGAGCGCACCGGTGCGCGCTCCTTCCGCTTCACCACCGCCGACGCGCGCCAGATCGGCTACCTGATCGACGCGATCGAACCGCTGGCGGTTCGATGAACGGCGCACGCTGGCTGGCGCGGCTCCTCGTTCTCATGGCTGGCACCGCCGCATTCGTCACCGGAATCGCTGCGCAGGGCCGGGGTTCCGTCGCGGCGCCATCGCGCCAGGCGCTCGACACGACGCCGCCCGGCGCGTACTACGGCGTCACCGAATACCAGGCGGCGCGCCAGAAGGTCGAGCAGCTGATTCCGGCCGAGGGGATCGCCATCTACATCATCAGCGATATGGAGGGGCTTGCCGGCGTCGTCAACAACGCGCGCGAAATGTTGCCGGGTCGGGGGAACTCGCCCGACCATCAGCGCTTCCGTGAGGAAGAGACCGACGAGATCAATGCGGTGATCGCCGGGGCGCGAGCCGGCGGCGCGACCGCCTTCGTGGTCAACGAAGGACACGGTGGCGACAATTTCCACAATGTGATTCCCGAGCGGCTCGACCCGAGCGCCCTCCTGATCCGCGGGTGGCCCAAGCCGATCGTGATGACCACCGGGCTCAGTCCGCGGATGAACGCCATGATGATCATCGGCGCGCATTCCAATGCCGGAAGCAACGGCATCATCGCGCACAGCTACGCCTTCGATTCATTTACCGTCAACGGCCATCCGCTCAACGAAACCGGGATCGCCGCATTCATCGGTGGCGAAATGGGCGTGCCGCTGATCCTCGCCGCCGGCGACGATGCGCTGACATCCGAGACCCGCGACATGCTGGGCCCGATCGAGACGGTGACCGTCAAGACCGCGCTGGGGCGGTCGGCCGGAGCGTCGCTGTCGTTTCCGCGGGCCCACGCAGAACTGCGCGAAGCGGCGTTGCGCGCGGTCGACCGGCTGCGACGTGGCGATCTCACACCGCTCCGCTTCGCCACGCCGTACCAGATTCGTTACTGCATTCGAGCCTCGTTCACACCGGAGGTCTTCGCCCTGATGGCGAGACTCCCGGGGATCCGGCCTGATCCGGCAACAGGGCCGCGCTGCTTCGGCATGGAGACCTCGTCGGCCGAGGCCGTGGGGAATCTCCTCAATGAGATCGAATGGTCGGCGCTCAAGCCGTGAAGCGCTGGTGCATCCAGGCGATGGCCGCACTCGTGGCCGCGATGATGATGCTGGGCCGACCGGCAGCGGCGCAGCGCGCCCCTGACACCGTCTTCGTCGTTCCGGGCTCGCATCTCGACATCGGCTTCACCGCGCCGATCGCCGACGTTCGCCGCCAGCGGATCGCGATTCTGGACCGCGCCATCGACCTCGCCACGCACGACCCGCATTTCATCTGGTTCGAGGAGGGAGGCTGGTCGGTCGAAGCATGGCTCGATCAGTATCACGACGATCCGATGCGCATCGCCCGGCTGCGAGCGCTGGTGACGAAGCATCAGATCGGGGTGGGCGCCACCCTCCTTTCGCCGCACGCCGCAGCCTTTCCCGACGCACTGCACCTGCTCACACTGCATCTCGATCGAATGCAGCGCGAGCTCGGCGTGCGCCCGACGGTCGCGGTGGTCAATGACGTCCCCGCCATTCCGGAAGCGATGGTCGACGCGCTCGCCGCCCAGGGGATTCGCTATCTCCTCATGGGTCCCAACCTGACCTTTTCGCCACCGCTCTCCGAAGCGGTGACGCGCGATCCGTTCTACTGGGAGTCGTCGCGCGGCAATCGCGTGCTCATCGCCATCGACGCGCGGGGATACGGAGCCGGGCTCACCAACTGGCTCCTTCCGCCCGATTGCATCCGCGCCCTCGATCCGCAGGAGTTTCCAGCGTCGATGAGCGACGACAGCATCCTCAATCTCGGTGTCGGACGCCAACTCGCGGCGTGGGCAGGACACTCGCCGCTGGGCATCATCCAGCACTCGTCGGACAATGGCAGTCCCGATTGCGCAACTCATCTCGACGCGGCCGCGGCACGGTGGAACCAGCGGCGTGGAGTTCCCCGTCTCGTCGTGGCGACGCCGGATGAATTCTTCCGGCATCTGGAGACCCGCGCCGGTTCCCGACTGGCGGTTCGCCGCGGCGAATGGGGTGGCGACTGGGATCTCCTGCGAGCGAGCGAACCGGTCTGGAGCTGGAGACTGCGGCGCGCGATTGCCGCGCTCAAGCCGACTTCGCCGCGGAGTCTCCTCCTTGCGGCCGCGGTGGTGACCGACCACAACGTCGGCCTGGGACCGCGATGGATGGATGGCCTTCCCGCGGCGGTCGCTGAGGCGCATATCGCCCAGGTCGCCGAGCTCTATCGCACCGTGGTGCGCGGCGGGCTTGGCGACGCCGGTCTGACGATGGTGCCGCCACCGATTGCGGCGCCCGCGGCGGGCCCATGGCCCGAGGCATGGCAGCGCATCATCGGCGACGCGCGCGATGCAGTGCACGTTCGGGCAGGAGTGACGTTCATCTACCCGCTGGTTCCGATCGACGCTCCGACGATGCCCGCGCCGATCACCGTACGTGCAGACCAGCAACGCGTCGTCATCCACACGGTGATTGATCGCGTGGCATTCGAGCGCGCCATCGGTCCACGTTATCAGGCGGTGATCGACATCACGCTTCGCGCGCCCCCTGCGTCGGTCCGGCTGGCACCGCGCAATTCCGCCGCGGCGCGCAGCGGGCAATGGCTCATGGGCGCGCCGAATCCGCGCGTGGTGGCGCCTGACGGAGTCGTCGTCGCCGGTCCGGGTTGGTCGATCGAAGCGAGTGGTCCGCTCATCCTGGGCTGGACGCTGGCGCCGGATCCGCGCGATCGAACGGTGACGCATCTCCAGGCACTGGCCGTGGTGCACGCGGTTGAAGGCACGGTCGCCGGCGGTCAGCACCTGCGAGGTCCGTTCGCGCAGATGTATCCGGGAGAGCCCGCAATACCGGCGTTCGATCTCGAACTGCGCCGCGTCGCGAAGTAGCTGGCTGCTCAGCGGGTCGCGAGGACTTCCTCGGCGGCGCGCCATCCCGATTCGATCGCACCGTCCATTGTGGCATTGAAGCCCTGCCCGCGCGTCGCTTCGCCGGCGAAGAAGAGAGTCTCGTCGAGTGATGCCGCGAGGGCGGTGTGAGCCTCCAGGCCGTTCACGGCGACCCAGCTGTATGCCCCGCGGCTGAGCGGGTCATTCACCCAGTCGTGATAATGCCATGAAAGGAGGGAGCCGGCGACGTCGGAAGTGCGCCGGCCGGTCGCGTGGGCCAGCGACGTGACCGCCTCGTTGCGCAATTCCTCGGGCGCGCGCGCCGCGGCTCGACCGGCGGGCGGTCCGCCGATCCAGCCGGTGATCACCGGAGAATCCGCAGGCTGCGCCGTCCACCAGGTCGGAAATGGCTGACTGACATCCTGAATGAAGAGCGCCTCGCCCAGCCCTGGCACATCTCGCCAGAACGGCCGGTCGAAGCGGAAAACGAGCTTGATCGCCGCTCCCATCAACAACGTGTCGAATGCCTGACGCTTCATCTCGAGGGACGGCGAAAACTCGATAGCGCCCTTGCGATCCGCCGGTGCCGCGAGAAGAGACACCGGAAGCGTCACGACGAGTGCCGGTGCGTCGAGCGTCTCGACTGCGCCATGATGGTCCACATCGACTTCGACGCGCCCGCGCTTCCAGCGCACTGCAATCGCCAGCGTCTCGAGACGATGATCAGTCCGCGGCGCGAGGGACCGCCGGAATCCTTCGATCAACTGATGCAGTCCTCCGGGCGCTCGATACGGCGAAGCCTCCGCCGGTTGATTCCGCTCGACCTCGAGGAACCAGTGGAGACTCAGGCGATCGGGATCGGCCGCATGAAATCCCTGGACGTAGCCCAGCAGATCCTGCCGCTCGTCACTGAACTTGCCGTCGCTGCAACATTCATCGAGCGCCGCTCGCAATGACTGGTCGCCTCGTGCGCGATCGTGCAGGCGCTGGCGAAGGCCGGCGGCTTCTTCGCGATCCCAATCGACGCGAACTACTTCACTTCCGGCGCGCCGAACGAATCCACCGAGCGCCTCCCGCACTTCGGCGCCGGCCTTGGCGAGGAGACGATGAACCGGCCCGTCACAGTCGAACCACTCGGGGCCGAGCTCGATTGAACCGGCGTCGCCCGGCGGTGCGAGTGACCAGAGCCGGCCGCCGATCCGGTCCCGAGCCTCGATCATCGCGACCGACAGTCCGGACTCGCCGAGTCGCTGGGCGGTGGCGAGTCCGGACAAGCCGGCACCAAGAATGATGACATCGCTGGACATGAGACCGCCGCGACAGAGTGTCAGTCAGACGATCAATCCGAGCCGGTTGACACCGGGACCGGGCACGGGGCGCACCCTCGATCAGGGCTTCCGGGTGAGCAGCTGGAGCAGGTCGGCGTGATAGGAGAATTGTACCGCGACGGCGTACCCGTCGGGAAATGATGTTCCCGAGATCTCATGCACCGGCCAATGATCGCGACGGAGCGACGCCTTGATCAGCGCGTCGGCCGAAAGTCGGAAGCCGAGCCCGGCCTCGCCATTCATCTGTGTCGTCGCTGCACCGACCCAGAACGCCGGACTCACCGGGAGGACGAACGCGTACCGGTTGTCCTCGTACCGCGCAGCGATAAAAAAGCGCGGCGACAAGGCGATCCGGGATTCGAGATACCAGCCGAGGCCGTGCACCGGATCGGTGACGGTGGGAACGTCATACGATGACCACGCCATTTCGCCGCGCGTGTCGGTTCGCCCGGCGCTGAAACGAAGGTCGAGGGTGGCGACCGTCTGGGAGAAGTCGTGCCACGTGGTTCCGATCGGCAGGAGATCCGACACGCTTTCGCCGAGATACGGTCCGTGCGTCGCGTTGACGCCGATGCGGAGGCGTGGCCCCAGGCTCACTCCGGCCCCGATCACCGGACGCAACTCGCTCCCGGGTTGGGGTGTGTACCGCACATTCACGGCCGGCAACGTCACCGCGGCAGCGACATAGTCGATCGGCCCCACGCCACCGGATACCGACGCGCCCCACGGGTATTCGCTTACGTAGGTGTCGGGGTCGCCGATCAACGGGTTGACGTTGGCAAAGCGCCGCGCTGCGAATTCGCCGAGCGGGAGGAGAATCTTCCCCGCTTCGACGCGCACGGCGCGGGAATGCCACCAGCGCAGCGAGAACATTTCGATATTGCCGTCGACCGAACTCGCAGCACCGCTCGCGGCGTCGAGTTCGCCAATTGCCATCAGGCGAAGCGTGGCTGCCGGCTGCCAGGCGAGCCACGCATACACCTCGGCCGTGGCGACCGGATCCCCGCCGTTGCGCGCGAGGAGCCGCGACCCGGTGTCGGTCTTCCAGGTCTCGACCGAACCGAGCGTTTCCACGCCGAAGCCTTGCGCGCTACCGCGAGTCACCGCGGCTGCGAGCAGGATGATTCCGGCGGCGGCGATGCGCTTCACCTGGCGCTCGCGGGCAGTTCGCTGTCGAGCAGGTCTCGCACGGCGTGCGACAACGCATCGGGAGACACCGGCTTCTGCAGGAAGACCGAATCGGGGGCGAGCACGCCGTGCCGATCGATCGCTTCGGTCGAATAGCCCGAAATGAAGATCACGCGAAGGCCGGGTCGTTTGGCCATCAGGCGCTGCGCCAGTTCGCTCCCGGAGAGCACCGGCATCACCACGTCGGTCACCAGGAGATGGATCGGGCCGTCATGTCCTGCCGCCATCTCCACGGCAACAGCACCATCGCTCGCGGTGATGACGCGGTATCCCTGCCGTTCGAGTGCGCGCCGCATCAGTTCGCGGAGCTCCAGTTCATCCTCGGCGATGAGAATTGTCTCGGCACCACGCGCCGGCCCGGCCGCGACAGCCATCGGAGCCGGCGCGAGCTCCGGTGCCCTGACCGGCGGGAAATAGCAGCGGAACGTGCTCCCCTCACCGGGTTCGCTGAACACCGTGATGTTGCCATCGGATTGCCGCACGATGCCGTACACCGTGGCGAGACCGAGTCCGGTCCCCTGCCCCACCGACTTGGTAGTGAAGAACGGTTCGAAGATCCGGCGGCGTGTCGCCGCGTCCATCCCGATGCCGGTATCCGACACGGCGAGCATCACCACCGGGCCGGCGGGCAAAGGCTGGTGACCCGAAGCGTCGTCCAGCACGATGTTGGACGTCTCGATCACGAGTCGTCCGCCATTCGGCATCGCGTCGCGTGCGTTGACGGCGAGATTCATGATCACCTGCTCGATCTGGCCAGGATCGGCGGTCACGTGCGCGAGACCCGGCGCGAGCTTGACCTCGAGCACGACGTTTTCGCCGATCAACGGGCGCAGCAATGGCTGGACGCCGGCTACCACATGATTGAGGTCAAGGACCTGCGGCTGCAGCACCTGTTTTCGCGAGAAGGCGAGGAGCTGTCGCACCAGCGTACGCGCTCGCACCGCGGCGTCGGTGATCTTCCCCACGTCTGCGTGCTGGGTCGTGGCCGGCGCCAGCTCGGCGCGAACGATCTCGGCGTAGCCGAGGATGATCGAGAGGATGTTGTTGAAGTCATGGGCGACGCCGCCGGCAAGAGCGCCGAGCGCTTCGAGCTTCTGCGCCTGGCGGAGTTGCTCCTCGCTCTCGCGAAGCGCCTGCTCGACGCGTTCGCGCTGGGTGATCTGCCGGTTGAGTCGTTCGTTCACCTCGGCGAGATCGATGGTTCGCTGGCGCACCTGCTCGTGTCCCCGGCGGAGCGACTCGATCAGGCGATTGTAGCTGTCGGTGAGAGCGGTGATTTCAGCGGGTGCGCCCGCCTCGTCAAAGCGCGCGTAGCCGTCCGCGCCGGTCCCCGACTGCATGAAGGCGACGAACCGCGACAGCGGTCGCAGCGTCGTTCGCGACAGCACCGCTCCACCGGCAGCAATCAGGAGCACCGCCAGGATTCCGGCGAGAATGAATTGCCGCGTCAACGCGACCTCGATTGGACTGGTTGCCGCCGACAGCGAGCGCAACAGATAGAGATCGACCGCGCGCCCATCCTCACCGTATCCGAGCGGCAGCGTCGCCGTGACGTACTCGGCATCACCGATGACAAGATCGCGGTCACCGTCGGCGACTCGTCGCCAGGATGGGCGCCACGTCGAGCCAGCCGGCGCGTCGGCAATCGACGAGATGAGCACTCGCCGGTCGGACGCCACCACCTCGCCGGCGGCGGGGCCGACATCAATCGGCACGAATCCGCTGATCCGTTCGCCGAGGAGGACCGCGCCGACGGGGAATCCGCCTTCGAGGATCGGCACCGCCGCGATCTCGAGCGGGATGCTCCCCTGTTGCAACACCCCGAGCGTCGAATCGGGTGAGTCGGTCAGAGAGAAGAGCGCCGAGTGCATTGCGGGAAGCGCGGCGAGCGATACCCCGTCCAGTGGAGCGCCGAGCTTCGATTCACTGGTCACCACTCGGCCACTGTCGTCGGTCACGACGAGGAGGTCGGCGTCGAGTCCGTCGAAGGCATCATGGACGGCGCCGTGAATGGTGGCACGACGCTCCAATTGCGCGGCCCCGCCGGCCGCCTCGTTGCGCCACGCGGCGAGTGCCGCATGCACTGGCGGCGAGGTCGACACCAGGACCGCGCGCTGCAGCAGCATTCGACGGTTCTGCGACTCGATCCTTCGCAGCGCGATCTGGCTGGCGTGCAGTTCGCCGACGAAGACGCCGCGGACGTGATCTTCGGTGCTGATCCGCAGTGCCAGGAAGGCGCCGCCGACGACGATCGCGGCGAGAAGAGCGCCGACGGTGGCGAGCTTGGTGCCGAGCGACGTGGCGCCAAACCGGGAAATCCATCCAGGCCTGCGCGCCAGGCCCATCATGTTGCGGGAATCGGGATGCGGACGTCCTGGTGCACGGTCCGGCCCGCGTCGACATGCAGGCGGGTGATGACGGGGCGTGACCGTTCGTACCACGCCACCAGCGAGTAGTCGCCCGGCGGAATGTTGTCGAGGGCGAAGTGCCCGGACGAATCCGGCACCACGAAGAACGGATTGTCGAGCACCAGGATGTAGGCGCTCATGTCGGCGTGGATGTGGCAGAACACTTCGACCACGCCGGCCTTGCCGAACGTGACCGTCCGGGACGTACCCTGCGGATAGCGCTGCAGGTCGAAGCTCTTCGCCGACGACAGCGAGAAGACGTCGTGAAAGAGCGGATCATCGTTGGGAAAATCAACCGTCGTGCCGATCACCACCGGCAGGACGTGCGGGACAAATGCTTCGTCGCGCTGGCGGAGCGACGGCGGGTAACGAGGCGTGGACGACGCGCCCCGGAGTCCTGGAGCGGCCTCCAGGTAAATCACCACGTTGGCAAGTGGATCGGCGTCGGTCGCGGCGCGCGGCGGCGGCGATCCCGGCTCGTCATAGACGCGGATCCGGCTCCGGGTCGTGGTGAGAACCTTGGCGATCGACGCGACGCCTTCGATTCGCCCGGTCTCGACGCGAGAACGGGGCGGAACCGGACCATCCGTGCGGATACCGGGCACCAGCACGACCAATGCTCCGATTCCACCGAATCGGCGCGCCATGGCGTGAAGTCGATGCCACCGGGTCGTTGCCACCTGCGAGCCTCCGTCCCGTTACACTTGAACGAGGGAGCACCTTGCAGGAACTGCGCCATCCAGGCCGGTCACCTCCCGTTCAGCTTGTGACGCGGGAATACCGGCTCGCCGGAGCGGGCCCCGGGCTCTGGAACACCACTGAGGTCGTCATGCGAATCCCGTTTTTCGTCCGATCCGCTCCGCTGTTGGTCGCCGTCGTCCCGCTGGTTGCGGCAACGGCTCAGGCACCAGCGACCAACCAGGCCTTGATGGCCAACGACCATTACACCCGGTCCCACGACTACGATCTGATCCATCAGCGGATCGTAGTCTCGCATTTCGATTGGACGTCCACGTCATTCGACGGAGAGGTCACCACCACGCTGGTCGCCCGCCGCCCCGGTCTCGACACCGTGATCCTCGATGAAGGGGCTCTCCTGCGGAACAGCGCGGTGACCGATCGCGCCGGCGAGGCACTGGCAGCGTCGCGCACCGGGGACACACTCGTGGTGACGCCGCGCCGGCCACTCGGGTTCGGCGACACGCTGGTCTTCACCGTGACCTATCACGCGACGATCGAGAACGGTAATGGCCTGACATACATCACCAACGACGGCCAGGAGCATCGCCCCGACCAGATCTGGAGCCAGGGCGAAGACCACAACAACCATGACTGGTTTCCCACCTACGACTTTCCCAACGACAAGATGACCTGGGAGCTCGCCGCCACGGTTCCCGTCGCGGACCTCGCCGTGTCGAACGGGCGGCTGGTGTCGAATGTCGTTTCGGGCGGATCGCGCACGATGACGTGGAACCAGGACACGCCGTCGGCAACCTATCTGGTGTCGCTGGTGGTGGCGCCGCTCGCGGTCGTGCATGATCACTGGCAGGGCGTGCCGGTGGACTACTATATCTATCATGAAGACAGCACGCGGGCGTGGCCGCTCTTTCATATCACGCCCGACATGATCGGCACCTATTCGAAGCTCACCGGCATTCCGTATCCCTGGGCCAAGTACGCACAGACCACCGTCGCGGATTTCTTCGGCGGAATGGAAAACGTCAGTGCCACCACGCTGGTCGACTGGCTCCCCGCCGCTCGCGATTACGTCGATCGGCCGTGGTACCAGTACATCCTGATCCCGCACGAGCTCGCCCATCAGTGGTTCGGCGACTATGTCACCACCGAGAACTGGGCAAACATGTGGCTCAACGAGGGATTCGCCGAGTTCATGCCGGGCCAGTTCTGGGGCGAGAAGCTCGGGGCACATGCCGAGGAGGACTATTACGTCGACGAGTACCGGCAGTTCGAGCAACTCGAGAAACAGCGGTCGATGCCGCTCGCGTCGCTCGGATCCAACAATATCTATCCCAAGGGTGCGCTGGTTCTGGAAATGCTCAAGAGGTATCTCGGCCCGGTCCCCTTCTGGGCGTCGATCCACACCTACCTCACCGAGCACGCGCACGGGAACGCAACCTCCGACGACCTCCGCCAGGCGTTCCTCGGCGCGACCGGCCAGAACCTCGACTGGTTCTGGAGCGAATGGGTGTACGGGTCGGGGCTGCCGCATTTCACGGTGAAGGCGAACTACGAGGCGGCAAAAGCGGCCGTCGTCCTCACGGTGAATCAGACCCAGGTCGATTCGTTTCATGTCGACAGCACCGGCCGGATCTTCAGTGTGGCGCAGGTGTTCACCATGCCGGTTGACGTGCGCGTCGCCTTCGCCGGAGGCGAGGTGACCCGCCGCGTGCAGCTCGATGCCCGGGAACAGACGATCACGATCGACGGCGTGAAGGGCGAACCGTCGATGGTGGTATTCGATGCCGGCAATCGCGTACTCAAGGAGCTCAGCTTCGACGAACCGGTCGCGTGGCTCGCCAACGAACTTCGTCTCGATCCCGATCTCTGGGATCGCACCTGGACGATCAACGAGCTTGGCCGGCACACCGGCGACGCCGCGGCCGCGACTGCACTCGCTCAAGCGGCCACCGGCGCCGATTACTACCTGATACGCGTGGACGCCGTCGACGCGCTTGCCGATTTCCCCGGGAGCACGGCGGCGGCCGCATTGGCGCAGGCCGCGCACGACACGTCAGCCACGGTCCGCGCCGCCGCGGTGCGCGGCATGGGGACAGTCGGTGGCGAATCGATCGCCACGGTCGCGCGGGCTGCGTTCGAGCATGATTCGAGCGATCAGGTTCGTGCGGCGGCGCTCACCACGCTGGTGCATGTCGATCCGGCTCACGCGCACGATCTGATCGCGACGGGGCTGCGGACGCCGTCGTACCGCGACGCCATTGACGACGCGGCGCTGCAGGGCGTGGTCCAGACCAATGATACGTCGCTGATCGCCGAGGTCGATGCGCTTGTCGGGCACGAAGAGACTCCGGTGCACGTCCTCGGAGTGCTTGGGGCACGAGGGAACGGACACGCGCTCGATCTGGTTACCGGACATCTCGACGACCGCCGGGCCGCAGTGCGAAAGTGGACGGTCGACGCGTTCCGGCTCACGATACCGCGCGTCAGCAAGACGGTAGCGTTGCAACGGCTTCAGGCGGCGCTTCCCGGCATCACCTACAGCGACACGAAGAAAGCTGTCACCGCGCTGATCGCCACATTGCAGAAACCGTGATCACCGGCGCTGCCCGCCGATGCCAGAACTCCCCGACATCACTGTCTATCTCGAACAGATCGATCGCGTGGCGCGCGGCGAGGTCCTTCAGCGCCTCGACCTGTACAATCCATTTGTGTTGCGGTCGGTGGAACCGACGCCCGCGGAGTTCGATGACACGCGACTGATTTCGACGGCCCGGATCGGCAAGCAGGTTGTCCTGGGCTTCGAAGGCGATCGCTTCGCCGTGATTCACCTGATGATCGCCGGCCGGCTGCGGTGGCGTCCGCCAGGCAAGCGGATCGCCGGAAAGCTCGCGCTCGCCTCGTGGTCATTCCCCCACGGGACGCTCTATCTGACGGAAGCCGGCACCACGCGCCGAGCCGGCGTGCATCTCGTGCAGGGTGCGGGCGCGCTCGCCACCTTCGACCGCGGCGGTCTCGACCCGCTGACGATCGACGCGCCGGTCTTCATCGGGCGCCTCAAGTCGGAGAACCACACCCTCAAGCGCGCGCTCACCGATCCGCGACTCTTCAGCGGAATCGGCAACGCCTACTCCGACGAGATCCTCCACCGCGCGCGACTCTCGCCGCTCCTGCTCACATCGCGGATCACCGACGAGCAGGCGGGAGCCCTGCATCGCGCAACCAGCGACGTCCTGACGGAATGGACGACGCGGCTACGTCGCGAGGCGAGTGCGACCTTTCCGGAGGAGGTCACCGCGTTCCGTGCTGAAATGGCGGTGCATGGCCGATACAAGCTTCCCTGCCCCGACTGTGGCACGCCGGTGCAACGGATCCGTTACGCGAGCAACGAGACGAATTACTGCCCCAGGTGCCAGACTGGCGGCATCCTGCTCGCGGACCGGGCGATGTCGCGCCTTCTTCGCGAGGACTGGCCGCGGACGCTCGGCGACGAGTCGTGACGGAGCGCGACACCGGCCCCCTTACCGGCTTTCGGCGCGGGAGATACCTTCTCGGGTCCAACCGCAGCGCCCACCCATCCAGGAGGACTTCGTGAATCTGGCCGACCGTGTGAAGGGGATCCTGCTCACGCCCCGCAGTGAGTGGTCCACCATCGACGCCGAATCTGCAACGGTGGGATCGCTGTATACCACGTACATCATTCCCCTCGCGGCGATTCAGCCGGTCGCCATGTTCATCGGCTTCTCGTTGATCGGCACCAGCTTCCTCGGATCGGCGTTCCGCCTTCCGATCAGCAACGGGATCGAGTGGGCGATCGCGCAATACGTCGGTTCGCTGATCAGCGTCTTCATTTTCGCGCTCATCATCGACGCGCTGGCGCCGACGTTCGGTGGTGAGAAGAACCGGATTCAGGCGCTCAAGGTCGCGACCTATTCGATGACCGCCGCGTGGATCTGCGGCATCTTCGCGATCGTACCGTCGCTCGCAGTCCTCGGCATCCTCGGTCTCTATTCCCTCTATCTCCTCTATCTTGGCCTCCCGGTGCTGATGAAGGCGCCGCAGGACAAGGCGATCGGCTACACCGTCGTCAGCATCGTGGCCGGCATCGTGCTCTTCGTGGTGATCCGCGCCATCACGGCGCGATTCGGATTCGACATGACGACGATGACTCCGTGAACGTCGGAACGACGGCGGAGGGTGGAGCTGCAGTCGCGGTTCCACCCTCTACCGCGTGGCGCCTGCTGATCGTTGTCACCCTGGTCAATCTGTTCAACTATATCGATCGCTACATCGTCCCGGCGATCGCGACCAGTCTCCGCACCTCCGCGCTGCATCTCGACCGGACCCAGATCGGCCTCCTCGCCACCGGGTTCATCGTCGTCTACGCCGTCGCGTCGCCGCGCTTTGGCTCGCTGGGCGACCGCCGCCACCGGCCGCGATTGATTGCGCTGGGCGTGGTGATCTGGAGCGCCGCGACCGTGCTCGGCGGCTTTGCCTGGGGTTTCATCTCGCTGTTTGTGGCGCGAGCGATTCTCGGCGTCGGCGAGGCGGCGTACGGGTCAATCACGCCGAGCTTGCTGGCCGATGCATTTCCCAAATCGAAGCGCGGACGGATCTTCTCGATTTTCTTCGCCGCCATTCCGATCGGGTCGGCGCTGGGATACCTCCTCGCCGGCGAAATGGATGCGCATTTCGGATGGCGCTCGGCGTTCTGGGTCGCCGGGGTGCCAGGCCTGATCCTCGCCGCGTTCCTCGTCCGCCTGCCCGAGGTTCCGCGTGGCGCGCATGACGATCCGGCAGACGCTTCCATCGGCGCGGCCCTGCCGGCCGGGCTCGGATCGTACACGGCACTGCTTCGGAATCGGCAATACCTCCTGACCGTGCTCGGGTATGCAGCGTACACCTTCTCGATCGGCGCGCTGGCGTGGTGGATGGTCGACTTCCTGACCACGATGCGCGGTGTCCCGACCCACATCGCCGATCGCGAAATCGGGCTGATTGCCGTCGCGACCGGCTTTGCCGGAACGCTCGGCGGCGGATGGCTCGGCGATTACCTGCTGCGCTATACGGCGCGCGCCTATCTGCTGATGTCGGGAGTCGCCACGATCCTCGCGGCACCATTCGCCTACCTGGCCCTCACGGCTCGCACACCGGCGTGGTACCTCACGGGGTTGATCGTCGCCGAACTCCTCGCCTTCGCGTCGACCGGGCCGATCAATTCGGCGATCGTCAATGCGGTGGCGCCGGCTCAACGTGCCACCGCGATGGCGCTGAGTCTCCTGCTGATGCACCTCCTGGGCGACGCGCCATCGCCGTGGATCGTCGGGTGGATCGCCGATTCGGGAGTACGCGCCGGCTTGAGTGACGGGGCGGCGCTTCGCCAGGGGATGCTCATCCTCCCTGCCGTCTTCGTGATAAGCGGGATCATCTGGATGATCGGCGGGCTCCGGCGTGAAGCCTGACCGATGAATCGGGCCGCCGAATTCATCGTCCGGATCTTCTTCCGCCGCACCGCAATAACTGGCGCAGAGCACGTACCGCGCAGCGGGCCATTGCTCTTCGTCCTCAATCATCCCAACGCCTTGATCGACCCGCTCTTTCTGCTGGCATTTTCGCCGCGGCCGGTGGCGTTCCTGGCCAAGGCGCCGCTCTTCCGGATGCCAGTGATCGGATGGCTGGTGCGCGGCGCCGGCTCGATTCCCGTCTACCGGCGCCAGGACGCAGCCGACATGTCGCAGAATCGCGCGACGTTCGAGCAGGTCCACGCGTCGCTCGCACGCGGCGGCGCGATCGCGCTCTTTCCCGAAGGGACTTCGCACAGCGAACCGCAGATGCGACGCTTCAAGACCGGTGCGGCGCGTATGGCGCTGGGCGCGGCGAGTCTCGCATCAGACGCCGTGAGCGTGGTACCGGCCGGCCTCTACTACACCGCAAAGGGACGCTTCCGAAGCTCGGCACTGCTCTGCTTTGGACCACCGATCGCGGTCGTCCCGGCGCCACTTGACGGCAACAATGAACCCGACTCCGACACGGTCCATGACCTGACGGCGAAGCTGGAGGCGTCGCTCGCCGCGGTCGTCCTGCAGGCGGATCACGACGAGGCACTACGTCTGGTGACGCGCGCCGAGCGGATCTTTACGTCGGCGATCGCAGCTGCGCCATCCCAGCCTGATCTTGCAGATCAGTTCGGGCTGCGCCGGCGGTTTCTGCAGGGATACGCGATGCTGCGTCGCGACGCCCCGGCAGAGCTTGCTGCGCTGGAGCGGCGGGTGGTGCGCTACGATGCCGAACTCGTCGAGGCGTGCCTCGCACCAGAGAGCCTCCCTGCAGTGCCGCTCGCGGCGCCTTCGATTGTCGGCAATGTAGTGCGGGAAGTCGGATGGCTCGCGCTGATCGCGCCGCTCGGTGTCGCCGGCATCGTGCTGCATTGGCCGGCGTACCAGATCATCGGGCCATTCGTCACGCGGGGGATCCGGGTGGAGCGCGACGTGATCGCTACCGGGAAGGTGCTCGCGGCGGCGATCCTCTTCCCGCTCACCTGGATTGTGGTTGCTGCATTCATCGGGACGCGATTTGGAATTGTGGCGGGCGTTGTGGCACTGCTCGGGGCACCGCTCAGCGGCTACGCGGCGCTGCGATTTCTGGAGCAGCTCGACCGCTCGGCGGGTGCCGCTCGCGGTCTGCTGCTACGCCTGGCGCGGCCGGCCGCGTACCGGCGTCTCGCGCGCGAACGCGAGGAGATTCGCGCGGCGATCGTCGCCCTTGCCGATCGTGTGGATGCGCCAGACCTTCAAGGGACGTGATAGTCGAATCGAACGGTCAAGTTCTGCATGACTCGCTGGAGCAAGGCACTATCCGCGGCAGGTGTCCCAACGGCGGGAAATGAGACCTGGACTGCACCCATGATGGAAATACTGGGCGCACCCGCATTGGTTTCCAGATCGAATGTCTTCTGCGTGCCAGAGAACACATAGCCGGCTTCCGTCGAAAACCGGTCCAGGTCCACCGCAAAAGCGAAATTGCCATCGCTCGCTATTCCGGTCACGGTGAATGACGGCGGTAGGGAAGCGGACGTCGAGACGGTGAAAGTGATGCTGTCTTGTCCGGGCACGGCATGGGTGCACGCCGAATCGACGGCGAAGTCCCAGAAATAATACCGAGTCGTAGCGCTCGACCCATCGTCGATGCGCCCCGGAGAAAAAAGCTGAATGGAATCGGAAAGCGATACCGCGCGAACGGTCGATGGCCCGCACGGGGACGAGGGGCCGGTCGGCCCCCCGGAGCATGCCCAGCCCGCCAGCGCTGTGAAAAGCAGCAGCGCGCACTGGCGATAATCGTTGGGCACGGCGAACATCTGATGCATATCCGCAAGGACGTCCGGTTTCTCTGGCCGGACACTCGTGGGCGCCGCGCAATATTACGGCGTCGCTGCCGCGTACCCTTCCTGGATCCGCTCAGGGTGCTGCATCAGGTTTTCCAGAAAGAACTCCATCATCCGCTGGCCATTGACTCCGGAATGGCCTACGTCGGGCTGGACCTGCAGGTCGAAGCTCTTGTGGGCCCCCTGCAGGGCCTGGATCACCTGCATCATGTTGGTGTTGTGCACGTTGTTGTCGATCGTGCCGTAGTCGAGGAGGAGGCGGCCACGAAGATTGCTGACGTACGACATCGCCGAGCCCTTGTCGTATCCATCCTTGTTCTCCTCGGGGATCCACATGTAGCGTTCGGTATAGATCGTGTCGTAATTGCGCCAGTCGGTCGGCGGCGACGACGATGACGCGACCGTGAACGCCTCCGGATGGCGCAGGATCTCCATCAGCGCCGTGTAGCCGCCGTACGATGTCCCGTAGATCCCGACGCGCGCCTTGTCGATGTACGGGCGCGACCAGAGCGCCTTGATGCCGTTCGCCATGTCATCCATCTCGGTCTGGCCAAGCTTGAGATAGACGTCGTCGAGCGTCCGCTTCCCCATGCCTGGTTCCGCACGGGAAGACAGCGACACGACGATGAAGCCGTACTCGGTCTGCGCATTGCCGCCGCTGAACGTCTCCGTGGGGACGTTGTTCCCCGCCCCCGGGCCGCCGTAGACGCTGGTCAGCACCGGATATGTCTTCGATGGATCGAAGTTGGACGGGAACCAGATTTCACCGTGGAGCTGCGTCTTCCCGTCGGCCGCGAGGTACGTGTACATCTCGGCCTTGTGCAGCCCGCGCTGTTCCATCAGCGACAGATCGCTCCGGCCGAGTTCGGCGACCGTCTTGCCGGTGGCGACGTTGATCAACCGCGACACCGGCGCCTGGTCGTGCGCCTGCGCGACGTCGATGAAGTACTTGCCGTCGGGCGAGACGTCGACCTGGTGCGTGAACGCCGGATCGGTGAGCCGTCGGTCGCCTTTCCCGTCGAGCCCGACCTTGTGCAGCTGCACCTTCATGAAATTGTCGCCATCGCGCGCGGTGTACCACAGCGTGTTGCTCTTCTCGTCGATCCGCGTGATCCCGGCGTCTTCGAAATGATTCGCCGTCACGGTCGACAGCAGCTGCCCGTCGAGATTGTAGAGATAGTAGTTCTTGAAACCGTTCCGTTCCGATTCCCAGACGAAGCGCGAGCTGTCGGCGAGGTACCGCATTGGCGGATGGTTCTCGACCCAGCCTGTCGGCCAGTCCTCGTGGATGATCGTCCGGCACTGGCCCGTCTCGGGTGAGCAGCTGGCGAGTTCGAGGATATTCTGTCGCCGGTTGGTCCGGTGGATCAACAGGCTCTTGCCGTCGGGAGACCAGGTCACGTCGTACACGTAATAGCCCACGACGTCGTTGGTGAACGGCTTCCCCTCGCGCGCGTCGATGTGGACGCTGTGCTTCGTGGCGACATCGTAGACAAAGAGATCGACAATCGGATTCGGAACGCCGGGCTTGGGATACGCTTCGACGTCCACCTTGGTCTGCAGCTTGGTTTCGTCCTGGGTGATGTAGAAGTCGGGGACCTTGCTTTCGTCGAAACGGAAATACGCCAGCTTGGTGCTCCCCGGATTCCACCACATGGCGGTGCGCTGCGCCAGTTCCTCGCCGTAGACCCACGACGCGGTGCCGTACTTGATACGATCGTGCTCGTTGCCGTCGGTCGTCACGGCGACTTCTGCCCCGCCGTTCGAGCCGCAGACGTAAAGATTGCGATCGCGGTAATTCGCCAGGTACTTGCTGTCGGGCGATGGCGTCACCGGTTGCTGGCGGCCGCGCTCCGGCGCCGGAACCACGTCACCCTTGCAGTCGTGCACCTGGGCCGCCACGGCAGCGCCGTCCGCTGCAGCAGCTGCGGGCCGGCCGCCGCCACGCCCTGTTCCGCGACCGCCCCTTCCACCGCGACCAGTTGCCGCGGCGCCGGCGGGCGCAGCTTCAGCCGCGACTTCGGTCGGGGTCGTACCCGCGAAATCGAAGTGGAAGCGCTTGCCGTTCCATGAATAGTCGACTCCCTTGGCGTCCGGCGCCCAGACCACCGGCTGCGCCGGAGCAGCAGCACCGCCACGGCCACCGCGGCCCCCGCCGCTGCCAAGCACCGACCCCGACGTGAAATCGCCCTGATAGAGTGGCGACATCTTCTCGAATTGATCGTATCCCGGCATCGCCTTGAGGCGATCCTGGGCGTGGGCCATGACCGGGACCATGGCCAAGACGGCAACCAACCTGGCTGGCTTCATCGAATGCGCTCCGGGAAGATGACGGTGGAAGTCCGGCAATCGGCGCACACGCGGCGCGACCTCCGGGCGCGTCCATACTATCGCGCGCGCGTCCCGCTGTAAAGTCGCGTTGCAGAGCGACCTGCGTGCGCCCCTTCCACCATCGACTCGTCTCCCGGTTCAGAGCCCGTTATCACCTGGAGGACCTGCGATGACCGAAGGGCAGCCGTTCGTGCTGTACGATTGCGGACTGGCCCGCCAGGGCTGTGCGGCGAGCTGTTCTACGCTCGACGACCTCCTCCACGCGGTGAAGACGGCGTCGGACTCGGTGATCGAGCATCACCTGATGCGCTGCGTCCTCGAGGATCATTTCGAATTGCACGAATTCCCCAACGACCTCGCCCGCTGGTGCTGGGATTCGCTTGGCGATCATGCCCTGGGCGAGCAGCTCGGCTTGGTCGACCCGTACCGGCACGCGTCGATCGCCTCGCTTCGCGAGGCGCTCGCGACGATGATTAGCCAGCGCATCGACCAGCAGGACGTTCAGCTGGTTTGCCGTCCCGGGCTCGAGCTGCAACTGATGCAATCGCGCCTGATCGCCTATCGCACCGACGAGGAGTTCACCACGCCGGTGGCCCTGGCCGAAGCACTCCCCCAGTTCACGCTGCCGTCGATCTTCTTCCATGTGCACGAGGCGCGTCGCCGTTCCGGCAACCGGACCGACGATTTCTCGCAGTGGCTGGCCGATCGTGCCGGCGAACCGGAGATCGTTGCAGCGATCCGTGCGATCGACTTCTACTTTCTCAACCTGATTCAGCTTCGCGAGGAATTGCAGCGAATCTTCCACCAGTTCATGCCTGATGCGCCGAGCGTCGCGGGAGCCGCCGCATGACGCTGCTGGAACGCTACGAGGAAGTGGTGGGACACCAGGCGGTGCTCCATCTCCGGCAGCTTGCCGACCGGCTGCAGGGCAAGCGTGTGGTCCACGTCAACTCGACGCGTACCGGCGGCGGTGTCGCCGAAATCCTCGGCTGGATGATTCCGCTCCTCAATGAACTCGGCCTGCAGGCGCGCTGGGAAGTGATCAGCGGGCCGCCCGACTTTTCCCGGATCACCAAGGCCTTCCATAACGGGATCCAGGGGATGCCGGTAACCATCACGCCGGCCGATCTCGCGCTGCATCGCGACGTCTGTCGCGACAATGCCCGCCGCCTCGATCTCTCGGCCGATGTCGTCTTCGTGCACGATCCGCAGCCGATCTACCTGCCGGAATACGCGCCCGCCGATACGGCGGCGCGCTGGGTCTGGCGGTGTCACATCGATGCGTCGCACCCCGATCCGACGATCTGGCAGCATCTCGAAGGGGCGTTGCCACGGTACGACGCCACCATCTTCTCGATGGCGGCGTTCGCGCGCCAGCTGGTCAAGCCAGCCTTCCTGATCGCGCCATCGATCGATCCGCTGTCGGAAAAGAATCGCCCGCTCGCCGACGCCGATCGCCTGGCAACGCTCGAGCGACTCGGAATCGATCCGGGGCGTCCGTTGGTGCTGCAGGTCTCGCGCTTCGATCGGTTCAAGGATCCGCTCGGCGTGATCGAGGCGTTCCGGCTCGTCAAGCCGTACTACCCCGACCTGCAACTGGCCCTCGTGGGTGGATCGGCCGACGATGACCCCGAGGGACCGGAGGTCTACGCCGACGTGATGCGAGCGGCAGGTAACGATCCCGATATCAAGGTCCTGATGCTCCCGCCCGATTCACATCGCGACATCAATGCCTTGCAGCGCTCGGCGGTGATCGTGCTGCAGAAGTCGATCCGCGAGGGATTCGGTCTCACCGTGGCCGAAGCCCTCTGGAAGGGCGTTCCGGTCATCGGCGGCGCGACCGGCGGAATCACCCTGCAAGTGCACGACTATCAGACCGGTTTCCTGGTGTATTCGCCCGCCGGCGCGGCGTACCGCATTCGCTATCTCCTCCGCTACGCCGACAAGCGCGAGCGAATGGGCCGTGCCGGCCACGCGTTCATTCACGATCACTTTCTCCTGATCCGCCAGCTTCGCGAGGATCTGCAGATGCTCCTCTGCCTCGACCGTCCCGGCAGCGAAACGCTGGTGGTCTGATGGGGCCATTCTCGACTCCGCCGCGAGTCCGATCGCAGACGTCCCGCTCGTTCCGTGCGGCGGTCATCATCGCGGTCGCCTTCGGCCTTGGCGCCACGGTCCTCAAGTGGCACCAGACCGAGGTGCAGAAGGCACAGGACGTGGCCGAAGTCGATCGTCGCGCGCGCGATCTGGCCAACGGCCTCCTCACGCCGGTGCGAGAAGCCCTCGCTCGTCACGATTCCGCCGCCGCACTGGCCCTGACACCGCGGCTCGAGGGATTCGGCAAGGTGATCGGCTTCGCCGTCTATCGCAGCAACGGCCAGCTCTTCGCCTCCGCCAGAGCCGTCAAGGGACTCGCCGACACTCTGCCCACGGCCCTCACCGAGGGACTCAAGGGCGAGAGCGAAGCGGTCGCGGCCGCCCGCTGGCAGGGCCTGCCGGTGCGGCTCTTCGCCATACCGGTCCTGGGTGAAGGCGGTGGCGAACGGGGCGTCCTCGTGGTGGTGCACGACGTGTCGTACATCAGCGACCTGGCCACGCAGCGGCTCACCCGGTCGGCATTCTGGATTCTCTTCCTGATGCTGCTGCTGATGATGCTTGTAGTGGCGACGACCTGGCTCGTCTACGACCGGCAGCTGCACAAACTCGCCGAATGGATGCGCCGCCTCCGCACCGAAAATGTTCCCGAGTCACCGCCGCCTGGATTGCCGGTCGCACTCCTCGTGAGCGAGAGCAATCGGCTCGCGGCGTCATTGCGTGCCGCGCGGTCCGTTGGCCTCTCCGAATCGGAAGCTGCGGTGCGTGCGGAGCAGTCGTGGACCCGTGACCGGCTCCGGACTCGTGCGGTCGCAGTGCTCAAGCACGGACAGCTGATCGTGGTGAGCAACCGCGAACCGTACCTCCACCGCCGCGTCAATGGACGGCTGCAGGTGACCGTACCTCCCGGCGGCCTCGTGTCGGCGCTCGATCCAGTGCTGCAGGCATGCGGTGGCCTCTGGGTCGCCGACGGATCGGGCGACGCCGATCGCGAAACTGCCGACCAGTTCGGCCGGCTCACCGTGCCGCCCGATGACGCGCGCTACACCCTGCGCCGGGTCTGGCTCACGAAACAGGAAGAGCACGGCTATTACTACGGCTTCGCGAACGAAGGGCTGTGGCCTCTCTGCCATCTCGCCCATGAACGCCCCGTCTTTCGCGCCGAAGACTGGGAACAGTACGTCAAGGTGAATCAGCGTTTTGCCGATACCGTGGTCGAGGAGATGGGGGCCGGCAACGGAATGGTCCTGGTGCAGGACTACCAGCTCGCGCTCGTGCCACAGATGGTCAAGGCGGCGCGCCCCGATCTGCGCGTCGGGCTCTTCTGGCACATTCCGTGGCCCAACCCCGAATCGTTCCGGATCTGCCCCTATCGCGCCGAGTTGCTCAACGGAATCCTTGGCGCCGACCTGGTCGGATTTCACCTGCAGCAGTATTGCAACAACTTCCTCGACACCATCGACCGGATGCTCGAAACTCGCGTCGATCGTGACCATTTCGCCATCGAATCACGCGGGCACACCGCCCACGTGCGCGCCTTCCCGATCAGCGTCGAAAGCTGGCGCGACCGCGCGCCGACGACCGAAGCGACGGAAATCCTCCTCGCCGATATCCGGGATCGGTACCTCGCGCCCGGCACGCAGCTCGGCGTAGGCGTCGATCGCATCGACTACACCAAGGGCATTCCCGAACGGTTCCGTGCGATCGGGCGCTTCTTCGAGCGCTACCCGCAGCACCGCGAGCGCTTCACCTTCGTGCAGATCGGGGCGCCGAGCCGGACCGATATCGGCCGGTATCGCGATCTGGTGACCGAGATCGAACGCCTCGCCAGGGAGATCAACGACGAGCTGCAGACCGACACCTGGAAACCGATCCATCTCCTGGTGGGCCAGGCCGACGGCGCCACCGTGCACGCATTTCTCCGGCTCGCGTCGACCTGCATCGTCTCGTCACTGCACGACGGGATGAATCTCGTCGCGAAGGAATATGTTGCCGCGCAGGAGCACGACGACGGCGTCCTGATCCTCTCCGAGTTCGCCGGCGCCGCGCGCGAACTCAGCGATGCACTGATCATCAATCCGTACGACATCGATCGCTTCGCCGACGCCATCCGCGCCGCGGTGGAAATGCCGCCCACCGAACGGCGGGAGCGGATGCAGCGAATGCATCGTGAAGTGGAGGAGCATAACGTCTACCGCTGGGCGGCCAATCTCCTGACGGCTCTCGCCGCGATCGACCCGATGCCGTCGACGTCGACATTGATGTCGTCGCGGGAGATCACCGTCCCCGCATGAGCCGTCCCCGCCACGACATCGTCGCGCGCCTCGCGGCCGTGCATCGCAGTGGCGGCACCGTCGTGATCCTCCTCGATTACGACGGGACGCTCACCCCCATCGTCGCCGACCCCCGGCTGGCCGTCCTCGATCCCGGCCGGCGCGAACTGCTCGCCGCGCTTGCCGCCATCCCCCGCGTCGCGGTCGGGGTGATCAGCGGCAGGACGCTGGTGCAGCTGCAGGACTTCGTCCGCGTCCCCGGCCTCTACTATGTCGGTACCGGCGGGATGGAAATCGACCTGCTTGGCCGGCGAGTGCATCATCCCGATGAGGCTGCATGCGCCGAGTTGATCGCGACGGTCTCACGACATCTGCAGCCGCTGCACGATCAGTGGATCGGGTCGTGGGTCGAACGGAAGCCGGTGGGAATCACGATCCACTATCGTGGCGTTGCCGACGACTCGCGGGCGCGCTTTCTCGCGGCAGTCGACACCACCCTTGCCCCCTGGCTGCCGCAGCTCTCGCTCCTCGGCGGACCGATGGCCCTCGAGGTGCTGCCGCGGCTGGGGTGGAACAAGGGCAACGCCGTCGAGATCATCCTCGATCACATCGGCGCGTCGATGACGATCCCGATTTACGTGGGGGACGAAGCGAACGACGGCCACGCCTTCGCGGCAGTCGTCGCTGCCGGTGGCCTGGCCGTCGGAGTCGGGGCGCAGGCTCCGGGTGCGGCGTCGTACTGGCTTGCCGATCCCGAAGCGCTGCGCGACCTGCTGGGCGAGCTGCGAAGCGCGCTCGCGGCCGATCGATCTAGTTCTTCATCGCCTTCGCGTCGGTGATCGCCTTGGCGAGTTCGTCGTACGCCGCAGGGTCCACCTCGTTGAACGGATTCATCACGTGCGAGATGCGTCCGTTCGGTGCCACCACGAAGAGCACGCGATTTTCATAGCCGCGGCGACCGACGGTTGCGTACTTCGTGCCGGCCTCCTTGTTCACGTCGCTCAGCATCGTGAACTGGAATCCCGAGTCGGCGGCCCACGACGCGATGTCCTTCACCGAATCGACGCTCACGGCGAGCAGCTTGACGCCCTTCCCACCGTTGAAAAGCGTCTGATACTTGTTGCGATAGCTGGTCATCTGAATCGTGCAGCCACTGCTCCGCTGCTTCGGATAGAAGGCGATCACCACCGTCTGACCGCGAAGCGACGAGAGCGACACCGGCTTGGGGAGGACGCCGGTGCGAGTCCCGGCAGCCAGCGAAAAATCCGGCGCAGTATCGCCGACCTTCGGCATGTCGGCCGGAGGCGCCGCCATCTGCTGCGCTGCGAGCCCGGCTGGAATCATCAACGATGCTGCCAGAGCGTAAATCATGGTCCGCATGAATCCTACCTCGCGTTCGTGGGAACTACGCGCCAGATCTTGCCGGCGCCGTCGGAACCAATGTAGAGCGCGCTACCATCGGGTGCCATCGCGACCGCACTAATACGGAGCTGGCTTCCCGCGCCTTCCGCGAAAGTGGTGTACGAGCCCACCGCCTTGCCGCTCTTGAACGGAATGAATACGACCCGGAAGCCGGCCTGCGGGAGCGGCGCGCGGTTCCATGATCCATGGAAAGCGAGGAAGGCGCCACCGGAATACTCCGCGCCAAAGTTCGCGTTCGGTACGAAGGCCAGCATCATCGGTGCCCAGTGCCCCGGAAAGCCGATCGCCGGCTGCGCCTTGCTGCCGCAGTCGCCCGGCTTGATGCCGTCGCCGCCGTACTCCGGGGCTTGCACCTTCCTGTGCGTGATCGGATCGAAGTAGCAGTAGGGCCATCCGTAATCGGCGCCCTTCGGCACCGGGCCGAACTCTTCCGCCGGCTTCTCGGCATTGTCCTGATCAGAGAAGCCCCAGTTGTCGCCGAGCTGATCGCGACCGTGAATCGCCGCCCAGAGTTCACCGGTGGCGGGATTGATCGCGATCGCCTCGGCGTTGCGCATCCCGAAGCCCCAGTGTTCCGCGGTCGCCGGTGTCTGGCCCGTCTTGCGCGAGTCGTAGCGCCAGATACCGCCGCGGATATCACGCTCGGTGCACGGATTCACTCCCGGCACGTGCGCGGTGCGGTCGCGCCCCTGACAGGAGTTGGTGGCCGATCCATGATCCACGAAGAGCGAGCCGTCCTTCCCGAGCGCCATGGTCTTGGACGGGTGATTCCCGCCCATTGGAAGGCCGGTCACGATCGCGCTCCCGCCATCGGCTGGAGTGAGCGATCCCGGATGCCACGCGAATCGCACCACCTTGTCTTTGGGCGAGAAGTAGATCGCGTCGGACCCCAGCGCGATCCCGGTCCCGGCGCCGAACGAATCGCCGAACGTCACCGTGCTGTCGGCGTGACCGTCGTGATCGCGATCCCGCAGCGCCGTGACCCCGGGACGCCGCTGCATCCCGGCAAAGACATCGCCGTTGGCCGCGACGGCGATGTTGCGCACGCCGGTCACGCTGGCGAAGAGCGTGGCGCAATACCCCTTGGGCAGGGTCAGGCCCGCGTTGCCAGGATCACACGTGGCGGCGGGAGCGCGGTGCGCCGCCACGACTCCCGCCGCGGCGACCGGGACCACCAGAAGTGCCAAAAATCGATGCATGATTGCCGACCGGGGTCGAAAGTGAAGGTTCCGCCTGAACCACGGCACGCAAAGGGACCGGGGCCAAAGATATCGTTGCACAGGCGGCGTGACGGCCTCCGCGCCGGATCTCGCCCCGGAGCCGCTATGTTCTCTCCCCCATGGCCGGCGAATACATCTTCACCATGCGGGACCTGCGCAAGCTCGTCCCGCCCCAGCGCGAGATCCTCAAGGGGATCTACCTCTCGTTCTACCCTGGCGCCAAGATCGGCGTGATCGGTTCCAATGGCTCGGGGAAGTCCACCCTCCTCAAGATCATGGCCGGGGTCGACGAGGATTTCCTCGGCGAGGCCAAGCCGATGGCGGGTGTCCAGATCGGCTACCTCGCGCAGGAACCGTCGCTCGATCCGGCCAAGGATGTCCGCGGCAACGTCGAGGAGGCGCTGCAGCCGATCCGCGACCTGCTGGTCCGGTTCGAGGAAATCAGCGCGAAGTTCGGTGAACCGTTGAGCGATGACGAGATGACGGCACTGCTCGACAAGCAGGCCTCCCTGCAGGACCGCATCGAGGCCGCCAACGCGTGGGACATCGATCGCACGGTCGACATCGCGATGGATGCCCTGCGGTGCCCGCCTGGTGATGCCGCCATTGCCAATCTTTCGGGCGGCGAGAAGCGGCGCGTTGCACTCTGCCGGCTGCTGCTCTCCAAGCCCGACATGCTGCTGCTGGACGAACCAACCAACCACCTCGACGCCGAATCGGTCGCGTGGCTGGAGCGCTATCTCAAGGAGTTCACCGGCACCGTCGTTGCCATCACGCACGATCGGTACTTCCTCGACAACGCCGCCGAGTGGATACTGGAACTCGACAACGGTGCCGGAATTCCGTGGAAGGGCAACTACTCCTCCTGGCTCGACCAGAAGGAGAAGAAACTCGAGGTCGAAGAAAAGCAGGCGTCGGCCCGTCGTCGCACCCTCGAGCGGGAACTCGAATGGGTGCGGATGAGTCCCAAGGCGCGTCAGGCGAAGAGCAAGGCGCGTCTCGCGGCCTACGAAGTGCTGGTGCAGGAGGAACAGAAGGCCGATGCCACGGGCCACGAAATCCTGATTCCGCCGGCGCCGCGC
>DASYAK010000004.1:0-30231 GCA_036501385.1 Gemmatimonadales bacterium | reverse complement strand
AGCCAATACGCCACGGCGCTGGGAAAGACGACATAGACGCGATCCGGCGCCGACGCGATGGCGAGTACGCGGGAGAAATCACCGATCAGCACCCGATTTTCCGGGCGGAATCCATTGACGGGCGTGGGAATCGACGGTCCCGGCGCGCCACCGCACGCCGCCAACGCCGCGACCGCGACGATGATGCCGATGCGGCAGCAAACGTGGCGCACGGCAGAATTCATATCGCCTGCGGCGCCGGAAGCTCGAACAGAATCGGCGGACGGGGCATCGCCGGCGTCCGTCCCCACGCACGCCAGACGTCCTGCAAGCCGGTAACGACATCCATCGGGCGCATTGCGCGCGCGGTGACGCGGCGCGCGGCGTTGTCGGCTCCTTCACCATGCGCCTGCGCACCGGTTGCGGCGGCATCAGGAAGGGGAACGCCCTGCGCCATGAGTGCCGCGATGATCCCGGTGAGCACGTCGCCACTGCCGCCAGTGGCGAGACCCGGATTCCCCGCGGCGACGGTGAGGATCGGCCCCGACGGCGACGCAACGACCGTCGGCACTCCCTTGAGGAGAACCGTGGCGCCGCTCAACTCAGCTGCGCGTTGCGCGGCGTCCCACGGTGCAGTTTCCAGGTTGACCGCGAGATCGCCGAAGAGGGTCCGGAATTCCCCGACATGCGGCGTGAGCACCAGCGGGCGCTTCTGCGCCAGACGCGCGAGTGCGGCGATCTCGCCCTTGAGCATCGTGAGTGCATCGGCATCGATGACGGCGCGGGGCGCGTGGTCCAGCACGGCGAGAATGAACGCGGTGCGCGCGGGATCGCGACCGAGTCCGGGACCGATCGCGACGCCATCGGCGCGGGCGAGGAGGTCGATGAGCTGGGCGCTGAGCTCGCCGCTGAAATCGTGCGCCACGGTCTGCACGTCGGGCTCGGCGAGTCGCAGTGCGGCAAGCGACGTTTCCGGTGCCACGACGTGGACCAGTCCGGCGCCGGCACCGAAGGCCGCGCGCGCCGCCATGCGGGCGGCACCGAGCATCGCCGGCATCCCGCCGATGATGACGACGCGGCCGCGCTCGCCCTTGTGTGCTGATGCGGCAAATGGCGGCACGCGAAGGCGAGCCCACGAATCGTCGACGAGACGTGGCCACGCGGGGTCTGCTGCCGGAAGGCCGATGTCGACGACGATCAGGTCGCCGACTTCATCGCGCGCAAGGAGATGGCCGCGGCGCGCGCCGCCGAAGGTGACGGTGCAACGCGCGTGAATGGGACCGTGATGGACACCGGTGCCGAGATCGAGACCAGTGGGACCATCGACGGCGAGGGTGGGCACGTGCAGATCAACGAGACGCTGCAACAACGGCATCATCTCGCCGCGCGGTGCGCCAACGGCGCCGGTGCCGAGGAGCGCGTCGATCACGAGACCGACGCCGGGCCATGGACCGTCGGAGCCGACAAGACGCACGCCGTCGCGCAGCGCGACACTGCGCGCGCGGGCGGCGGGTCCGTCATGCGGTGGTGCAATCTCGGCGACCCAGACGGCAACTCCAGTCGCGTGCAGTGCGCGCGCAGCGACCCATCCGTCGCCGCCGTTGTTTCCCGGGCCGCACGCCACCATGACGCCGCGCTGGGCCATGGCGGCGAACCGGTCGCAGGCGACGCGAGCGACAGCGCGACCGGCGTTCTCCATCAGGGCGTCGATGCTGGTGTTCGCGGCGGTGGCGGCAGCGTCCCAGGCGCGGGATTCGTCGGGGGTTATGACCGGAACGGGCGACATGATGGAAAGATACGTGTCCACCCCGTCTTGCGCGGCCGTTCTTTTCGAGTGTCTGTGTCGAGTTGACGTTGGTGGGGTCGTGTGGCTGCCGCTCCGCGCGCTGAAAACGCGCCCGGCGTGGTGGCGTCGCGGGTCTGCCGCTGCGCGCGCTGAAAACGCGCTCGGCGAGTCAGCGATCCTAATACATGAAAGGCGCGTTTAAGGCGCGCTCCGGGCACCCCACGACGGCACCACGAGCCACCGCGTCACCGCGACTACGCCACCACAACCATGCAGCTACTCAGGACGCTAGTGCGCCCCTGATCTGGTAGGTCTTGTCGAATGCTTCGCCGAAATCGTAGACACCAGCGAAATCGGATTCGGTGTCGCCTGGTTGCGTTGCCAGCAGTTCGATGGAGACGAGCGCGTAGACGATGGCGCCGAGGTCGGCGGTGCTGGAGACATTCCAGCAGGCGAGGACCGGGCGCGCCAGGAGGCCGAAACGCTCCTGTGCCATGTCACGGCACGCCCAGGCCAGCTCGACACCACTCAGATGACGCCGCACTTCGAGCTTCCCCTGCACGTATTCGACGGCGGCAAGGACGAAGAGGTAGGCGCGCTCGTCGTACTGCTTGCCGCCTCGTGCGTGGATCCGCGCCAGAACGCCGTCGGCGAATTGCAGTTCGTACATTGTCAGATGCTGAAGTGCCAGGAGGGATAGAGCGGGAAACCCGATGCGAGCGACTCGACATCGTGGCGAACCCGCGCCAGCGTGTCGGGATCGCGCCCGGTGAGTGCCGTGTCGATCATCACCGCGATCGCCTTCATCTCCGCCGGCCCCATACCGCGGGTGGTGAGCGCCGGCGTGCCGACGCGGATTCCACTGGTGACGAACGGCGACTGCGGATCGTCGGGGACGGTGTTCTTGTTGACCGTGATCCCGGCGAGACCGAGGAGTTTCTCGGCTTCCTTGCCGGTCAGCGACTTGGCACGCAGGTCGACGAGCATCAGGTGCGTGTCGGTCCCACCCGAGACGATCGCGAAACCGCGCTCGATCAGTGCCGCGGCGAGAACGCGCGCGTTCTCGACGACATTGCGCGCGTACTCCTTGAAGTCGGGAGAGAGCGCTTCGCCGAATGCCACGGCCTTGCCGGCGATGACGTGCTCGAGCGGTCCTCCCTGCCCTCCCGGAAAGACCGATTTGTCGATCGCCTTGGCGTGTTCGGCGTGACAGAGAATCAGTCCACCGCGCGGACCGCGCAGCGTCTTGTGCGTGGTACTCGTGGTGACGTGCGCGTGCGGTACCGGCGATGGATACATCCCGCCGGCGACGAGGCCGGCGAAGTGCGCCATGTCGACGACGAGAAAGGCGCCGACTTCATCGGCGATGCTGCGAAAGGCGGCGAAGTCGATGACACGCGCATACGCCGACCCACCGGTGACGATCACCTTCGGGCGCGTTTCGCGCGCGATGTCGCGGATCTGATCGTAGTCCATCAACCCGGTCTCGGGGCGGACGCCGTACGAATGCGACTTCCACACCTGCCCGGTATGACTCACCGACGTTCCGTGCGACAGATGGCCACCGTGCGGCAGCGACATGCCGAGGAGGGTCTCGCCCGGCGGCATCAGCGCCATGTAGGCGCAGAAGTTGGCTTGCACGCCGGAGTGCGGCTGCACGTTGGCGTGATCGGCGGAGTAGATCTGCTTGACGCGATCGATGGCGAGCTGCTCGACCTGGTCGACGATCTCGCAGCCGCCGTAATAACGCTTTCCCGGATATCCCTCGGCGTACTTGTTGGTGAGACACGAGCCCATCGCCTGGAGCACGGCGCGCGAGGTGAAGTTTTCGCTGGCGATGAGTTCGAGACCGTTGCGCTGCCGGAGGACTTCACCATCGATCAGGCGGGCGATATCAGGATCGACATCCGAGAGAGGTGCATCGTGGACCAGGTGCTGCGTCACTCGGCGTTCTCGATCTTGGCGATCCGCTTGATGTGGCGGCCGCCTTCGAACGGCGTATTGAGAAAGGTGCGCACGATCTCGCGCGCGGTGCCGTCATCGAGATAGCGGGACGGAAGGACGAGGACATTGGCGTCGTTGTGCTGACGGGCGAGTCGCGCGATTTCCGGCGACCAGACCACCGCGGCACGGATTCCGGGATGGCGGTTGGCGGCGTAGCTCATCCCCAGCCCCGATCCGCAGAGGAGGATGCCGCGATTGGCCTCGCCCTCCACGATCTCGCGCGCCACGACGTGGGCGTAGTCGGGATAATCCGACGGCTGGGTAGTATTGGAGCCGACATCCTCGACGTCGAAGCCCTGGGCGCGCAACTCGTCGGCGAGCATCGCCTTCATTTCGAAGCCGGCGTGATCGGCGCCGATGGGAATCCGTTCAGGCATGGTGAAAAGATAGTGACGATGTCATCCCGAGCGTAGCGTGGGGGCGCGTCGCCACGAGCTGCTCCCTTACTTCGTTCGGGACGTCAATCACCGATCCCCCGCGATCCACATCCGCTTGAGCGCCGCGACCGAGCGAATCCGCTCTTCGGCGAGCCGGTCGGCGGCTTCGAACGACGGCACTCCATCGCGCTTGGCGATCGCGAAGACGCGCAGAATCGTGTCGTAGATCTCCTGCGCCTTCCGCTTGGCGCGCTCGTGCGTCCATCCCTGCAATTCACCGAAGACATTCACCACGCCGCCGCCGTTGATCACATAGTCGGGAGCGTAGAGAATCCCCTTCTGCTCCAGTTCAATGCCGTGCCGCGTTTCGGCGAGCTGGTTGTTGGCGCCACCGGCAACGATCTCGACCTTGAGCCGCTTGATGGTGTCGTCGTTGATGACCGCGCCCAGGGCGCACGGTGCAAAGATGTCGGCCTTGGCGTCGTAGATCGCATCGGGTGCGACCGCGGTGGCGCCGAGTTCCTCGACAACGCGCTTGACCTTGTCGGCGTCGATGTCGGTGGTGATGAGCTTCGCGCCTTCTTCCTTGAGATGCTTCATCAGGTAGTAGGCGACTTTCCCCGCTCCCTGCACCGCGACAGTCTTCCCCGCGAGCGAATCCTTCCCCCAGCGTTGCTTCGCCATCGCCTTCATGCCGACGTAGACGCCGTAACTCGTGACCGGCGACGGATCGCCGGAGAGCGAGAGAAGTCCGGCGACATGCTTCGTCTCGCGCTTGACGAATTCCATGTCGGTGGGCGAGGTGCCGACGTCTTCGGCGGTGATGTAGCGGCCACCGAGCGTCTCGACGAAGCGGCCGTGCGCGCGAAAGAGCGATTCGCGATCGGGCCGCTTGGGATCGGCGATGATCACTGCCTTGCCACCGCCGAGATTGAGTCCCGCGACGGCAGACTTGTAGGTCATCCCTCGCGAAAGCCGGAGGACATCACGCAACGCTTCGTCGGTGGAAGCGTAGGGCCAGACGCGGGTGCCGCCGAGCGCCGGGCCGAGGGTGGTGTCGTGGATCGCGATGATGCCGAAGTAGCCGCACGACGGATCGTGGGAGAAGAGGACCTGTTCGTGCCCACGGGACTTCATCTCGTTGAAAATGTCCATTACGTCCTGGCTCCGTAGTTGAAGAACCCCTTGCCGCTCTTCCGTCCGAGATCGCCGGCGGCGACCATCTTCTTGAGCAGCGGACAGGGGCGGTACTTGTCGTCGCCGATCCCGCGATGGAGAACATCGAGAATCGCGAGGCAGACGTCGAGCCCGATGAAATCGGCGAGGGCGAGCGGCCCCATCGGATGCGCCATGCCGAGCTTCATCACCGTATCGATCGCCTCGGGCGTGGCGACGCCCTCGAAGACGCAGAAGATCGCTTCGTTGATCATCGGCATCAGGACGCGGTTGGCGACGAAGCCCGGGTAATCGTTGACTTCGACAGGAGTCTTGCCGAGCGCTGCCGCGGTCTCGAGGACGGACTTCGTGGTAGCGTCACTGGTGGCATACCCGCGAATCACTTCCACCAGCTGCATCACCGGCACCGGGTTCATGAAGTGCATCCCGATTACTTGCGGGGCGCGCTTTGTCTTCGCGGCGATTTCGGTGATCGAGATCGATGACGTGTTGGTGGCGAGAATCGCTGCGGGATTGCAGACCTGATCGAGCCGGGTGAAGAGATCGAACTTGACGGCGGGATTCTCGCTCGCGGCTTCGATCACGAGTGCGGCGTCCTTGGCGAGGGCGAGATCGGTGCCGGTAGTGATGCGTCCGAGGATTTCGGCGGGCGCTTCGGCTGCGATCGTCCCCTTCTTCACCTGGCGATCGAGATTTCCCTTGATGGTGGCGAGCGCCTTGTCGAGTGCGGGCTGATTGATGTCGATCAATGCGACATCGTGAGTGTGCTGCGCGAAGACGTGGGCGATTCCGTTGCCCATGGTGCCGGAGCCGATGACGGCGATCTTCACATGGCCTCCACGCTGAGCGCCACTGCGTTGCCGCCGCCGAGACAGAGTGTCGCGAGCCCGGTGCGCACCTTGCGATCGTGCATCGCGAACAACAACGTGGCGAGGACCCGCGCGCCCGACGCGCCGATGGGATGCCCCAGTGCTATGGCGCCCCCGTTGACGTTGACGCGATTCCAGTCCCAGCCGAGCGCGCGACCATCGGCGAGCGCCTGCACCGCGAAGGCTTCGTTGGCTTCGATGAGATCGTAGTCGCCGATCGAAGTCCCCGCCTTCCTGAGGAGGTTCTCCACCGCATTGACCGGAGCGAAGAAGAGATCCTTCGGCTCGCCACCGCCGGTGGCATAGGCCGTGATCCGCGCCATCGGAGCGAGGCCGTGCGCCTTGGCGAAGGCGAGCGAGGTGACGATGGTGGCGGCGGCGCCGTCATTGAGGCCCGGTGCATTCCCCGCCGTCACGGTGCCGTCCTTCCGGAAGACGGGCTTGAGCTTGGCGAGGGTGTCGGGCGACGTGTCAGCGCGCGGCGATTCATCGGCGCTGACGGTGGTCGTTCCGCCCTTCCCGGCGATCTCGACCCCGACGATCTCGGCGTCGAACTTGCCGCCCTTCTGCGCCGCCACGGCCCGGCGGTGCGACTCGGCGGCATACCCGTCCTGATCCTGACGCGACACCTTGGCTTTCTCGGCGGTGTACTCGGCGTACTCACCCATGTGATTGTTGCCGAACGAATCCCAGAGCCCGTCGTGAATCATCCCATCGACGAGGGTCTGGTTACCAGCCTTGATGCCGCCACGGTAGTTGTAGAGGTAATGCGGCGCGTTGGACATCGACTCCATCCCGCCCGCCACGATGCACTCGGCGTCGCCCGCCTTGATCGCCTGCGCGGCGAGCATCACCGCCTTGAGTCCCGAGCCGCAGACCTTGTTGATCGTCACCGCGGGAATCCGGGCGGGAAGGCCGGCGTGGATCATCGCCTGGCGCGCCGGCGCCTGACCGGTCCCTCCCTGGACGACGTGGCCCATGATGACATCGTCGATCGCCTCGGGATCGATCCCGGCCCGGCGAACAGCCTCCTTGATGGCCAGGGCTCCGAGACGGGTGGCGGGGATGGAGGAGATGGCGCCCAGGTACTTGCCGATCGGGGTCCGGCAGGCGCTCAGAATGACAGGTGTAGTTGCGTCGGTCATGATCAGATCCGGGATTGAGCGCGCGAAAGATATCCGGATCGTGACATCCCCTTGCTTTCGGTTTTTATTCGGCTATGATCCTGACCCGACTGACTGGACCGGACCCTGCCCGCGACTGCTACAGCCCTCGACCTCCGTAACCAGCTGGCCCGGCCCGCAGTTGCTACCGCCCTCGACCTCCGTAACCAGCTGGCCCGGCCCGCAGTTGCCACCGCTCTCGACCTCCGTAACCAGCTGGCTCGGCGCTTCCCGGATGCGATCCCGCTGGCGGGGCGATGGGAGATGGGAGTGCCGACGGGGATCGCGTCTTTCGATGGCGCCCTCCCCAATGCCGGACTCCCCCGAGGGCGCCCGACAGTCTGGAGCACGCCGGCGAGCGGCGCCACGGCGATCCTCTCCCACGCCTGCCGGACGATCCTCGCCTCGGGGCTAAGGGCAGCGTGGATCGACGGCGCCAGGATCCTCGGCCCGGGGTGGGTGGCGGGGCCGCTGGTGCTGCGGCCTCGCACTCCCCTGCTGGGGCTTCGCTTCGCCGAGCTCCTCCTCCTCTCGGGAGGCTTTTCGCTGGTGGTGCTGAGCGGGATTCCCGCCGATCGCACCACCCTTTTTCGTCTCGCACGTGCCGTGCACGAGGGGGGCGGTGCCTTTGCCATGCTGGCGGCGGGGTCACTTCCGGCGGCGCTGCGGATCTCCTCGCGCTACCTGCCGGAACGTTTTGTCTATGCGCCGACGCCGTTCGGCGATCCGGCGATGGTGCGGAGCGTGACTCTCGCCATCGACGCATCCTCCTCGGGGTGGAATACCTCGACCACACTCTCACTTCCGTTCGATTCCCATGACGTTCGTAGCGCTCTCGATCCCGGACTGGCCGACCGGCGCGGCCTCGAATGACCTGCTGGCGCAGTTGCTGGCCGTGGCACCACGTGCCGCGGTCAGCGCGGCCGAGCAGCTGGCGTGGCTCGACGCGCACTCCCTGGAGCCGGCTGTGCTGGCCGCCAACGCACGCACCGCACTCGCGGCCAGCGGCATCACCGTAGCAGGGGCAGCCGCGGCGCGGATTCCGATCGTGGCCGCGGTCGCCGCACGCCGGGAAGATTCGCACGGATGGATGGATGTCGCCGCCGGTGCCGAGCGGAGCTACCTCGCGCCGCTACCGCTCACCGTGCTCGGTGGCGAGGGCGTGGTGCACAACCTCCTCTGCGGGATCGGGATCACGCGATGCGGAGAACTGGCGCCGCTCAGCCGCGAGTCGGTGGAAGTGCGCTTCGGCCGCGACGGGTTGACGCTCTGGCGGCTGGCGCGTGCCGACGACCGGCGGCGGCTCTTCTCGGCGCGCCCGCGCGAGCTCCCCTCGGCCTCGCTCGACTGGACCGAATTCTCCACCACCGATCTGGAGCAATTGATCTTCGTGCTGCATTCGCTGCTCCGGACGGTGTGCGATCAGCTGGCCACCGGCGGGATCGGCGCGCGCACGCTGGAGATCACTCTGGCGCTGGAGAATCGCACCACGCTGATCGAGCGCGTCACCGCGGCGCGCGGCACGTCGCAGCGCACCACCTGGCTCCGGCTGGTGCGGCGAGCACTGGAGAAGGTCGAACTCCCCGACCGCATCACCGGAATCGCCGTGCGAGTGGAAGCCGCGGGACCGCCCACGGTGCGACAGGGAGATTTCTTCGACCTGGGCTTTGCCTCCGAAGAAGCCGCCGAGAGTGCAGTGGGGCACATTCTCGACCTGCAGGGCGACGCCGTCATCACTCCCAGCGTGCAGGGACATCCGCTCCTCGAACGGCGCGTCGCCTGGAAGGCGCATCCGGAGGGGATCCCCGATCGCGATGCGAATGCGACCGACGTTCCGGCCGCGCTGCATCCGCAACTCCTTCCGGTTCCTCGAGCGGTGGAGGTTGTCGCGCGCGTGCGCCGGAGCTTCCTCACGCCGGTGCACTACACCGATAACGGCACCCGGCATCCGCTCCGCGAATCACTCGGGCCGCGATGCGTATCGGGGATGGCATGGGAAGCATCGGTCGCGCGCGAGTATCACCAGGTGGTGCGGGATGACGGCGTCGTAGTGCTGCTCTATCGCGATGCATTGATCGATCAATGGTTCCTGGCGGGGTGGTGGGACTGACCGCCGAGCTCCGCTGTCACTCCGCCTATTCGTTTGGCGATGGGGCCGTGTCACCCGAGGATCTGGTCGAGCGCGCCGCGGAGCTGGGCTACACCGCGCTCGGCCTCACCGACACCGCCGATCTCGGCGGGATCGTGCGATTCGGCAGCGCCTGCGCCAGGCACGGTGTTGCTCCGGTCATCGGAGCCGAACTGGTCGTTGATGACCGGCCGCTGGCAGTGCTGGCGCGAAGCAAGGAGGGATACAACCATCTCGCCGCACTGGTCACACGGTCGCGAAGCGGCGATCTGGTGGGCCCCGACACGTCGCGTCCCGATCGCGGGCGGCCGCGGCTCACCTCAGTCGATCTGCAATCGTGCGCCGCCGGACTGCAGCTGCTCACTGGTCCTGCGTCGGGAATGCTGGCGAATCTCATCCGCAACGATCGCCGGCTCGAAGCGATCCATCTCCTGCACCAGTGGCGCGAAGCGTTCGATGGTCATGTCGCGGTGGAGGTTCACTGGCATCAGGCCGGCAGCGACGAACTCGCGCTGGCCGAAGCGCTGATCGCGCTCGCGGGGAAAGCGCGAATGCCGTGGTTTGTGGCGCAGTATCCACGCTACATCGATTACGGCAGCCGGATGGTGCACGAGATGCTCACCGCACTGCGGCAGCGTCTCACGCTCGATGAATTGACGCAACGGGGGCTGGGACATCCCAATGGAGGGTGGCAACTCCTCGACCCGGAGGCGCTGCGCACGCGCTGGCAGGGATACCACGCGGGACTGGAGGAGAGCGCGGCGATCGCGGCGGCGTGCGGATTCGAGATGCAGTGGATCCGGCCGCCGCTGCCGAACTTCTTCCCGCTCGACCCGGGGCACGACGACGACACATACCTGCGGATGCGCGCGTTCGAGGGAGCGCACGAACGCTGGGGACGCGACTTCACAGACAAGCAGGAGCGCCAGCTCGATCACGAACTCGCGGTGATCCGCGGGCTCGGCTTCGCCGGCTTCTTCCTGGTGATGTGGGACGCGGTGCGCGAGGCGCGGCGGCTCGGCATTCTCTGTCAGGGGCGCGGCAGCGCGGCCAATTCCGCGGTGGCGTATTGTCTCGGGATCACGGCGATCGATCCGGTGGCCAACGGGCTCCTCTTCGAGCGTTTCCTCTCGGCGGCACGCACCAACGGGACGACCGAAGCGCCCGACATCGACGTCGACTTCGAGCACGACCGGCGCGAAGAGATCCTCAATTACATGTATGCCAAGTACGATCGCCGCGGCTCGGCGATCACCGGTGTCACCCAGATCTACAGCGCGCCGACGGCGCTGCAGGACGGGATGCGCGCGCTGGGGTATCCGGCGGAACTGGCGTTCCGGCTGTCGAAGCGATTGCACCGGAGCAGCAGCCGGAGTGGAGCGGAGGCACTGGTGAAGGAGGTCGGGCCGCGTCTCGGCTTCGACACCACGACGCCGCGCGCTCGAGTTCTCCTCGCGATCATGCGCGCCTGCGAGGACCTGCCGAGGATGCGGTCGACGCACCCCGGGGGATTTGTGTTGTCATCGCAGCCGCTCGGCAACTACGCGCCGATCGAGTGGACCACGATGGGTCGCTCGATCATCCAGTTCGACAAGGACGATCTCGACGAAGTGGGCATTCCCAAGTTCGACTTCCTCGGTCTCGGCGGCCTTGCCATGGTGCGGCGCGCGTTCGATGCCATCGAAACCGGGACCGGAACGCGCCCCGAGATGTACAACATCCCGATTGACGACAAGCCGACCTATGCGATGATCTCGCGCGGCGACACGCTGGGGACTTTCCAGATCGAGAGCCGGGCGCAGATCTCGTCGATCGTGCTGACGCGGCCGGAGCAGCTCTACGACATCACGGTGCAAGTGGCGCTGATCCGCCCCGGGCCGATCCAGGGGAATTTCGTCAAACCGTACACCGAGCGGCGCCGGGGACGCGAAGCGGTGACGTATGCCGATCCGCGGCTCGAACCGATCCTCAAGCGGACCCAGGGGATCCCGATCTTCCAGGAACAGGCGATGGCGATCGCGATCAACCTCGCGGGATACACACCGGCCGAAGCCGACCTGCTGCGGCGCACGATGGGGAACCAGCGGAAGGAGGCGCGACTCACGGCGGCGCTGGCGGAACTGCGCGAGCGGCTGGTGGACGCGAAGCTGGCGCCGGAGGTGGCGGCACAGATCGAATCCGACCTGCGTGGTTTCGCCAACTACGGCTTTCCCGAGTCGCACGCGTGGAGTTTTGCGCTGATTGCGTATGCCACGGCGTGGCTCAAGCAGAATCATCCGACGGCGTTCTACTTCGGGCTGCTCAACTCGCAGCCGATGGGATTCTATTCGGTCGGCACGCTGCTGCAGGATGCGCGACGGCATGGAGTGCCATTGCTGCCGCCGTGCCTGCGCGATGGCGAGCGGCACTGCACGATCGAGGCGGATGGATCGAGCGCGATGCCGGCGCTGCGCGTGGGCTGGCGCTTTGCGCGGGGACTGGGCGACCGGCAGCTCGATGCGCTCGATGTGGCGCAACAGGCGGCACCGTTTGCCAGCATCGCCGACGTGGTGCAGCGCGGCGCCCTCGATCGTGGTGCCACGGTATCGCTGGCGCGCGCAGGGGCATTTGCGGTATGGGAACCCGATCGCCGGCGCGCGGCGTGGGAGGCGCTCCGCGCCGTCGGCGACACGATGCCGCTCGCCCCGGCGCGCGACACCGCGTTGGTGCCGAAGCCGCTCACGGGCCGGCAGAGTCGCCTGCTCGATTATTTCGCCAACGGCTACTGCCTCGACGGCCATCCGATGCAGGATTTGCGCGAGCAGCTGCAGCGATGGGGCGTCGAAGACAGCCTGTCGGTGCGGACGCGCGTCAATCGCGAGAAGGTCGTCGTGTGCGGGCTGATCATCGCGCGGCAGCGGCCGCAGACGGCCAAGGGGACGATCTTTCTCCTGCTGGAAGACGAGCACGGACATATCAACGTGATCGTCCCGGTAAGTGTTGCGGGCAAGGATCGCGAAGCGATGCTCACGGCAATCGTGATCATGGTGCAGGGCCGGGTGGAGAAGGCGAACGATGATGCGATCCAGCAGATCGTCGGCGAACGCTTTCAGGCGATGAGCGTCGCGGGACTGACGCAGAACTCGAGGGATTTCCGGTAGCGAAACGGCAGATGCGAAAGGGCCCGCCTTACGTTCAGTACATGACGCAGCCGCACAAGCCCACCCGGGCCGAACTCCTCGCCGCGACAGCTCGCACCATCCGCGACGTGATCGCGCCCGGGCTCGACGTCCTCTTTTGCGGGATCAATCCGGGACTGTATTCCGGCGCCACGGGACATCACTTCGCCCGGCCGGGGAATCGTTTCTGGGCGGCACTTCACGCCGGTGGATTCACCGATCGGACACTTTATCCGTGGGAAGAGCACGAATTGCTCGACGCGGGCTGCGGGATCACCAACCTCGTGGCGCGGACGACGGCCACGGCGGCAGAGCTCGACCGCACGGAATATCTGTCAGGGCGAAAGCGACTGGAGCGGAAGGTGCAGCGCTTTGCACCGCAGTGGGTAGCATTCGTTGGTATAGGAGCGTATCGCGAGGCGTTCGAGCGGCCGAGGGCGGTGATCGGCCGGCAGGAGGAGCGGATCGGCGATGCGCGGATCTGGGTGCTGCCCAATCCGAGCGGGCTCAACGCCAATCATCAGGCCGCCGACCTGGCGCGGCTGTTCGGGGAATTGCATCGGGCGGTGCATCGCCGGTAACCGACCGCTTCGCTATGGCGCCAGTTCGCGGCCGCGGATTTGTGCGTCGAGGCGCGCCGCGAAGTCGTCGATCGACACGATCTCCTGCTTGTTCCCCGCCCCGCGCACCCGGACGGCAACCGTTCCCGCGTCGGCTTCGCGCTGCCCGATCACCGCCATGTACGGCACGTGCATCAGTTCGCCGTCGCGAATCCGGTAGTTGAGCGTTTCGCCTCGGTCATCGAGGTGGGCGCGCAGTCCGGCGTCACGGAGCCGCGTGGTCACGGCGCGCGCCGCCTCCAGCTGTCCGTCGCCGATCGGCAGGATGCGCACCTGCTCCGGCGCAAGCCAGAGCGGGAATGCTCCGGCGAAATGTTCGATCAGGATCGCCATGAAGCGCTCGAACGACCCGCTCACGGCGCGATGGATGATCACCGGCCGATGCTCGGCGTTGTCCTCGCCCACGTACGACAGGTCGAAACGCTCGGGGTTGGCGTAGTCGAGCTGGATAGTGCCAAGCTGCCACTTCCGGCCGATGGCGTCCTCGACGTCGAAGTCGATCTTGGGGCCGTAGAACGCACCGTCGCCGGCCTTGAGCTCGTACGGCAGCCCGGTCGCCTCGAGCGCATGGCGGAGCGACCGCTCGGCTTCGTCCCACATCTGATCGGAACCGATCCGCTGTTCGGGGCGCGTGGCGAACTTGAGCGTCGCCTTGAGACCGAAGGTGGCGTAGTACTTGAGCACGAACTGGGTCAGCCGGTGCACCTCGGCCTGGATCTGCCGCTCCATCAGGAAGATGTGACAGTCGTCCTGCTGGAACTGGCGCACTCGCGTCAGCCCCGACAGCGCCCCCGAGACTTCGTTGCGATGGAGGACGTCGTAGGTGTTGTACCGCAGCGGCAATTCCTTGTACGAGTGCTTCTTCGACTGGTACATCAGGTAGTGCGACGGGCAATTCATCGGCTTGAGGGAGAAGTCGTGCTCGCCGGTTTCGTTGTCGAGGACGAGGAACATGTTCTCCTGGTACTTCCCCCAATGCCCGGAGATCTCCCAGAGCGCCTTGTTGAAGAGGAGCGGCGTGCGGATCTCGTGGTAACCGTCGCGCTGCAGTTCGCGGAGGTAGCCGTTGATCTCGTTGATGATCGCGGTGCCACGATCGGTCCAGAAGGCGGCGCCCGGCGCAAAGGGATGAAACATGAAGAGGTCGAGGTGGCGACCGACAACGCGATGGTCGCGCTTCTTCGCCTCTTCCAGCCGCGACAGGTGCTGCGCGAGATCATCCTTCTTGAAGAAGGCGGTGCCGTAGATCCGCTGGAGCATCTGCCGCGACGAATCGCCGCGCCAGTAGGCGCCGGCGCCGGACAGGAGCTTGAAGTGCTTCAGCTTGCCGGTGCTGGGCACGTGCGGGCCGCGGCAGAGGTCGGTGAACGGACCGTCGGTGTAGACGGTGATCGTTTCGTCGGCGCCGAGCTCGCTGATTCGTTCGAGCTTGAGCGGGTCGTCGGCGAAGCGGCGATTGGCCTCGTCGCGCGTCACCACCTCGCGAACGAACGGATAGTCGTTGGCCACCACGACGGCCATCTTCGACTCGATCTCCTCCAGATCCTCGGGGGTGAACGGTCGCGGGACGGCAAAGTCGTAGTAGAAGCCGTCGTCGATCGCAGGACCGAATCCGATCCCGGCGTCGGGGAAGACGTCGCGCACCGCGGTGGCGAGAATATGCGCCGCTGAATGGCGGAGGACCGCGAGCGAATCGGCGTCGCGCTCGGTGAGGATCGCCACGCGGTCGCCGTCGCTGAGCGGGCGGGAGAGATCGTGGATCGTGTCGTTGACCCGGATCGCCACCGCGGCGCGTGCCAGCCCCGGACCGATCGCCGCCGCCAGCTCCGCGCCGGTCGTCCCCTGCGCAACCTCGCGCGCGGAGCCATCGGGAAGGGTGACATGGATCGGCCCCGGCATGACGGAATCTGCACTCGCTGTCGGCACCATATCTCTCCTGATTCGAGGCTTGTAGTTTATCACCATGGTGCGCATCTCCGTACGTGGCACGAATCGTCCAGCCTCCCCAGCGTCGACCGTGGGCATGGTAGTCGCCGGGCTCGGCCTGGGGCTGGCCATCGGATTCGTCCTCGGCGAACTCGCTGGACCGCTGGCGTCGCGCTCGATCCGCCGGGGAACGCTGGTCCGGGCTCCGCGCCCCGTCGCGGCGGACCTGGTGCGCCGAGCCCACGATGCGCTCGACGGTGACGCGACGCTCGGCCAACCCACGTTCGAGATCGTCGCGGTCCGATCGGGTGCCGTCGAAGTGCATGGATGGGTCGCCGATCGCCGGACCCGCGCGAACGCGCTGCGGCGCGTGGCGGCCGCCGTTCATCCGGCGGGAGTGATCGACTGTCTTCGCGTGATCGGTGAGGACGACGAGGAGCCGTCGATCAACCAACGCGCCGCCCGTCCCCGGCTCGCATGACGGCACCGCTCGCACCGCAATTCGACCCCAGCGAGATCGAAGGGCCGCTCTACACCTGGTGGACGGAGCGCGGCTTCTATCACGTCGCCGCAGACGCGCCGGGCGAGCCATACGTGATCCAGATGCCGCCGCCAAACGTGACGGCGGTGCTGCACGCCGGACACGGCCTTACGTATACCGTCCAGGACGTGCTCGTTCGCTTCGAACGAATGCGCGGACGGAAAGCGCTCTGGGTCCCGGGAACCGATCACGCCGGCATCGCCACGCAGAACGTCGTGGAGAAGCTCCTGGCGCGCGAAGGCAAGACTCGCTTCGACGTCGGGCGCGAAGCGTTCGTCGAGCACGTGATGAACTTTGTCCGGGAGACCGGCGGCACGATCCTCGACCAGCTGAAGGCGCTCGGCGCGAGTTGCGACTGGTCGCGCACCTACTACACCCTCGATCCGAAGCTGTCGCGCGCCGTGCGCGAAGTCTTCGTGCAGCTCTATGAAAAGGGCCTGATCTATCGCGGCAAGTACATCGTCAACTGGTGCCCGCGCTGCCTGACGACGCTGTCGAATGAAGAAGTCGAGAAGGAAGAGCAGGACGGATCGCTCTGGCACCTCAAGTATCCGCTCGAAGATGGCAGCGATTTCATCGTCGTCGCGACGACGCGCCCCGAGACGATGCTGGGCGACACCGGGATCGCGGTCCATCCCGGCGACGAGCGGTATCGCGGCATGATCGGAAAGAACGTTCGCCTGCCTCTCGTCGACCGGCTGGTCCCGATCGTCGCCGACGACGCGGTCGACGCGACCTTCGGCTCCGGTGCGGTGAAAGTGACGCCGGCGCACGATCCGACCGACTTCGACATCGGCCGGCGGCACGGGCTCGCGACGATCGACGTGATGACCGACGACGCCCGGATGAGCGATGCGGTGCCGGAGCGTTTTCGCGGACTCGATCGGTATATCGCGCGGAAGATGGTGGTCTCGGAGTTCGACACGCTCGGACTTCTGGTCCGGATCGAGAAGCATCATCATGCCGTGGGTCACTGCTATCGATGCAACACCGTCGTCGAACCGCGGCTCTCCGATCAGTGGTTCGTCAAGGTCACGCCGATGGCCGAGCAGGCGAATCTGGCCTACCTCAACGGCAAGTTCCGCCTCATCCCGGAATTCCATGGCGATGTGCTGCAGCGCTGGCACGAGAATCTTCGCGACTGGTGCATCTCGCGCCAGCTGTGGTGGGGCCACAGGATTCCGGTGTGGTACTGCGACGGAACAGGAGAGAAGAGAGGAGAGAGACGAGAGAAGGGCGGATGCGGCAGGGTCATCGTGTCGCGCGAGACGCCAACGCAATGCGACAAGTGCGGCAGCGCGCTAGTGCAGGACGAAGACGTCCTCGACACCTGGTTCTCCTCGTGGCTGGTGCCGTTTACGTCGCTGGGCTGGCCCGACAGGACCCCCGACCTCGCGGCATTCTATCCGGGCCACACCATGGTCACCGCGCCGGAGATCCTCTTTCTGTGGGTCTCGCGGATGATCATGTCGGGCCTCGAGTTCATGGGAGAAGTGCCCTTCACCACGATCTATCTCCATGGCACGGTGCGTGACACGCAGCATCGCAAGATGTCCAAGTCGCTCGGCAACGGGATCGATCCACTCGAAGTAATCAGCCGCTACGGCGCCGATGCCTTCCGCTACACCGTGGTGAACGGGATGTCGGTGGGCACCGACCTGATTCTCGACCCGGCGGATCTCGAGACCTCGTTTGCCTCGGGCCGCTATTTCGCGAACAAGCTCTGGAACATCGGCCGATTCCTCCTCGGCCAGCTCCCTGATGGCGCCCGGCCGTTCGACACGATCGATCCCAACGACCTGCGCGACACCGACCGCTGGATCCTGACGCGAGCGCAGGGGGCGATCGCCGAGTCGACGCGGCATTACGAAGGCTTTCGCCTCAACGAGGCGACCGCGACGGTGTATCGATTCATCTGGAATGACGTCGCCGACTGGTATCTCGAGCAGATCAAGTCGCGACTGTACGACAAGGAGCCGGGCGGCGACGTCGCGCGAAGCGTGGCGGCGCACGTCTTCGACGTGGCACTCCGGCTGCTCCATCCGGTCATGCCGTTCATCACCGAGGCGCTCTGGCAGCGCCTTCCGAATCACGCTGAAGGTTCGTCGATTGCGTGCGCCGCCTGGCCGGTGGCCGATGACGCGCTCCGATTCCCTGCGTCCGAAGCGACGATCGTCGCAGCACAGGAGCTGGTGACCGGGATCCGGACGATTCGCGCGGATTACAACGTCCCGCCGGGTCAGAAGCTGAGCGTCTGGCTGCTCGATGCGGGTGAGCCGATCAAGGCGCTGCTGCTGAGCAACCCCGGGGCGATGCTGCCATTGTCTGGAAGCCTGAGCATCCAGCCGACGTCAACGCCGCTTCCGGCGTCAGGCTCAGTCATCCTCGGTGACGGGTCCACTGTCATGGTGGCGCTAGGCGACCTGGTCGACCTCGACCGCGAGTGTGCACGGCTCGGCACCGAGGCTGGCAAGCTCGACAAGCTGGTGGCGGCGCAGGAGGGAAAACTCGGCAACGACCAATTCGTCGCGCGGGCACCGGTGGCGGTGGTAGAAAACGAACGCGAGAAGCTGGTCGCATGGCGGATGCAAGCCGAGGCGCTCCGCGAAAAGCGCCGTGCGCTGGGATGCGCCAACTGAAATCGTGGTTGCTCCTGGCGTCGGTCGCGGCGTGCGTCATCATGGTGGGCATTGCGGCGTGTGCGCGCGAGGAAGCACCGCCGGGCGGGGCACCGCGGAGTATTGCCCCGGCCCTAATTGCAACCTTTCCCGCCGATACCACATGCGTCGCGCCGCTTCGCGGTGACGCCGAGTTTGTACTCGATGAAGTGGTGAGCTACGGCTCGCAGCCGAATTTCGGCCTCGGCACCGGGGACATCGAACGCCTCATCCTCCTGTCGCCCGACACACTGGTCCCGTCGGTCCGGTGGCAGCGCAACCGGATCGGCGTTCGCCCGCGACACGGGTGGCGTCCCAACACGACGTACCGCATCGAACTGCTGCCGGGGCTCCGCGACGTGCGACCCCGCCCCAACGAGATGAAGACCGGTGCGGTCATCGCGTTCAGCACCGGTGGCACCTGTCCGTCGCGCTCCATCTCGGGCCGAGCCGTCAATTGGGCCTCGCGCAGCGGCATCCCGTCCGCGCTCATCGAAGCGATCCATCTCCCCGATTCGGCGCGGTACCGGACGGTTGCGGATTCGACCGGCCGCTTTCACATGCATCGCCTCCCCGACGGAACTTTTCTCGTCGAAGCGGTGCTCGACCAGAACCGCGATTACAAGCGGCAGGTCACCGAAGCCTGGGATACAGTGCGCGCGGCGCCCGGGCGCGACTCGGTCGGCGAAATCTGGGCCTTTGTCCGCGACACACTCCCGCCGAGGATCCAGGATGCCTCGCGCCAGGATTCGACGTCGATCGCGCTCACGTTTACCCGACCAATCGATCCAGCGTTGCGACTAGACAGTACCTCGATCCGGGTCCTCGTGATTCTCCCGTCGGGCGATTCCGGGTCGATCGGCCCGATCGACGGGCTGCCGAAAGCGCTTGCCGATTCGCTCCATCCCGTCGTCGTCACCCGCACGCCGGCGCAGGACAGTGCAGCGCGACGCGACAGCCTCGCCAAGGATTCCGTGCAGAAGGCAGCAGCACTGCGGCCGGCATTGCGACGGATCATCAAAGCGCCGACGGCGCCCGATGATTCGCCGAAAGAAAAGCGTCCGCCGCTCGGTTCGATTCTGGTCATCCGGACACACGGGAATGTGAATCTGGGCCAGAAGTACGTCATCGAACTCAAGGGAGTGCGGCTGGCGGGGGGAACCACGGGCAATCCCCCGCCATTCCCATTCGAAACCGCGAAAGCGCCGACGGCAGCCGATAGCGCCAAGGCGAGGGCCGATTCGCTCAAGAAGAAGGCGAAGACCGATTCACTGACCAGGGCCGATTCGCTTGCGAAAGCCGGCAAGCCCGACACCGGGCGAAGCGTCACGCCTCCGCGCGTCAAGGCAGATACTCATCGGGTCATTCGCCGCTGATGACGGGCGACGCCGTCCCGCGTCCCGCAGTCTTCCTCGACCGCGACGGAACGCTGATCGACGACACCGGATTCCTCGACGACCCGCACCTCGTCCGCCTCATTCCCGGTGCAGCGTCGGCGCTCAGGGATCTCGAACACGCCGGCTACCTGCGCATCGTGATCACCAATCAGTCGGGAATCGGACGCGGACGAGTGACACTGGCAGCGTTCGCCGCGGTCCAGCAGGAGATGGAGCGGCAACTGGCGGCGGAAGGCGTCTCGCTCGATGCGACCTACTGGTGCCCCCACGCGCCGGAGGATGGGTGCCTCTGCCGCAAACCAGGCACCGCGCTTTACCGGGAAGCGATTGCGAGCTGGAACATTGCCGTCGACACCAGCTGGTGCATTGGCGACCAGTTGCGAGACATCGAGCCAGCTCGCGAACTCGGGTGCCGCTCGCTCCTGGTCCGCACCGGAAAGGGTACCGAGGCGGTGGATCGCGCCCGCGACGCCGGTGCCCTGGTGGCTGATGATCTCGCCGCCGGGATCGGCGCCCTGTCGCGTTAGATTTGCGCGCTGTGACCTACCGGGTGGGGGTCGCGGCGTCGGGCCGCGGAAGCAATTTTATCGCACTCTGTGAGGCGCTGGCCGGAAGCGATGCAGCTCGGGTGGTGCAGCTGATTTCCGATCGTGATGCAATGGTGATCGCATCTGCCAAGGCGCGCGGGGTTGCCGTTCATCAGCTCGAGGACAGCACCAGCGCCGCCGAGTGGCTCGGCGTCCTCACCCGGGCGTCGTGCGACCTGCTGGTGCTCGCGGGATATCTGCGACTCGTGCCGGCCGGCGTGGTGGCGGCAATGCGCGGACGGATCATCAACGTCCATCCGGCGCTGCTGCCCCGGTACGGCGGTCACGGGATGCACGGCCAGCGAGTTCATGTGGCGGTTCTGGCGGCGGGCGACACGGAAAGCGGCGCGACCGTTCACCTGGTGGACGAGGTCTACGATCGCGGCGAGATCCTGGCGCAGGGACGTGTCGCCGTCCCCGAGGGGGCCACCGCGGATGAGCTCGCCCTGGCAGTGCTTGCCGTTGAGCACCGCCTCCTTCCCGCCGCAGTACTTGCCGCGGCGGCAGCGGGACATCCGGTACCGTTCGAGTTTGCCTGACGCCGTTCCAACGGAGATGCCACTGATGCCGCGTGCCCTGATTTCGGTGAGCGACAAGCGTGGGATCCTCGCCTTTGGCGAAGGATTGGTGCGCCTGGGATGGGAGCTCGTCTCCACCGGCGGAACCGCAGCACTGCTCCGCGAGGGAGGCGTCGCGGTCACCACAGTGGATGCGGTCACCGGCTTTCCCGAGATTCTCGATGGCCGCGTCAAAACGCTGCATCCCGCGATTCACGCGGCGCTCCTCACCCGCCCCGACCGCGCCGAGCATGTGCGCCAGATGCGCGAATTCGGCTTCGATCGCTTCGACCTGGTCGCCGTCAATCTCTATCCATTCCAGGCAACTATTTCTCATCCGGGCGTCAAGTTCGAGGATGCGATCGAGAATATCGACATCGGCGGTCCATCGATGTTGCGGTCGGCTGCGAAGAACTTCGAGTACGTCCTGCCGGTGGTCGATCCGAAGGACTATCCCCGGGTCCTCGAGCTCCTCGTTCGCGGGGAGATCGATTTCGAGACTCGCCGCGAATTCGCCGCGAAGGTCTTCATTCATACGGCTGACTACGACAGCGCGATCGCCGGCTACCTCACGCCGTGGCAGGAGACGCTTCCACCGCGGGTGACGCTCTCGATGGAGCGGCGGCAGGTTCTCCGCTACGGCGAGAATCCCCAGCAGCGGGCAGGGCTGTATGTCACCGAAGAGCCGCGTGGCATCGGCGACCTGACCCAGCGCCAGGGGAAGGAACTCTCGTTCAACAATCTCCTCGACATCGACGCCGCGATGCTCGCCGTCGCGTCGTGGAGCAACGAGGTGGCCTGTGCGGTCATCAAGCACACCACGCCGTGCGGAATTGCGCTGGGACGCACGGCAGCCGAAGCGTTCCAGCGGGCCCGCGCATCTGATCCGGTATCGGCGTTCGGGTCGGTAATCGCATTCAACACGGTGGTCGATCGGGCCGCCGCCGAGGCGACCAGCGATCTCTTCATCGAAGTGGTGGTGGCCCCGGCCTTTCACGCTGACGCGCTGGCGCACTTCGCCGCCCGGAAGAACCTGCGGGTGGTCGAACTGCCGCTCACCCGCGGATCGCACGGACTCGACTGGAAGAAGATTCGCGGTGGCTTCCTGATCCAGGATCAATTCGGCTTTTCCGCTGCCGAGGATACCTGGCGAGTGGCCACGACTCGCGAACCATCCGAGAGCGAGATGAACGACCTGCGCTTTGCCTGGGCCGCCGTCAGCACGGTGAAGTCGAACGCCATCGTCCTGAGCCGCGACCAGCAGACGATCGGGATCGGCGCGGGGCAGATGAGCCGGGTCGACGCGGCGTTCCTGGCGGTGTACAAGGCGCGGCAATCCGGCCACCCCACGGCGGGGGCGGTGCTTGCCTCCGATGGTTTCTTTCCATTCGCCGATGGCGTCGAGCAGGCTGCCGCAGCCGGCGTGCGGGCAATCATCCAGCCGGGCGGGTCGGTGCGCGATGCCGAGGTCACCGATGCCGCGAACCGGCTGGAAATCGCCATGGTGCTCACCGGTGTCCGGATGTTCAGGCATTGAAGAACCGTTAGTCTTGTGTCATGCGTTGCGAGGGGGTCAGTCGGCCTCCCCGCGGCCAGTACCCGGAGCAACACTTGAACGACGATCGCGACAACCGTCCGCCCTATCTCTTCGCGGCCCTGACCTTTCTGGTCATCTTCATCGTGTATTGCCTGACGCTCTCGCCGACCACGGCGTTCTGGGACACGTCGGAATACATCGCCGCCGCCAAGGTTCTCGGCATTCCCCACCCGCCGGGAAACCCGCTCTTCACCCTCCTGGCGCATGTATGGGGGATGATGCCGCTCGCGGCGAACTACGCCAAGCGGATCAACTTCTTCGCGGCATTCACGAGCGCGGCCGGCGCCGGATTCTGGTTCCTCGTGGCCGAGCGGTGGATGCGCAATGTCCTGCCGGCGCGCGGACCCCGTCTGGCGGCCGCATTTGCCGGGATCTTCGCGAGTGCCACCGCCTGGACGGTGTGGAATCAATCGACCGTGAACGAGAAGGTGTACACCGTCTCGATGCTGAGCATCGCACTGATCACCTGGTGCATGGTGCGCTGGGGCGACCTCGACGACAGTCCGCGCCGCAACAATCTGCTGATTCTCGCGGCGTATCTCGGTGCCCTGACTTCCACCAACCACATGATGGGCGTGCTGGGGATCCCGATGATCGCCTTCTACGTCCTGTGGAGCTCGCCGCGCCTGGTGTTGCAGCCGTGGGTGCTGCTCATGGCCTGGGTTCTCCTCATCGGTGTGTCGGGGGTGCTGGGCGATTCGCTGGCGATTCTCTTCCACGGCGGCGGTTGGGGAAATCCGCCCGCGACGCTGACCTATCCCGCGGGACCCGACTCGTCGGGCCTGACCGCGCTGATCCGAATCGGAAGCCTCCTGATCACGGTGGCAATCGCCGGCTGGGGGATCTACGCCGACCGCCGCAATCCGCTGCTGTACATCGGCGTCCTCGCCGTCATCGTCGGCCTGTCGCTCAACTATATCTATCTCCCGATTCGCGCGGCGCAGCATCCGGCGATCAACGAAGGCGAGCCCACCGGCTTCTTCTCGCAGGCACTGAGCGACGTCATCAATCGCATCCAGTACGGCAAGGGACCGGTATCGCAGCGGATGTCGCCGTTCGGCGCGCAACTCGGGATGTACTGGCACTACTGGAGCTGGCAGTGGGCCAAGGATCTGGCCGGGTTCGCCAGTGCCGCAACCGGGATCTTCACAGCGCTCTGTGCCTGGGGCCTGGGAATCCTGATCGCGAAGGACAAGAAGGCCGGCACGGCGGCCGCAATCATGCTGTTTGTGCTGACGCTGATGCTGATCTACTACCTCAACTTCCGGTACATGTACACGTATCCCGGCGTGTCGAACGACGACAAGGAAGTGCGCGAGCGGGATTACTTCTTCGTGGCGTCGTTCGCGTTCGTGGGCGTGCTGCTCGCGGCGGGATTTGCCGCGGCGATTCGCGCCACCGCCGAATGGCTGGGCGATCGTGTCAGCGAAAAGCGCCGATGGCTCGCCGGAACGCCGGTCCTGGCGCTGGCACTGATCCCGATCCTCGGAAATCGCGGCAGCGCACCGCGGAATCATGAGACGCTCGCCAGCGACTTCGCCGTCGACATGCTGCAGTCGGTCGATCCGTATGGAATTCTCATCACGGCGGGCGACAACGACACCTTTCCGCTCTGGTTCGCCCAGGAAGTCCTCGGCGTCCGGAAGGATGTCACGCTTGCCAACCTCTCGCTGATGAACACCGACTGGCACCTGCACCAGCTCGAGGAGCGGGTCACGCCGCAGTTCAACCCGACAGACGCGCCGCCGATCTGGCGTCTGAGTACCGACACCAATGGCGTGCCGCTCACCGGCGGAACACCGGAGTCGCGGTGGCCGGTACCGAAGGGATCGGTGTTCAGTGAGTCCAACGCCACCCTCGACTCGATTCAGGAAGTCACCCAGGTCCAGGGGGACAGCCTCACGCTCGGCACGATCGGCGTGAAGCTCGGGTCGACCACGCTCACCAAGAGCGACATCGCCACGCTCCTGCTGATCAAGGACAATCTCGGCAAGCGTCCGATCTTCTTCTCCTGGAGCGACGGGAATTATCCCGATCAGACGTTCGGCCTGACGAATTATCTCGTGAGCCAGGGAATGGTCCGGAAACTGATGCCGCAGCCGGTGTCGGCGCAGGGAGCGATCATGAATTCGGCGCTCGGCCTCGTCGATCTTCCCAAGTCGAGGACCCTGCTGTTCGACGTCTACCACCCCGAGGCCGCCGCGCACGACCGGCCGCTCGGCTGGTTCGATCCACCGTCGGCTTCGATTCTCTGTCTCTACGAACTCACGTACAGTGGCTACAGTCAGGCGCTACTGCAGGCCGGCGACACCACCCACGCGACCCAGGCCCAGTCGATCGCCTCGCGTGTCGAGCGGTCAATCAACGGTCGCTGCGCGTGATCCGCTTCATCCCAGCGGGGGCGGCGGTCATCGTCGCGGCCGCCGCAGGTGGAGCGCAGCAGCCTCGAATCACCGAAGAAACCAGCGGTGTACGGTCGCTGTTGCAATCGATCAGCGCCGTCGATGAGCGCACGGCGTGGGCGGGCGGAGCCAGCGGCACGGTGCTGCGCACCGCCGACGGCGGTGACACGTGGGAGCGCCGGCCGATTGCGGGCGCCGAACGCCTCGAATTCCGCGGGATCCACGCCATCAGCCCCAGCGAAGCGTGGGCGCTGAGCGCGGGAAATGGCGACGCGTCACGGATCTACCACACCGCCGATGGCGGCGCCCACTGGGCGCTGCAATTCACCAACACCGATTCGACCGCATTCTTCGACTGCATCACCTTCTTCGATGCGCGGCATGGTATCGCCTACAGCGACGCCTCCCAGGACCACACCGTTGTGCTGCGAACCGACGACGGCGGCGCGGACTGGGCACTCCTGCCGCAGAGTGCCGTCCCGGCGCCGCTCGCCGGCGAAGGCGGTTTCGCATCAAGCAACAGCTGCGCGATCAGCATCGATGCGAAGCATGGGTGGATCGCGGCGAGCGAGCCGGAAGCGAGGATTTTTCGCACCGGCGACGCGGGCGCCACCTGGTCGATTGCCGCGGCATCGACGCCGTTCGTGCACAGCAAGACCGCCGGCATCACGGCGATCTCGTTCCGCGATGCCAGGCACGGGATCGGCGTCGCGGCGCGCGTCGATAATACGATGGCTCGCGACACGAGTGCTGCGAGCGTGGCCACCACCGACGATGGCGGCGTGACCTGGACGCTGCGTCATCGGCCGCCTCGCGCGGGATCGCTCTCCGGCGTTGCGCTGGTGCCGAAGGCCGGCGATGGGACGGCGATTGTCGCCGGATACGGCGGACTGTTCGTGACTCGTGACGACGGCGACAGCTGGACCGTGGCGACGACCAGCGGGTACTGGGCCGTCCGCGCCGCCGGGCGACGGGCGTGGGCCGTTGGTCCAGCCGGAAGGATTACCCGGGTCGATTTCTGAGCAGCGTGCGCGCCAGTTCCACGTAGAGCGCCACGCCCTCACGCAAATCGTGCGTGCTGATCATCTCGTGATCGGTGTGCGCCACATGAATCGACCCCGGCCCCAGCTGGTAGCATGTTCCCCACGACCCGTGATATGCCAGGTCCGAAGCGAACGCCACCGTCGTCGACTCCCATCCCGGTAGCGCAGCCGCGGTCGCCATCGGGATCCCACCCGCGACAGTCACGTCAATCCCACTCCCCACCGCCCTCGTAATGGCCGCAACGATCGGCTCGGCGGGCCCGACAAGGCGGACCAGGATATCAGCGCGCGCGGATGGTGCCACCACGTTGGGCGCTTCGCCGCCGCTGATCTTTCCGATATTGATCGTGCACGGGCCCAGCACCGGATCAACCGGGAGCACGAGTGCGCGGATCCGCGCGAGTGCGTCGAGCAGGCGATCAATCGCCGAATCGCCCAGGTCAGGATATCCCGAATGCGCGGCGCGACCCTGCGCCTGCAGGATGATCTTGCAACTCCCTTTCTGCGCGGTGACGAGCCGGTTCTCCGTCGGTTCGCCGTTGATCAGGAACATCCCCTTCGGCTCGAGCGCAGCCGCGGCAATTGCGCCGGCCGATCCGTCCTCTTCGTCGACGACAAAGAGAAGCCCGATGCGTGCCTCACCCTCCGCCACGAGTTGCTCGGCGGCAGCGATCATCGCCGCGGCGATCCCCTTGGCGTCGCAGGCGCCGCGGCCGCGGATGGCTTCGTCGTCCATCGTGATCGGGAGCTGCGGTGGCACGGTGTCGAGATGGGTCGAGAAAACCACGAGCGGCGCGCCGCGGTGTGCGTAGATGTTGTCGCGCCCCGGCGCAACCGCCTGCCGGATCACCCGCCACCCGAGGCGCTCCAGGAGGTTCGCGACGAAATCGACCACGGGGCCTTCGGCGCGGGTCTCCGAGGGAATTGCCATCAAGTCGCGAGTCAGTGCGATCGAATCAACCGTCAGGGGTTTCACGCCGGCAACATATCAATCCCGCTCATCGGATGCACCTGAGGTCCCTGACGCCGCTCTGACGCGGGGGGAGTGCCACCGCGACCACGCCGCCGTCAAGCTCAATCGGAAGGTTCACCCCACGACGATGGAGGGGCAGGTGCCCGTTCGACTGATCGTGCTCAGTGGTGCGATGATGGTGTTCGTTGGCGTCGCGGCCCGGGCCCAGAACCCGCAGCCCGGCGCCGCGCCGCCGAATCCGTGCCGCGCGGACTCCAATGCCCGGCGCTTCGATTTCTGGGTCGGCGAATGGAAGGTCACCGCGAGCAACACCGCGGTCGTCGTGGGGCACAGCCAGATCGTGATTGTGAGTGGCGGGTGTGCTCTCCTGGAAAACTGGACTGCCGCAAACGGGGCGGATGGAAAGAGTCTCAATACCTACAACCCGTCACTGCGCCACTGGGAGCAATTCTGGGTGGGATCAGGGGGTGCAGTCACCGAGTACCGCGACAGCGAATGGCGCGATGACACCCTCGTCTACCTCGCTCATTCGATCTCCCCATCCGGGCCCTACCTTCAGCGGCTGAGCTTTGCCCCGGTCGACTCGAACACCGTCCGGCAGCTGGGCGAGACGTCGACGGATGGCGGGCAAAGCTGGACCATCGGGTATGACCTCTACTACCATCGCGTGCCGTAGCGGGGGCCGGCCACTGCCCAGCCCCTTTCCGACCCAACTACCTCCTCCGTAGGTTTCAGGAGAGGCGTGGTGGCAGAGCGGTCGATTGCACCGGTCTTGAAAACCGGCAGGCCTCCACGGGCCTCGTGAGTTCGAATCTCACCCACGCCGTTCCGTTGACGGTCCTCAAACCCAGGTGATGACCATGCGTCGATTCCTCGCAGTCTCATGCCTCTCGTTCATTGCCGCCGTACCACTGGCCGCTCAATTCGAGGGTACCGTCAATATGGACATGCCGTCCCAGGCGGGGGCCAAGATGTCGTACTACATCAAGGGCAACATGCTCGCCGCCAACGCCGCGATGAACAATGGCGGCGCGGTGCATGAAGTGCACATGATCTTCGACATTCCGAATCACAAGATGACGATGTTCGTGCCGATGGCGATGCAGGGAATGAAGGGCGTGAAGATGGTATACGACACCAGGAACGACACGTCATCTTCCGCCGCGACGACCGACCTCAAGTCGCTCGGCACCTCGGAAACGATCGCCGGATACAAGTGCGACGATGTCCAGGTCATCGATGCCGGCAAGCCGGCCGGCACCATCTGCATGACGCATGACCTGGGATTCTTTGCTTACGCGATGATGAGCGGGATGGGCAAGCGCGCTGCATCGCCAACCTGGGCAAGCGTCTTCGGCAACAAGCCAGCCTTTCCGCTCAAGGTGACCGACTCGAACGGGAAGGTCGTGATGGTTGCGACATCGGTGCAGAAGGGACCCGTCCCGGCCGACGCCTTCACCGTGCCCGATGGCTATCAGGATATGAGCGGCATGGCCGGGATGATGGGCGGGCGTGGCCCGCAGTTCTGACAGTTCCACAACCGATACTGCAAGGGCCATCAGTTCGACCTCCGTTCGTGATGGCCCTTATCTTGTGGGTTCACTCGTTTCTGGAGTCGCTGTGAGAATCGCTCGATCGATCGGCATGACCTGCGTGCTCGCGGCGATGGCGTCTCCCCTCACCGCCCAGCGTGCTCCCGCCGGAACGGCCGTCTTTCAGATGACGGTGCGCCTTCCTGATTCACTCAAGGCCAAGGTGCCGCTGGGTGACAGCGTCTCGATCCAGTTCACCATCGCGACCGATGGCACACGGTTCGCGGTTGGCATCGTGCCGGGAACGATGGGGTCGATGCCGATGCTCGACGGCCTCAGCGTGAAGACGATCTACAACACCGGGGTCGACTCGCTGCACGTCGGCATCCTGATGCCACCGTCGCTGGCTGCGATGTCGGGGGGCGGCCCGGGGATGCGGATCGACGTGTCGATGGCGACGATCGATTCCGCCATTACCAGCGTTACCGGCAAGGTCGACTCGTCGATGACGCACGCGATGGATTCCGTGATGACCCACATGCCTGCGCCGGTGATGCACTCGCTCGGCACGACGTCGACCGTCGCCGGCATACAATGCGAGAACTGGGAGACGATCACGGCAACGGACACGGTTTCCACCTGTGTGATCCCGACTCCGCCGATGCTGCAGGCGCTGCAGGATCAAATGACGCAGAAAGCCGGGCTCGGCAAGTTGCTGAACAAGTATCCCCAGTTGGCGCAGATGCAGGCGCAGGCGTACGGTGGGCGGCACATGACTCCGATCCGGATGAGCTACCCTCGCACCGGGATGCACATGGAGCTGGTGAGCTTTACGCCAGGCACTCCTGACGCGGCCCAATTCGAGCTCCCGGCCGGGCTCAAGCCGATGCCGATGCCGTCGATGCCAGGTAAGCCCTCGACGATGGGAGCGCTCAACCAGCGGTGACCCGGGTCGGCACGGGATGCGCCCTCGCCCTTCTGACGGCATGCACCGCGTCGTCGAAGCCAGCCGGGGCGCACGCGAATTTCGAGGACGCCGAAGGACACCCGGTCAGCGTCCTCAACCTTCCGGTGCACCGGATCATCTCCACCATGCAGTCAGCCACCGAATGGCTGGTGTTGATGGGCGAGAGCCGGCGCCTGGTGGCCCGCACCGACTACGATCACGAACCGGAGCTGGCCGCGCTGCCATCGATCGGTGGCGGCCTCGATCCCAGCGCCGAGGCTGTGGCGGCGCTCAAGCCTGACGTCATCATCGGATGGCACAACCGGGCCAGCGCCGACCTCGAGACAGCGCTTGCTCCATTTCACATACCGGTACTCTCCTTCGAGACAGCCGACACCGCCGACGTCTTCCGCAATCTCGCCCGACTGGGGGATCTGGTCGCGGAGCCGGTGCGCGCCGATTCGCTCGCCAACGCGCTGCGCGCCGAACTGCGCGCAACTCGCCGAACAGCGTGCGCGGACACGGCGCGGACACGACCGACGGTCCTCCTCGTCCTCTGGACTGACCCGCCGATGACCGCCGGGGGCGGGACCTGGATGAGTACGGTCCTCGAGACCGCGTGCATGCGGAACGTCTTCGACGACGTGCGGGCAGCGTGGCCCACCGTCTCGCTCGAATCGATCGCTGCGCGCCACCCCGACTGGATCCTGACGTCGCGCGGCGAGCCGGGCCAGCGTCTCGCCGACCTGCGATCCCGGGTGGGATGGCGTGACCTCGACGCGGTGAAAGCCGGCCGGGTCCTCGAGATCCCCG
>DASYAK010000003.1:0-22133 GCA_036501385.1 Gemmatimonadales bacterium | reverse complement strand
GTGGCGTCGGCCATCGCATGGATCAGCACCGGAACGCCGAGATCGGCGAGGCGCAAAGTTTCCGCTACGGCGCGTTCATCGCCGAAGTTGGGAAGGGTCACGATGATGCCGTCAATCACGTCGCGCGCGTCGCGAAAGCAGGCGGCGCACGCCTTGGCTTCATCGCGGGACTCGATCGCGCCGTGCCGGGTCTCGTTGGCGTCGATCACCACGACGCGAAATCCCCCCGCCTCGAGCGCCGCCAGCATCTCCTTGCGCCCTTCCTGGGCGAGGTGCTGTGGAAAGAAGCCGCGATTGCCCACCAGGAGGCCGAAGGTCGTCACCCGGGACGTCGTGGGCGACGGGGTCGGTATCCGAGGCTGGTAGAGTGGGAGTGGCATGGAATCCCCGATTCGGTGTCATCCTGGACGATCTCGCCTGTTCGATTTGACAGACTACCCCTCAAGGCCTAGTCTTGCAAGCGCTTACACCTCCGAGCCCTCGCTTCGTGTATCGAACGTTGCTGCGTTCCCCATCGGCCGGGCTGGTGATTGTTCTCCTCGCCCTCGGCACGGTTCTCACGCTGGTCGCCGGTTCTCATGTCGATCCCATCTCGGGCTCGACAGTCAACAATTTTCTCAACGCGCACACCCTGATCCAGATGGCCACCGACGCGAGTACGTTCGCGATCATGGGCGTGGGCGCCACGCTGGTGATCATTGCGGGCGGGATCGATCTCTCGGTGGGCGCCGTGTATGCACTCGCCGGCGTCGTGATGGCGATGGTCCTTCATGCGCTCGGCCCGATGAGCGGCGTCGCAACGGTGATCGTGGGCCTCGGCACCTGCCTCGCCGTGTCGTTCCTGTGCGGACTCGCCAACGGCCTCATGGTCGTGGGGCTCGGCGTGCATTCGTTCATCATCACCCTTGGCACGATGTGGATTCTTCGCGGCGTGGCGTTCGTCATCAGCCACGCGGAAAGCATCCTCGTCCCGGATTCGCTCACCGCGGTCGCGAAGGCGTCGCTCGGCCTCGGCGAATCGCTCTCACCGGTGCCGCTGCTCTGCATGGTGGCGGTGGCGATCCTCGGCAATATCTATCTGGTGCGCACGGTGATGGGGCGGCACGTCTTCGCGGTCGGCGGCAATGCCGAAGCGAGCCGATTCTCCGGACTCAGCGTGAAGCGGATTCACGTCGGCGTCTTTCTCTGGTCGGGGCTGACGGCCGGTGTTGCGGCGTTCATCGGTGCGGCATTCTACGGTTCGGCGACGTCGTCCGACGGGACCGGGTACGAGCTGTACGTCATCGCCGCTGCCGTCGTGGGAGGAGCGAGTCTCGCCGGCGGCAAGGGGAGTGCAACCGGAGCGATGCTTGGCGCGCTCCTGATCGTGCTGATTCGGCAAGCGATCCGCACGCTCCATCTCGACCAGAATTACGAATGGATCATCATCGGCACCACGATGATCCTGGCGGTGGTGCTCGATCAGGGCGGCTCACGCCTGCTGGCGAAGCGATTGATGAAGCGAACTGTGTGACACCCATCGGAGAGAGAGCATTTCATGCGGACAATGTCGGTTGCGTGCATCGCCATCATCGCTGCACTCGCCGCGTGCAGCAAATCCTCGACGCCGAACGGCGGCGGGAAGACCTTCCGCATCGCGATGGTGGCGAAGAGCTCGACCAATCCGGTCTTCATCTCGGGACGCGCCGGCGCCGATTCGGCCGCGAAAGAACTGACAGCCACCACCGGCGTCCACGTCACCGTCGACTGGCTGACCCCACCCAATGAAGACGGCACGGTCCAGGCGCAACGGATCGCGCAGGCCGTGAATGACGGCGACAACGCCATTCTCGCTTCCGCGAGCGACGCCGGCAAGATCACCGGCGCCATCGATGACGCCGTGTCCCGAGGCGTGCCGGTGATGATGTTCGACAGCGACGCGCCGCAATCGAAGCGCTTCTCCTTCTACGGCGGCGACGACCACGCCATCGGTGCGCAGGTGATGGATGAGCTGGCAAAACAGATGAACGGCAAAGGCAAGATCGCGATCCTCGCGGGGAATCAGAACGCGCCCAACTTGCAGATGCGGGTCCAGGGCGTGAAGGACGAGGCGAAGAAGTATCCCGGGATCACGATCATCAACACCTTCTATCACCTGGAAACACCGCAGGACGCGGCCGGCGAAGTGCTCCGCGCGCAGAACGCGTATCGCGACATCCAGGGGTGGGCGATGATCGGCGGGTGGCCGCTCTTCACCAGCGCGCTCCTCACCGATCTCGATCCGTCGAAGGTCAAGATCGTCTCGGTGGACGCGCTCCCCGCCGAACTCGCCTATGTCGACAAGGGCCTTGCCCCGGTCCTCCTCGCACAACCGACCTTCCTCTGGGGGTACGTGTCAGTGAAGACAATCTTCGATCACGTCTATCTCAAGAAGGACGTGCCGCCGCACGTGCAGATGGATCTGGTCCGGGTGTCGAAGGACAACCTCGGGACCTGGGCCAGACAGCTCAAGGCGTGGGGCTTCAGCGACGTCGACCCGAAGTACCTGGCGCTTCCCAACTAGGATGACGGCACCGGCGGTCCGCTTTACGCGAATCACCAAGCGATTCCCCGGCGTCACCGCCCTCGAGGACGTGACCTTCGACGTCGCGGCAGGATCATGTCACGCCGTGTGCGGCGAGAACGGCGCCGGGAAAAGCACGCTGGGCCGGATCCTCGCCGGAATCCAGATCCACGACGGCGGCGAAATCGCGCTCCACGGCAAGCAGGTGCGGTTCGCGAGCCCGCGCGAAGCACTCGATCACGGCGTCGCAATGGTGCACCAGGAACTCGCCTTCTGCGACAATCTCACCGTCGCGGAGAACCTCTGCCTCAGCGCGCTGCCATCACGACGTGGTTTTGTCGATCGTGTCGCACTCCGGGCTCGCGCCGTCGAACTCCTTGCGGCAATCGGCGCCGCGATCGATCCCGCGCGACAAGTGGCCGCATTGGGCATCGCCGAACAGCAACTGGTGCAGATTGCCGCCGCAGTCGGAAGTGGCGCTCGAGTGATCGTCTTTGATGAGCCAACCTCCTCGCTCGGCCAGGACGACGCCGAGCGGCTCTACGCGCTGATCGGGCGATTGAAGACGAACGGCGTCACGGTGCTGTTTGTGTCGCACCGGATGCCCGAGATCTTCCGGCTCTGCGATTACGTGACGGTATTGCGCGACGGCAAGCACGTCGGCACCGACTCAGTGTCATCGATCGACGAGAGCGAACTGGTGCACCGGATGATCGGCCGGCGGCTGGAGCAGTATTTCCCCGCGCATGCGCGCGCGCCACTTGGCGACGAGGTCCTGCGCGTGAACGGACTGAGCAGTCCAGGGCGATTCCAGGACGTGTCGTTCACCCTTCGCGCTGGCGAGGTGCTGGGACTCGCCGGGCTCGTCGGTGCGGGACGATCGGAAGTGGCGCAGGCGATCTTCGGCCTCGATCGGCGCGCGAGCGGCGACGTGTTCGTGCGCGGCAATCGTGTCACCATCCGCACGCCCCGCCAGGCGATGGCGTACGGCATCGGCTTTGTCCCGGAGGATCGCAAGCGGCAAGGACTGGTGCTCGGGATGCTCGGCCGCGAAAACACCACGCTGCCGATTCTTGAGCGCCTGTCGCACTTCAGGATGGTGCGGCGGCGGGCCGAACGCGAGCTCGCGGTGCAACAAGCGGAACGTGTGCGGGTGCGGCAGGGCGCACTCGAGCAACCGGTGACGGCGCTGTCCGGTGGCAACCAGCAGAAGGTCGTGCTCGCGAAGTGGCTTGCGGCGCGAAGCGAGATCCTGATCCTCGACGAACCGACTCGCGGCGTCGACGTGGGTGCCAAGGCGGAGCTGCACGCCTGGATCGACCAGATGGCGGGCGGAGGTGCCGCGGTCCTGCTGATCTCGAGTGAGCTTCCCGAGCTGTTGAATCTCTCGCGACGTATCCTTGTTCTCCGCGGCGGCAGGATTGTGGGTGAACTTCCGCGCGACATCGCCGATCAGGATACGGTACTCAGGATGATGGCGGGGTTGCAGGCGGCATGAAGCCGTCGCGTGTCGCGCCAACGGCCGGGAAGCCGATCGAGCAGCAAGTGCGCGACGGGCTTTCCCGCCGCGACGTGATCCGGGCGATCGGTATCGCAGCCGTCCCTTTCCCTGCCGTCATCGCACCGATTCGATCGCTCCTGCGTGCCCGGGGCACCTTTGCCGACTTGAGCCGACCGCCCGACGCGGTCTCCGTGCAGACGGGCACCGACTATCGGACACTGCGTCCCGTCGCGAGCGACCGCTGGGAAGCCGGACAGATCGCCGTGACGATCGTTCCCGCGCCGCGCAGTTCGCGCGTGACGCTCAGCGCGCCCGCCGATGCGATCAAGCGGATCCGCCTCCGCTGGCATGCTGATCTCGGCGGCGTCCGTCTCGCGATGGGCGACGCCTGGGAGCGTGCCTATGGCGACCTGAAATGGCGCGGGATCGAACCGGACCGCTCGATGCCGTGGTACGCGCTCGCGTGGGACGGCCATTTCACTCATGGGTATGGCGTGCGTACCGGCCCCGCGGCGTTCTGCTTCTGGCAGATCGACCCGCTCGGCATCACCCTCCTTGCCGACGTTCGGAGCGGAGGCGTCGCGCTGCAGCCGGGCAATCGCGACGTTGCCGTGTGCGAGATCACGTCGCGTGAGGGAAAGCCCGGTGAATCGCCGTTCGTCGCGCAGCGGGAATTCTGCCGGGACCTGTGCTCCGTCCCGCGCCTTCCGGCGCAGCCGGTGTATGGCCACAACGACTGGTATTACGCCTACGGCCGTAACAGCGCCACCTCAGTCCTCACCGACACCGCGCACCTGACGGAGCTCTCACCCACCGGAAGCAATCGCCCGTACGTCGTGATCGATGACGGATGGCAGCCCGAACGTGGCGCCGCCGGGTCCGGCGCGGTTGGCCGGTGGGATCAAGGCAACGAACGCTTCCCGGACATGGCGGGGCTGGCCGGGCAGATCCGGCAGGGTGGCGCGGTCCCCGGGATCTGGATGCGACCATTGATCGCACCGGCCGATGCGCCGGATTCGTGGAGGATGTCGCGGGCGCGCGGCGTGCTCGATCCGACCGTTGCCGCGGTGCACGACAAGGTCGCGGCGGATGTCTCGCGTCTGCGAGCGTGGGGGTACCAGCTGATCAAGCATGACTATTCCACGTACGACATCCTGGGCCGCTGGGGGCGAACGATGGGAACGGCGCTCACCAGTGACGGCTGGACCTTCGCGTCGGGCCCGTCGCACACCACGGCGGAGGTGATCGGCAATTTCTATCGTACGATCCGTGATGCCGCGGGCGACGCGGTGGTGATCGGATGCAATACGGTGAGCCATCTGTCGGCGGGAGTCTTCGAGATCTGCCGTATCGGTGACGACACCAGCGGCACCGAATGGGAGCGCGTCCCGCGCATGGGGGTCAACGCACTCGCCTTCCGCGGCGCGCAGCACGGGGCGTTCTACGTCGCCGACCCCGACTGCGTCGGCGTGACGACGGCGATTCCCTGGAAGCTCAACCGGCAATGGCTCGACCTGCTCGCGCGGAGCGGAACCACTCTGTTCGTGTCGCTCGCGCCCGACGCACTTACCGCCGAGGTCAAGCGCGACGTTCGCGTCGCACTCTCCCTCGCCGCACTGCGGCAGCCGCTCGCGGAACCGCTTGACTGGCAGCGGTCGACCTGGCCGGCACACTGGCGGCTGATCGGTCGCGACACGGCCTATGAATGGACCGATCCGGACGGAGTGCCACCGCCGGCGTGATCGCGGCGCGCGACAAGCGACTGACCCTTACCCGCCAGCATTGTGAGCGGCATATTTGTGGCTCGCCCTCTTGAGATCCGTGGTTTCCCGTGCCCATGCTCGACCCAGAGGTGTTGATTGACGCTTGACGCTGCGAGCCGCCTCGCCGCGGCCCTGGCCGATCGCTACACCATCGAGCGCGAACTCGGTCAGGGCGGGATGGCAACCGTATATCTCGCGCGCGACCTCAAGCACGATCGTCAGGTCGCCATCAAGGTGGTCCGCCCCGAACTCGCGGCGGTGATCGGCGCCGACCGCTTCGTCCGCGAGATCCGGACGATCGCCAACCTGCAGCACCCGCACATTCTCGGACTGATCGATTCGGGCGAGATCGACGGCACCGCCTACTACGTGATGCCGTTCGTCGATGGCGAGTCGCTGCGCGATCGGCTGCAACGCGAGAAGCAGCTGCCGATCCCCGACGCGGTCCGCATCACCACCGAAGTCGCCGGCGCGCTCGACTACGCCCATCGTCACGGGGTGATCCACCGCGACATCAAGCCCGAGAACATCCTGCTGCACGACGGCAGCGCGCTGGTGGCCGACTTCGGCATTGCGCTGGCCGCGAGCAGCGCCGGCACCCGGATGACCGAGACCGGGATGTCGCTCGGCACGCCGCAATACATGTCGCCCGAACAGGCGATGGGCGAGCGCGAGATCACCGCGGCGTCCGACGTGTACGCCCTCGGTTGCGTCGCGTATGAATTGCTCACCGGCGATCCGCCATTCAGCGGCTCGACGGCGCAGGCGATCGTTGCCAGGGTCGTCACCGAACGGCCGCGCCCGCTCATCGCCCAACGCCACACTATCCCGGCGAATGTCGAGCACGCGGTGCTGACGGCACTCGAAAAGCTGCCAGCCGACCGCTTTGCCACCGCCGGCGAGTTCGCCGCCGCACTCGGCAACCGGGGTTACACGTCGACGATGTCCGCGGTGCACGCGCCCGCGGCACCGGCACGAGCGCGGCTCCGCGATCCGGTATTCCTCGGAGTCGCGGCGGTCGCGTTGATCGCGATCGGCGGTGCCGCGCTGTTGATGCGCCCGCGTCCGGCACCAGCCGTTGTCCCGCCGATCACGTTCGTGCTGGCCACGACCGATAGCACCCGGCCGCTGGCCACTTTTCCGTGGCCAGCGGCGATTTCCCCCGATGGCGGCACGGTGGTGTACACCATCGGGTCGAGAACCAGCGCGTCGTCGCTCGCCTACGTCCGGACCGACGCGCTCGACGCGCATGTCATTCCGGGGACCGTGGGCGCCTACCAACCGTATTTCTCGCCCGATGGCAGCTGGCTCGCGTTCGAGATGTCGGGCAAGGAACGAAAGGTCCGGCTGGACGGCAGTGCTCCGGTCGCGATCACCGATGCCGGCGGCGCCGATGGCGGCACATGGACCGCAGGCAACCAGATCATACTCGGAGCGCAGGGCAACTTCATCGGACTGTCGCGCGTGAGTGCCGCCGGCGGAGAGGCGACCGCGCTGACCCATGTTGACAGCGCCAAGGGCGAACGCAATCACGACTGGCCGATCGCGACGCCTGACGGCAAATCGGTCATCTTCACGATCTGGTCGGGAAGTCTCAGCACCGCGCAACTGGCAAACGCGTCGCTGAGCAACGGCGCCGTCACCAGGCTCGGTGTCGAAGGGATCCGGCCGCTGGCGGTGCTCGACGGCACGCTGGTGTACGTCAAGGCGGATGGTAGCGTGATGGCGGTGCCGCTGGATCGGGCGATGAAGCACGTCGAGGGTTCGCCGGTTCCGGTGCACGACCCCGTCGCCGTCGACGGAGCATTCAACGGCAACTCGGAAATCTTCGTCTCTCAGGGCGGCGGGGCGGTGACATCGATCGGCGGGGCCACCGGCACGCTGGCGTGGGTGAATCTGCCGGGGCAGACGAATCCCGTGGTGCCCCGCCCCGCCACCTACCGGTCGGCGCGGTTGTCACCCGACGAACGACGCATCGCCGTGGTCGTCGATGAGGACGGCCTGACCGACGTGTGGATCATCGATCTGACGCTTGGAACGCTCTCCAAACTCACCACGCTCAAGACCGTGAGCACGGTGTCGTGGAGCCCGGATGGCGCGAGCGTGATCTATCTCGCCGCCGACCAGGCCGGCAACGCCTTGTGGTTGCAGCCGGCCACCGGCGGCATCCCGGCGCAAAAGCTTGTCGAGATGCCGTACGCCGCCGACGGCGCCGTGCTCTCGCCCGACGGCAAGTCTGCGCTGGTCGCGGTGGAACCTGGCGATCACTGGGGCTTGAACCGGGTGCTGCTCGATTCGTCCAATGTCATCCGGCCGTATCTCTCGCAGTCGGTGAACTTCCACGCCCCCCAGATCTCACCCGACGGCAGGTGGGTCGCGATGGTGAGCGATGAATCGGGACACGACGAGGTCTACCTGCGATCGTACCCCGATCCGGTGTCGAAGGTGCAGGTGTCTTCGGGCGGGGGCGGAGCACCGAACTGGTCGGCCGACGGCAGCCGCCTGTATTACATCAACGGGACCACACTGCTCGCGGAACGGTTGACGACGTCGCCGACGCTGGCGTTGCTGGGCCGCGACACCGTGCTCGCGAACCTTCCCGGTGCAGCGCTCGTGAATGGCTATTTCTCCGCCGGCTACCAGCCGTCTCGCGACGGAAAACGGATCCTGACGTTGCTCCCCGACCGCAACAACTATCAGTTGGTGGTTTCGCCCAACTGGATCACCGAATTCCGCCGCAAGCTCGCCGAGAACCGCGGCGGGAAGTAGGCCGCGCGCGACCCAGGAGGTCCGATGCCCGACCCGCTTTCCCGCCGCGATCTCGTCAAGCTGATGGGTGCCGCCAGCGCCTCGTCGCTGCTGCCCAACGCAACGCATTCGCTCATCGATGCCGCCGCAACCGCACCAATGTTCGGCGCGCGTCGCGCCGACATTCTCCCGCTCACCTCGACCAGCGAAGTCTACGTCCCGCCGCGCGGCCGCGGCTACAACAAGTTCTCCTTCGACTTCCCGGAACCGTCGGTTGCGTTCGACGGATTCCGTTTCGGCTTCATCGTGTTCACGCACGAGAACGCCTACGCGCTCGACGCGTCGAAGATGATTGCCGACGTGACCGCGGACGCGATGCGGATCACCAGCACCGGGTTCACCTGGGCCGGCGGACAGGAGAAACTGCCGGGGAAATTCACCGCCGACTTCCGCAAGGACGGCGACTCGATCACCTGGACCGCGACGGCCGAGATGGACCGCCCGATCAAGACGGTGTCAGCGATCATTCGCGGCGTGCCACGCGGCGCGGTGACTTTCGGCGGCGGAACCCGCTTCGGCACGGCGAACGACAACGAAGCGCTGGTGGGATATCCGTTCAGCGGCGGCGACCTCAACGCATCCGGCGGCATGGGAACACCTCTCGCCATCGTCAAGGCGAGCGACACGTCTTTCGTATCAATTTCGTCGCGCGACCCGCGCGTCGGCACCAAGCGCTTCTTCTTTCAGCCCGGCGACGAAGGCTTTCGCGTCGAAGCGATCTCAGAGGCCGATGGCTGGAATCAGCGCAATCGCTATGAAGTCTCGGCCTGGACGCTGATGCGCACCCCGACCGCGGAGGCTGCCGTCGACGCGCACTACGCGCACCTGGAGCGGGCGCACAACCTCCTGTCATGGGAGAAACGCACCGATGTGGCCGACTGGATGCGCAATCTTGCGATGGTCACGACGCTGCACGGCCAGCACTACACCGGTTACATCTTCAACGACTACGCGCGGCAGCTCGAGATCCTGAAATGGATGGCGACGCAGATCCCCGGCGATCGCGTCCTCGTCTTCCTCTCTGCCTGGGACGGCCGCTACTACTGGGACTATCCCAACTATCGCGTCTCCGACCGGATGGGCGGCGACGCCGGATTCCGCCGATTGATCGACGGTGCGCATCAACTCGGCTTCAAGGTGATGCCGATGTTCGGCACCAACGCGGCGAACCGCCATCAACCCGCGTTCCGTCAGGTTGCCGATGCGGCGACGGCGAAGATCGACGGCGACGTGATGGATCTCAACTGGGTCGACTGGGACAACGACCGCCATCAGGAGGGGTGGCTCGCGTACATGAATCCTGGCGTCGAGTCATGGCGCAAGTGGCTCACCTCGCGGATCGACGCGATCGTCACCACCTATGGAGCGGACGCCTACTTCCTCGACATCGTCGGTGGATACACCAACAACACCACCGGCGACATGCACGAGGGAACCCGTCGCCTGGTGATGGACCTCCGTGCAAAGCATCCCAACGTCCCATGCGTGGGCGAGATGGCGTACGACGCGCTGGTAGAGTTCATCCCGATGTATCAGGTGGGACTGGGTCGGATGGATGTCTATGCGAAGTACTTCCAGCATCTCAGCTCGCCGGCGCCGGGGCGGGGCAGCAGCGGCGTGCACGAATCAGGATTCGGGCGATTCAATCCGCAGACGCTGTCGCTGTCGCCCGGCGCGATTCCCACGCTCCAGGTGGTCGACGACACCTTCGACAAGTACCGCGACGTGATGGCGGCGATCTGTGCCAAGGCGAAGGAGCGCGCGGGGATCTGATCGACGTGCCGTGACAGCACTATCGCGCCGCGTCCCCGCCACTCTCCCATCGTGCCCGCGCCGCGCGCTGGGCGGCCGTCACGTTGGCAACGTCGACGAAGCGGACCCGCGGCTGGCGATATCCGGTCATGGTCGGCATGATCCGCTCGATTCGGCCACCACGGCTGATCTCGACCGCGAACCGGTCGCCCACCTGCACCGTGGCGCGTGCACGGACAAAGTCGGCGAGGGTCGCGATCGCGATCCCGTTGATCGAGACGATGTCACCTCCGGTTGCGGCGCTCCAGAGACTCGACGGATCAACCGGGTAGAGCTGCAGCTTTCCCGACGACGGCATCGGATACGCCCAGGCACGCATATCGGGAAGCGGGCGCCCGGCGCCGTCGACTGCCGCGATCGTGTCGACGATCATCCTCACGCCGAATCGCTCCACATACTCATTGATGTGAACCGGTATCGCGCCCCGCACGTGTTCGGTGAAAAAGCGCGACAGGTCGCAGCCGCACACCGAGTCTGCCACCGCTTCCAGCTGCGGCTCCGTGAAGCCCCGCCGGTTCACCGATCGCGCGAACATCGCTCGCATGAAATCGTCGAGACCGCGTCGCGTCGTGTTGCTGGTCGAATCGCGGATCGTCGCATCGAGCGCAAAGGCGAGCAGCTGGCCCTGTCCATAGTAGTTGGCCGCGGCGTCGCGATTGATCACCGGCGAATCGCCGAATGCGAGGGACGCGCGCTCCGGGGAGATCTCGAGGTTCGCGGGCGACGCATAGTAGCCCGCCACGATGCTGGCGAGATACCCGAGTCGGCTCGTCGTGTCAGTCACGAGATGCGCTCGGCGCGCAAGCAGATCGGCGTAATACATCGTCACGCCCTCTCCCCACCAGAGTCCGGCGTTGCGCGGGGCGGCGCCATTGCGCAAGTCGCCGTAACCCGCGGGGTGAATCGCCACGAGATTCCACGCGTGGAAGAACTCGTGCGCCGTTTCCGGAATCATGGCGCGAGGATCCACGGCAAGTTCCGATGCCGGCGCGCCGAGCGTGACGGAGGAGCGATGTTCCAGCGCGCCGGCTGCGCTGTCCTCAAAGAGGAAAGTGTAGCTGCGGAACGGCGCGGCGCCGTGGAAGAGCTGCATCGTGCTGTGCGCGAGCCGGTGCAGCGCGTCGACGAATGCAGCGGTATCGAACGGCGGCGGATTCGAGGCGGGACGGTAGACCACGCGAAATGATGTCGCTCCCTCGGCGAACGCCCATGAGCGCAGCCGCCCGAGCAGGATCGGTGAATCGATCAGCGTGGCCGCGTCGGGCGCGGACCAGGTGTCCCGCGCGCTGCCTGGCACCAGCGCCGTGGCAACGCGCCAGTTTCGCGGAATGTCGAGGCGGACGAGCGCTGGTCGCGACGCCTGCTCGGTAACGTAGAGAAAAACGTCCGGGCCCCACAGCAACGCGCCGTCCTCGCGCACGAACGACTGATAGGCCCACCGATTCCCCGGCCGTGGCGGCGGCATGTTGATGCGATACCGGATGACACCGGAACCGCCGGGGAGCGTGACACTCCAGAGCGTGGTGTCTTGCTGCACCATCGTTGCCACGGAGGAGGATCCGGTTGCAGAAGTGACGGTGAGCACGCTGATGAAGCGCCAGAAGCGGTCGGTGTACTCGGGATGTACCGCCATGGCGAGATGGAAATGGTCCGGCATGCCGTGGATGGCGATGGAGACGTCGACGTGGTCGAGGTGCAGCGAGTCGATGTGGACAGTGTAAGTAATTGGCGAGGACAGAACCTCCGCTCGCTTCCCGGTCGAGCTCGATCCCGACACGAGTGCAAGTCCTGTAACAGAAGCAGCGAAGAGCATGATGCGCACGGTCAACTCACTTATCGACTGTCAATAGAAGCGTCCCGCCGGAAGATCACTCCCCGTTTCATCACCAGCCGTACCGTCGTGGTATTGGTGATGTCGCGGAGCGGATCGGCGGCGAGTACCACCAGATCGGCGCGCTTTCCCGGCACGAGCGAGCCGACATGCCCGAAGATGCCGAGCGTCCGGGCGCCGTTTTCCGTCGCGGCAACCAGCGCTTCGACAGGGGTGAAGCCGGCACGACGCACCAGAAGCGCGATCTCCAGGTGCACATTGGGGAGCGACATCGAATCGGCAGCGCCGATGCTGTCGGTGCCGGTCGAGATCAGCACGCCAAGCTGGTGCGCGCGGCGAGTCACCGCCGCCGCGAGGGTGAGCTGTGCTCCGGAATCCATCACGACCAACGTCGGGTCGAAGACGATATGTCGTGCGGCCATCGCCCGAAGTACCGAGTCGAGCGGCGGCGATTCGATTCCGGTCGTCGTGCCGAGTTCCCGCTGCAGCGCGGTGCGCTGCGCCGGCGGAATCGCGAGCGCGAGAAGATTCCCGTGTGACATCGCGTCGAGACCGCTTGCCGCCATGTCGCGCGGCATCGCCGGACGAAGCGCGGCATGCGCCCACACCAGCATCCCCTGGCGGTGCGCCTCGGCCACGACGCGCGCTACGGTCAACGAATCGAGCGCGGCGTAGAGCTTGATGGCGGTGGCGCCGGTTCCCTTCGCTTCCGCGACCGCCTGGCGCAGATCAGTCGTATCGGTGATCGCACGCATCCATGGCACCTGCCCCGCGACCGCGCCGGCCGACGCTGCGTGGGTGCGCGGATCCGCGAAGAACGCCGGGCCCGCGAAGAGCGCGGCATAACGGATATCGGGGCTCGGCGTGTCGGTCACCGCGGCGTCGCGCGCGTAATCGGCGAGCCGGCGCGTGTCGCCCGCCATGTCACGGACGGTTGTCACTCCACCGCGAATCGCCGCTGCGAGGCGGGCAACGGCGCGAGGGCGAGCATCTTCGTGATCGGGATCGGTGGCAAGGTGTACGTGCGCGTCGATCAGTCCGGGAATCACGAACCGGCCATGCAGATCGATCAGCACATCGCCGGTACGCGCCGCTGGTGCCGCCCCGCTGTCGATCGCCGAGATCATCGAATCGTCGATGACGATGGTGCGATCGCGCTGCCAGGTCGGTGTGCCGTCGAAGACTGCAGCGTGGATCAGCACGGTGCGATGTGCCGCAGGCACCTGGGCCGCCGCACTGGCTGCCATCAGGCCGGCGAAGGCTGCGCCGATCGTGTAACGCAGGGCAGGTGTGCACACGGAGGTACCCATTCCGAAAAGATACGGTCCGGCGGCGCCGGGCGGGGATACCTGGTCGTCGCATTGGTCAGGATGAGCGCCGGCAGCGCGGCCCGCGGCCCGCGGCCCGCGGCCCGCCCGCGACGCTAGATTCACAGGGACCGTTCAGCGAGGCAATCATGACACGTCGACCCAGCCGGCGCGAGTTTGTCGTCACGACGGGCACAGCACTCGCCGCCATCCCGGTCCTGCCGAAGGCGATGCGGGCAGCACTCGGCCGCCGCGGCAGCATCACACCCAAGGTGGCACCGTTCGACCTCCATCAGGTTCGACTCCGACCCGGTCCGATCCTTGACGATGTGATGGTCAACCGTCGCTTCATGATGGGGCTCGACCCCGACCGTCTCCTCGTGTCATTCCGCACGACCGCCAAGCTCCCCACCACGGCCGAGCCGTACTACGGATGGGAAGCACCCAACAACGAACTGCGCGGCCATTTCGTGGGGCACTATCTCTCCGGCTGCGCGCTGATGGCAGCCCAGCTCGGCGACGACGCCGTCAAGGCACGCGGCGATCTCCTCGTGACCGAACTGGGCAAGTGCCAGCAGGCGAACGGATATCTCAGCGCATTCCCCGAAGAACTCTTCGACCGGCTCAAGGCGCGCCACGGCGTCTGGGCGCCGTTCTACACCGTACACAAGATCTTCGCCGGACTGCTCGACTCCTACACGCTGAGCGGCAACGCCCAGGCGCTCGAGATGGCGAAGCGACTCGGCGGATGGACTCGCGACTGGGTCGCGCCGCTCGACGACACCCAGATGCAATCGATCCTCCGCACCGAATTCGGCGGGATGGGCGAATCGCTCGACAATCTCGCGGCGGTCACCGGCGACATGTCGTGGATCGATGTCAGCAAGCGCTTCGATCACACCCGCGTGCTGGAGCCGCTCGCGGCGGGACGCGACGAACTCACCCGCGTGCATGCCAACACGACGATCCCCAAGATCATCGCCGCGGCGCGCCGCTACGAAGTCACCGGCGACGCCACGTCGCACGACATCGCGCAGTATTTCTGGACCGAAGTCACCGGGAAGCGCTGCTTCGTCACCGGCGGCACCAGTAGCGGCGAGAACTGGAAGAACCCGGTCGGACAATTGTCGGGCGAGCTTGCACCCGACACCGAAGAGAGCTGTCCCACCTACAACATGCTCAAGCTGACGCGTCACGTATTCGGCTGGACTGCCGATGTCGCCGCGGCCGACTACTATGAGCGCGCCCTCTTCAACGGAATGCTTGGCACCCAGCATCCCGCCGACGGCGAGAAGATCTACTACACGCCGCTGCAGTCGGGATACTGGCGGATGTTCGGCACACCGGAGCATGGCTTCTGGTGCTGTCACGGCACCGGCGTCGAATCACACTCCAAGCTGGGCGACAGCATCTACTTTCATGACGACACCGGCATCTGGGTGAATCAGTACATCGCGTCAGAGGTGGAATGGCGCGAGAAGGGAATCCGCCTCACGCAGGAAACGGCGTTCCCGATGAACGACACGACACAGCTCACCGTGCATGCCGCCACGCCGACGCAGATGGCGCTGCATGTCCGGCTGCCCTACTGGCTGGCTGGAGCCGCAATGATCAAGCTCAACGGCAAGCGATTCACCAGGCCGACCTCGCCGAGCAGCTATTACACCATCAACAACCTGTGGCGCGACGGCGATCACGTTGACGTCACGCTGCCGATGACACTGCGGGTCGAGGCGATGCCCGATGATCCCACGATGCAGGCCGTGATGTATGGCCCGCTCCTCCTCGCCGGCAAACTGGGCAACGAGCCGCTTCGTGCGCCGCCCACGCCGCCGCGGATGACGCCGGACTTCGATCTCACGCCCGAGACGAAGCCGATCGCGGTGGCACCGATCCGGGCGCACGACGGCAGCATGCTGTCGGTTGTGAAGCATCACGGCGGCATGGATTTCCGGATCACTGGCCAGGAGAAGGAGATTGCGCTGGCGCCGTTCAACACGGTCTTCGACGAGCGGTACGCCGTCTACTGGAAGGTGACGGCGGCGTGAGAGTGGCGCGTGCAGCGATCGCGGTGGCATTCGGTGCTGCGCTCGCGTCGGCGATCACGGCCTGCGGCGATGAGACCTGCGCTGGTGACGAGGGCTGCTACGGTTCGAATGCCTCGCAGCCGCATTTGTTCAAGAGTTCCGCAGGCTCACAGATGGGCGTCGTGAATCAGCCCGTGGCGATCCGGCCGACGCTGCGGGTCCTTGATCAGTATCACAACTATCTCCCTGGTGTGACGGTGTATTTCGCAGTGACTGGTGGCGGGGGCCAGGTGTCGACGACGTCGACACAGACCGACAGCGCGGGCTACGCGTCAGTCGAATGGACTCTGGGAAACGTGTCGACGGTCAACACGCTTTTCGCGTCGCTCGATGGACACAAACCGGACAATCTCGACACGGTTGCCACATTCTACGCCACGGCGCTTCCGGCAGCTCAATCGCCGCAAGTCGGCGGCCCGCCGCGTCGTTGGGAGCGGAGCACTCGCTGAGATACTCCGATCGCCTGAACGGTTGCCTCTTCCAGTCGGCGGCCGACCACGAACTGGAGACTTCATGCGGTATGCCATCATCGCACTGTTGTTGATATCCACCTCCCCCGTGGCAGCGCAGTCGATCAACGGGAGTCAGCTTGGACTCCATCAACTTCGCGGGGAATCGACTAGGACTCCGCCCGCGATGCGGCTTCAACCGCCGAGTCATTCCTACTGGCTTGCCGGGATGATCGTGGGCGGTGTACTTGGGTTGATTGCCGGATTGCAGTGGCAGCACGGGCAATGCCAGGACGGTTGTGACGACACGACATCGAAGGAAATATGGGTCATCCCGACCATGGTCTTCGCCGTAGTCGGCGGGATGATTGGATCTGGCATTCACAAGAATGAATGACCGTAGCCGCTGCGCCGGTCCGGGTCGAGGGGCTTCGCCAACGCCAGGTGCCGCCACGCGCAAATCGGTACCGTAGTACGTCGGTTCCCTGGCGATCATCTGTCGATGATCGGTACATTGTTTCTCTGGCTATCGCTTCATGAAATCGTCGGCGGGTTGGTGGCCGTCGCCGCCGCGTTCGTCCTGATGATGATCAGCGTCTGTGCTCTGCTCGGTACGGCGTTTGCCGCGCTCTGGATCAGGCGGCTCGTGCGGAATGCCCCGGAGTTCGTCGGGCGGGAGATCCCGAGGAGTACCAGCGTCAGGTTTGCGAATGCCGAGATGGACTTCGTTCGCGACATGGCCGTCCAGTCGCGCGAAATGGAGACGTTCATGAAGCAGACCGCCGAGAAGCTTGCTAAATTGCAGCAACAGGTCGATGCGATCCGAGGATACCGATGACCGATCGAAATCCTTCCAGGACTGAGTGCCCGCCCCCGCAAGACGAGGACATCAAGCGCCTCTTCGAGCAACTTGAACGCATCCACAAAGGCACTGAGCGGATCGAGCGATCGTTCCGCAGGCTTGAGGAAGCGTACCGTCCGCTCGTCGGGAAGAAGGACTGATCGACCCTACTCCGCCCTCAACGCATCCACCACGTCAACCCGCGCCGCGCGCAGGGCCGGCACCGCTGACGCAATCGCCGCCGCGACCACGATAACCATCGCCACGCCCAGGAGCACGAGCACCCCCGGCGACTGCACCGTGCCCACTCGCGCGGCAATGACCCGCACCCCCGCCACTCCCACCAGCACGCCGACCACGACGCCGATCACCGCGAGCACCACACCCTCCCGCAGCACGCCCGCCAGCACGTCGCGCCGGTCGGCGCCCAGTGCCAGCCGGATCCCGAACTCGCGCGTCCGCCCGCTCACCGCGAAGCCGAGCACACCGGCGATCCCGATCACCGAGATCAACAGCGCCACCGCGGCAAATCCGCCGAAGACAATGGCGTTGAGCTTGTCGGGCGCCAGCACCGCCGACCGCACATCCTCCAGTGTCGCGGCCTGCTCGATCGGCTGGTCGGCGTCGACCCCCTGGATGGTCTTGACAATCGACGGAATCAGCGGCATCGGATTCCCCGCCGCCCGCACGAAGAGCCGCCCGCCCCATCCCTCCTGGTCGACCGGCTGGTACACGGTCATCGACGGATTGGGGATGATGTTCTGGTCGTCGAAATCGGGGACCACGCCGACGATCTTGCGCGTGTCGTAGCTGATGCCGATGAACTTCATCACGCCGTCGGTCCACCGCATGGTGCGGCCGATCGCCGGCTGGCCGGGAAAGAGCTTGTCGACGACGCTCTTGCTGACGATCACCACCCGCTCCGAACCGTTGCGATCGTCATCCCTGAAGTCACGCCCTTCGAGCAGCGGAATGCCGAGGGTGGAGAAATACCCCGGCGAGACGGTGCGGAACGCGGCGCGAAGATCATCCTCCCCCTTCTTCGGCGCAGCACCGTCGACCGCGAACGCGAAGCGGATGCCGAGCCCCTGGGCATCACGCCACGGAACCGCGAATCCGGCCGCCACACTCTGCACTCCAGGAATCGCCGCAACTCGGCGCATCTCCTCCCGACTCAGCTGCTGCACCTGGTCCGGCGTGCGGTCGTAGACGTCGGGAGGGAGATTGATCGCCAGGATGCGCGAGGTGTCGAACGGTGGCCGCGTCGTTTCCAGCGTGTAGAGGGTGCGAAGCAGCAGACCGGTTCCCGCGAGGAGGAGGAACGACGCGGTGATCTGCGTCACGGCAAAGACGCGCAGCCGCCGATTGGAGCCGGTGATGCTGCGCGTCCCGCCGCCGGCAAAGCCGGCGATCGGTGACGCCTTCGACGACGGCAACCGCGGGACAAACGCCAGTGCCACCGACGCGACCAGCGCGAGGACCACGCCGAAGACGACCAGCGTGGCGTCGAGATGGAGATCATCGGCACGCACCGAGAAGCGCGCCGCATAGCGGCCGAGGATCGCCACCATCGGTGCCGCGATGAGGAGCGCACCGGCGACACCCGATCCGCAGAGAATCAGCGATTCGGCGAGAAGCGAACGGCGCAATGCCGCGGTCCCAGCGCCCAGTGCGGCGCGAATGACCAGCTCCGACTCGCGGCGGATCGTCCGGGCGAGAACGAGGTTGGCGACATTCGACGCGGCGATCACGAAGAGGAGCGCCGACGCGGCGAAGAGGATCCAGAGAACCGTCGACGCGCTGGAGTTGATCTGCTCGCGCATCAGGCGCACGGAAACCCCGAACTGATCGTCGTGTTTGTACGACTCCGGGTGGGCTTGCAACATCGAGGCGTAATCGGTGTGGAGTTCGGCGCGCGCCTGGTTGAGCGTCGCTCCGGGCGCGAGGCGGCCGAAGAGTTCGGTCATCCGGTGCTCGCGACCGGTGACCATCGTGGCAGAGAGGTGATGGGGGCTCGTCGCCACGTTGGCGATGATCTCGGTCTCGACCGGGTAGGGGACCGCCGGCTCGAGCACGCCGACGATCGTCGCGGCACGCGAACCTTCGTTGGAATCGAGCCGGAGCACCTTGCCGATCACTCCGCGGTCGGAATGCAGCGATTGCGTCCAGAACTTGTAGGTCAGGACGGCCACCCCCGCGGCGCTTGGCCCGTCATCCTCCGGACCGATCAGCCGGCCGAGGATCGGGCGAAGGCCCACGACATCGAAGTAGCGGCCGTCGACGACGCCGGCTGGGATCGTCCGCGGCTGGCCGAGTCCGTGGACGGTGAAATCGATCTCGGAGAACTCGCCGAGTTCGGGGATCGATTTCAAGCGGGCGCGCAGATCTTCGATCTCCGGAATCGAGAACGCCAGATTGTCGGCGTTGAGCCCCGGGGCGCTCTGGCGGATATAGAGGAGGCGGCCCTCGTCGCGATTGGTCAGCGGGCGCAACAGTACGGTGCGGACCACTGAAAAGATCGCCGCGTTGGCGCCGATGCCGAGTGCCAGGGTGAGCGCCACGGTCGCCCAGAGGGCCGGGACTCGGGCGAGCGATCGGGCGGCGATCCTGAGGTCGCGGAAGAACGACATGACGGGTTGGCTCCTCGGTGCTGGGCGGCCGTTCGGGCGCCGGTATACCAAAGCTACGAACGAGAGGCGCGAATTTCGACAGGGCCGCCCGGTTCGTGGCGTTTTCGTACCCGCAAGAGTAGAATCGACCGGTCACGATTCGAGATCCTCCGACTCCGCAACCGCGCTGCGCTTGCGCCCTTCGACGAGCTCAGTGCTGGTCGCTCAGGATGACAACCGATGAAACGCACTCTGGTCGCGTCCGCCACCTGTCTCGCATTCCTCGCCGCGTTTGCCAGGCCCGATGGCGGCGCATCGGCGCGGCACGGGAACCCTGGCACTTCCGCCGCCACGGTACCCTCCCCCGCCCTCGCCGACACCCCGCCGATGGGCTGGAATTCCTGGAACAAGTTCGGCTGCCACGTCGATGAACAACTGATCGAGCAGACCGCCGACGCGATGGTGTCGTCGGGGATGCGCGACGCCGGCTATCGCTACGTCAACATCGACGATTGCTGGATGGCGAAGGAGCGCGACGCCGCCGGCAACCTCCAGGCCGACTCCGTGCATTTCCCGCACGGGATCAAGGGTGTCGCCGATTACGTCCACTCGAAGGGGCTCAAGCTGGGGATCTACTCCTCGGCGGGGACGAAGACGTGCCAGGGCCTTCCCGCATCGCTCGATCACGAGGTGGCCGACGCGAAGTCGTTCGCCTCGTGGGGCGTCGATTATCTCAAGTACGACAACTGCAACAACCTCAAGCGCCCCGCAATCGCGCGCTACAAGGCGATGGGCGACGCGCTCAAGGCCACCGGCCGCCCCATCGTCTTCTCGCTCTGCGAATGGGGCGAGAACAAGTCGTGGGAATGGGGACGCTCGGTGGGCGGGATGCTCTGGCGCACCACCGGCGACATCAGCGACAGCTGGAACTCGATGCTCTCCAACCTCGACAAGCAGATCGGCCTGGAGAAGTACTCCGGTCCCGGCGGCTGGAACGACCCCGACATGCTCGAAGTGGGGAACGGGCGGATGACTTTCAATGAGTACATCGCCCACTTCTCACTCTGGGCGATCCTCAATGCACCGCTCATCGCCGGCAACGACCTGCGCAGCATGTCGGACACGACGCGCGCAATCCTGACCAATCGCGACGTGATCGCGGTCGACCAGGACTGGGGCGGCCAACAGGGAACGCTGCTGCGCAACGACAGCACGACGCACACGCAGGTATGGATCAAGCCGATGCACAGCGGCGCCAAGGCCGTCGTCCTCCTCAATCGCGGTCCCACGCCGATCTCGATCTCGATCGCGCCGGCCGATCTCGGCCTTCCCCCCGCCAAGGACTACCTCGCGCGCGACCTCTGGGCCCACACCGAACAGATCGTCAACGACGTCCTGGTTTCGGGCGTGCCGGCGCACGGCGCCGCGATGTTCGTGATCAAGAAGAAGTAGTGCACGTCTGGGCACAGCATCGTGGGGGAGCCGCTGCGCGCGCCTAAGACGCGCTCGGCGGGTCGGCGATCCTAATACATGAAAGGCGCGTCAAGGGCGCGCTCCGGGCCCCCCACGACGCTGGCACGACTCACCGAGAGTATTCAGGACACCGCTCATTTCGCCTGCGGCGTCGTGGGGTGCCCGAGCGCGCGTAGACTTCCCGGTTTCGTAGACAGGTGTACCTGGACACGGGGCTGCTGATTGGCCTGCACTCAGAGTCCTGTCGAAACGAGAACACCGCCGGACTCGGATCCTGGGGCGCGGGCCGTCACTGCCCGACTGCGCCGTATACCACGCTGAGCACGCTATCCATTGAAAACACTGGACTCCATTCGCCGTACGAGATGCCAGGATCTTGCGCGAGATAGACAGATCCGACGCTGATCAGGTAGACGTAATGCGTCTGGCTAGGGAGCTCACTGTCAGCAACTGTAATCAACTGTGCTGCCTTCACACACAGCGAGTCAACTGTTACCTGATGCACGAGAGAAGAGTCAACGGATACCAGGTGCAGGTTCTGTCTGACTGCGTCGCTACCGTCCGTGGTATCCTGCATCAAGTTCAGCGCGAAGGTGGTCAACTCAACTGTGTGCGAATCTACCTGAGCGCAACCACTTGGGCGGCGCCGCACGTCCCTTGGGGAATCCCAAGCAGACAGCGCCATTGCAGTCGCAAGCACAAGAACAATCAGGAATCCCTGTTTCATGGCCCACTCCAGACTGGTCAAATGGCCCGGGTATCGGAACAAAGCATCCTTCGCCGTCGCGTCGCCACTGGGGATTGGTTTTCATTGAAGCGTCGTGTCCCCAGTCCAGACGACCGTCAATAGGGCTGATGCATCGTGTTCGTCACAGGAACAAAGAGATTGGCCAACGCTCGGCGCGAACGCTTGACAGGTTGCCCTGCTTGTCTCTAGACCGCATTCACGTATTCGATCGCCGACACGCCGAGCGCGCGTCTAAGGCGCGCGCAGTGACTCCTCCACGACGCTGGCCCGACTCATCGAGAGTATTCAGGACAACGCTCATTTCGCCTGGGGCGTCGTGGGGGAGCCCGGAGCGCGCCCTTGACGCGCCTTTCACGTATTAG
>DASYAK010000002.1:0-55600 GCA_036501385.1 Gemmatimonadales bacterium | reverse complement strand
ATCAGGAACGGCTTGGCCATCTCCCGCACCGGCTCCGGGATGTAGTTGTCGAGCGTGTCGTACAGCTCCTGGATCTTCTCCACGTACGCCGCGTCGCCTTCGATCGCCTTGATCGCACTGCCGCGGATCACCGGCGTGTCGTCGCCAGGATATTTGTACTGGCTCAGCAGTTCGCGGACCTCGAGCTCCACCAGGTCCAGCAACTCGGCATCATCCACCAGGTCGCACTTGTTGAGGAAGACCACGATCGAGGGGACGTTTACCTGGCGCGCCAGCAGGATGTGTTCGCGCGTCTGCGGCATCGGGCCGTCAACGGCGCTCACCACGAGAATGGCGCCATCCATCTGGGCCGCGCCCGTGATCATGTTTTTCACGTAGTCGGCGTGTCCCGGGCAGTCCACGTGGGCGTAGTGCCGCTTCGCGGTCTCGTACTCGACATGGCTCGTCGCGATGGTGAGGATCTTCGTCGGATCCCGTCGCCCCTGCGACTCGCTCGCCTTGGCCACGGCGTCGTACGGGATGTACTTCGTCCCATAACCCTTGTCGGCCGAGACCTTCGTCAACGCGGCGGTCAACGTCGTCTTGCCGTGATCGACGTGTCCGATCGTCCCGACGTTCACGTGCGGCTTGCTCCGCTCGAATTTGGCCTTGCTCATCGTGGTCCTCGTCCCTTCCTGATGCGTTTGTCTGGTACAACCGGGTTACTTCGCGCCCGCCTTGGTAATGATCTGTTCCGCGACAGCCTTGGGCACTTCCTCGTAGTGATGGAACTGCATCGTATACGCGGCGCGGCCCTGCGTGGCGCTGCGCAGCGACGTCGAGTAGCCGAACATCTCGGCGAGCGGCACCTGCGCCGACACAACCTGCGACTCGCCGCGCTGATTCATCGAACCGATCTTGCCGCGGCGGCTCGACAGATCGCCGATGACCGAACCGAGGAAGTCTTCGGGCGACACCACCTCGACCTCCATGATCGGCTCGAGGATGACGGGGCCGGCCTGGCGCGCGGCCTCCTTGATTGCCATCGAACCCGCGATCTTGAACGCCATTTCGCTGGAGTCGACGTCATGATACGAGCCGTAGACCAGTTCGGCCCTGACGTCGACCATGGGATAGCCGGCGAGGATGCCGTTCTCCAGCGCCTCGCGCATCCCGGCCTCGGATGGCTTGATGAATTCGCGGGGTACCGTACCGCCGACGATCTTGTCGACGAACTGGAATCCCTTGCCGACTTCGCCCGGCTCGATGTTGATGACCACGTGGCCGTACTGTCCCTTGCCGCCCGACTGGCGGATGAACTTTCCCTCGACCTGTTCGACCCGGCGGGTGATCGTTTCGCGGAAGGCGACCTGAGGCCGGCCGACATTGGCCTCGACCTTGAATTCGCGCTTCATGCGCTCGACCAGCACCTCGAGGTGAAGCTCGCCCATGCCGGCGATGATCACCTGGCCGGTCTCGGGATCGCTGCGCACCCGGAAGGTGGGATCCTCTTCGGCCAGCTTCTGCATGGCGATGGCGAGCTTGTCCTGGTCGGCCTTCGATTTCGGCTCGATCGACATCGAGATCACCGGATCGGCGAACTTCATCGACTCGAGAATGACGGCCGTATCCTCTTCGCCGCAGAGCGTGTCGCCGGTGCGCGTGTCCTTGAGCCCGATCGCGGCGCAGATGTCTCCGGCCAGCACCTCGGAGATTTCCTCGCGCTTGTTGGCGTGCATCTGCAGCAAACGGGCGACGCGTTCCTTCTTGTCCTTGGTCGCGTTGTAGACGTAGCTGCCGGCGTCGAGCTTGCCCGAGTAGACGCGGAAGTAGGTCAGCCGGCCAACGAACGGGTCGGTCATGATCTTGAAGGCGAGTGCCGCGAACGGCTCGTCGTCGGACGGATGCCGGTCGATCTTGGTCGCCTCGTCGTTCGGAGCGTGACCGGTGATCGCGGCCACCTCGAGCGGCGAGGGGAGATAGTCGATCACCGCGTCGAGCAGCGCCTGCACGCCCTTGTTCTTGAACGAAGCGCCGCAGAGGATCGGGACGAACGCCATGGCGAGGGTGGCCTTGCGAATGGCGCGATGAATCTCGTCGACGGTGAGCTCTTCGCCCTCGAGATACTTGTGCATCAGTTCGTCGTCGAACTCGACGGCGGCTTCGATCGCGGCGTGGCGAGCTTCCTCGACGGCGTCCTTGAATTCGGCCGGCACGTCGACGACGGTGAACTTCTTCCCCATCGATGAGTCGTCGAAGATGTACTGCCGGCGCGTGATGACGTCGATATGACCGGTGAAGGTTTCGCCGGTGCCGACCGGGAGCTGGAGCGGGAACGAACGCCTGCTGAGCCGGTCGCGGATCATGTCGACACACCGCTCGAAGTTCGCGCCGACGCGGTCCATCTTGTTGGCGAAGATCAGCCGCGGCACGCCGTAGCGGTCGGCCTGCTTCCAGACGGTTTCGGTCTGCGGCTCGACGCCGGCGACCGAATCGAGGAGTGCCACGGCGCCGTCGAGGACGCGAAGCGAGCGCTCGACCTCGACCGTGAAGTCGACGTGGCCCGGCGTATCGATGATGTTGACGCGATACTCCGACCCGGTCCCCGCCTCGTCGCTTTCGCCGTGCCGCTTCCAGAATGCAGTCGTCGCAGCCGAGGTGATGGTGATGCCGCGCTCCTGCTCCTGTTCCATCCAGTCCATGGTCGCGGCACCGTCGTGTACTTCACCGATCTTGTAGTTCTTGCCGGTGTAATACAGGATGCGCTCGGTCGTAGTCGTCTTCCCGGCATCAATGTGGGCCATGATGCCGATATTCCGATACAGCTCGAGCGGTGTCTGTCGCGCCATCATCGATCCTCTGCAAGGCGGCGCCGCGGCGCCCCGTTCAACCAATCAAAAAGCGGGGCGACCTGCGGACCGCAGTCCGTGGTTTCGCTCCGCGCCACGCCCCGGGATTGCTCGCGGGACAGGAATATCCTGGATATTCCGGCGATTTCCTGAAGAACCAGAGGTGGGCGCATCCGCGCTCACATGGTTCCGATGTTTCACAAGCCTGTTACGGCGAGCCGACAAAGATATCGGCAGCGCTCCGGGATGACAACCCTCCGATAGGAATCAAACCTCCCGGAAGTGTCACGAAAAAGCCGCCACCCCGGGGGGCGGCGGCTTCGCGTTACGGTGACCGGTCGGTGGCTACCAGCGGTAGTGGGCGAAGGCGCGGTTGGCCTCGGCCATCCGGTGGGTGTCTTCCTTCTTTTTGATGGCGTTGCCCTCGCCCTTGCTCGCGAGCACCAGCTCGGCCGCAAGTCGCTCGGCCATCGTCTTCTCGCCGCGGGCGCGGGAATAGGAGATCAGCCACCGCATCGCCAGCGCCGTACGCCGCTCGGGGCGAACCTCGACCGGAACCTGGAGCGATGCACCGCCCACGCGACGGCTCTTCACCTCGACAGCCGGCTTGACGTTGTTGACCGCCTGCTTGAAGACCGCGACGCCGGGCTGACCGGTGCGCTCCTCGATCATGTCCATCGCCTTGTAGAAAATCCCCTCGGCGAGCGACTTCTTCCCTTCGGTCATCAAGTTGCTGACGAACTTCGATACCGTCTGCGAGTCGTAGCGGGGGTCGGGAGGAACCGGACGCTTGATGGCGTTCTTGCGGCGGCTCATTTCTTGGCGCCCTTCGCGGCGGCGCCGGCCTTGGGACGCTTGGCACCGTACTTCGAACGGCTGCGCCGACGATCGTTGACGCCGGCGGCGTCGAGCGTCCCACGCAGGATGTGATACCGCACACCAGGCAGATCCTTCACGCGACCGCCGCGGATCATCACGATCGAGTGTTCCTGCAGGTTATGCCCTTCACCGGGGATGTAGGCGATCACTTCGATCCCGTTGGTCAAGCGGACCTTGGCCACCTTGCGCAGCGCCGAGTTGGGCTTCTTGGGCGTGGTGGTGTAGACGCGAGTGCACACGCCACGCTTCTGCGGATTCTGTTGCAGATGCGGCGCCTTGCCCTTGTAATTCGCGTCACGACGTCCGTGACGGAGGAGCTGATTGATCGTCGGCATACGTTCCGGATGTTGGATGCTATGGCAGGTCCCGCCTCGGGGACCCAAATTGGCACAGACACGCAAGATAGAGACGTGAACAGGGCCGGTCAATCCTTGATCGGTTCAAAAACGACGCCCGGCAGGGGGAGCCTGGCCGGGCATCGGACGACGCAAGGACCATGGTGCAAGATCAGCTCTTGCGCCGACGCCACCGACCGGCACCAGCCAGTCCGACCAGGCCGGTCGCGAGGAGCGTCATCGTTCCTGGCTCGGGAACCGAACTCACCGGCGTCTCCATGGTGAGTTCCTGGTTGATCGCGAAGTCCTGACCGCCGCCGGTATTGCCGCTGCTCGTGATCCTGATCTCGTTGAATCCGCCGGCGTCGAAGATTCCGAGAAATGGTGCCTGGCCGTCGTTGGTGTCGTTGCCGCCCGAAGCGCCGATGGAGAACGTCGCAAGTGATGGCCCGCCGTTGAGATAGGCGTCGAGCGTGAAGATCGCGTTTCCGCTGGGATCGTTGTAGTTGTCCCACAGCTGCGTGCCGAAGCTCGTCAACGTCGTATTGAAGACGAAATCGATGTAGGTCGCGTCGTCGTGGGCGTAGAGGAGGGTCTCGCCAGGAAGGAAGCCACCGGTCCAGCTTGTCCCGTCGACGGCGAGGACGAAGTCGCCATCGGTGGAAATCTGGCTGGCAAACGACAGCGAGAATGGGTTCGTCGGAACGAAGCCGTTACTGCCGAGAGTCGACCAGTCGAGAATCGTCGCCGGGTTGATCTGCGACTTGTCAGTGAGCTGGGTCTGAGCAGCCATCGGCCCCGCCGCAAGGGCGAGTGCTGCAGGCACAAACAGGGATTGGAGTCGCATCGCATGTCCTCGTACTGATTGTGGGTCTTGATCGCGCCCCGGCGCCCGGAACTGAACGCCTCGTTCGCGGCCCATGAGAATGCAACCGACAGGCCCAGACGACGCCGACTGTGTAACGGCATGCAGGGCAACAGGATGGGCGTAGATACCGCGGCGGCGCCTTGATTGATTCCGTGGTTCGTGCGCCACAGTCTGGGCAGCAAATCGTGGGTCTGACACCGCAGGGAGGCGTTGGTCCAACGCACTAGCGGTGCTGTCCGACCCTAACGCTGGAAGCCAGACGCTACCGCACTAGCGGCCAGGTCGCCGCCGCGGATCCTCTCCGATAGATCGACACTCGCTGGTTGCAAGAGCGCTAGCTGAGAGTTATCGCTCCCCTCGGGATAACTACCGGGTGGCCCGAAACCTGCCATACCAGTCCCCAGAAGTCCCGTGGGACGTTGAAAACAAAGGACTTAGCCAGATACCTGTGGCGGGGAATTGCTACAAGTTGTGGCACGATTGCAACAAGCTGCAGAAGCGGTAGTGTTGCGATGAAAAATCGGCGAGTTTCCGGACCATCCGGCGCCGAGCAAACTGACCCAACACCGGGCCAACGAACATGATGAAGCGATCCCTTGCAGTCCTTGCCCTCGCGACCGCGGCGATTCCGGCAACAGCCCGGGCCCAGGCCGAAGAGAAGTGCGCACCGGCGGCAGCGCATGTTTGCGTCACCGTCCTCTTCACACTGAGCGGTGGCAATACGATCAACGCCTTCATCTACAACGGCTCCGGCGGCGAGGGTGCCAGCTGGCAGTCGTCGTTGAGCCAGTTCGCCATCGGGTCGCTCCCGACGACCGGAACGTGGTCGCTCGCCGGCGTGCACTACAACGACTGGAACTCGACCACGCTCACCCTCGATAGCGATGGCAGCACTGCCCTCGCCTCGGACGGCGGGTGGAGCTTCAGTTCAGGGTTCGCCGACCTCTCGATGACGACCGAGGCTGGCGCCGATGGCCCTGGCGGCAATGGTGGCGTGGTTCCGTGCGCCGGCGGCCCCAGTGGTGGCGGGACCAAGTTCATGACCTGCGAAGGCGACGGCACTGCGTTCGGAACACAGGACGACTGGCTCGAGATCTCGTTCGTCAACTCGCTCGGCGGCCTGACCCAGACGACCCTCGACGACCTGAGCTGGGCATTCAAGGTTCAGGACGTTCAGGGGTTGAGTGGCAACTCGTTCGAGTGCAATGAAGTCGTCGGCACAGACAAGTTCTGTTCGACCGACGACATCAGCATTCCGCAGGGCGGCGATGCCGTTCCGGAACCGGCGACGATGTCCCTGCTGGCGTTCGGCATGACCGGATTGGCCGCTGTTGGTCGCCGGCGCCGCCGCAAGACTGCCTGATACCTCTCCTCACGACACGGTAGTTCGAACGGCCGCCCGATGATCGGGCGGCCGTTTCGTTTCGCGGTCACCTGGCATTCCGTTGCGCAGACCAACGGCAGCGTTCACGCGCAGGCCACGTCGCCCTCCGCCAATCCGTCGGTTGATCAAGACGACCTCTCCAGAGAGGCATCTGGTCTTACATCGCCGGGCCACGCGATCAATAACGCGCGGATAGTCACACTCGCTCGACTCGCCCCGTGAGCAACTACGCCAGCGCCTGAGTCGCTCACCGACCAGGGAGCCAAGTCCCGCAGCTCGGCCCAGATCGTCGGTGCTCGTGTCGTGCGGGGGCTGCCGGGCCTCCAGCCGCGGGAGGTCGCATCTTCCGCCCCACGCCTCGAAGAGCTATCGCCCCGGGCCACGGGCAGCGTCGTGCGCGAGCGTGGCCGGTGTGGGGCGGCCGCTCGATGCCGTTAAGCGACAGCGGCCGCGCACTGGCGCGGCCGCTGTCCTCTCCCTGACCTGTGGTCAGCCCGCTGTCACGCTTCAACTTCCTCAGCGAGCAACGCCAGGTCCACGACCGGTACTTCCGGTTGCTCGGGTGCTGGCGGCGGTGGCTCGAAGCCGGCCGGAGGCTGGATCTCGAGGTCGACGTAGCGGTAGTGTCCCGTGCCGGCCGGAATCAGGTGGCCGATGATAATGTTCTCCTTCAAGCCGCGCAGCTCGTCCTTCGCGCCGCGAATGCCCGCGTCGGTGAGGATACGCGTAGTCTCCTGGAACGACGCCGCCGAGATGAACGACTGGGTCGTCAGCGATGCCTTGGTGATGCCGAGGAGGACGGGCTCGGCGATCGCCGGCTTCATCTTCCGCTTCATCACTCGCTCATTCTCGTCGCGGAATGATTGACGGTCGACCGTCTCGCCCTCCATGAAGGTGGTGTCGCCCGGATCGGTGACGCGCACCTTCTGCAGCATCTGCCGTACGATCACGCCGATGTGCTTGTCGTTGATCCGCACACCCTGCAGGCGATAGACCTCCTGCACCTCATTGAGGAGATACTCCTGCACGGCGCGCGGTCCCTTGATCCCCAGAATCTCGTGCGGTGACACCGGCCCTTCGGTGAGCCGATCGCCGGCCCGGACCCGGTCACCCTCGTGAACCCGCAGGTGCTTCCCGGCGGGCACTTCGTACACGCGCGGTTCGGAGTCTTCGACAACCGAGCCATCCGGATTGAGCGGATAGACGCAGATCTCGCGCTTGCCGCGCTTGATCTCGCCGAACTTGACCGCACCGTCGATCTCCGACATCGTCGCCGGATCCTTCGGACGCCGCGCTTCGAAAAGCTCCGCCACCCTCGGAAGACCTCCGGTGATATCGCGCGTCTTATATGCGAGACGCGGAATCTTGGTGATCGTCACGCCCTTCAATACCTTCACCGCCGGAGAGAGGAAGACGGTCTTGTCCTTGCTTTCCTTCTTCGACTTGCTCGGCCACGCTTCGTTGATTGGCCGTTCGTCGACGTGGAACTTCTCCGACCACGGATTGGCGGCGTCGGGAAGTTCCATGGCGCGCGACACCGGGTCGGTGGGCGAGCCGAGGATGATCCGGGCGCCTTCGGCCAGGGTGTATTCCTGCGGATCCTTCCGATTGCTCTGGTAGACCAGCACCGACGGATGGAGTTCGCGATCGGGGTCGGCTACGACCACGACCGAGCGAAGTCCGGTTCCTTCGTCGAGTTCTTCACGGAGCGTCACACCCGGGACGAGATCCTTCCACCGCAGTTCACCGTCGACCTTGATGATGCTCGGGTCATTGTACGGATCCCACGTGTAGAGAATGGACGCGCGGTGCTCGTTGTCGCCCTTGGTGACGAGGTCCTTTTCCTTGACCTGAATCAACGCACCCTCAGGAACCGGGTAACGGTTGAGCGGCCGATCGGGGTGCTTGGGATCGACCAGCACGATGCCGGCCTTGGTTTCGTCCGACGCCGATTCTGCCTCGCGCGTCAGCGCGATCCGGATCGACGTCTTGACGCCGTCCTCGTACTCCACCGGCACGTCGGTCCATTCGAGATCGTCGGTGTAGGTGACCATGCCGTCGGTACGCGCCGGACGCTCGGCCTCTTCGGCGATACGTGACGCGGTGCCGCCGATGTGGAAGGTTCGCAAGGTAAGCTGCGTACCCGGCTCGCCGATCGACTGCGCGGCGAGAATGCCGACCGCTTCGCCGAGATCGACCATTTCCATGGTGGCGAGATTGCGGCCGTAGCACATCCGGCAGACGCCACGCTTGCTTTCGCAGGTGAGGACGGAGCGGATCTTGACGTGCTCGATGCCGGCGTCGTCGATCTTCTGCGCCACCTCTTCGTCGATCTCCTGGCCCGCCTGGACAAGGAGCCGCGGATCGCCGAACTCGTCGAGCTCATGCGGATCGGTGACGTCTTCGCTCGCAACGGTGCCGAGGATCCGGTCCCGGAGCGGCTCGACGACATTCTCTCCTTCCTTCAGCGGGGCGGTGTCGAGTCCCATCACCGTGCCGCAATCTTCCTCGGTGATGGTGACATCCTGCGCCACGTCGCAGAGACGCCGGGTGAGATAACCCGCATCGGCGGTCTTGAGCGCCGTGTCGGCAAGACCCTTGCGCGCGCCGTGCGTCGAGATGAAGTACTCGAGCACGGTAAGCCCTTCACGGAAGTTCGACTTGATCGGCGACTCGATGATCTCGCCGATTCCGCCGGTGAGCTTCTTCTGCGGCTTGGCCATCAGGCCGCGCATGCCGGCGAGCTGGCGAATCTGGTCGCGCGATCCACGGGATCCCGAGTCGTACATCATGAAGACCGGATTGTACCCGCCGCGGGACTTGCGCATGTGATTGAGCATCGCCTCGGCCACGTCGTTGTTGGCGTGGGTCCAGGCGTCGATCACCTTGTTGTATCGCTCGCCGAAGGTGATCTGACCGGTGTTGTACGCCTTCTGGAAGCGCTCGACGCGCTTCTGCGCCTCGGCGAGGAGTTCGTGCTTCTCGGTCGGAATCTCGAGATCCTCGATTCCGATCGAAATCCCGCCGCCGGTCGCGAATTCGAAGCCGAAGCGCTTGAGGCGGTCGAGGAATTCGACCGTCTCACGCAAGCCGGCGCGACGGTAGCTCTGGAGCACCGCCTCGGAGAGCTGCTTCTTCTTCATCAGTTCGTCGCGGAAGCCGAGTTCGGCGATCACCGCGCGGGGAACGATGTTGTTGAACAGGACGCGCCCGACCGTGGTCCGGATCCAGCGCGCCTTGGGGTCGGTCGATTCCGGCGGCGGCACGAACCAGAAATGGATGGCGTGCTGATTCTGCACCTTTTCGTGCATCAGCGCCATCTCGAGTTCGGCGATCGACGAATAGTGCGGTGCATCCTTCCAGAGGCGCGCCTTGACCTCCTCGATCTTCGGACCGGCGAGCCGGAGCTCCTCCTCGAAGTGCGGCGGAAGCTTGGTCAGGAAATACGACCCGAGGACCATGTCCTGCGACGGTTCGGCGATCGGCCGGCCGTCGGACGGCTTGAGAATATTGTTGCTCGACACCATGAGCACGCGGGCTTCCAGCTGCGCCTCGAACGACAGCGGCACGTGCACCGCCATCTGGTCGCCGTCGAAGTCCGCGTTGAACGCCGCGCACACCAGCGGGTGGATCCGGATCGCCTTTCCCTCGACCAGCTTCGGCTCGAACGCCTGGATGCCGAGACGGTGAAGGGTCGGCGCGCGGTTGAGGAGCACCGGATGATCCTGAATGATCTCTTCGAGGATCTCGTACACCTCGGGACTCTCGCGCTCGACAATCTTCTTGGCGCGCTTGACGGTCTCGGCGATCCCCTTCTCGACCAGCTTGTGGATGATGAACGGCTTGAAGAGTTCGACTGCCATCGTCTTGGGCAGGCCGCACTGATGGAGCCGGAGTTCCGGGCCGACCACGATCACTGAACGGCCGGAATAGTCGACGCGCTTGCCGAGGAGGTTCTGACGGAACCGCCCCTGCTTCCCCTTGAGCATGTCGCTGAGCGACTTGAGCGGTCGCTTGCCGCGGCCGCGGATCGCCTTGGAGCGGCGCCCGTTGTCGAAGAGCGCATCGACGGCTTCCTGAAGCATCCGCTTTTCATTGCGCAGAATCACTTCAGGGGCGCGATGCTGAATCAGTTTCTGGAGCCGGTTGTTGCGGTTGATCACCCGGCGGTAGAGGTCGTTGAGGTCGGACGTGGCAAAGCGCCCGCCATCGAGCGGGACGAGAGGACGGAGGTCCGGCGGAATTACCGGCACCACGTCCATGATCATCCACGCCGGATCGTTCGGCGTCTCGCCGTTGTCGCCCGAGCAGAGGAAGGCGTCGACGATCTTGAGGCGCTTGAGCATCTGCTTCTTGCGATGCTGCGAGGTCTCCACCGCCACCGATGCGCGAAGCTCTTCGGCGAGCTTCTTGATATCGATGCGCTTGAGGAGCTCGCGCACGGCCGGGGCGCCGATTTCGGCGCGGAACGCGTTGTCGCCGGCGTCGCGCGCCTTCATCCGGAGCGCGAGATATTCGTCTTCATCGAGCAGCTGCTTCTCTTCGACTTCCTGCTCCCCCACATCGAGGACGATGTAGCTCGAGTAGTAGACGACCCGCTCGAGTTCCTTGAGGGTAATGTCGAGCAGGTTCCCCATCGGCGACGGCAGCGTCTTGAAGAACCAGATGTGCGCCACCGGAACCGAGAGCTCTATGTGACCCATGCGCTCGCGCCGGACCTTGGAGAGCGTGACTTCGACGCCGCAGCGATCGCAGATCACGCCGCGATAGCGGATCCGCTTGTACTTGCCGCAATGGCATTCCCAGTCCTTGACGGGACCGAAGATGCGCTCGCAGAAGAGGCCATCCTTTTCGGGCTTGAACGACCGGTAGTTGATCGTCTCGGGTTTGGTTACCTCACCCCAGGACCACCAGTAGCGTTGGCCCTGCAACTCCAGGCGCTCGCGCTCCTTGGGATCGCGCGGGCCGCGAATTTCCTCCGGCGCTGCAATCCGGATGCTGATGAAATCAAAGCTCGAGCTCTTGGGCTCGCGTCCACTGCGAAAATCGATCATGACCTATTCCTCCGCTGCGGCGGTAGTGCCGAGATTGACCTTCAACCCCAGCGCCTGAAGTTCCTTGACGAGCACGTTGAACGATTCTGGAATTCCAGGTTCCGGCAGATTCTGCCCCTTCACAATGGCCTCGTACACGCGGCTCCGTCCGTTGACGTCGTCGGACTTGACCGTCAGCATCTCCTGCAGGACGTGCGCGGCACCGTAGGCTTCGAGCGCCCACACTTCCATTTCGCCGAAACGCTGGCCGCCGAACTGCGCCTTGCCCGCGAGGGGCTGCTGGGTCACCAGTGAATACGGTCCGATTGACCGGGCGTGGATTTTGTCGTCGACCAGATGGCTCAGCTTGAGCATGTAGATCGTACCGACCGTGACGTCGCCCTTGAACTCCTGGCCGGTGCGGCCGTCGCGCAGTCGCGCCTTGCCTGCAGGGGTGAGCCCCGCGTGCCGGATCAACTGGTCGGTGGCGCGGGCCAGTTCGGCCGGATCGGTCTTGCCGCCGCTGACCTTGGCAAGGGCGTCGAGACCCGTGGCAACCAGCATCTCGGCGTCATTCGCCTTGACGCGTTCGGCAATCGCCTTCCGCGCCGACTGGAACTCCGTCTTCGCCTTGCCGGTGGCATTCGCCAGCAGCGCGTCCTGCGCGGCGAGTTCGGTTTCGCGCTGAGCGCGCTCGCGCGCCGCGAGTTCGGTGGCGGCGGCGGCGAGGAACTGCTCGACACCCTTCGCCAGCGCGGCGGTCGACTTCGACGCACCCTTCACCCACAGCGCATCGACGCCAGTTCCGTCGAGCGTTGCGCCTTCCATCTTGGCGCCCTTGAGATCCTGCACCAGCGCCTCGACGCCAGCCGCGTCGGGCTCGGGCGCGGCGTGCGACAGCCGCATCGACTTTCCGGCCCAGCCAAGACCCGCAAGGCGTAGCAGCACGCCGATTTCACTTTCCTCCGCGCCGCGGAAGACCGGCGTCTTGGCCTTGAAGCCGAGAATCCGGCCGCACCAGCCGAGGTGGGTCTCGAGAATCTGGCCGACGTTCATCCGGCTCGGCACGCCGAGGGGATTGAGGACGATGTCGACCGGCGAGCCATCGGGAAGGAACGGCATGTCCTCTTCGGGGACGATGCGCGCCACGATTCCCTTGTTGCCATGACGGCCGGCCATCTTGTCGCCCACCGAGATCTTGCGCTTCTCGGCGATGTACACCTTTACCAGCTGAATCACTCCCGGCGGGAGTTCATCGGGCTGGAGGATCTTGTCGATCTGATCTTCGGCCTTCTCCTCGACCTTGGCTCGTTCGCTGGCAGCTGAATCGAGCGTGGTCCGGATCCGTTCGTTGGCGGCCTTGTCGACCACCCGCAGCGTCTTGAGGTCGACCTCGCCGAGGTCGATCTCCTTGAGTGCAGCCCGGGTGAGCTTGAATCCTTGCGGACGCAGCTCTTCGACGGTTCCGGCCTGCAGCATCAGGCCCACGTCCTGGCCTTCGAGGAGTTCGCTGACTTCCTCGACCATCGCCTGGGTGATGCGCGCCTTTTCCTCGCTCTCATGCCGGCGAACTTCGCCGATCCGCTCGCCGCGGTCCTTGTCGACCACGGGGCCTTCGACGCGCGAGAAGATCTTGACGTCGATGACAGTGCCCTTCATTCCGGGCGAAACCTTGAGCGACGAATCCTTGACGTCCTTCGCCTTCTCGCCGAAGATCGCGGTGAGGAGCTTCTCTTCCGGCGAGAGTTCGGTTTCGCCCTTGGGAGTGATCTTGCCGACGAGGATGTCGCCGGGCTTGACGTGCGCGCCGATGCGGATGATCCCGCGCTCGTCGAGATCGAGGAGCGATTCATCGGAGACGTTGGGAATTTCCCGGGTGATCTCCTCCTGCCCGCGCTTGGTGTCGCGCACGTGCAGTTCCAGCTCCTGGATGTGGATCGACGAATAGACGTCGTCCTTGACCAGGCGCTCGGAGAGGACGATGGCGTCCTCGAAGTTGTGGCCGTACCACGGCATGAACGCCACCAGCACGTTCGACCCGAGGGCAAGTTCGCCGGCTTCGGTGGCGGCGCCATCGGCGACGATCTGCCCGGCGGCGACCTTCTGTCCCTGCGCGACCAGCGGCCGCTGGTTGATCGCCGTGTCCTGGTTGGTGCGCCAGAACTTCTTCACCCGATAGCGATCGATGCGGGCGAGCCGCCCGAGCGGCATCGCCTTGTTGTGTCCCGCGGTCCCGGCGTCGATGATGATTTCATCGGCGGTGACGCGAGTGACCGTTCCCGCGCGCTTGGCAATAATCACCGCACCTGAGTCAATGGCCACCTTTGACTCGAGGCCAGTGCCAACGATCGGCGCCTGCGGGAAGAGGAGCGGCACCGACTGGCGCTGCATGTTTGAGCCCATGAGGGCGCGGTTCGCGTCGTCGTGCTCGAGGAACGGGATCAGTGCCGCGGCGATCGACACCAGCTGTTCCGGCGCGACGTCCATGTAGTCGATCCGGTTCGGTGCCAGCAGCGGATAGTCGTCGCCACGGCGGCACAGGACCAGCGTGTCGACGAAGGTCTTGTCGTCCTTGAGCGGCGCGTTCGCCTGCGCCACCGAGAAATCCTCTTCCTCGCTGGCCGAGAGCCAGTGCAGTTCCCCAGTGACCTTGCCGTTCTTGACGACGCGATAGGGTGTCTCGATGAAGCCGAGCTCGTTGATCCGGGCGTAGGTCGACAACGAGGTGATCAGCCCGATGTTCGGGCCTTCCGGCGTCTCGATCGGACACATCCGGCCGTACTGCGAGTAATGCACATCGCGGACTTCGAAGCCGGCCCGCTCCCGCGTGAGCCCGCCCGGCCCGAGTGCCGAGAGGCGGCGCTTGTTGGTCAGTTCGGCCAGCGGATTGGTCTGGTCCATGAACTGCGACAGCTGCGATGAGCCGAAGAAGGCCTGAATCACGGCACTCACCGTGCGCGCGTTGACCAGATCATCGAGCGAGATCTTCTCCGGGTCGGAGTTGATGCTCATCCGCTCCTTGACGAGGCGCGCCATCCGCGAGAGGCCGACCGAGAACTGATTGGCGATCAGCTCGCCCACCGACCGGATGCGACGATTGCCGAGATGATCGATGTCGTCGGTATTGCCGCGGCCGTCGTGCAAGTCGATCAGGTACTTCACGATGGCGATGAAATCCTCTTCGGTCAGTACCGTGTGGTTTGGATCGACCTTGAGGCGCAAGCGCTGATTGATCTTGTACCGCCCCACGCGCCCGAGATCGTAGCGCTTGGGGTTGAAGAAGAGCTTCTGGATCTGCTGGCGCGCGGTCTCGAGGTTGGGCGCGTCGCCCGGGCGAAGCAGGGCGTAGATCTGCTCCAGCGCTTCCTGCTCCGAGTGCGTCGGATCCTTGGCGAGCGTGTTGCGAATCAACGGCGACTCGCCCCGCGCCGCGGGAAGCAGAACTTCGATCTTGTGGACGCCGGCCTTCTCCAGCTTCTCGCGGAGCCGGTCGGTCAGTTCCTTTCCGGCTTCGGCAAGCACTTCTCCCGTCTCGGGGTCGGCGACCGAGAAGGCGAGGATGTGATTGGCACGCTCCCGGTTGGCGATCGGCGCCTCGTCCTCGCGCAGGTCGAGCACCGTGTAGCCGGCGAAGACGCGAACGCGCTTGACGCCCACGTGACGCATCGCCTGCAGGCGCTCCGGCGTCAGTTCGTCGCCGAGGCGGCCGAGGGGATCGCCCTTGGCGTTCTCGGGATCGGCGACGTCGGCGGCGAGCATCGCGCCAACGATCTCGCGCCGTTCCTGACGCGAATCGGCTCGACCGGTGATGTCGAGATCCTTTTCGGCGAAGAAGAGCCGCAGGATATCGGCATTGTGGCCGTAGCCGAACGCTCGAAGCAGTGCCGTCGCGGGGAACTTCTTCTTCTTGTCGATATGGACGTAGATCACGTCATGGATATCGATGGTGAACTCGACCCACGAACCGCGGAACGGGATGATACGCGCGCTGAAGAGGCGCTGGCCGTTGGGGTGGGTGTCTTCCTCGAAGACGACGCCCGGTGACCGGTGCAGCTGCGACACCACGACGCGCTCGGCGCCGTTGATGACGAAGGTCCCGAGCGGCGTCATGATCGGCAGCTCGCCCAGGTACACCTCCTTCTCGATCGCGTTGTTCAGCCGCCGCTGCCCGTCAACTTCCTCGAAGACATCGAGCCGCAGCTTGGTGCGCAGCGGTGCCGCGTACGTCATGTCGCGCTCGATGCACTCCTCGACCGTGTACTTCGGATCGCCGAGGGAATACCCGACGAATTCGAGCGAGTACTTCCCGTTGACGTCGCCAATCGGGAAGAGGTCGCGGAAGACGCGCTCCAGCGATACGTCCTGGCGGTCACCGCCCACATCGTCGGGGACGAGGAGCGAATCGAAGGCCTTGGTCTGGATATCCAGCAGGTGGGGCATATCCATCCCCCCCTGCATCGACGAAAACGAGATTACTGGCAGTACTTCAGGCATGCGCCCATCCCTGGCAAAAGGGGACGGCAGTGCCGCGCCCCCCGCTCATGGCGGGGGACGGCACGGTCGTCGTCCGGATTTCGAGGTCGCGTCGAGTCAATTGCCGTCTCGCTGAAATGAGTTCGAAGGTCCCGATCCCTCGCAGCAGAGCCGCTCGGGATGAGCCTTCGGCTCACTTCAACTCGACGGTCGCTCCCTGGTCCTCGAGCTTCTTCTTCATTTCGGCGGCGTCTCCCTTGGACACGCCTTCCTTCACGGTGCTCGGCGCTCCGTCGACCAGGTCCTTGGCCTCCTTGAGTCCGAGCGAAGTGATCTCGCGGATCGCCTTGATGACGTTGATCTTCTTGTCACCGGCGGCCTTGAGAATCACGGTGAACTCCGATTGCTCCTCGACCACCGCCGCACCGCCACCTGCACCACCGCCGGCCGGCGCCGCGACGGCCGCAACCGTCACATTGAACTTGGTCTTGAACGCTTCGATCAGGTCGGCCAGTTCGAGCACCGTCTTGTGTCCGATTGCGTCGAGGATTTCGTCGTTGCTCATCATCGTTGCCATCTTATGCCTGCCCTTCGGCCTGACCGGCCTGCTGACGCTGTTCGCGGAGCGCATCGAGCACTCCGACCAGCTGGTAGAGAACTCCGTTGAAGCCCCCGAGGAGCTGTGAGAGCAGCACATCGCGCGGCGGAATCTCCCCCAGCCGCTTGATGTACGCCGGTGCGACGGCCTTGCCTTCCACCCACCCCGCGCGCACGGTGGGACGCTCGTGCTCCTTGGCGAACTCACCGATCACCTTGGCGGCCGCCATCGGATCGGCGCCGGCGAAGACGATACCGGTGTTGCCGGCCAGATGATCGTCGAGTGCGGCGATCTTGTTGGCCGCCAGCGCGCGTTGCGCCAGGGTGTTCTTGACCACGATGTAGCGAGCCCCGGTCGCCCGGAGACGACGGCGGAATTCCGTCATCTTGAGGACGTTCAGGCCGCTGAAATCCGTCACGAAGAGAGTCGGCGACGCCTTGATCTCTGCCGTCAACTCCTCCACGGTGCCCTGCCGTTCAGTCTTGCTCATCGATACCCCGCCGGGTCGAGCTTGATTCCGGGTCCCATCGTGCCCGACACCGTCGCCGAGCGGATGTAGGTGCCCTTGGCCGCCGATGGCTTGGCCTTCACGATCGTGTCCATGAAGGCGTGGAGATTTCCCGCCAGCTGCGACTCCGAGAACGACACCTTGCCGATCGGGGCGTGAAGATTTCCGGTCTTGTCGACCCGGAACTCGATCTTTCCCGCCTTGATCTCCTTGATCGCGCGAGTGACGTCCATCGTCACTGTCCCGGCCTTGGGGTTCGGCATCAATCCGCGAGGCCCGAGGATGCGACCGAGCGCGCCGAGCTGGCCCATGACATCGGGCGTGGCGACGATCACGTCACATTCGAGCCAACCGTCCTTGAGCTTCTGCAGATATTCGACACCGACGAAGTCGGCGCCGGCTGCTTCGGCTTCCTTGGCCCGATCGCCCTGGGCGATCACCAGCACCTTGACGCTCTTGCCGGTGCCGTGCGGCAGCACCACCGTGCCGCGCACGACCTGGTCGGCGTGACGCGGATCAACTCCGAGGCGAACGGCGACGTCGACCGTGCCGTCGAACTTGGTGTAGCTGGTCTGCTTGACCAGTGACACCGCCTGCTCGACGGAATAGAGCTGCCCGACGGTAACCTTCTCCGCCGCAGCGCGATATTTCTTGCCAGCCATTGGCATCAGTCAATGACCTCCAGCCCCATCGACCGCGCCGTGCCGGCGATCATCTTCATCGCCGACTCGAGGTCGGAGGCGTTGAGGTCGGCCATCTTGATCTCGGCAATCTTCTTCAACGACGCGCGCGACACCTTCCCGACCTTGGTGCGGTTGGGCGATGCGCTCCCCTTTTCGATCCCCGCTTCCTTGAGCAGGAGATTCGGAGCAGGCGGCGTCTTGATGATGAAGGTGAAGGTCCGATCACTGAAGATCGTGACCACCACCGGAATTACCATCCCCGACTGGCTCTGGGTCCGTGCGTTGAACTGCTTGCAGAATTCCATGATGTTGACCCCGTGCGGGCCAAGGGCAGTACCGACCGGCGGGGCGGGATTGGCCGCTCCGGCGGGGCACTGCAGCTTCACCATGGCTGCGATCTTCTTCGCCATGTCGCTCCTTTCACGACGCCCGCTGGCAAGGCCAGGCGCCGGGGTAACGGAACCGCGTCCGACGCGGTGCCTGCCGCCAGTGATCCCGGGCGGTCGCGGGCAATACCAGATCCCTCACACATCAACCAATCCGTCAGCGCCATTGCGCGTCGAGCTCACTGCGTGCTCGATCGTTCGGCTTCGCTACTCGATCCTTCGGCGCCCACGGCGCCTCAGGATGGACTACCTGCCTTCGCGATGGTCGTCCTAATGACCGCGAAGCTGCAGGTAGTCCAGCTCGACCGTTGTCGGCCGCCCAAAGAGCGAGACCGAAACCTTCACCTTCCCCTTATCCGCCAGCACCTCTTCGACGACACCGTTGAAGTCCGAGAACGGACCCTCGGTGATCTCGACGGCCTGGCCCGGGAGGAACGGAATCTCTTCCTTGGCAACAGCCGCTTCTTCGGGCTCCGCGATACCGAGGAGGCGATTCACCTCATCGTCACGCAACGGCAACGGCGCCTTGCTGGTTCCCACGAACTTGATGACACCCTGGATGGAGTTGACCAGGTGCTGCGCTTCCTGGCTCATCCCCATCTGCACGATGACATATCCCGGATAGAGCTTACGCTCGACCGTGACCTTCTTGCCGTTCTTGATCTCGACCACTTCCTGCGTCGGCACCAGCGCCTGGGCGACCAGCTTCTGCCCCTCAGGGCGCGGGTCGTCCTTGATCCGCTGGCCGAGGAGAGAACGAACCTTGTTCTCGTGCCCCGCCGTGGTCTGAATCGCATACCAGCGATACTCCACCGCGACTCCCGTCACCGGGTCAACAGCGCAAGGCCGTCGATCAGGATTTTCTGCAACACCCAATCGGCCAGACCGATCACCACACCGAGGGCAAGCGACGCCAGGACCACCGACTTGGTCGCCTGGATCAACTCGTCCTTCGGGGGCCAGCTGACCTTGTCCATCTCGGCACGAGTGTCGACCAGAAAGTCGCGCGCGACGACCAACTTGTTCGACCCTGCCGGCGCCAATTGTGGTTCGAGCTCAGCCATGCTTGCCAGTCCTCAATCTATTTGTCTTCCCGAGCCGAACGCGAGCGATCGCTTCGTCACGGGCCGATCCCTCGCGCCGAGCGCTCGGGACGACCCTCCGGGTCATTTCAGAATCTTCGTGACGACACCGGCACCCACGGTCCGGCCGCCTTCGCGGATCGCGAACCGCAGACCCTCATCCATTGCCACCGGCGTGATCAGCTCGATCGACATCTGGATGTTGTCTCCGGGCATCACCATCTCCACTCCCGCCGGCAATTCCACGTTCCCCGTCACGTCGGTCGTGCGGAAGTAGAACTGCGGCCGGTAACCCTTGAAGAACGGGGTGTGCCGTCCGCCTTCGTCCTTCCCCAGCACGTACACTTCCGCGTCGAACTTGGTGTGCGGCGTCACGCTTCCCGACTTCGCGAGCACCATTCCGCGCTCGATATCGGTCTTCTCGATGCCGCGCAGCAGGAGTCCCACGTTGTCCCCCGCATGCCCCTCGTCGAGCAGCTTGCGGAACATCTCCACGCCGGTCACCGTGGTCTTCTTCTCCGCGCCGAAGCCCACCAGCTGGACCTCTTCGCCCACCTTGACCCGACCCCGCTCGATGCGCCCGGTCGCGACTGTCCCGCGCCCCGTGATGCTGAACACATCTTCCACCGGCATCAGGAACGGCTTGTCTGTCTCCCGCACCGGCTCCGGGATGTAGCTGTCGAGGGTGCTGTACAGCTCCTCGATCTTCGCCACGTAACCGGCGTCGCCTTCAATTGCCTTGATCGCGCTGCCGCGAATCACCGGCGTGTCGTCGCCCGGATATTTGTACTGCGTCAAGAGCTCGCGAACCTCGAGCTCCACCAGGTCGAGCAGCTCGGCGTCGTCCACCAGGTCGCACTTGTTGAGGAACACCACGATCGAGGGCACGTTCACCTGGCGCGCCAGCAGGATGTGTTCGCGCGTCTGTGGCATCGGTCCGTCGACAGCGCTTACCACGAGAATGGCGCCGTCCATCTGCGCGGCACCCGTGATCATGTTCTTCACATAGTCGGCGTGCCCCGGGCAGTCCACATGAGCGTAGTGCCGCTTCGGCGTCTCGTACTCGACGTGGCTCGTCGCGATCGTCAGGATCTTGGTCGGATCCCGCCGTCCCTGCGACGCAGACGCCTTCGCCACTTCGTCATACGAGATGTACTTCGTCCCGTATCCCTTGTCGGCCGAGACCTTCGTCAACGCGGCGGTCAGCGTTGTCTTGCCGTGGTCGACGTGTCCGATCGTACCCACATTCACGTGCGGTTTGTTCCGCTCGAATTTGGCCTTTGACATGTCCTGATCCTCGTTCAGTCACCGCGCTCAAGCGCGTGGTCCATACCAATCGTGGCGGCAGCGGCCGCCGTTCAATCGCTCGTCGCGAACCGGGCGCTCGGCCCGATTCCCCTCGACAAGCGCGCCGGGCTCGGGAGTGCCTCCCCCGTAACCCGGCGACTGTTCCCGTCACTTCCAGAGCTCGCGAGCGGGATTGAACCGCTGACCTCATCCTTACCAAGGATGCGCTCTACCGACTGAGCTACGCGAGCGGCTTTCTCTCTTCGCGAACCGATCCCAAAATATGTGAACCGGTCGCTCGCTACACTCGGGACAAGCGGGCGACGGGACTCGAACCCGCGACCCTCAGCTTGGAAGGCTGATGCTCTACCAACTGAGCTACACCCGCACTGTTCTTCTCGTGCCCAGCCCGCTCGCGCTTTGCAAGCCGCCAACCCTGCATGGTGGGGGTAGGATTCGAACCTACGTAGGGCAGAGCCCGGCAGATTTACAGTCTGCTGCCATTAGCCACTCGGCCACCCCACCGAACCACTGCCCGAACCGAACCCCACTGCGTTTCTGCTGGAGCTGACGGTGGGACTTGAACCCGCAACCGCCCGATTACAAATCGGGTGCTCTACCAATTGAGCTACGTCAGCAAAACGCCCGTTCCGCGCACAGACATCAAGGATAAGAGTCGCGCAAGCCTCGGTCAACCCGAGAGATACGATCCTAAACACCCCAAAACGTTTCACAACGTGACGTAGAGAACGGCGATCATGATTCCTCGCATCTCTTGCCGTTCCCTGACTACGATCGAGACCGCGACAGTACCGCCATTCGCCGATCGCCCCGATCATTAGGGACCCATTCGGAGTCCGCCAATGCGTCGCCCCCTTGCAGCTGCCCTTGTCGTGGCGTATGCCGCGCCGGCCAGCGCGCAGTTCCCTCCTGAACAGCTCAAGAACATCAAGGCGTTCCCGGCCAGCATCCAGGTTCCGGTCCTGATCGATTCGATGAAAGCCTTCACCCGCGCCCTTGGCGTGCGATGCACCTACTGTCACGTGGGCCGCGAGGATCAATCGCTCGATCAATACGATTTCGCGGCCGACGACAACGTGACGAAGGAAAAGGCCCGGACGATGATCCGGATGGTGAACGCGATCAACACGCAGTTCCTCGCGGCGCTTCCTGCGCGCCGTGATCCGCCGATCACCGTGAGCTGCATCACCTGCCATCGCGGGGTCGCCCAGCCGCGACCGATCCAGCAGGTGGTGATGACCGCGTATCAGACTAGTGGCGCCGACAGCGCCGAATCCCTCTATCGCGCACTCCGGGCACGATATCTGGGAAGCGCCGCCTACGACTTCGGCGAAGTCCCGCTCACCGATGTGGGCGCGGCTCTGCAAGCCGCGGGGAAAGGCGACGACGCGATTCGCTTCTACAAGTTGAACATTGAGCTCCTGCCGACGTCCGGATTTGGCTACCGTCAACTCGGCCTGTCGTACCTTGAGGCGCGCGACACCGCGTCGGCTCTGGCGGCCTTCCAGAAACGGCTCGCATTGCAGCCGGCGAATGGCGAAGCGAAACAGATGGTCGACGCGTTGACGAAGCACCCGCTCAAGCGGCAGCGCTGACCGCCGGGGACTACGGCCGGCGGGTGAGTGCGGAGGTTCCGTCCCGATTGTCGCGCAGTTCCCAGCCATGCTCGGCGAGGAGGGCCCGGATCCGGTCGGCTTCGGCGTAATTGCCAGACTGCTTCGCCGTCGTGCGTTTCTCCGTCCAGTGTTCGGCCCAGGCGGGCTGCATCGATGGCTCCGTCGGGTAGTCCTCCGTCCACGCAACTGCAGCTTCATCGCCGCTCAAGGAAAAGCGCAACGCCTGGGCAACGAGTGAGGCATCCCTCGTCGGGATCACCTGCAGCACGCCCGTCATGGCACCCCACACATCGCTGAACGCTCGCGTCACCGCGTCGCCGGCGTCGAGCGCCCGGTTCCCCGCGCGTACCGCTTCAAACAGCGCGGCAAGCGCGCGCGGCGTGTTGAGATCGTCGTCCATCGCGGCACTGAATTCATCGCTCAAGACCAGCGCGATCCGGTCGAATCCACCGCGGTCAACCACCGACTGACGGCTCAATCGCGACGCGAATTCGCCCAGGCGTCGTGATCCTTCGCGCGCGGCCTCGAGTGCGTCATCGGTGAAGTCGAGTTTCTGCCGGTAGTGCGTTGTGGCGAAGAGGAGGCGCACCGTCGCGGCATCGACACCATCGAGACGAAGATCGCGCGCCGTGAGGATATTGCCGAAGCGCTTCGACATCTTGGTGCCGGCCATCGTCAGGAACTCGCCGTGCATCCAGACGCGCGCGAACTCGGCCTCCCCGGTATGGGCACAGCTCTGCGCGATCTCGTCTTCGTGATGGGGGAAGATCAGGTCGACTGCACCGGCGTGAATGTCGAGCACGTCGCGGCTGAAGCGCTCCTTCACGAGTGCCAGCGCCATCGCCGAGCATTCGAGATGCCACCCGGGGCGACCGCGACCGAACGGTGCGTCCCAAGCGGCACCGACCTTCTCGTCGTCTTCCCGCACCGCCTTCCAGAGGACGAAGTCGCGGGCATCCTCCTTGGCGTATTCGTCAGTGTGCACGCGCCCACTCGCGCCGGCGCGGAGTTCACGACGATCGAGCTGCGAGAGCTTGCCGTAGGCGGGAAAGCGATCGATCGAGAAGTAGGTCGAGCCGTCATCACCGCGGTAGGCAACGCCCTTGGCGAGGAGGTCCGCGACGAGCGCGATCTGCTCGGGGATGAATTCGGTGGCGCGCGGATAGACGTGGGCCGGCAGAATCCGCAGGTAGTCGCGATCGTCGAAGAAGGCGGTGATGAACGGCAACGCGAGTTCGCCGATCGTCCCTCCAGCGGCGATTGCTCCCTTGATCATCTTGTCATCGACGTCGGTGAGATTCATGATGTGGAAGACTTCGAGGCCGCTGGTCTCGAGCCAGCGGCGGAGGACATCTTCGAAGAGAAAGGTCCTGAAGTTCCCGATGTGGGCATAGTTGTACACCGTCGGGCCGCAGGTGTAGAGCGACACTCGTCCCGCATCGAGCGGGACAAACTCGGCGATGTTGCGCGTCAGGGTGTTGTAGAGGCGCAATGTCATGACGATCCCGGGATCGGCGATGGGTTGGGGTCTGGCGGTGGCGGCGGCGGATTGCTTGACGCCGCCGCGGCGGGCGGCGTCACGGCGGAGCCCTGTTGAATCTGGATCGTCGGCTGCGCGCGCGCGCCCTTGATCCCCTCGCGCTCGAGACGGATCATCACCCGGCGCCTGAATTCGCGGGCCACTTCGCTCTGTACTCCCGGTGGTGTCTGCAGCATCGTACGAATATTGACGCCGTTGTCGCCGAATGATTCGACGCCGAGGACCTGGGGTGCGGCCTCGAAGCGGGCGGACCACTCGGGGTCGGCAGCGAGCGACGCCGCTTCCTCGCGCAAGACACTGATCACCGTGTCGATGTCGTTGTCGTAACTGATCCCGACGTCGACGATCGCGCGCGACCATCCTCGCGTCTTGTTGCTGAGCGTCGTGATCTGGCCATTCGGGATGATGTGAACCGTTCCTTCGACATCGCGGAGTGTGACAGTGCGGAGGGTCAGGCGCTCAACCACGCCGGCCTTACCGGCCGCTTCGACCGAGTCGCCCACGACGAACTGGTTTTCGAGGAGGATGAAAAATCCCGCGAAGTAGTCCTTGACCAGTGACTGCGCGCCGAACGACACCGCAAGTCCGAGAACCGCGGCGGTACCGAGGACCGGCGTGATGTCGATGAACTGCTTGAGAGTGAGAATGATGGCAAGCACCAGGAGGAGTCCGCGACCCGCGCTGCGCATGAGCTGGGCAACGGTCTTGGCCCGGTTTTCGTGAAGAGACGGCGAGTCGCCGGGGTGCGCGGCGGCGATCGCGACGATGCGCTTGGCCAGGAGCTTGACCGCCTGCCAGCCGATCCAGGTCAGCACCCAGATCGAGATCACGGTGAACGCGACGTGGAGTACCTCGGCGCCAGTCACGCCGAGGAGCGCCAGGACGCGGTCGACCTGCGACTGCTGCTGGAGGAGCATCGAATGCAGAAGCGCCGTCATGGCGGGCAAGTTGTCGGGGGTGAGACGGCCGGTCAACGGCACCCCGCCCATATTGCGGGCTATTCCAGTTGCAGCGATGTACTACGGCGCGCCAGAACCCGCCCGACGGGATCGCTGAGCCAGACTTCAAGGCGGTAGTTCCCGCGATCGAGATGGGAGAGGTCGACCTCGGGGGCGATCTCGTTGATCCCCGCACGCAGTTCCTGGGCAAAGCCGACCTGGAGGGCGGCCGCAGAGTCAGCGGCGTTGCCGGTGACGTGGTAAATCGCGACCGTGGCGCGCAGATCGGAATGCCTGACATCGCTCCTGATCTGGAAGTAGAGCGACATCGGCTCCGCGCGGCCAACCGCACCCACGGGCGCGAGAGGGACCGGTTCGTTGTGGAATTGCCACGTGAGGCCCTGAGCCGCGGCGCCGATGACGAGGTCGGAAATCGCCAGCGCGCCCGGCGCGAGCCCCGCAGTGGTCACGTCCCACGCGCGCCCGCGGCGTTGATCGACCTGCGAGACGACCACACTCCATGACGAGACGCCGGGCGTTGAGGGAACCACGACAAAGCCGGTGAGATTGGGTTGATGAACACTTGTGTCGGGAAGAGTCCAGCGCCTGGTAAAGATGGTGTCACGCCAATTGTCGGCAGTTGGATTCCAGGTACGAAGCGCGAAATCGACCAGCGCAGTACGCTCCGGCGCGTCACGATGAATGGACAGATCCTTGACCGGAAAGGCATAGGTCACGAGGGCAATCGATGAGCCATCGAGCGGATCCCAGAGGCGATGCAGCCGGGCGACGAGGCCGATCGTCCGGTCGGTCCGGACGGAGTTGTCATCATGGGTAGTGGCGATCGACACATACTCGCGGTCCTCGGCGCGAAGGTGCTCGACGTCTTCGGGAAGCAGCAGGCCCATTCTGGCCTGCTCCGTCAGCCCGCAGCGCTTTGGGTCTACGTCGCAGAAGTACGGTCCGACCACTCCGTTCACGAGGCGAGTCGCCTGTACCGAACCGTCGAATCCTTCGCCCTCAAAACTGAGAACCATTACCTGGCCATCGATGGTGTACTTCCAGACCTCGCGAACGACCTGACTTAGCCCACACCCAATGCCGCCGCCCGTTGGATTGACGTGGCCCGGCGGCGGTCGCGGTTTGGGTGGCGGGATGAGCGGGCAGGTCCAGGGGACACGCTGGTCCGGCTTTCCGAACCGCATCCAGATGACACCTCGATCATCATAGTCCGTCTGCCAGCGCACGTATTCGCGCCACAGCGCAGCTGGCTGTGCACCAGGATCGGGTGCGGAGTTCAGGTCTTCAGCCGTTCCCTCGCCCGGCGAGCCGCCATCCTCTCGCACCGCAGGCATCGTCCGCAGCGAATTCTTCAACATTTTCGCGACGTGCAGCCTGAAGTTCGTCTCGACATACTCCAGGCGGCTGAAGTGCTCGGCGAGACGGGCGCCAAACGGTTGGCCATCCCGAACATCTCGTGAAATCAACCGATCGCGCACCCAGCTGGCGTACGCATCCGCTGAGACGGTGTCCCACTCCTTCCGCTCGTCGGGAGAGAGGAACCACTGCAAGTGCCAGTCGACTTCGCGCCGAGCGGCGGAGTGGTGTGCCGCGTTCGCCGCGAGCTGGAATTGGAGCAATCCAGTCACTGTGTCGGCCGCACGAAAGGAGAGGCGCGCCAGGCGAAGGAGGTGCCAGGTGGAGTCGCTGCCGCCGGCAACGCCGCGGTTCGCGCAGTCGCGCGCAGCCTTCTCGTCGCCGACACGCAACGCCAGCTCGGAGCAGGCTCGCAATGTTGCCGGTGTCGGTTTGCCATGTTGAGCCACGGCGAGAATCGCCGACAGCGCGTCGCGCATGTTGTCGGGTTCATCGCCGTCGAGCGCTTCGAGTGACAGCACCTCGGCTGCGCGGGCGTCGGTAGGGCTCTGCTTGAGTGCCTCGATCATCGCGCGCTGACTCCCCTGACTCCAGGAATTCCCGGCCACCATCAGCGGTCCGTCGTGTGCGATCGCACTATCGGCGTCGAGTCGCGCACGGGCGCATCCCAGCGCGACCCATTGATCGGCAGTGAGCCTGCCAGTGATCGCGGGTTGAGCGAGACGGATTTCCTCCTGGAGAAGGGCCGAACGATCGCGCGCGGTCCCCCGTGGACAGGCGCGGTCGAGGAGCGCGCCGAGGTCGGAAACGACGCCGGGCTTGGGAATCGCGGGAAAGTTCTGCGCCGGCAACTGCTGCAGCGCGAGGATCAGAAGGAGCACGTGGCCTCCACGGCTAATTCCCTTCGATCAATCGAGACGACCTGATCGCGACCCCATCGGCGAGGAGCGAGGCGAGAACCTCCTCTATCGGCTCGTCGCCGAGAGGAATCGCGGCCCGGCTGTCGGGGAGCGGAAGGAGGAGCTGCGGCGTGATCCGCGGCGTCGGACAGGGAGCCACTGGATCGAGATCGAGGAGGAGGAGTCGGCGAGGCATATCTGATGAAAGCTCCGTTCAGCGAGCGGAGCTTACCTCGGCAACGCTTCGCGGTACTGGATGCCGCAACGGTTTGAGTCAATCGAGCCTCAACGGCACCGACCGCCGGGTGATGATCACGCCGTTCGCGTCAGCGAGGCGTACCTCGAGGAGATAGGCGCCGCGCGCGAGCTGGGAGAGATCGAGCGAGGGCGCCACCTCGTTGATTCCGTCATGGATCGCCTGGTCGAAGGAGACTTGCAGGACCGCAGAGTCGGCGGCAGTGACTTGCGGTGCCGTGGTGCGGTAGAGCGCCACCGTGGCCCGAACGGATCGGGGGCCGCCGTCCTTGCGAACCTGAAAATAGAGTGCCGCGGGATGGGTTCGATCGACGGCGTTGAGCGGCGCGAGCGGGATCTCGACGTTGTGATTGCTCCAGACGATTCCCTGGCCCTCCTGTCCCATGACAAGATCAGAGAGTGCCACCGATCCGCCGTCGAGCGCCGGGGTCAGCACATCCCAGACGCGCCCGCGGCGATGGTCAGGCTGCGTCGCAACCAGACTCCACGACGAGATTCCCGGCGAGGCGGGTGTCAACAGGAACCCGGTGAGATTCAACTGCTTCATGGTGGTGTCGGGAAGGCGCAGGTGACGCGAGAATACCGTGTCGGTCCAGCCATCTGCCCCGGCATCCCAGGTCCGGAGGTCGAAGTCGAGGAGCGTCGTCCGGCCCGAGGGACTGTCCTGCACCGCAAGGTCGCTCGCCTTGACGGCGTACGTCACGAGCGCCTCCGGGATGCCGGTGAGCGGATCCCACAACCGGTTCAGCCTCGAGACCACCGCGATCGGCTTGTCGCCTCGCGGTGAATTGTCGTCGCCGGTGGTAGCGGCGCTGATGTATTCACGATCCTGTTCGATGACGTGCGAAACATCCTCCGGATGGAGGAATCCGCCGTCCTTCTTCATGGCGAGGGCACATCGCCACGAATCGACGTCGCAGAGAAAGTCCTCGATCATCCCGACCTGCAGCGACGTCGCGCCCGATGAACCCGAGAAATTCTCACCCTGGAATGTCACCAGGAGGGTCTGGCCATCGAGATCGTAGCGCCACGCCTCGCGAGCCAGCATGTTGCTGGTGCTGACGGTGTCGAAGGTGACCTTCGACGGCTTCCCCCAACGCATCCACACCACGCCGCGATCGTCGAAGTCAACCTGCCAACGCTGATACTCGCGGAAGATCGTGGTATCGCCCCGCTGCTGCATCGTGTCGAGCGCCGGCAGCTGAATCTCGGCCGGCATGGTGCGCATGGCGTCGTGAAGGACTCTCGCCACCGACATCTGGAAGTGCGATTCGACGTACTCCAGACGTGCGAAATGCTCGGCGAGCCGCGTACCTGCCGGCTGTCCATCGCGCACATCGCGCGACGCGAGGCGGTCGCGCACCCAGTTGGCCCGATCGTGATCCGGCAGCGCATCCCACGCGGAGCGCTCGGCGGGCGAGAGGAACCACTGCAGATGCCAATCGAGTTCACTTCGCGTTGCGGCGTCGTGCGACGCGCCGGCTGCGAGGATGAAATCGCGGTTGCCGTCGACAGTATCGACGCCACGAAAGGCAACGCGGGCGAGGCGCAGCAGGAACCAGGTGGAATCGTGCCCTGCAGCGAGGCCGCGCACCGCGCACGCCCTGGCCTGCGCAGTATCGCCAGTGCGGAGGCCGAGTTCGGCGCAGGCGCGAAGGACCGCGGGGTGATCAACGCCGCGGGCCGCCGCGCCCAGGAGGGCTGCCGCCACCGGCTTCATCCGGCTCGGCGCGGCGTCGTTGGTCGCTAGAACTGCGAGACCCGAGGCCGCCCGCACATCGCCCGGTGAATCATGCAGCGCTTCGACGAAAGCGTGCTCGGCACCATCGGCCCACGAATCGCCAGCGATCATCAGTGGTCCGTCGTGCGCGATCGCTCCATTGAAGAAGAGCTGGGCGCGGGCGCAGCCGAGCGAGGTCCAGCCGTCGGCCGATCCGCGGCCAGCCGCCGCAGCCCGCCCCAGCGCTCCTTCGCGCCGGAGCAGTACGTCGCGGCTCGCCGTTCCCGCGTTGCCGCAGACCTGGGCAATGCGATGCGCGACGTCGACCTTGTCGGCACCGGGATGCTCCACCGGCGGAAAGAGCTGGGCGGGTGGTTGCTGAAAGGTGAAGAGGACGGCGACCACGATCAGCATGATTCCCTCACGACCCGGGCACCGGAAGGATTCTGACCAGGCGGCCGTGCTTCTCTTCGCGCCCAACGACTTGCACCAGCGTGCTGGACTGGGAGGGAATCGAGGTGACGCGCGGGGCGAACCCACCCCGCCCCGACGGCCCGCTCGAGATGATGATCGGGCGCGAAATCGTGCGTGATGTCTTGGTAATCGGCGCCCAGATTGCCCAGTCGACCGGCACCCAGAGCCCGGGGGAAGGTTCACCGAAGTGCATTTCGCCACCGGCGGACTTCTCGGGCACACCATCCGGGAGGTTGCGATGGACGTAACTCAACCCGCGCAACGTGAGGGTCGCGCGGTCGAGGACCAGCGTCCCGCTCAGGTCGACGTGCTTCGGCTTGCCGAGTGGATCGAAGCGAATGAAGACCGAGTCACCGTGCCCGTTGCCCTTGTCGAGCGTGAAACAGTGGGTGTCGAGGAACCAGTCCGAGAAGAGCACCTGCAGGTCGGGGCCGAAGTACAGCTCACCGCCGCCTTCGGCAGTACTTGCCGGACGCTCGAAACCAATCTGAACCAGCAAGTCGGCAGGAATCGATTGCACCGGCCATGCGCGCAATGATTCCGCACTGGTGTCGGCGCTGACGCTGCTATCGCGCTGCTTCTTCATGACAATCGAGTGCACCACCTCGACATTGAAGGCGAGATGCCCCGACCGCATCGTGGCGTCCATCACCTGCAACGCGCTGTGTGCGCCGTCGAAAAGTCCGCCAAATGTTTCGGGAGTCAGCTCGGATTTTCCGCAGGAACGCTTCCCGCCCATCGCATGCAACTCCGGAAGCGAAACCACGATGGGTGCGAGGATGATCGTTGGAATGACAGTGAGGCCCGGCTTCACGTCGATGGTGATCGGCGCGTGCCGGGCATAGCCGATCGCGGCGATTCGCACCTGGACTCGCTGCCCGCTGTCGACGAGGAATTCCCATCCGCCCGTGGCACCCGAGAAGACCTGGCGGAGCGGCGTGTCGGTGGCGTCACGCAATTCGACCAGCGCGCCGGAGATCGACGCCTGCGACACGCTGTCGAGGATGCGACCGCGAATTGTCTGGGCTCGCACCGGGCGCACCAGAACGACGACGCCTGTCAGTAATGCGGCAAGGAAACGCTTGCGAATGATCATTCCAGTTCGAGCGCGGCGACCCGGCGCACAATCACTGCGCCGCGCATATCAGCCATCCGCACTTCGAGGCGGTAACGACCGCGATCGAGGTGCGAGACGTCGAGGGTCGGCGCCACTTCGTTGACGCCGGGACGAAGCGCCTGATCGAGGGTGACCTGCAGCGCTGCGGAGTCATTGTTGGCCGAGCCGTCACCTCAAATGCCGGGTGGCGGCAACGCGACTGACCGGATTGATCTATCATAACGTCGGCCGCCCTGTCGTGTATTCCCGCTAGGGCGCGGGGACCGATGCCGGCGGCGGCGGTGTGAGCCCGAATTCGTTGTGCCGAATCTTCCCGCCCTGGTATCCGGCCCACGCCGCCAACGCTGATGCAACGATCAGCACCGCGAGGACTGCGGCCGCTCCGTCCCGGCGCGCCGGCTTCCCGCCGCGCGCCAATACCAGGACGCCAAGCGCGAGGACGCCGGCGGCGATTCCGGCGATGTTGGTGCGATCGCCGGCTTGTTCGTGACGCTCGACGACGGCGCGATTGTACCACGCATTGTTCCTGACATCATGCTTGGCACCGTCGCCAGTGTAGTCGGCAAACCAGGTGCCAATTCCGATCAATATCGCGGCCAGCAGCGCGACCCGCACCACTGCGTCTTCCCGGCGAGCAAGTCCCCACGCCAGGAGGAGTGCCACAAGCGGGAGGCCGATGATCGGGATGTGGTTGACGAGAACATGGAGATGTGCTGGGGTGATGTGGGGCATGGCGATGACCTCTGCGTGCGCTAGGTGGCGTGCTTCCGCTTCCGTTTTGCATCCTGCGAGTCAGCAATGGCGTCGACCAGCGTCCGCGCATCGAACCGGACCGGATCGGTAGCCGGGAGTCCCGTCTCCCGCGTGGCGGCATCGCACGCGGCGCGGGCCTCGTCGTCACCGAGATCAAAGGTGTTGAGCGCGATCCCGATCACCTTTCCGGGATGCACGGCGCCGGCAAGACCTTCATACCAGTCGATATACTGGCAGAGAGGCGGAATCTTCACCCACGATCCGGCGCGGTAGTCGCCGAGAAACTGGCGCGAAGGCTGATGGCAGAGGATCATTGCGTCAGGACAGGCGCCGTGCAGCAGTCCCAGCGTCACGCCGCTGTATCCCGGATGATTGATGCTACCCTGTCCCTCGACCAGAACGATATCGGCATCGGCGGCGCCGCGCAGCACGAGTTGTTCGGTGGCACCAGCAATGAAGTCCGCCACCACCGCGTCGACGGCGGTACCCCAACCCTCGATCAGGATCCCGGTCTGACCGGTCGCCGCGAATCGCGTCCGCAGCCCGCGGGCATTGAGCTGGTCGACCAGCTGGAGCTGTGCCGTCATCTTCCCCACGTTGCAGTCGGTGCCCACGGTGAGAACGACGAGCGGCTCGACGTCACGCGCCAGCCCGGTCGCGACGGGAAGGTCGGCCGGCGGACGGCGCACGTCGAGGATCGTCCGCCCGTGACGGCGAGCCGTCCCGGCAAGCTCCGGGTCGTCGGCGAGAAACGCGTGCAGCCCGCTCACGACATCGCAGCCGCCCTCGATGGCCTGGCGCACCCACCCTCGCCATTCATCGGGAAGGAGCCCGCCTTGTGGCGCAATGCCGATCAGCACGGCATTGGCCCCGCGCGCCAGACCATCGGCGACCGATCCTATCACCGGAATCGCGCCGCCGAATCCGAGAACTTCGTCCGAGGTTTTCCCCACGAGTTGCCGGTCGAGAACTGCCACGACGCGCGAAGGCTGATAGCGGATCACGGCGTTGGCCGTTTTCGACGTCATGATCCCGAACTCGTTATCCGCCAGGATGAGGTATTGCGGCTCGATCACGACGGCTTCGACTCCTCCACTGGCGTCACGGCGTTGGACTGCGCCGTCGCGCCGTCTCCAAGCTGCTTGGGCGCCGCGCCGCCGCCGGCGATCATCCCCATCTTGGCCTTGAGTTCGAGGAGCTGCTGATCGGACGAACCGTGATACTCCAGCTGCTCGAATTGCTTCGCCAGACTGTCGCCGCTCATCTCCTGCTGCAATTCTGCCGACGCGATCGCTTTGCGCTCGTTCGCCTCGATCTTCTCCTGCATTCGCTCGAATGACTCGAACGCGCTCTTGTCGCCCATGCCCGAGAGGGTGTCCTGGATCCGCTGCTGCGCCTCGGCGCGGCGTGCGCGCGCGACGAGGATGTTCTTCTTCCGCTTCGCCTCCTCGATCTTGTCGTTGAGTTGCCGGAGCGACGCCTTGAGGGCCTCGGTTTCCTGCTTGCTCTTGACCCAGGTCTCGTGCAGTTGCTGGGCACCCTGCAGCGCCTCGTTGTAGCGCATCAGCGCCTGCTTGGCGAGGTCGTCACGGCCTTCCTGCACCGCGAGCATCGCGCGGCGCTCCCAATCCTCGGCCTGCTTCTGCTGCGCAAGCGAATCGGCTTCGAGCTTCTTCTCGTCGGCAATCGCCTGCGCCACCTGCTGGCGCGCCTTGTCGAGCTGGCTCCGCATGTCGACGATCAGCTGGTTGAGCATCTTCTCGGGGTTTTCGGCGCGCGAGATCAGGTCGTTGAGGTTCGACCGCACCATCGTCGCGAATCGGTCAAAGATGCCCATGGTTATTTCTCCCCGTACGGCGCGAGCGCGCTCAGATGCGACGCGAGCGCGAGTGCAAGCGAATCGACGCTCGCCTGGAATTCGGTGAAGTCGAGATCGGTGAGTTCGAGCGCGTCGGTGAGCACGATGTGGTCGCCCTCGATGCCGTACGATCCATGCACCAGGTCGCGGGCGTTGAACTCAAGAAGGAGCCGGCTCAGTTCGCTCGCGCGGGTGACATCGCTCGGCAACGGCATCACCCGCACGCGGAGGACCAGCACCGGCGGGGCGTAGTGCACCACGAGTTCTGCCCCTTCGGCGGTGCGCACCAGCCACATGTCTTCTCTCAGCGGTTCGACCGGGAGGTTGAGCCGGTCGAGAAACGAGCGGACATCTTCACGCGTGGTCATCGGGGGAACTCCTCCGACTGCTGGGAAAAAGTGCGGTGCGGGCTGACTGGCTCACGATTGATGCTCGCTGCTCTGCTTGGTGAGAAGACGCTCGGAAAAATCGACCCGCTCCTCGAGCTCCGCGACCCGGGCTCGCAGGTCGTCGAGTTCGCCATACACTTCCTGCGGCAGCTCGGACACATCGGCGGGCGCGTGCCCGCTGATTCGTGTCGCCAGTGCCTGGCCGATCGGCCCGCGGAAGATCATCATGGCCCCCCAGGCCGCGATCGCCCAGATCGGAATCGAGGCCGGGCCGATCTTCGACGTGACTACCGCGAGCGAGAACGCCACCCCGGCCGCGCCAAATCCGAGACCGATGAACATCACGCCGAGCCAGTCGTTCTGGGTATTGCGTGCCATCAGTGCTCCGACTTGGGAAGGGATCCCATCGATTCACGTTGCGAGAGGAGCCGTTCGGCAAAATCGAGGCGTTCCTCGAGTTCTGCCACGCGCTGCTGATCCATCGCAAGCTCGGCGACGCGATCCTCGAGCTGATCGATTCGCGCCGCAGATTGCTCATCGGCCGCGCCGGCATCATCGAGCATCCTGCCAATCGACTTGCCGACCGGCCCCTTCAGCAGGGCGAAGAAAATGACCGCCGCCGCAATCCCCGCCATTTCGGGCGCAGGATTGTCGATGGCGCGGGAGTCGTCCACCACCGCGAAAAGGAACAACAGCGACATTCCGGTGAGCCCCAGCGTGATCACCGTTCCCCAGAACCTGGACCGCGACCGCTCGCTCATGGGGCCGCGCTATCCGGTGAGAGTCGCGCCGGCTCGGTCCGCTGCGCCAGCATTCGCTCCGCGAAATCGAGACGCTCTTCGAGTTCCAGCATCCGGTCGCGTCCGGCCTCGAGCTCCGCCACTCGCTCACGGAGTTCCGCGTGCTCGCGCATCAGGTCGGCGTCACCGCCCTGATGCTCGAGCCGGTGGGCCCAGGCCCGGAGCACCGGACGCATCAGCATCGCGCCTGCCAGCAGTGCGGCGATCGCGAACGTGGCGACGATGGCGATATCCTCGCTTTTCATACCGGTGTCCGATGCATGGGAAGGTGATCCGGTTCATTCCGCCGTGACAGGAGTCGTTCCGCGAAATCGAGCCGTTCGTCCAGCTCCGCCACGTGCTGACGGTCCAAGTCGCCTTCGGCGAACCGATCCTCCAGATGGCGAATGCGCGCGTCATCGAGTTCTTCCCGGAGATCGCCTTCGTCGAGCATCCGGGCGATGGCCCTGCCCACGGGTCCACGCAACAATGCGAAGAAAAACACGGCGCCGCCGATGAGCGTCACCAACGGGGGCACCAGCGTCCAGGCAACGGAACAGCCCTGGCACACCGGGCCGAGGTTTCGCTCCGCCTCCTTCAGCATGAAGAGCAGGAAGAATATCGCCAGCGCCGTCGTACCAAGGGCAAGGATCGCACCGACCAGCCTGGTGCCGAGCGATCGCCTCATACCGGAGTCCGGTGCATCGGCAACTCCGGCGCCTGCGTTCGCTGCGCCAGAAGTCGTTCGGCGAAGTCGAGTCGCTCCTCGAGCTCCTGCACGCGCTGAGTCGTTGCGTCGAGCTCGGCGACGTGCTCGCGGAGCAGCGCTACCTCATCGGTCAGCTCATCGTGCGGCGCGGCACGCCGCTGCGCGTGCTGCACCACGCCGCGCACGATCGGAAGGACAAGACCGGTCACGCAGCCCAGCGTGACGATGATGATCGCCGTCTGCTGTCCGTCAGTCATGGGTCCCCCCATTGTGCCCGGCATCGGTCGGTTTGATCAGCAGCCGCTCGGCGAAATCGAGGCGTTCGAGGGATTCGGCCAGCTGTCCGTGGACGTCGTTGAGCTCGGTGCGCAACTGATCGAGGTCGCTCCGCAACTGTTCGACCTCGCGGCGCGCCGCAGCACCCTCGTTGGCGCCGCTGTTGTGCCGGATCGCATCGGCAATCGACTGGCCGATGTCGCTCCGGGTCAGGATCCCGAGAATCGGAATCGATAAGATCATGATGATGACGACGAACCACATGGCGTTACTCCGCCGCCGCCGGGTGCTCAGGGCCCTTCGCGAGCATCCGTTCGGCAAAGTCGAGACGTTCCTGCAGTTCACTCACATCGGCGCGCAGCCGGTCAAGCTCATCGTAAACCGCCGGCTCGAGATCGGCGGATGGCGCCGGAATCGCCTTCCCGTGGCGGAGCCGATCGGCGAGCGCCCTGCCGATTGGAGAAAAGGCGATCCCGACTGCGGCACTGCCACCGAAGATCAGGATGATCGCCAAGATGTCTTCCATCGCAACCTCCGCCCAAAAATGCCGCGAAACCGACCTCGATGGACCTGTACGGGCCAATCCCGCAAATGTTTCATGAGGAAACGACGCGCGCTATCGGCCTTTTCGAGGCTTGAGCTGGATCAGCCGTTCCCGCGCCAGTTTCCGGCCGGTCGGAGTAGCGGCGAGCCCGCCGCCGGCCGTTTCCCGATATCTGACATCCATCTCGCGGCCGATCTGGCCCATAGTGTCGACCACCTCGTCGACCGGGATCGGGAACTCGATTCCCGCCAGCGCCATCTCGATCCCGGCGAGCGCCATGGCAGCGCCGGTCGCGTTGCGATAGACACAAGGAACTTCGACAAGACCGCCGAGGGGATCGCAGACCAGCCCCAGGGTGCCTTGCATTGTCACGGCAACGGCGTGCATCGCCTGGCGCGGCGTGCCGCCAAGAAGCTCGACGCCAGCGCCGGCGGCCATCCCGGCCGCGGCACCGGTCTCAGCCTGGCAGCCACCTTCGGCGCCTGACAGTGAGGCTCGAACCGCGACCACGGCGCCGATCAACCCGGCGGTGGCAAGCGCCCGGACCATATCGGCGTCGCTCAGATGATGATATTGCGCCAGTCCGAGGAGGACGCCCGGAAGGACGCCAGCCCCGCCGGCGGTGGGTGCTGCGACAATTACCCCCATCGCCGCATTCACTTCCTGCACGGCAAGGGCCGCGGCCAGCGCCGCATTGAAGACGGTCCCCGACAGCGGTCCATGCGACGCCGCAAGCTTCGCCGCATCACCGCCTACGAGTCCCGAGACGCTGTGCAGATCACCGACCATACCGCGGTCAACTGCACCGCGCATCACGTCGAGCGCGCGCTGCAACCCTCCTTCGACTTCCTCGCGAGTCCGCATCCCCTCGGCCGCTTCCGTGATGAGCGCCAGCTCGCCGAGGGAAAGGTGCTGTTCTTCGGCGGCACGAACTGCCTCGACCAGTGACTCGAACATTACGCGACCCGATCGACGACGCGGAGGGTTTTCACCGCGCGCAGGTCGTGAATCCGGTCGAGGGCAGCCGGTCCCGGTGGCGAATCGAGCTCGTATATATGGATCGCGTCGCCGCCCTTCTGGCGGCGGGAGACTCGCATCGTGGCCATATTCACGCTCTCCTCAGCGAGGGCGGTCGCGAGCTTCGCGACGATTCCCGGTTCGTCGTGCGCTACCACCACCAGCGTCGTGTACGCTCCGGTGATGTCGACGGGAAAGCCGTCGATCGCCGTGACGACGATCCGGCCGGCACCGATCGACGATCCGATCATCACCACGCTGCGCCCGTCGCGGGTCGCGGTGATGCGAGTGGTGTTGGGGTGATGCGTTCCGCGCAGCGTGGTGTTCTCGAAGGTGATCGCGAGTGCAGCGCGCGCGGCCTCTTCGAGTGACTCCCGCAGTCGCACGTCGTCGGGCTGGTAACCCATGAGTCCGCCGGCGATGGCACGATCAGTCCCGTGGCCGGTTCCGGTCCGGGCGAACGACCCATGGAGTTCGACCCGCGCCGTCTCCGGCGTACCACCGACCAGCGCCCGCGCAATCAGGCCGAGACGGCAGGCACCCGCCGTGTGCGACGAGGAAGGGCCGACCATGACGGGACCGATGATGTCGAGGAGGGATACCATCGGTCAGATCATCTCGGCCGAAACGACCGCGCTCAACGAAACGCCGATTTCGGTTTCGTCGTCGCCGGCGGGATGGAGGAACGCTTCGTACGCCGTGGGATGCGTGTCGACACTCGCTGGCGTCCCGACGACTTCGGAGCCGTCGCGAAGCCGCAGCCGGACGGGCCGGAGTTCGTTCTGCGCACAGCTGAGCAGCGAGACGAGCGCCGCGGGATCCATGGCCGTAATCTAGCCCGTCGCAGTGCGCCCAGCGGCGTGCTCGGAGCGGAGGACCCGGCGCATGAATTCGCCGGTGTGCGACCCCGGAGCCTGGGCCACCGCCTCCGGGGTTCCCTGGGCCACGATTGCGCCGCCGCGGACGCCACCCTCCGGTCCCAGGTCGATGATCCAGTCGGCGGTCTTGATCACGTCGAGGTTGTGTTCGATCACCACGACCGAGTTCCCCTTGGCAACCAGCCGATGAAGTACGTCGAGGAGAAGGCGGACGTCCTCGAAATGCAATCCGGTGGTGGGCTCGTCGAGGATGTAGAGGGTGCGACCGGTGTCGCGCTTGGCGAGTTCGGTGGCAAGCTTGACGCGTTGCGCTTCGCCTCCGGAAAGGGTGGTCGCGGCCTGGCCCAGATGCAGATACCCGAGGCCAACATCGTTGAGCAAGTCGAGCTTCTCGGCGATCCGGCGTTGGGCGGAGAAGAATTCGAGAGCGTCCTCGACCGTGAGTTCGAGGACATCGGCGATATTGCGTCCCTTGTACCGGACCTCCAGCGTCTCGCGATTGTAGCGCTTCCCCTTGCAGACATCGCACGGGACGTAGACGTCGGGAAGGAAATGCATTTCGATCTTGACGAGGCCGTCGCCCTGGCACGCTTCACAGCGCCCGCCCTTGACGTTGAACGAGAATCGACCGGGGCCGTAGCCGCGCATTTTCGCGTCGGGGAGCTGCGTGAAGAGTTCGCGAATCGGCGTGAACAGCCCGGTGTACGTCGCCGGATTCGATCGCGGCGTGCGGCCGATCGGCGACTGGTCGATATCGATCACCTTGTCGAGCGCGTCGAGGCCTTCGATCCGCGTATGCGCGCCCGGAATGACCTTGGCGTGAAACAGGTGTCGCGCGAGCGAACGATAGAGAATGTCGGTGACCAGCGTCGACTTCCCCGAGCCGGAAACACCCGTGACGGCCACGAACATCCCGAGCGGAACGTCGACGTCGAGGTTGCGCAGGTTGTTCTCCCGAGCACCCACGATGCGAAGTGCCCGCGCCTCGGTACGCGGGCGCCGCGAAGCAGGAATCGGAATGCGCAGTTCACCGCGGAGGTAACGCGCCGTCAGCGAATCGGGATGACGAGCGACGTCGGCTACCGTTCCCTCGACGACCACCTCGCCGCCGAAGCGGCCAGCGCGCGGACCGAGGTCGACGACATGATCGGCGGCGCGGATCGTGTCTTCGTCGTGCTCGACGACGATGACGGTGTTGCCAAGATCGCGGAGCCCGCGAAGGGTGTCGAGCAGGAGAGCGTTGTCGCGCTGATGCAGTCCGATACTCGGCTCGTCGAGAATGTAGAGCACGCCGACCAGTCGTGAGCCGATCTGCGTCGCGAGCCTGATTCGCTGTGCCTCACCGCCCGAGAGCGTGCCGGCCGAGCGGCCGAGGGTGAGGTAATCGAGCCCGACGTCGCGCAGGAAAGAGAGGCGCTCGACGACTTCCTTGAGAATCGGACCGGCGATGTCGGGGTCGACCATTCCGGCGCCGCTGCGACCGACAGGAATCGACTGGAAGAAGCGCACGGCGTCGTCGATCGGCAGGTCAACGACTTCGCCGATGCTCCGGCCGGCGACCATCACCGCGAGCGACTCGGGTCGGAGCCGTCGCCCCTGACACTCCGGGCAGGGCTGCTCGATCATGTATGCCTCGAGCCCCTGGCGCACGGAGTCGCTGCTCGATTCCCGGTAGCGCCGCGACAGATTGGCGAGGATCCCTTCCCACGGCCCGTCAACCGAGCGACCGCGTGTTCCCGCTTCCGGGGCATAGTGAAGCGTCTTCCCGGGGGCGCCGAAGAGGAGCGCCTTCCGCGCCCCGGCTGGCAGCTCGCCCCACGCGACCGCGAGATCAAAGTGAAAGGTCCGCGCCAGTGTAGGAAGAACGACCTTGCGCAGATATCCGGTCGGCTCTCCCCATGGAAGGACGACGCCTTCGAGCAGCGAGATGCGCGGGTCGCCAAGAACGAGCTCGACGTTCGGAATTCGCGCGGTTCCGACCCCGTGGCACTCGGGGCACGCACCGAACGGCGAATTGAACGAGAACTGGCGGGGCTCGAGTTCGGGAAGCGACAACCCGCAGACCGGACAGGAGAATCGCTCGGAGAAGAGGCGGCTTTCGGCCTTCGCGGGCTGGTTGGCCGGAGGGCGGGAGCCGCGGCCAGCTGCCCCCTGCTGGCTGACTTCCACGATCCCGTCGGCGACGCGGAGAGCCGTTTCGATCGAGTCGGTGAGGCGCGAACGATCGGCCGGATTGACGACGAGGCGATCGACGACGACTGCGATATCGTGGTTCTGCCGGCGATTGAGCGGTCCGACTTCGGAGAGATCGATCGTGACGCCGTCGATCCGGACGCGGACGAATCCCTGCTTTCGAAGGTCGTCGAGAAGTTCCTTGAACTCGCCCTTCCGGCCGCGCACCACTGGACCGAGAATCTCGATTCGCGTGCCGGTCGGCCACGACAGCACCGTGTCGGAGATCTGCGTCGCGCTCGAACGCGAGATGGGCGTCCCGTCGTTGGGGCAGAGTGGCACACCGGCCCGCGCCCAGAGGAGGCGCATGTAGTCGTAGATCTCGGTGACCGTCCCAACCGTGGACCGGGGATTCTGACCGGTGGTCTTCTGCTGGATCGAGATCGCCGGCGAAAGCCCCTCGATCGAATCGACGTCGGGCTTTTCCATCAATCCGAGAAACTGCCGGGCGTACGCCGAGAGCGATTCGACGTAGCGTCGCTGGCCTTCGGCGTAGATCGTGTCGAAGGCGAGCGACGATTTTCCCGATCCCGACAAGCCGGTGATCACGGTCAGCGCGTTGCGCGGAATGCGGACCGTCACATTCTTGAGATTGTGCTCGCGCGCACCGCGGACGGTCAGGTACTCTTCAGCCATAGCCATGAAGAGTAAAGCGGACCGGCATCGGGTGCTGCGGGCAACCGTTGAGGTCAGGCCCGACCCTTGCCGTATGGGGACGTGATGATCGAGTTCTACCGCCCCTCCTTGAGAGCGACCCTGGCACTCGCGGTTCTCCTCGCCTGGGTGGGCTCGCTCGGGTGGCTCGGGGCCCGGCAGCTGGGGCGATCCGAGGCGACAACGCTGTCGAGCGAAGCCACATTGCGGCTCGCGCCGGCGACGACGTGGTACGCGCTCGATGCGGGAGGAGTCTCGATCGGCTATGCCGGGATCTCCTTCGATACCCTGTCGCCGGGATACCTGATCACGGAATCGACGGCGATCGAGTTCCCCGCGGGAGATTCGGTCGAACGAGCGACCCGTCGGTCCGAGGCGTGGCTCGGGGCCACCCTCGATCTGCAGCGGATGCGCTCCGGCTTCGGCATCGGTGGCCATCATGGCGACTGGACGATCACCGTCTCCGGCGACACCGTCACTGCCCGATTCCTGTCGGGGTCATCCCGCGCCCAGGGGAGCGCACGATTTGATACGCCGCCGACCGCGGCAGTGGCGATTCCGTACCGGCTCGCCCTGACCGGAGGTCTCGCGCCGGGACGGAGCCGCAGCATCGAGCCGATTGACGGATGGCCGCCGTCGGTGCGCACGACGCTGGTCAAGGTCGACGCCGATTCGGTAATCCGCTTCGCCGACAGTTCAGATGCCCGCCCCGGCAGATCGGGCCACGTCGCGGCGCACTTCGATTCGGTGCACACCGTCTCGGTATTGATCAACGCGGGCGCCGGACCGCGACGCATCTGGATCGACCGTCGCGGCGGAGTGTCGCGGATGACGACTCCCCTCGGCGTCCGGTGGGTGCGAACCGACTTCGACCTGAGCACAACCGATTTTCGCGCGAGGCTGCGCTCACGCGTCGACACGATTCGCGGCGCGCTCCCGCCGATCGGGCAATTCGACGGCCGCGGAACGGCTGACACCAGCACCGCGACGCGGCGATTCATTGTCGCTCACCGTGACGGCTCGCCGATCGACGCGGCGATGCTCGGGCTGCTCGCCGGGGGACGGCAGGAGATTCACGGCGACACGGTGATCGTGCGGGATAGCGCAACCGGACCCAGCGAGCTCACCTCCGACACGATTCCGGACCCGATGATTCAGCAGCACGCAGGGGCAATCGTGAGCTGGGAACGGCACCTGGTCCACTCCGCATTTACCCTGCAGCGCCTCCCGGACCTGCTGGCGGCGGTCCGCGGCACGATCCGGGTGGATACATCGATCGATGCCGCGCAGGATGCCCTTGGCACGCTCGCTGTTCGCGCCGGCAGCCCGGATGGAATTGCCCGCCTGCTCGTCGCCCTGCTCCGCGCGGCGGGGACGCCAGCGCGCTACGTTGTCGGCGTATACCCACGGCACGATGCATTGCTCACCCATGCCTGGGTCGAGGTGTGGATCCCGCAGCACGGTGGCTGGACTGCGATCGACCCGGTTGCCGGGGCGATGGCAAACACCGGGTTGATTCGCCTGGCGTTCGCCGGGTCGAGCCGCCCGGAGGAAATGGTGATGCTGCTCGCCAACGCCCGTGTCACCGCGATCGGCCAGGGAGAGATGCCATGATCCGGCTGCACCACGTGGTCAAGCGCTACGGCAAGTTCGAGGCGGTGCGCGGAATCGATCTCGAGATCCGTGCCGGCGAGATGTTCGGCCTGCTGGGCCCGAACGGCGCAGGCAAGACCACCACCCTGCGCATGATCGCGGGGATTCTCGCGCCAAGCAGCGGGCGAATCGAGATTGCCGGGATCGACGTGATGCGCCGGCCGATTCAGGCCAAGGCAAACCTCGGATTCATTCCCGATCGTCCCTTCGTCTACGACAAGCTCACCGGCGCCGAGTTCCTCCGGTTCACGGCGGCGCTGTTCGGGCAGGACGGCGACGAGGTCGAGCGCCGGATCGACGGTCTCCTCACACTATTCGAGTTGAGCCGGTGGAAACATGAGCTCACCGAAGCGTACAGCCACGGGATGCGGCAGAAACTGATCATCGCGAGTGCGCTGGTCCACCGGCCGAAGGTGATCGTCGTCGATGAACCGATGATCGGACTCGACCCCAAGAGCGCCCGGCTCCTCAGGCAGATCTTCCGCCGCTTTGTCGACCGCGGCGGCACCGTGCTGATGAGCACGCATACCCTTGATATCGTGGAAGATCTGTGCGACCGGATCGGGATCATCCGGCAGGGTGAGCTCGCCGCGTGCGGAACTCTCGCCGAGCTGCGTCAGGGGGCTGCGTCGAACGATGCCGGTCTCGAAGAGCTCTTCCTCCGGCTGACCGGCGGGCATGTCGATCATGACCTGGATGGCGTCCTTGGCTGACGGATCCGGCGTACCCCGGCAAGCGTCGTTCCTCGAGATCACTTCTCCGAAGTGGCGGAGTGCGTGGGCCCGGTTCCGGCGTCATCGCGGCACGGCGGTGCGGGGCCGCAACGTGCTCCTCGGCGTCGCGGGAGTCGTTTTCTTCGCGGCAGCGTTTGGCGTCTCGTGGCGCATCGTCACGTACTTCAAGAGCGTCCAGGAGATCGGTCCGCTTCTGGCGAGCAAGATGCTCGGTCTCGCGCTGCTGGCGTTCACGGCGATCCTCCTCCTCTCCAACCTCATTGGTGCGCTGTCGACGTTTTTCCTGGCGCGCGACCTCGACATGCTGGTGGCCGGGCCGCTCGACTGGGGGCGATTCTATCTCGCACGGCTCAGCGAAACGGTGATTCACTCCTCGTGGATGGTCGTGCTGCTCGCGGCTCCGCTCCTCGCGGCATACGGAATTGCCTGGCACGGTGGCCCGTTCTTCCCGCTGGTTGTGGTGGGCGCGCTGGTGCCGCTGTTCATCATTCCTGGCGTGCTGGGATCGGCGATCACACTGATCCTGGTCAACATCTTTCCGGCCCGCCGCACCCGCGACATCCTCGGATTGATCACGGTCGTCGCTGCGGGAGGACTGGTCGTCTTCATCCGGCTCGCCGCGCCGGAACAGCTCGCCCGACCGGAGGGCTTCCGGAGCCTGGTGGATTTCATCGCGGTGCTGCGCACGCCTTCGCACCCGCTGCTCCCCAGCGAATGGGCGTCCGCGATGATCATGAACTGGCTCACGCGCGTGGCGGATCCTCTTCCTATCGCGCTGCTGTGGACCACGGCGGGGGCGCTGGTGGTGATCGGTGCATCATTGCACCGGCGCTGGTACGTCGCGGGATTCGCCAAGGCACAGGAAGGGGCCGAGCATTTCGTCCGGGGCGTACGCTGGAATGCGGTGGCGCGCCGCATCCTCGTGGGGATGCCGGCGATGCGCCGCGAATTCGTGCTCAAGGACCTGAGGATCTTCTTCCGCGACAGCACGCAATGGAGTCAGCTGATTCTCCTCGCGGTGCTCGTCCCGGTGATGCTGCTGAACGTGCAGATGCTGCCGCTCTTCAGCGGCGAGAAGGTTCCCGCAGTGCTGGTCACGGCGATCGTCTTCGTGACGCAGGGGCTGGCCGGGTTCGTCATTGCCGGGACCGCCGAGCGACTGGTCTTTCCGTCGGTGTCGCTCGAAGGGCGCCAGCTCTGGCTGCTGCGATCGTCGCCACTCGATTCACGGGCGATGCTTCGCAGCAAGTATCTCGTCGGCGTCGTACCGCTGCTGATCCTCGCCTTCACCCTCACGATCACGACGAACCACCTGCTGCACGCATCCGATTTCATGATGCTCGTGAGCGTGAGCACGGTGGTCGGCTATACTCTCGCGGTGGGCGGACTCGCTCTCGGCATGGGGACGCTCTTCCCGCAATTCGAGACGGAGAACGCCGCACAGATCGCCACCTCGTTCGGCGGGCTCCTGTTCATGCTGGTCGCCGTCACCCTGCTCGCGGCAGTCGTTGTGCTCGAAGCGCTCCCCGTGACCGAAGAGCTGCGAGCTCGCCAGGCCGGAGCGGCCGCGATGTCGGTCTCACCGGAAGGATGGGCCGCGTTCGCCCTGGTTGCCGTCCTCTGCCTGGTGGCCGGAATCCTTCCATTTTGCGTGGCCGGCAATCGACTCGAGTCGCTGGAGATCTGACGCGCGAAGCAGTACCGCGGTGCATCAGGGCGCGCCGCGCAAGTGGTCGTCACACCGACATCCTCCTCGCGTGCCCCGGCAGCTCCGCCGGGCACCACCGTTTTTCCCCGGGAGGACTTCATGTCGCGCCGCGTTGCGTTGTTGCTCTTCGTCACGATAGTGGGAACGGCCTGCTCCGATCACACCCTGCCAACCGCATCAGCTCCACCGACCACCGCGTCGGTCACGGCGGGGCTGTCCGCTCGCACCGCGCGAGAACGCCTGGCGCGGACGTTGGCCCTCGCGCTCGCTGACCCCGATACCCGCGCGGCGGTCAAGCAGCGTCTCGACGCATCCAATGCTCCGGAAGGAAAGCTTCAGTTTCAGGCGCTGGTGCACAACGGGTCGAGCTGGCTGATCGGGTCATTGGTGCGCGCTGGCGCGACGACTCCGGAACAACTCCTCGCCGATCTCGATGCTGCCCGCGGCCTCGAGCTGTATCTCCCGGTTGCGTCACAGCGTCAGGCATGGACCGGCGACGCGAGGTACCTCGTCGGCACAATCGGCAATGATGGAGAGATCCCCGTTGGCTTCGGCCCCGACGGGGTACAGATGGCGCTCGACCCGGCCACGCCGCCCGACGTGCCGGTGCTGGCCCTGGTGCCGCAGGAAACCGACTTCACCCGCGGGCACCCAGCCGACATGATGGCGTGTACCGACATGTGCAATGAGAATCCACCCGGTGGGACCGGGAACAGCTGGACCGGCGACACGAAAACGAGCGTCGTTCCCGGAGTGTATCTGGTGGAGAGCCACTTCACCGAGAGCCATGAGGGATGGCTCAAGGGGAAACCCGAGTACGAATATCACGTGTACGGCATCGGCGACAATGGTGAAACGGAGCTCCTGTCATGTACCGGGGAACATGCCGGCGGTCCGTATGCCTGGGACCAGAACGACCCGGAATGGTCGGGGCTCGCCCTGCTTCTCTCCGATTCGGTCTACAACCAGTATCAGGCGAAGCATCCCGGCGCGCCGGTGCGGATCATGGCGTGGGAGGACGACGACGAGGCGTGTGTCGATCACGCCGACGTGACGGGGGTGTCGGCTCTGATCACGGCGATCGACAACGCCTACAACTCCTTCACGAGCGGCAAGAGCGATCCATGGTACGAGCGAGGCCTGCGCGGGGCGACGTCGACCTTCTCGCTCTACAACGCCGTGCGCAACATCATTCTCACCAACGACGATTTCATCGGAAATGCAGTGGACGGTTCGATCACCGGCGACGCACCCAACGGAGCGAACTGGGTCCTCAAGACAAACGGCACGCTCACATCCGGGTGGTTCACTACGATCCGGCTGTAGTAGCGCTCGCTCGCTGCGGCGCACGCGGCGGCCGGTGCTGTCTACCCGACCGGCCGAACCGCGGTGCCGCATCCAGGACAAAACGCCGCGTCGGTTGGCAACGGGCGGCCGCAGCCGACGCACAGGCCGTCATTGGTCACCAGCCCGGCGCCGCAGATCGGGCAGAACGCCGCCTCGGTGAGATCGCAATCGCCGTGGATGAGACAGTGTGTCGTTTGCCTGGGCTCGAGGGCGGCGACCGCAACCACGGTGTAGTGGGTGTGCAGCGCGCTGTAGTCGGAGTCGGAGAGTTTTCCGGTGGCGCGGTCGAACTCGATTTCCTTGAGCGCGAGGAGTGCCTGCCCTCTGGGCGTCTCTTCCGGGTCGGGGAAATCGAGCTCGCCAGTCCGGGTAGTACCGGGGGCGAGAATCGGTTGCAGCACGAGCCAGAGGAGTGCCAGGCCGATGATCGCCGCCGCGATCGGCTCAAGGAGCGTCACGATTCGACGTCGTCGAGCGCGCGGCGCAGCCGCTCGAGCTGGTCGGCGTCGGGCGGCGGCTGTGCACCGGCGTGTTCGGCCACCGCAAGGGCAGTGCGGCCCCTACGGGCGGAGAGCCATGCTGCCAAGACCAGCGCCACCGCGGCCACCAGAAGCCCCGGCACGAGATATCCGGCGAGGTTGAACCCGCGGGCCGGCGGAGACATCAGCACCTTGTCGCCGTACTCCGGTTGCGCCACAAACCACTTCAGGATCTGGTCGGCGGTGGCGCCTTGCTGCACCTGGGCCACGACCAGCCGATGCATCTCCGGAGAATAGGTGCAGGAAAAATCGGTGGTGCGGCAGGTGTAGACGTCGAGGGTGCACCCGCATGAGCAGCGCAACCGGTGCTCGATGGCGATTACACCCGGATCATTGTCGAGCGGGCCGAGCGGGCGGCTCATTCCACCAATCGGGGCGACCAGCGTGTCGGCTGCAACCCGGGTCGAATCAGGACGTTGCGTGAGACGAGGCGCCTGCCGTCGTGGCGTGACGAATGCGGCTGGCAACAGTCCGGCGGCCGCGTACCGAAGAAACTCGCGCCGAGTGTCAGTCACTCCGACACTCCAGCGAGGGGCACGGCGTACCCGGCCTGCGCGACGACCCGGCGCCGCGGCGTGCGCAGCTGGGGACCTCCCGGCCACATCGTGATCAATCCGCCGATGACCAGCACCGCGCCGCCGATCCAGAACCAGCTCACCAGCGGGTTGATCATCAGCGTGAACCGGGCTCGCTCGGTGCCGTCAGGAGACCCGGCGTAGACGACGTAGAGGTCCTCTCGAAGGTCGCTGCGAATCCCGACCACCGTCGACGGCTCGAAGGTGGGATTGCCGAACGAATCGACGTATTGGCGGCGTTCGGATTCCACGGTGCCGATCAGCTTGCCGTTGCGGCGAACCTGGAGTGTCGCCGCCGAGACCTGCCGGTTCTGCCGCTCGTACTGCGACACGCCGAGATGGGTGAGCTGATAGGTGTGCCCGAACGGCGACCGCAGCGTCGCAGTCTCCCCGGGAGACAGGACCGCTTCGGTCTTGACCTGGAAGGCGAGGCCGGTGAACGCGACGAAATAGATCACGATCCCGACGTGCACGATGTATCCGCCATATCGCCTGCGGTTGCGCGCCACCAGGTGTACCAGGGCACTGGGGATCCGCTCGCCGTGCAACGAGATGCGTGCCCGCACCCCGCGGTAGAACTCCTGCGCGACAGTGGTCACCACGAATCCGCCGAGGCCGAGCGCCATGATCGCGTAGAAATCACGCAATCCCGCCGCAAACAGCGCCCCTGCGGTCACCATGCTGCCGGCTACCGGAAGGATGAATTGGCGCCGGAGGTTGGCCGCCGACGCCTTGCGCCAGGCAATCAGCGGGCCGATCCCGGTGAGCGCCAGGAGAAAAAGTCCCAGCGGAATGTTCACTCGATTGAAGAACGCCGGCCCGACGGTGATTTTCGTCCCGCGCACCGCTTCAGATAGGATGGGAAAAAGCGTTCCCCACAGCACCGAGAAGGCGATTCCGACGAGAGCCAGGTTGTTGAACAGGAAGGCCGACTCCCGGCTCAGCAGTGACTCGAGCTGCACCTCGGCTTCGAGCATCGGCCAGCGCGTGTAGAGGAGGGTGAACGACACCACCGCCGCCACGAGGAGGAGTGCCAGGAAGAAGTAGCCGATATCGGACTGGGTAAACGAGTGCACTGACGAGATCGCACCCGAACGGGTGATGAACGTCCCGAAAATCGACAGGAGAAAGGTGCCGATCACCAGCGAGACATTCCAGCGCTTGAGCATGCCACGCTTTTCCTGGATCATCACCGAATGGAGAAATGCCGTGAGTGTGAGCCACGCCAGTAGCGGCGCATTCTCGACCGGATCCCACGCCCAGACTCCGCCCCACCCGAGTTCGACGTACGCCCACCACATACCCAGCGTGATCCCGATCGAGAGGAAGAGCCACGACGCCAGTGCCCATTTGCGCATCGCAATGATCCATCCGGCGTCGAGCCGGCGAGCCAGGAGCGCTGCGATCGCGAAGGCAAACGGAATGGTGATGCTGATGTAGCCGAGGTAGAGCATCGGCGGGTGCATCACCATGCCGGGATTCTGCAATTGGGGATTGAGGCCTCGGCCGTCGGCCGGGGTGAAGCCCAGGCGTTCGAACGGCGATGCGTGCCCGAAGAGCATCACGGCGACGAAGAACGCGATCACCAGGTTGACGACGGCCGCGACATACGGCAGCAGCATCTTGTGCCGCGACGACGTAAGCGCCTGGGCGAGTGCACCGAAGATCGAGAGGATCACCGCCCAGAAGAGCAGCGAGCCCTTCTGTCCGGCCCAGAACGCGGAGACGAGATAGTAGGTGGGGAGATTCCGCGACGTGTACGACGCCACATACTCGATGTTGAAGTCGTGGCCGAGGATCCCCTTCCACAATGCGGCCGACGCCACCAGCAGTGCCGCACAGACGGCGAATGATCCGCGGGTCACGGCGGTGGCCAGGACGGGGCGGTTCTGCCAATTGCCGAAGAGGCCGACAGCAGCAGTCCAGCATCCGAGCAGTAACGCCGCCCAGAGCATGAAGGTGCCGAGGAATGTCATCGAGGAATCAGCTGGACTTGCGTTGATCCTTCCACGCCGCTTCGTACCGTGACCCGCATTTCGCGATCACGTCGGTTGCATGGAAGGTGCCGTCGCGCCCGAGCTTTCCCGCCACGACGACGTCGATATCGTTGGCGTCGGTGAAGGTGTCCGGAACCAGCCCAACGTAAGTCACCGGGTAGCTCCGGGTCCCATCGCTGATGGCAAAATCGATGCGCTGATGGGCTGGATCGCGGTGGACCGATCCCGGAACGACCTTGGCGCTCACCTTGAGGCCCATATCGAAGAAATGCGGGTCGCTGGCGGTTCGTGCGGCGAGCTGTGTCGGTGTGAGGAAGTAGGTGCCCGTCTGCTTGATTCCCTCGACGATCATCAGCGACACGCTGGCAACGATCACTGCGGCACCCACAGCGAACTTGGTCCCTGGCTTCATGCCCGGGAATATAGCGAAACAGTCAAGTTCACCGCGCCGCCACGGCGTGTGAGTGATCCGGCCATTCTGCCCATGCGAGCGCGGCATCGACGGCGCGGCTCCAGTCGCGCCGGGCCTGGTTGCGCCACGATGCATCGCGGCTCGGCTCAAAGATCCGCCCTCCGCCGCTGTCGGCCGCTGCTGGGAGCGACGCGCCGATGCCAATCGCCGCCAGGCGGGCTGCGCCGAATGCCGTGAGTTCAATCCCCTCCGGACGTGCGACGGTACGTCCGAGGAGGTCGGCCTGGTACTGCATCAGCCAGTCATTCTGCGCCGCACCGCCGTCGACCCGCAGGACCGTGACCCCACCCATCACCTCGACCAGGTCAGCAGCGCTCTGCGCAATCGCCTCGAGGGTGGCGCGGACGAGGTGCGCTCGCGTGGCTCCCCGGGTAAGGCCGGTGATAATCCCGCGAGCTTCCGCGTTCCAGTGCGGGGCTCCCAGTCCCGACAATGCCGGGACGAAGGTCACGCCGCCGGCGTCGCTCACGCTTGCGGCCAGGGCCGCCGTCTCTGCCGCACTGGCAATCAGGCCGAGACCGTCGCGGAGCCACTGCACTGCCGCTCCGGCGATGAAGACGCTGCCTTCAAGCGCCCATGCGCGCCGGCCGGACGCGTTGGCCGCGATTGTTGCCAGGACCCCTGGCGCGGGCGACGGAGGAATGTCATCGCCGCTGTAACGCAGGAGAAACGCGCCGGTCCCGTAAGTGATCTTGCCGGCCCCGGGCTCGACACACCCGTGTCCAAAAAGTGCAGCCTGCTGGTCGCCAGCGAGGCCCGCGATCGGGATCGGCTCGCCGAACCAGTCCGTTCTGGCGATGCCCACGACGCCTGCACTCGGCACCACTCGCGGCAGGATCTGCCGAGGGATCTCGAAGAGCGCCAGCATCTCGTCGTCCCAGTCGCCAGTGGCGAGATCGGCGAGAAGGGTGCGGCAGGAGTTGGTGACATCGCTGACGTGGGCTTCGCCGCCGGTGAGCCGGGCGACGAGCCAGCTCTCAACGGTTCCGGCGCAGAGGTCGCCGGCTGCGGCCCGCCGGGCAAAATCGGGATCACGGAGGAGCCATTCGAGCTTGGTCGCGGAGAAATACGGGTCGAGGAGAAGACCCGTGCGCGCGCGAATCGCCGATTCGGCACCGCTGCGGCGAAGCTCGGCGCATCGCGTGGCCGTGCGGCGGTCCTGCCATACAATTGCCGGTGCGACCGGGGCGAGTGTCGCCCGGTCCCAGAGGACGACCGTTTCGCGCTGGTTGGTGATCCCGATCGCGGCAACGCGGACGCCGGCACGCGTCAATGCCTCGCGGCCCGCGGCGACGGTCGCGTGCAGCAGCATCTCGGCGTCATGCTCGACCAGGCCCGGGGCGGGATACGACTGCGGAATCTCACGATAACCCCGACCGAGGATCGTGCCGTCTTCGCCGACTACGAGCGCCGTCGAGCCGGTCGTTCCCTGGTCGAGCGCAAGAATATTGGGCATTGGATACGACCGATCGGCGATGGTTGGCGCGCAACGTCGACCGGCCGTTTGGCTTGCGGCACCGGCACGTGCTGATGTCGTTCGGGGCGTGTTTCGAAGATAGCATTCCGCTATCTTTGTGGGTGCCTTTTTCGACGCTGCTATACGACATCTCAGACGACGGAATCGGGCTGGTCACCTTCAACCGGCCTGACAAGCTCAACGCCCTCGATTCCACGGTCATTGCCGAGCTCGGCGCGCTGATTCAAGACGCCGGACACGACGAGCGCATACGCGGGCTGATCCTGACTGGAAGTGGCGCCAAGGCGTTCGTTGCCGGAGCCGACATCAACGAGCTGGCCCAGCTCGACCGGGCCCAGGGGATCGACGTCGCCAAGCGCGGATCACGAGTCCTTCGCGAAATCGAACGCCTTCCCAAACCGGTCATCGCCGCGATCAATGGTTTCGCTCTCGGTGGCGGGTGCGAACTGGCGATGGCGTGTCATATCCGGCTGGCTGCTCCCAACGCAAAGTTTGCGCAGCCGGAAGTGAAGCTCGGCCTGATCCCCGGATTCGGTGGTACCGTGCGACTCCCCCGGCTCGTCGGACGTGGGCATGCACTCGAATTGCTGATTTCGGGGGCAATGATCGACGCCGCCGAAGCGGCGCGGATAGGATTGGTGAACCGGGTAGTGCCGGCCGAATCGCTGCTGGAGGAAGCGCGCACGCTGATGCGAAGCATCCTGGCGCAGGGCCCGCTCGCGGTCCGGCTATGCCTGCAATCAGTGGACGGCGCCCTCGATCTCCCAATGGACGAAGCGCTGGCGCTCGAAGCGAAATTCTTTGGTGACGCCTGCGCCAGCGCCGACAAGGCTGAAGGTACCCGCGCGTTTCTGGAAAAACGCCCAGCGGCATTTCGCGGTCAGTGATCCGGTGCGGGCGGTCAGCATCGCGGTTCGTTCGTTCCGCAATCTCGCGGACGCCGCGATCGAACTTCCCGGGCCAGGGGTGGCGCTGGTTGGGCCGAATGGACAGGGGAAGACCAACCTCCTCGAGGCACTTGCGTACCCGGTCCTCTTTCGGTCGGTGCGCGGCGCGCCGGATCGCGAAGTCGCCCGCTTCGGCGGCCCCGGGTTTCAGGTTGCCGTCACCACAGCAACCGGGTCGACGATCGCCGCAACATATGTCGCAGCCGAACGGCGCAAGCGGATCAACGTCGACGACGAAGAGCAGCCAACCATTGCGGGCGCCATTGGCCGATGGCTGGTGGTGGGGTTCTTCCCGACCGATCTCGCGCTGGTTCAGGGCGGTGCGGCGGAACGGCGTCGATGGCTCGACCGGATGCTGTCGCTCGCCGATCGCGGCTATCTCGACGCCCTGCTCCGCTACCGTGCCGCTCTCGCCCAGCGCAACGCGGCGCTGCGTTCCGGCGATGCGGTCGCGGCAGGCGCGTTCGACCTGGCGCTCGCGCGAAACGGGGCCGTGGTGACCACCCAGCGTCGCGCCTGGGTGCACGACGCCGGCGAATCGTGGCGGCAGGAACTCGACGCCCTGGGCGAGCCGGCCCCGGTGGGACTGCGATACCGGGGCGACGAGGCGCTCGACGAACCCGCAGCGTGGGTCGAACGGCTGGAGGCGGCATTGCCACGCGACATCATGCGCGGGCAGACCCATGTGGGGCCACACCGCGACGACATCGGGCTGAGTCTCGGCGGCCACGCGCTCAGGCACTACGGCTCGACCGGGCAGCAGCGATCTGCCGCCGTCGCCCTCCGGCTGCTGGAATTGGAAACGCTCGCCCGGTCGCGCGCGACGCGCCCGACGCTGCTGGTCGATGATGTCTTCGCCGAACTCGATCACGACCGGCAGCGGCGTCTTGCCTCGCGGTTGGCGGCCAAACCGGGACAGCGCGTCGTCACGGCACCGCGCGCCGAGGAGATTCCGCGGGAGCTCGACCTCCCGCGCTGGACGATGCGGGACGGCCGCGTCGCCCCGATGGGGAGTACGGCCGCGTGACCGGGACGAAGCGCCCAGCCCCGCTCGGTGATGTGGTGGGCGCGTGGATTACGCGGCACGGAATGGTGCGGCGCTTCGATCTGGCTGCCGCTGTCGAAGCGTGGCCTGGCGCGGTCGGAATGCAGATCGCTGCCGTCACCCGGGCGCTGTCGGTGACACCCGACGGGACCTTGTCGGTTCGCGTCGCGACGCATGCCTGGGCCACCGAGCTCGGCTTGATGGCCCCGCGGATCCTGGCGCGGCTGAATGGATCGAAGCGTGGACGTGTAGTGCACATTCGCTGGCTGGTCGGCCCGCTCGACCAGCCCTGAACGGCTTTCTCGCGAGGAATCATGGCCAAGGACATCAGCCCGACCAACGGATCCGGCGACTACGGTGCGCAGAGCATCACCGTCCTCAAGGGACTCGAGGCGGTGCGCAAGCGTCCCGGCATGTACATCGGCTCGACCAGCGAAAACGGACTGCACCATCTGGTGTACGAGGTGGTCGACAACTCGATCGACGAGGCGCTTGCCGGATTTGCGTCGCGCATCGATGTCACCATTCATCGCGACAATTCCATCACCGTCGTCGACGACGGTCGTGGCATTCCGGTCGACATCCACCCGACCGAGAAGATGCCCGGCATCGAACTGGCGCTGACGGTCCTGCATGCCGGGGGCAAGTTCGACAAGAACTCCTACAAGGTTTCCGGTGGCCTGCATGGCGTCGGCGTGTCCGTCGTGAACGCCCTCTCGGAGAAACTTGTCGCCACGGTCGATCGCGATGGGGCCCGCCATCAGATGACTTTCGTGCGCGGCCAGACCACGCAGAAGCTCACCGTGATCGGCATGGCCGCCGGTACTGGTACCACGATCACGTTCAAGCCCGACCCGCAGATCTTCACCGTGCTCGAGTTCTCGTATAGCACGCTCGCCGACCGGCTCCGGCAGCTCGCGTTCCTCAATGGTGGCATCACGATCAACCTCACCGACGAACGCGCCGACGCGCCGAAGACTGAGACCTTCCACTACAAGGGCGGCCTGGTCGAGTTCGTGTCGTGGCTCAATCGCAACAAGAAGGTGCTCCACGCCAAGCCAGTGCACTTCTCCGCGACGCGTGATGACGTGGACGTCGATATTGCGCTGCAATACGAAGAGGGGTACAACGAGAACACGTTCACCTTCGTCAACAACATCAACACCCACGAAGGCGGCACCCACCTCACCGGCCTCCGCTCGGCGCTGACGCGCACCATCAACGACGTCGCCAAGAAGTCCAACGCGATGAAGAAGGCCGATTTCACGCTCAGCGGCGACGATGCGCGCGAAGGGCTCACCTGCGTGTTGCACGTGAAGGTGCGCGAGCCGCAGTTCGAGGGTCAGACCAAGACCAAGCTCGGCAATAGCGAAGTCGAGGGCATCGTCCGCACCATCGTCAACGAAGGGCTCAGCACCTTCCTCGACGAAAATCCCGGTGTCGGCCGCGCGATCATCGAGAAGGCCGTGAGCGCAGCACTCGCCCGCGAAGCCGCCCGCAAGGCGCGCGACCTTGTACGCAAGAAGTCCGGACTCGAGAACGCCGTCCTGCCGGGGAAGCTCGCCGACTGCTCACTCGAAGACCCGGCGCTCTGCGAGATCTATCTCGTCGAGGGCGACTCGGCCGGCGGCTCGGCCAAGCAGGGGCGCGACCGTTCGTTCCAGGCGATCCTGCCGCTCCGTGGCAAGATCCTGAATGTCGAGCGCGCCCGCATCGACAAGATTCTCGGCAACGAGGAAATCCGCTCGATGATCACGGCGATTGGCTGTGGCGTGCGCGAAGATTTCAATATCGCCGAGGCGCGCTACCACAAGATCATCCTGATGACCGACGCCGATGTCGACGGCGCCCACATCCGGACGCTCCTGCTCACCTTCTTTTTCCGCCAGATGCCGGAGTTGATCGAGTCGGGCTACATCTACATCGCCCAACCACCACTCTACCGCGTGGCGCGCGGCAAGGAAGAGTATTACGCCTACACCGAAGAGGAGCGCGCCGAATTCTCCAAGCGCCTCTCCGAAGGCGGCAAGGGAAATGTCGGTACGCAGCGCTACAAGGGCCTCGGCGAGATGAACCCCGACCAGCTCTGGAAGACGACGATGGATCCCAATACCCGGACGATTCTGCGCGTCACGCTCGAAGACGCGGTGGAGGCGTCGAAACTCTTCGACGAGCTGATGGGCGACGACGTCGAGCCGCGGCGGCTATTCATCGAAACCAATGCCAAGTTCGTGAGCGTGCTGGACGTCTAGAGCGCTTTCCCTTTTTCTCGGCTACAGAACTCCCGGTATCGGTGAATGGCCGCTCCCCGGTCCCCAGTCGTCGGTGTCGTCGTCGATCGCGTCGGCGGCGGCCTTCGCATCGGGATCATCCTTGATCGCGCGCTCCGCCTCTGCCAGTTCGTCGCGGTCGATCGGCGTGTCGACGTCGTCCTCTGGGGCAACTGGCCGGGCCTTTCCCAACCCGAGCAGCCAGACAAGGAATATCGCGAGCAGACCGACCGTCACCCAGATCCCGATCATCGTTCCCCTCCGTACGGTGTAGTACCGTCCCCGGTCACCCGCCACGCAATGAGCGGTAGCAGCTCGGGGCTGGTGTCGCCGATGTGAATCGCGGAGGCTGCGGCATGGGTCGCGGCCGTCACATCGGCGTCGGTTCGCCCATGAATGACGGCCACTTTATCCCCAGCACCGACACGCGTTCCGGGCTTGACCAT
>DASYAK010000001.1:0-23810 GCA_036501385.1 Gemmatimonadales bacterium | reverse complement strand
CGGGCGCTCAAGCTCTCGGTGCCGGGAGCGAGTGCCATCGATGCGCGATTCGTCGGCGTGCCGACGGATTGGGACGCGCGACTTCGAGCGCTTCCGGGTGTCAGCGTCGTGCAGCCGCTCGGCGGCGAGACCTGGCGTGTCGTTGCCGAAGAGGCGGGCCGAGTGGCGACGGCGCTGGTGGGGATGGCCCGTGACGCCGGTGTGCAACTGCAGGCGCTCACCGTGAGCAGTACCACGCTCGACGATGTCTTTGCGCATTACACCGGACACGCCTTCGGTGAACATGGCGCGAGCGAGGCTGGAGCGGGTGCCGCGCCGCGAGCAGCCCGGTGAACGTCGGACGGGTGTCGGCAATCGTCGAGCGCGAGTTGCGCAAGTTCGTCCGCTCGCCGCTGATCCTGGTGATGACGGGGTTGATGCCGCTGCTCAATCTCGTGGTCCTCGGCAACGCCTTCGGCGGGCGGATCACCCATCTGTCGCTCGCGATGGTCGATGAAGACGGCGGACCGGCCGGGCGCCGGGTCCGGGAAGCGTTCTATGTCCTGCAGGCCAACGGCGACATGGTCGATCCGGTGGAATACCCCGACGAGCGGTCGGCGGTGGAAGATGTGCGACGAGGCAAGGTGCAAGGCGCGGTGGTGATTCCGGCGCACTTCTCGCGCGATGTCTATTCCGGGAAACAGCCCGAGGTCGGGATCCTGCTCGACAACACCGACAACTTCGTCGCGTCGACATTGCGCGCGCTCGCGGAGGGCGCCGTTGGGCAGGCGGTACGAGATCGTCCGGCACCGCGACTCGCACCCGCGGTGACGCTTGAGCCGGTCGAGCTCTATTCGTATATCCCGTACATGCGCTACATGCTTCCCGGGGTGATTTCGCTGGGACTCTTCATGTCGGTGATGATCGGCGGCGCGATCATGTATCTCGACGACAAGCAGCGCGGCGTTCACGAGGGGTACCTCGTCACGCCGATCACAAAACTCGAACTGGTGCTGGGGCAGAACATCGCCGGCACGATCAAGGCCACGCTCGGCGGTGTGCTGATCATCGTCGCGGGCGGTCTGGCGGCGGGTGCCACGGGGGTCCTCGAACCGGTGCGGCTGCTGGCGTTGATCGGCCTGGTCGCGATCGCGTCATTCGCGTTCATGGCGATGACGTCGTGCCTCGTGGCGCGGATGGACAACCCGATTGCGCCGCGAGCGCTGTTCGGCATGCTCAATACCTTGCTCTACTTTCCGAGCGGCGCAATCTATCCGGTGAAAGCGCTGCCTGGATGGTTGCGGACGGTGTCGCTGGTCGATCCCTTCACCTATGCGGTGCACGCCCTGCGTGTTCTCCTGCTCAAGGGCGCGGCGGTGACGGTGATTCTCCCCGACATCTTCTTTCTCGGGCTCTTTGCGGTGGCGATGTTTACGGGATCGGTCATCCTGTTCCGCCGAACTCTGTAAGGCGTTACGCCGTTCCCTTGCCCGGACAACGGCCCGGGCGCATACTCCGGCGTCACTACCCCAGGAGCTCCGATGCGAATCTGCGCTGCCCTAGCCGCTCTCTGTGCTGCCGCCTCGGTCGCCCGGGCGCAGGACCCCGGTCAGAGTGTCCATCCGTTTGACCAGAAGACCGGCGGGAGTTCGGCGATCCACCTTGTGTCCCACGTGGTGACCCATCCCGGGGCGTGGAAAGCCGCCGACATCGAGATGGAACAGGACGCCAACCGCCCCTACGTCTATATCTCGGGATTCACCAACTTTGATGCCCAGATCTACGATATCCGCGACCCGGCCCATCCCAGGAAGATCTTCGACTGGACCATCGAGAATCCGGAGTTGCATCGTGGTATCGGGGCAATGGACGGGAAGTACTTCAAGATCGGGAATCGCTACTACTACGCCCAGTCATATCAGTTCATGCAGGGGAGCCCGGATACCGATCTCGGCGCGGTGATCTTCGACGTTACCGGCCTGCCGGATCCCAACACGGTCAAGGTCGTCGCTCGCATCCGCTATCCGGCATCGCCGGGCGGGTTCCACAATACCTTCGCCTACAAGCACTCTGACGGGCGCGTGCTGTACTTCGCGACGATCAATCAGTCGAAGGCGTTGATTTACGATCTTGCCAAGGTGGTGAGTGGTGCCGACTCGAGCACCTGGCTGGTTGGATCGGTGCCGAATCCTACGCCGTTCCGGCAGATCGGCGGCGGTGGCTATCATGATTTCTACATCGGTTACGATCCGGCGACGCACGAAGACAAGTTCTACGGCGCCGGCCTCGGCGGCTACTCGGTGTGGAACGTGACCCATCCGGAAGCGCCGACCCAGGTGTTCACGATCACCGGGCTCGGGATGGACGTGGCGCACACCTTCACGCCGTCGCCCGATGGGCGATACGCGGTGACCGAAACCGAATACCAGTACACGCCGCTCCGAGTCTGGGATCTCGGTCCCGGCCAGTCAGGGGCGCAGAAGAATCTTGATCTGGCGATCAGCGGGTGGGCCGCCGACTGGCGTGACCTGTCGCACAACCACGAAGTTCGCTGGCCGTACGTCTTCGTCTCGGCATACGAGGACGGACTGCAGGTGTTCGATCTCAAGGATCCGATGAATCCCAAGACCGACGGCTACTACTTCACCTGCATGTGCACTCACGGGATGGGTTTCGGCGGTACTCCCGACAACGGCTGGCAGGGGAGCAACAGCGTGGAGCAGGGCGCGTTCGGCGTGGACGTCCGGAATGTCGACGGCCTCATCGCCCTCTCCGACATGCGTACCGGGCTCTGGCTCTTCCGGATGGATGGGTTTACGGGCTGGAACGGCCATTCCGTGGGCCAGCCCAATATTTCAAGCGTGCAGGACTACGACCACGGTCCCGAGGGAGCCACACGCGCGGTCGGAGCGAGATCCGGCGCCCCGCACTGAGCGCCAGGGCGTGAAGTCGACGATCGCCATGGCACTCGCCGCCGTCGCTTCGACGGCGGGCCCGTTCGATATCCCGATGTTCAACACGCCGGCCGCGCCGACCGCGCATGCATCGGCGCGACTGACCTTTGCCCCGTCACCCTTTGGTGTCGCGGTCACCGCCGATGGCCGCGCAAGCTACGACGTGACGATCGTCGCGGCCGGCCTCCCGGCGCCAGAAACGCTCGGTCAGTTCCACGCTTATGTCGCGTGGGCGGTGACTCCCAATCTGGCACAGTGGCGCCGCCTCGGCGCGATCGACAACGGCACCACGACAGTCGGCGGCATCGAATTCAACAAGTTCCTGCTAGTGGTCACCGCCGCGGCCGACAGCGGGACCGCGTCGCACGCGGGACCGACGGTCCTCCACGGCACGTCACCGAGCGGGTGGTTGCAGACCTTCCTCTCGCATCCGTTGTTCCGGGGAATCCCGTGGGGCGGCTGATAGTGCGATGGTGCACGACGCTGTTGATCTTCGCCGTTCCGTTGTCGGCGCAGCAGCCGCGGCCCGGCGTTTCACCGCGGGGTCGTCGCGACTCCACCATGATGCCGATGCCGGGGATGCCCGGCATGGGCGGTGACAGCGTGGCGTCGATGCCGATCCCGATGCCGCGGGGGATGGCGATGATTCCCGGGCTCGTCGGCCTTTCGCCGACGGTGTCGGCGTTTCTCCCGGGCGCCGGGATCGACCCCGCGGGACTCGCGCCGGCGAAGCCGAGCGGCGTCATCCGCCTGCGCGACGGCGACACGCTCGATCTCACCGCGATGCTGGTGCGGCGCACCGTCAATGGCCGTACCTACACCATGTACGGCTTCAACGGTGAAGTCCCCGGCCCGCTGATCCGCGTCCCCCAGAATGCCACCATCGTCGTCCGCTTCCACAATCGGATCGACCTGCCGAGCTCGATGCACTGGCACGGAGTCCGGCTCGATAATCGCTTCGACGGTGCCGTAGGCGTCACCCAGGCCGAAGTCCTTCCGGGCGGCTCGATGACTTACCGGGTGCACTTTCCCGACGCGGGCATCTACTGGTACCACCCCCATGTGCGGGAGGACGTCGAGCAGGCGATGGGGCTGTTCGGGAACATGCTCGTCGATTCGCCGGAGCGAGACTATTACTCTCCGGTGAATCGCGAAGAGGTCCTGCTCTTCGACGATCTCCTGATCAACGCCGACACCCTGATCCCGTTTGGTCGTGAAGCACCGGATTTCGCCCTGATGGGCCGCGTCGGCAATGTCCTGCTCACCAATGGCGAGCCCCGTTACGATCTTCATGTCCACGCGGGCGACGTCGTGCGCTTCTATCTGACCAACGCGGCGAGCTCGCGGACCTACAACATTTCGTTCAGCGGCGCTCCGATCAAGGTCGTCGCGTCGGATGTATCGCGCTTCGAACACGAGGAATGGGTGCCGAGCGTCGTTCTCGCGCCGGCCGAGCGCTATGTGGTGGAGGTGCGGTTCGACCACCCAGGGCGGTACGCCCTCGTCAACGCGGTGCAGGCGATCAATCACTACATGGGCGAATTCGAACCGGAAACGGACACGCTCGGCACCATCACGGTCGACGGCACTCCGGCATCGCCGGATGACGCGCGCGCGTTCCTCATGCTCCGCCAGAACGTCGAGGTGGCACGCGATATTGCGCGATACCGCCCGTACTTCAATCGTCCGCCTGACAAGCGGCTCACCCTTACCGTGGCGACGACGGCGCTCTCGCTCGCGACGGTGCAGTTCATGAGCATCGACACGGCATACTACGCACCGGTCGAGTGGATTGACGGGATGCCGGACATGAATTGGCTCTCGACGGGCAAGGAGGTGCGGTGGATCCTCCGGGACGACGCTACCGGGAAGGAGAACATGGCGATCGACTGGCACGTGAAGGTTGGCGCCATGATCAAGCTGGAGCTGTTCAACGATCCGAAATCATTTCATCCGATGCAGCATCCCATTCATCTGCACGGACAGCGAATGCTGGTGATTTCGCGCGATGGCGTGCCGACGGCAAATCTCGTCTGGAAGGACACTGTGCTGATTCCGGTCGGGTCGACTGTGGACCTGCTGGTCGACGCTTCCAACCCGGGCGCGTGGATGCTGCATTGTCATATCGCTGAACATCTGGGCAGCGGGATGATGACCGTCCTGCACGTCGATCCTTAGCGCGGACAGACCAGGCGGCGCATCGATCACTGGTCAATTTCGCGGCCCACCCCTAGAATGAAACGCCGTCACGGTTGTCACCTCACTCCCGGTTGTGCCGATGCCGCTTCTCCAATCCATGCTTCTGGGAGTTGCCGCCATGATCGCCGCACGACAATTTCCTGCGCAAGCACATCCGCCGACCACGCTCACCGTTTTTGCAGCGGCATCGTTGACCGCTGCGTTCAACGAAATCGCCGATACGCTCAGGCACCGCGATCCGGGACTGGCGGTCGCGTTCAACTACGCCGGATCGCAGGCGTTGGCGCTGCAGATCGAGCAGGGCGCTCCGGCCGATGTCTTCGCGTCGGCCGATGACCACTGGATGACGGTCGTCAAGGACAGCGGGGCGGTGAAGGGAGAACCGGCGATCTTCGCGCACAACCATCTGGTGGTGATCGTGCCGAAGGCGAACCCCGGGCACGTTCGCACCCTCCAGGATCTGGCGCGACCAGGCGTGAAGCTCGTTCTCGCGGATGCCGCGGTTCCGGTGGGTCACTACGCTCGCGTGACGATCGCGGCACTGGAGAAGGTCCAGGGCTTTTCGGCTGGATACGCCGACAATGTCATTGCGCGCGTCGTGTCGAACGAGGACAACGTCAAGGGAGTGGTTGCGAAGGTGCAGCTCGGCGAGGCCGACGCGGGAATCGTCTATGTCTCCGACGTGACGCCTGCCGTTGCCGGAGCGGTGACGCAGATCGCCATTCCCGAGGCGGCGAACGCAGTCGCCGACTATCCGATCGCCGTGTTGCGGCGGTCGACGAGCGCCGCAGCTCAGGCGTTTGTTGATCTGGTCCTGTCGCCGACCGGTCAAGGCGTCCTCGCGCGCAACGGCTTTATCCCGGTGCGGACGCCCCACTGACGCCGCACGCTGTGCGGTCGTTCGCGCTGCGATTCGTCGTCGCGATCGCCATCGCGGTCCTGCTGGTCATTCTGGCCCTGCCGCTCGTCGCACTCCTGGTCCGTGTCTCACCGGGTGCGCTCTGGCACTACGTTCGTCAGCCGATTGTCGTCGAAGCGCTCAAGCTCTCGTTGCTCACCAGCGTGATCGCGACGATCGCCGTGGTGGTCCTCGGCGTTCCTGTCGCTTACCTCCTGGCGACGCACCATTTCCGCGGCAAACGGCTCGTTGAAGTGCTGGTCGAGTTGCCGATCGTTCTGCCGCCCACCGTGGCCGGCGTTGGACTGCTCCTCGCATTCGGCCGAGCCGGGATCGCAGGGCGGATCCTGAGTGCCGCGGGAATCTCGATCCCGTTCACGACTCTCGCCGTGGTCATCGCGCAGCTTTTCGTGGCGACGCCGTACTTCATCGCGGCGGTCGTTGCCGGGCTGCGCGAGGTCGAGCCGCGCTACCGCGACGTTGCGATGACCCTTCGGGCGACGCCGCTGCATGTCTTCCGCCGAGTCCTTCTCCCGATAGCGCTCCCCTCGGTTCTGGCCGGCGCGGCGATGTCATGGGCGCGGGCGCTGGGTGAGTTCGGGGCCACGATCACCTTTGCCGGAAACCTGATGGGGCGCACCCAGACGATGCCGCTCGCCGTCTACTCTGCCTTGCAGACCGATCTCGACAGCGCCGTGGCGCTCGCGGTGTTGCTGATCCTCTTCTCGTTCGCGATTCTCGCGGGCCTGCGTTTCGCGCCGTGGGGTGCGGCGATCGGCGGGAAGGAGAGGAATGCTCGCGGTCGCCGTCGCTAAACGGCTCGGCGAGTTTGGCCTCGACATGTCATTTGACCTCGATGACGGGACGACACTCGTCGTGGTGGGCGAGAGTGGGTCGGGAAAGAGCACGTTGCTCCGCCTCCTGGCGGGACTTCAGGAGCCCGACAGCGGGACGATCACACTCGACGGGAAGCCGTACTTCGATCGTGCGGCTGCCGCGCATGTTCCGCCCTGGGAGCGATCGATCGGTTTTGTGCCGCAGGACTACGCGCTGTTCCCGCACCTGACGGTCGCGGAGAACGTCGCGTTCGGTTTGCGAGCGGCCGGCACTGGCGACCGAGAAACGCGGCGGCGGGTCATGCGGTCACTCGAACAACTCGGCGTCGCGGAACTGACGACCGCATATCCACGAACGCTGTCCGGCGGACAGCAGCAACGGGTGGCGCTGGCGCGCGCCCTCGTCCTCGAGCCGCACCTTCTCCTCCTCGACGAACCAATGTCGGCCCTTGATCTCAATACCCGCCGCTCGATCCGCACGGAGTTGCGCCGCATTCTTGACTCGTCGCCATGCATCACGATCTATGTCACGCACGCGCCGGCCGAGGCGCTGATGCTTGGTGACCGGATCGCAGCGATCGAAGACGGCCGGGTGACGCAGATCGGGAGTCGCGACGACTTTCTCCGGCGGCCCCAATCGCAATACGTCGCGGCATTTCTCGGCGTGAATCTCCTGCACGGAAGGATCGTTGAACGCCGCGGTGCGTCGAGCGAAGGGAAGTCACTCGTGCGAGTGGCCACGCTGCGCGGAGAGATCTGGTGCAGCGCTCCGCAGGACGACAGCGGCGGGACCGATGTGACGCTTACGATTGCCCCGGACGTGGTGTGCCTGAGCCGCGAGCGGCCGGTGGATGGCGTTGGGGTGAATGCAATGCAGGGGCGAGTGATCGAGATGGCGCCGGAGCCGCCGCGGGGCCAGAGGATGCTTGTCACGATCGACGGCGAACCTGTGATTGTCGCCGAGGTGGAGCGTGAGGTCGTGGCGGCGCTTGGGCTGCGCACGGGAGAGATGATCTGGGCGTCGTTCGATGCGAATCAGGTGCAATGTGAGGTGTGAGGGCGGCGCGGCGGTCGAAGGTGCGCAGTAGGTTTCGCAGGATCAACTCAACTCCAGGGGACAAGAGTGGCCGGTAATGGCGGTCGGCGCGTGCGTGATGCCTGGATGGACGTCCGTCAGGCACTGCGCTCCCTGCGGCGCGAGCCGCTCTACGCGACAGTCGTGGTATCGCTCCTTGCGCTGGGCATCGGCGCAAACGCCACGATGTTCGCGATCATCGACCGATTGCTCCTGCAGGGCCCAGGCCACGTGCAGAAGGCGGAACAGGTAAGCCGCTTCTATCTGGCGGCATCCGATCCACACGTGACGAGTACAACGAGCCGGTTTCCGTACGTCGACTTTACGGTGCTTCGTTCGGCCACCACGTCGTTTGTCGACGTCGCCGCCTATTCGTCGTCGACCGTCAGATACGGTACCGCGGTCGAGCCGCACAACATGCCCGTCGGCTACGCGTCCGCCAATTTCTTCCGGTTGCTCGGCGTGCAGCCGCGTGCCGGACGATTCTTTCTCCCATCCGACGATCGCACCGATTCTCCTGAGCACGTTGTGGTAATCAGCGATGAGTTCTGGCACCGCGAGTTCGGAGGAGATCCCGGTGTCATTGGCAGACAGCTCACCATTCGCAAGGAACCGTACGTCGTAATCGGAATCGCGCCCTCCCAGTTCACCGGCGCGGAATTGGCACCGGTCGACCTCTGGATGCCACTCAGCCTGCTGGGGGCCATGGGCCGGCCGGCATCATGGCCAACTGCCTGGAGTTCCGGCTGGTTGCAGATCATCGGCCGCCTCAAGCCCGGCATCAGCAGGGAAGCCGTGTCCGGGGAACTCACGGCCGCTCACCAACGCGCGTATACCGGAAGAAGTCCCGCGATTGCCTCCGCAAGAATCTTCGCCGCGCCACTCTCGGCCGATGCTCAGGGAGCGGAGGGTACCGAAACGACGGTTGCCCGGTGGCTGCAGGCGGTGAGTGTCCTGGTCCTGCTGCTAGCGTGCGCCAACACCAGCACGCTACTGCTGGCTCGCGCAATCCGGCGTCGGGGCGACATCGCCATGCGCATCGCGCTGGGAGCAACCGGCGCGCGGATCGTACGCCTCGTCGTCCTGGAGGGGGCGATCCTGACGCTCGGCGGCGTGGTCGTCGGAGCGGCGATCGGATTGCTCGGTGTGATGACGATCGGGCGACTGGCCTTTCCCGGTGTGCCGTGGACCCTGGGGAGTGTCGCGGGTGCCCTTGCCGCGGTGTGCTGCGCATTCGGACTGCTCACCGGGATTGTCGTTGCCGGGATCGCGGCATTACAGGTCCGGCGATTTGATCTCACCAGCTCGTTGTCGATGAGCGGGCGTACCACGCGCGCGCAACGATCACCTGCCGCCGTGCTATTGACCGCGAGCCAGGCGGCACTGACAGTGGTTCTCGTGATTGGCGCCGGACTCTACGTCTCCAGTCTGTGGCGAGTCGATCAGCTTCGCCTCGGGATTCACCCGGACCACGTCGTCGTGGTCGGATTCAACTGGCCGGCAGGTCTGCGCGGATCGGATTCATTAACCGCGGAAGTTCGCCGCGCCGCCACATTGGCCGAAGCATTACAACGAGTCCGCGTGCTCCCCGGTGTGGTAAGTGCCGGTATCGCGATCGGGTTACCTCTCGGAAATAGCTTCAACTATCCGGTGCGCGCAGATGGCGTCGATTCGCTCACGCTGGCACAGGCCACCGTCAGCGCTGTCAGCCCTGGGTACTTCTCTACCGTGGAAACCCAGCTGATCGCGGGTCGACCCTTCTCGGTGGGAGATCACGGCGGTACGACGCCTGTCGCAATCGTCAGCCGCCACATGGCGGCGACCGCATGGCCTGGTCGCGATGCGATCGGCCAGTGTCTTCAGGTTGAATGGGCGCGGTGTGTGCGCGTCGTTGGTATTGCCGAAGACGTGATTCGGCAGGAACTTCACGAATCACCGCCACTGCACTACTACGTGCCGTTGGGCCAGGGCCCCAATATCGACCCGCCGGAGCTGCTGGTGCGATCCACCGGATCCCCGTCACGGATGATTCGCGCAGTCCGGGAGACGATGCGCGCCGCTGATCCCGAGCTCATCTTCAGCCCGTATGACGGGACGGCGATGGCGGATGCGCTGGCAGAGGAAGTTCGTCCCTGGCGGCTGGGCGCCAATGTATTTGGAGGGCTTGGCTTCCTCGGTTTGGCGATCGCGGTGTTCGGCCTCTACACGATCCTGGCGCGCGACGTCGAAACCCGGACTCCCGAACTCGCCGTCAGGCTGGCGCTCGGCGCCCAGGAACGATCGATCATCGTTCACATGTTGTGGCGAGTGGGTTGGTCGCTGGCTGCGGGGCTCGCGATGGGACTGATCGCAGCGTGGTGGATCACCAGTCTGATTCAGCCGACGCTGTTCGAGACTTCGGCCCACGACCTTCGTATCTACGTCGCTGCCGCGAGCGTTCTGCTCGGCTCTGGGATCGTTGCCACCGTGATTCCGGTCTGGCGCGCACTCCGGGTCGATCCGATGCTGGCGCTTCGGGCGGGCTAAGGTCGTCTTGAGGGAAGACGAGCGCCGAGCCGATACCGTCCCGGTCCAGCGGATGTAATCCACCCATCGTCGCGAAGCCGTCGTAGCTCCCGGGCGACGATTTCGCGGACGGTGCCCAGTTCCTCTGCGAGCGCCTGCTGGTTGACGCCGAGAGTGAAAAAGTCCCGCGCAGAGGCCGCAGATCTCTCGGTGAGATACTCCTGAAGACGCTCGCGCACATTGAGGCTCGAGCGGTCGTCGAGCCGGTCGACGAGAAGGCGGACCCGTAACGCGAGTCGCTTGAGCAGGACGAGCCCGACGTCCTGATTCGCCGCCATCGCGGCCCGCAAGACGGCCAAGGTGAAGAGCACGCAACGCGTGGGCTCGGATGCCACCGCCGTCGCCGGGTGGGTACCTCCTGCGAAGAGCGGCACCTCGGCGAGGGTTCCCCCGGCGCGTTCCGTGTGGACGACGTGCTGCCTGGTCCCTTTGCCGCGCATCACGCGCACCGCCCCTTCGACGACGATATACCATCCGCGAGGCGGACTTCCTGCGCGGAAGATCGTCTGGTCCGTTCCGAACTGGAGAACGATCGCGTCTGGTGCCAACGATGCCGCAACCGATCGCGGTACGTCAGCGAACGGCGCCAGCGATCCCAGGGTCCTGGCGTCAATCATCGTGCGCGGTCATTGCATCGGCATGTCGCTGCCGCGCGCCAGAGCCATGTGATGACTCGCATGATGGTCGCCAAGTGTGAGAAGCCCGGCGAATCCAAGACCGCGGATCATCGCGATGGTCCGGGCATCGGTGGGGTCCGTCGCAGTGACGGTCAGCAGCACGCCGTTGGGCAGCGAGTGACTCGATGACGCGAGCGCAGGCTCCTCATTGAGCATCCGGGAGTGCGATGGAACCATCCTCCGAATCGCGTCTGCGGTCCGCCCGCTGCCAGTGATCGTCATTTCCAACCCACCGGGAACGGCGTACTGCGTGACTGCTGATCGCAGGGTGACGTCGTCCATATCGATCAGGTGCTGCCGGAGGGCTTCGATGTTGACCCGCGTCCAGTCGGTGGTGGAGTCGGCTTGCAGGAGCCGCACGATTTCGGCGATCGCCGAGTACGCCGCCTGTGGCGAGTCCTGTGGCAGCACGCCGCAGTTTGCCGGGAGCATGCCAGCGTGGTTCACCGAGTTGTGATCCATCGACGAGTGGTCCATCCCATCGTGTGCTTCGCAGGTCGCGGGCGTGGCAGGCGGAGGGGACTGACCGGCCGCTTTCTTCGCGGTCAGGGTCGAGAACGACAACGCCGCAATCAGAATTGCCCTGTGGTACGCCATGGTACCTCCTTGTCCCGGAAGAGTACGCCGATTCCGAGGAGGGCACAGCGACCAAAGTCACACCATGACCGATCAACCCGTATCAGCTGCGCTATCGGCTGCGGCGAACCAGGAATGGACACCCTTCGAGTTCGAGGTCGGCGTCGACGATGTTGGTATCGCCGGCAAGCTGATTGATGGCGCTCAGCACAGCGCTCAGCTTTGACCTGGGAAAATCGCCGAGGACGTCGTGGCGCTTTGAATCCTGCTGGAAGCCGGCGACCCTGATCCCGACGGACGCGATGGCAAGCGAGTCAGCGATCGTGGGAGTTCCGACGGTCGCAACGAATAGGGTGAGTCCGCCGCAGTTCGGCCCGGCGCTGTCGAAGTCGGTGACCGCGGGCGTCGGGTTGAGGGTACGCAAGGTGCTGTCGGACACGCGGGTCGGGATCTCCATTGAATTGATGATCGGGTACATCGTCACCGGACCGGCGCCGATCGTGCTCGCCGCGAGTGAATCGGCGCTGGTCGGAGGAGTAGCGTACTGCAGCAGGACGCTTCGGACTGCAGGGATGTCGTCGTTCGAGAGTCCCAAGAGCGAACACGCCCCTACCAGGGCGATGGCGGCGATCGGGATCATGCGACGCATTGTCTCTCCGGGCACGGGGATTCCGGAATATACCGCAAAAGCGGCCTGTTCTGGCTCTCCCCATGCCGCTGTTGCGAAGCGACGGCAGATCACGAATTGCCGCGCTACATTGTGATCGGAATGACTCCTGGGAGATTGCCGATGCCTCGTCGAATCGCCGCCATCGTCACGTTACTTCTTCTGGCCGCCTGTGGCCGGACACGTGCGCCATCCGCGGCCGACAGCACGGCCGCCGCGAAACGCGTGGATGACTCCGTCCTTGCGATCCGTACCCGCCAGGCACCGGCATTTGCCGACACGGCGCGCCGCACCCTGGCGATCCTCCTGAAGCATCCGGAGAGCGCGGTGTTCGACTCCGTTGTCGTGGTGCAGCCGCCGCAGCAGGGCGGGGTCTGGCCGACACCCTGGGTGTGCGGGCGCATCGGCGGTAATCCCGGCATTGGCGGGCGCAACACATTGACCCCGTTCATCTATCAGAATCGGATCAACGTGTTTGTCCTCGACAAGACCAATGGCACCGCCTTTACCGCACTTCTGGCGAAGGGCTGCGACAATCCCGATGCTCGCGTCCTGCTCAAGTAGCTGACGCGTCGTGACGACGCATCGAGAGCCCGTCCTGTTCAGCTGGAGTGGTGGCAAGGACTCGGCGCTCGCGCTCCACCGTGTCCTGTCATCGGGACGCTACGAAGTCGTGGCGCTGCTGACCACTATCAATGAGCACTATCAGCGGGTGTCGATGCATGGCGTTCGCGTGGAATTGCTCGAGGCACAGGCGCACGCGATCGGACTGCCGCTCGAAAAGATGTTCGTGAGCGAACGGAGCTCGAACGAGGAATACGCCGAGCGCATGCAGGCTATTCTCCTTCGTTATCAGGCGCTTGGTGTTGGCCTCGTCGTGTTCGGCGACATCTTCCTCGCGGACCTGCGACAGTGGCGCGAAGCGAACCTTGCGCGAATCGGGATGAAGGCGCTGTTCCCTCTGTGGAATGAAGACACCACGAGATTGATTGCCGAGTTCCATGCAAACGGGTTCCGGTCGATCGTGTGCTGTGCAAATGATGCCTATCTCGGCGAATCGCACGTCGGCGCCGAACTTGATCCGGCGTTCGTCGCGGCACTACCATCCAGCGTCGACCCCTGTGGCGAGAACGGCGAATACCATTCCTTTGCATTCGCTGGACCGATTTTTCGCGCACCGGTCGCCGTCGTGATCGGTGAGAAGGTCTATCGGCCAGTCGAGCTCACCCATCCGGGGGCGACGGTGGCGCCAGCCGATTCGTCGCCAGATCGGCCCGCAACAAAGGGCTTCTGGTTCTGCGACCTGACGGAGGGATGAAATGAGCGGTCCATTCGCGAGCCAACCCGCGCCGGAATGATACGGATGCGCGCCCAGCTCCTTCGTATAGCTTTCCTCCCGCGCTCCTGAGCGCCCCGGTGAGAGTGGTCTGTGACTCGACAGACCAAAGGCGTTTCCCAAACGGCCCCTCGCTGCTGGAACCGACACCAATGGGAGTGATGATGCTGTCCGTGCCCTCCGCTGATGCGCCCGCCAATTCCATGCCGGTTATCGAGCCTGCCCCGTATTCTGCAGACGAGATCGTTGCGCTCCACGCCGAGATCCGGGCCCTCGCGGCCGCCCGACGCGCGATTATTCTGTCGCACAATTACCAGCGTCCCGAAGTGCAGGACGTGGCCGACTTTGTAGGCGACTCCCTCGGCCTGTCGCGTCAGGCTGCGCGCGCAGAGAGCGACGTCATCGTCTTCTGTGGCGTGCATTTCATGGCCGAGACGGCCAAGATCCTTGCGCCGGCGACGCGGGTACTCCTCCCAAACGCGGCGGCGGGATGCTCGCTCGCGGCGACGATCACCCCGGCGGACGTGCAGCGCTGGCGAGCGGCATTTCCCGGATATGCAGTCATCGGCTACGTCAATACCACGGCGGCCGTCAAGGCGGAACTCGATTACTGCTGCACGTCGGCCAATGTGCTGGATGTCGTCGACGCTATTCCGGAGACGACGGGTATCCTCTTCCTTCCCGACTTCTTCCTCGGCCTGCATGTGCGACGGATGCGCCCGGACCGGCACGTCGAAGTCTGGATGGGTGAATGCCATGTCCATGCCGGAATCGATCTCATGGCACTGCAATCGGCCCGCGACGCCCACCCCGCGGCCGAAGTCCTGGTCCATCCCGAGTGCGGTTGTGCATCCCGGCTGCTTTATCGCATGGTTGACGGCGACCTTGCCCCGGATGGGATCCATGTCACATCGACCGAAGGGATGATACAGTTGGCGCGGGACCTGCCGGCGAAGACCTTCATTGTCGCGACGGAGACCGGGATCATCCACCGGATGAAGCAGGCGGCGCCGACCAAGGAGTTTGTGGCGGCTGATCGCGGCGCCGAGTGCGCCTACATGAAGACCACGACGCTGCTTGACGTGCGCGACGCGCTCCGTTTCGATCGACACCTCGTTGAGGTACCGGACGAGATCAGGATGCGGGCCCACCGCGCCATTAACGCGATGGTGAGCCTGGGACCCTGACGTGACTAGCCTTCCGGAGATCGCGACAGACGCGTTGCGGGTCGCGGCGATCGCACTCGCCGAGGATGGACCAAGGGACGTTACGTCCGAGGCGAGTGTGGTCCCGGGACTGGGCGCCATTGCCGCGATCGAAGCCCGCGAGAACGTCGTGGTCGCAGGCTGTGCCTATGCCGATGCCGTTGCGACCCGCTGCGGCCTCGCCCCGATCGTCTGGCGAGTGCGTGAAGGCGAACGGGTCGGTGCCGGTGTCGACATTGGCACATTGACCGGAGCGCTGGCGGCAATTCTCCGGGCCGAGCGCCCGCTGCTCAATGTCCTGCAGCGCGCCTGTGGCGTCGCCTCGATCACCCGGAAATACGTCGATGCCGTGGCATCGACCAGTTGTGTTGTGCTCCACACTCGCAAGACGACGCCGGGACTCCGCCTCCTCGAAGTGAGCGCAGTACGTGCCGGCGGAGGCGCCTTGCATCGGCTCGACCTCTCGCACGCCGTGCTGATCAAGGACAACCATTGGCGGGCGTTGCATCACGGCGGCCGGTCACTGGCAACCGCGCTGTCGGAGGCGGCCGCCCAGGGGATTACGGCGTTGTGCGTCGAAGTGGAATCACTCGATCAGCTGCGCGAGGCGTGTGCTGCCGGCGCGACGCGATTGCTGGTGGACAATCAGACGCCGGCGGTCGTGAACGGCTGGGTGACAGAGGCCCGAGCACTTCGTCCGGGCGTAGAGATTGAAGCGACCGGCGGGATTACGCTGGCGACGGTGCGGGAGTACGCATCCGCCGGGGCGGACTACGTAAGCGTCGGCGCATTGACCCATTCCGCTCCGTCTGCGGACCTCGCGGTCGAGCTGCGGAAAGTGTTCGAGTAAGTGTCAATGCGCGATCGGTGGGACCTGCCATGGGCTGCAGCCTCGATTGATCATCGCTTCGATCGGGCCCGCCCCGCCGCGAGCCACGGAAAGACGAACAGTGCCGTGCTGGCGGCGGTTGCCGACCCGAAGATGACGAAGAGACCGAAGCGCTGGGTGGGCGGAAAGCTTGAAACCAGGAAGATTCCGAATCCCGAACAGATCACCAGGAGCGATGTCCCGATTGGCCGCCACAGCTCCGAGCATGCGGTCGACCATGCGTCCCATGCCCAGTGTCCGCCGCCGGCGCGCCGGGCCGCCATGGTGAGGTAGATCATCGCGTCAACGCCCATGCCGAGATCGATGTTGGCGGCGGAGGCCGTGATGAAATCGAGGGGCATGCCGAGCCACGCGATATAGCCGCGAACCACGACTGGAATGATGACCAGGCTCGCAAGCATCGCACCGGCAATGCGGAGCGACCGCGAGAAGGCAAGCCCCATCAGCGCGAAGATGCCGATCAGCAGCAGCACGCCGGAGATGATGCTCGATGTGAGCAGTCGCGACATCTGATTAAGCTGGCTATAGGTCCCACCCACCTGTACAGTATGAAAGCCGTGCTGCTCGACGATGGTCCTGAGCCGCGCGATAACCGCGGCTCGCGCGGTGGTCCGGCGGGTCTCGTGCATCCTCAGCAGGAACAGCGTGCGGGTGCGGTCTGCGCTGATCAGCTCCCGGGATACCTCACCATATTTCGGCGTGTCGAGGATCCGGATCAGATGCGAAGTCGACACGAAGTGCGCCAGCAGCGGTCGTTTTGCCTGCGCGAGCACGACGCCAAGCGACAGAACACTGCCGACGGCGGGATCGTGCTCGAGCGATTCCTGCAACGCCATCAGGCGATGATAGGCCTCGTCACTCTTCAGTTCGGCGTGGTGCTGATCCTCCACGACGAGCTTGAGCGGACTGCTTCCGCCATTCCGGTCGATGAATTCGAGCCCGGTGCGGATGTCGCCGCCGGGCTTGAAGTAGGAGGGAAGGCTCGGGTCGGTATTGAGGCGCAGCAGTCCCAGCGCGCCACTCAACGCGAATGCCGCGAGCACCGCCACCGCAACACCGTGGCGTCGTGAGAAGAATTCATGCAGCCAGCGTGTGATCCGGCCGGCAGGCTGCGCTCCGTCCCGCCTCGCGCTCGACGGCACGATGAACCATGGATAGACCGTGTAGGCCGCGGTGAATGCCATGACCGCTCCGATCGATCCGGCGATGCCGAGGTGGCGCATCGGCGTGGAGGGAACGAAGAGCAGCGAGATGAATCCGAGGAGCATGCAGGTGCTGCTCCAGAACGACGGCACCACGGTCCGCTTCACGGCGTCCCGCACCGCCTCGCGGCCAGGGGAACCACCGTCGCGCAGCACGATGCGGTGGTTGAAAGTCAAGAAGACGATGGGCGACAAGGTCATGACGAAGACCATCGTCGAGAGATTAGCGGTCAGCGGCCCGATCGGGATCCGCACCAGGTGGTTGAGGATGAGCGTTGCGGCGCTCGAGTCGGCGCACGCGACGAATGTGCCGAGCAGGACCCACCCGGAGCGGAAGATGATCAACAGCACGATGCCGAACACGCCCACCGCCGAGAGCGAGAACACGCGCAGGTCGCGCGCCAGGTTGCGGCCGATCAGTGCCGTCACGTACGGCACGCCGGAAATCGCCACCGTGAATCCCGGCCGCTGGTTGCGTTGCCGGATCCGTTCGCACTGCGTGATGACCTCGGCGCCGGGCTCCTCCCGGAAGGAGACGAAGAGGTAGGTGGAGTGCTGGTCGGGCGCGACCAGCAGGCGGGACCAGAGCGGGCTGTTGAGTGCGTCATCGATGTCCTTCGGCTCCCGGCTCAGCGACTGGACGCCGGTGGCGCCGGGGAGACGCGCCAGTTCGTCGGTAAGTACCTGGATGCGCTCGGCGTAACTGGGCGAGCGGATGTCGCCGCTTGCCGCCAGGATGATCTCCGGGGGTTCGGGAAACTCGCGGTCGATCGCGTTGTCGGTGCGGAGTTGCGGATCGTGGCTCGAAAAGAAGAACGACTGGTCGACCTGTGGTTGCAGATCCACTGTGCGCGAGAAGATCAGGCCGATGATCGCGGTCGCGGCGAGACAGCCCAGCACAGGCAGCAGGATCGCGAGCGCGTGCGCCTTCGGCTTCATCGACGGCCGCCTTCCCGGGCTGGCGAACGGTCACAGCCAGTAGGACGAAGGTCTCGATACAGCCCGCACGGAAAAGCGCGCCCGCTGCGGGCTGAGGCCGTGCCCTGCTGCAGGGACCCTCGCTACCCGTTGGCGAAAGCGCTGGCCGGCATGCGGAGCGGCGCTTCACATTCACCGGTGCAACTATTCGATCCGCAGTGATCCCACGTGTCGATACGTATTGGTGAGGACGCCCGAGGTCATCGCCTTCGTGCTGACGAGCGCGAGCTCGCGCGGGTTGGCGCTGCCCTCGAAGAAGCGTTTGCCGGAGCCCAGCAGCACCGGGTAGACGAACAGGACAACTTCGTCGACGAGTCCCTCCCCGAGCAGCGCAGTCGCGAATGCGCCACTTCCCCAGACCACCATGTCCCGGTCGCCCTCTGACTTGACGCGGCGAACACCCGCCATGATGTCCGTACCCAGGTCGCCGACCGGACCCCATGGGAGGCCGTCCGGCCTGTGGGTCGCGACGTATTTGGTCGCGGCATTCAGGCCGTTCGCGAGGAGACCGTTCCCGGCCGTCGGCCAGTAGCCGGCGAAGATGTCGTACGTGCGGCGTCCAATCAGCAGATCGAAGTCCTTGCCCTGCGCCTCGGCGACGGCCTCTCCTCCGGCCGCACTTCGATACGGTGCCGTCCATCCGCCGTGCGGGTAGTCATCGCCGCCTTCGCCGCGTCCACCGGGCGCCTGGATCACGCCATCCAGCGAGATCTGTGCGAGGATCCTGATCTTTCTCATTATGAATCTCCGTGGGGTGTGGTGCGATGCCATATGCGACGGGCACACCGGGTGGCGGATGCACAGGGGCAATGCCCGGGGTGCCAGTTCCACTCCGGCCGGCGAAAACGGGCTGAAGATGCTTAACGCGTTGGGCCCTACCGCGTCGTGTTGCGGCAAGCTTGTAACTCAACCTGCATGCACGCCAAAGGTGAGGTAGCTGTCATGGATTGTCATATTGGCATTTTCGTTTCGCTGAGCCTCGCCGGCGTGGCATCGAGCGCGTCTGCGCAGCATGACCAGGCGGCATTTCCCGGGCCTCCACCAACCACCGCGACTGCTGTTGGAGTGTGGGACGCCGGAATCGTCGATCGTGCCGCACAACTTCTCGGCGCACCGACGCAATGGAACCGGGTGGATACCGGTACCTGCGCTGCTGTGGCACAAACCTATAGCATCGGGTGCGCATTACAGAAAGCGATTGAAGAGGGCGCTGGGATTCATCGCGAGCGGGGGCCGCGGGTCGTCGGCAACGCCAACTCGCCCCGCGCGACCTGCCTGTTCCGGCCGCTGGCGGCCGGATGGGAAGGAGGCTGCGGCTCGCTGCTTGATGAAGTGCCAATCGTCACGCTTGCTCGGGCCAGTGGCGTTGCCAGTGGCATGTGGCGGAGCGATATCCATCCGGTGGCTGTCTGGTCCGGTACGATGGCCGATGCCGAGTCGGTTGTGCCGAATGAGGCGGACCAGGTCGTTGGCGGCATGACCAGCAAGCAATACGATGTCGCCGTGATCGGTTTCAACAACGACAGCGCGACCACGTTTGCGGACGTCCAGACGTTCTTTCGCCGACTGCGAGAACGAGTCGTAGCACAGGCGGTAGCCGATCTGCCCGGGGCAGCCGACGCCGTGGAGATCGAGATCTATGCCGACAGCACCGGCGTGATCCGGACCTATGCGGGTTGGTTTGCAATCTCGCAGGTCGCGTCCCCCGATTCGTCGCTTCGCTTCACGGTCGATACCGTGCTGACGATTCCGCCATCGCCCCTTGATCGCCAGATCCTGGAGCGTGCCGCTACGATCATCACGTCCGATTCAGTCTGGAATCGTGCGGATAATCGCAAATGCCCGGTAACAGCGAAAAGATGGAGCATCTACTGCGCGGTAGAGCAGGCCGAGATCGAAGTGGCCGGCGGTTTTCACCATCGGCGGCCGGCCATGGAACTGGTGCGGGAAATCGTGGACGAGCGGACCGCGGCGAAGACATATCAGCATCGACTTATGGGGTATAACAACGATCCATCGACCACTCTTGCCGACGTGAAGAGCTTGTTCCAAGCGGCGCTCTCGCGAATTCACTGACGAAGTCGGCGGTCCTCATCAGCCATCGGCGCCACGATGAGAATGTCGTCCTGACGGCCGCGTCCATCCAGCGCGCTTGCGCCTTGACATCCCGTCGTCGTGCCCGTAGCCTCTTACCTAGCTAGATAGAGGAGATCCGGTGACCCGACGACAGAAGAATGATATCCTGCAGGGCACCCTCGCCTTGCTGGTGCTCAAGACGCTCGCCGCGTGCGGCGCCATGCATGGGTACGCCATCACCGCCCACATCCAGTCGGCGTCGTCCGACCTCCTCCGCGTCGAGGAAGGGTCGCTCTATCCGGCGCTCCATCGCATGGAGCAGGACGGCTGGGTGCGAGCCGAATGGGGCACCACCGAGAAGAATCGCCAGGCACGCTACTACACGCTCACCGCTGCGGGGCGGCGCCAGCTCGCCCGCGAACAGGAAAGCTGGGCTCGACTGACCGACGGCGTGCAGCGCGTCCTGCGCTACGCCTGAGCGGACAACGCAGCAACCGGGAGACTCCCATGGCGTGGTATCGTCGGTTCACCAACCTGTTCCGCTCCGATCGTCATTCGAGCGAGCTCGATCGCGAGATGGGATTTCACCTCAGTGAACGCGCGGACGACCTTGTTGCCGCGGGAATGCCCGAGGTCGAGGCCAGGCACGAGGCACGCCGGCGCTTCGGCAATCGCAGCGTGATGAAAGAACGGACGCGTGACGTCGACGTCGTGGCGTGGTTCGACGCGCTCTTCGCCGACATCCGCCACGCCGCGCGTGCGCTCCGCGCCAATCGCGGCTTCGCCATAGTCGCCGTTCTCTCCCTCGGACTCGGCATCGGCGCCAACACCGCGATCTTCTCGCTCATCAACACCGTCATGTTGAAATCGTTGCCCGTGCGTCATCCCGAGACGCTGCTCAAGGTGACGACGGGAAAGAAGGGCGGCGATTACTTCACCAATCCCATCTGGGAAGAGCTGCGCGGTCATCCCGAGCTGTACGCCGGCGCCTTTGCCTACAGCCAGAGTCGCTTCGACCTCGCCCAGGGCGGCGAGGTGCGCTCGGTCGACGCCGAGTGGGTGAGTGGCGACTACTTCGCCACCCTCGGCGTACCGGCCATGCTGGGTCGCACCATCACCCGCGAGGACGACGTCCGTGGCTGTCCTGCCGTCGTCGTGCTCTCCTGGGGCCTCTGGCAGAATGAATTTGGCGGCGCCCAGAGCGCGATCGGCAAGACGCTGATGGTCAACTCGCACCCGTTCACCGTCGTCGGCGTCGTCGACCGCGCCTTCTCCGGCATGGAGGTCGGGCGCCAGACGCAGCTCTACGCGCCGATCTGCGCCGCGCCGACCAATGGTGGGATACCGACCGCACTCGATGAGCGTGCGCTCTGGTGGCTGAGCATCGTGATCCGGCCCGCGGCGGGTGCGACCGTCGCCCAGACTGGCGCGCGCCTCGCCGCACTTACGCCCGGCGTGATGGCCGCCACGCTGCCACTCAACTGGTCCACTGAAGACAAGGCGAGCTATCTCAAGCGGCCGCTTGTGGTGGCGCCCGCGGCCAACGGGTTCTCGGACCTGCGCGTCGAGTACGCCGGTGCGCTTCGCGTCCTGATGGTCGTGGTGGCGCTGGTGCTGCTGATTGCGTGCGCAAACGTTGCCAACCTCCTGCTGGCGCGCGCCACGGTGCGGCAACACGAAGCGGCGATCCGGCTCGCACTGGGTGCCGGACGCGGCCGACTCATCCGCCTGATGCTCACTGAAGCGATGCTGCTTTCGCTTTGTGGCGCGGCACTCGGCGTCTTGTTCGCGACCTGGGGCGCCCGGCTGCTGATGGGGTTCCTGACCGAAGGCGACGACGGTACGTGGCTCAATCTCGCCCTCGATCGACGGGTGCTCGCCTTCACGATGGTGACGGCGGTGACGAGCGGCGTGCTCTTCGGACTGGCCCCCGCGTGGCGCTCGGCGCAAGCCGATCCGCAGGCGGCACTCAAGGCGCAGGGGCGCAGCGTGGTCGGCCGCTCGCGCCGGGGTATTGGCTGGGCGCTGGTGGCCGGACAAGTCGCGCTGTCGTTCGTGCTGCTGACGTCGGCGGGGTTGCTGCTCAACTCGTTCCGGAATCTGTCCACGACACATGCCGGCTTCCAGCGCAGCGGCGTGCTGCTGGTCAACACGGAACTGAGCGACACCAGTGTGGCAATCCCCAGCGTCATCCTCGAGCGGTTGCGCGCGTTGCCGGGTGTGCGATCGGCCGCGTTCTCGACGATGACACCGCTCGGTGGCAGCGGAGAATTCGGCGTGGTCGCCGTTGACGGCACACCGTCAACCGTCCGGACCGGTATCCAATCGGCGATTAATCACATCAGCGCGAACTATTTCACCACCATCGGGACACGGGTGCTTCGCGGCAGAGACGTGAGCCCGGCCGACGACGCTACATCACCACTAGTGGCCTTGGTCAGCGAAAGCCTGGCGCGCGAGCTGTTCGGTGCCACTGATCCGATCGGGAAGAGATTGCGAGGGCGCACGCCGACCGAGGTGATCGGTGTCGTCGAGGATTCCAGATTCAGCTCGCTTCGAGACAGCACCGGCGGGATGGTGTATATGCCGGCTGCCCAGGACCCCCGTCCAGTGACCGACTTCACGCTCGAGCTTCGGAGTGATGTTCCGCCGGCGTCGCTCATTACCGGCGTCAAGAGCATCATGCCAAGCATTTCTCCCACCGCCTCGCTGGAGTTCACGACGCTGAGCGACCAGGTGGCGCGTTCGCTGAGCCGGGATCGGTTGCTGGCCATACTGGCCACCTTTTTCGGTGGCCTGGCGCTCCTGCTGGCGCTGATCGGATTGTACGGTACGATGTCGTACAATGTCGCCCGGCGAAAGAACGAGATCGGCATTCGCATCGCCCTGGGTGCGGCGCGCGAGCGCCTCATCCGGATGGTAATCGGCGAGGTGGGCGTCGTGGTACTTGCAGGACTCGGCGTCGGCGCGTTGCTGGCCCTGGTGGCAACGCGACTCGTCGCGTCGTTTCTTTTCGGCCTCAGTGCATCCGACCCACTGACGTGGGTCGGATCTGCCGGCGTCCTCCTCGGCGTCGCATTGCTGGCTGGCGTCGCGCCGGCATGGCGGGCGGCGCGGATGAATCCGATGACGGCGTTGCGGGAGGAGTGAGGCAAGCGACGCTCGTTGATCATGGCAGCTGCGCGTTCACAACTAGTCGGGTCCTGCTGCTCCCACGTACCGATAGCTGTTGATGAGCACGCCCCATGGCGTGGCCTTCGTGCTGACAAGCGCGAGTTCGCGCGGCTTGGCGCTGCCCGAAAAGATGCGCTTGTCCCGGCCGAGGAGGACCCGGTAGACGATCAGCACCACGTCGTCGACCAGGCCCTGCTCGAGCAGCACGGACGTGAGCGTTGAACTTCCCCAGACGACCAGGTGGCGAAGTCGCTGTCGCCGGACGGCTGCATCACGCCGTCCAGCGAGATGTGTTCCATGATCCTGATGCTTCTCACTGTGAGTCCCCGTGTTCCGGGTTCATTCGCTCTTGTTCGGCTCCGCCGGCGCCGGAAACTCCTTCTGGAACCACGCTTCCCAGCGCGGTGTCTCGCGGGCGAGCGTTTCGGCCGCCTGATCACCGTGCAGATGGAGAACCATCCCGAGGTGATATGGGCCACCCGGCATGCCGGCGATGCCCAGGGCAACGACTCCCGGCGCAGGCT